>CP066693.1:0-916471 GCA_016432525.1 Candidatus Woesebacteria bacterium | reverse complement strand
CCATCTTGAGACCGTTGAGTGCAATAAGGATTTAATCGAGAGATCGTTAAGTATTTGGGAAAGAAATAATATTTCTTACATAGACAGTTATATTGCTGCGTTTTCAGAAATTCATGAAATTAAAATTTATTCCTATGATTTTAAATTCGATAAGATTAGAGGGATTAAAAGAGAAGAGCCCTAAAATATTTGTTATTCTTTAATATCTTTTTGTTTTCCTCCGCTTGAGTTGTTGGTAGAGGAGCGGTTCCTATATACGTGCCGTTAGCTTCGGGGCAACACGTTTGGTGATACTTAGTAACACAATAGGTTCTGAGGAACCTTCCATTCTTGTTACTGGAGATTTTGACTTATTAGCCTTTGAATGATTTAGTTGTTTATGATATTATCGCTTGATCGCTTAATAGCATAAAGGAGAAAGAGCGATGGCTGGTAATAAAGGTGGTTCAGGCGGAAAGCCCGGCACCCCTCCTGGTGGAAACCAGGGTGGGCCTGGAGGTAAACCCGGAGGGGGACAAAACCCTACTCATGGGACAGGGCCTCAGCCGAAAAAGAAGTAGTTTGATTGCCTGAACCAGCAATTTGATAAATTAGCACTCGAACCTTTCTTTGAAGTTTTTCTAAACTAAAAAGTGCTAATTTATCAACTCTCTTGTTATGACTACTCAAAAGAGCATACAAAAACTTATTAATAAATATTATCAAACTTGTAGCTTTGAAGAGATTGAACATTTAAGATTTTTTATATTGGATGATAATGCTTCATTAGAAGAGAAAATTAAAAGATATAAGAATAAACAAAAACTTATTAATTCACTCGAGTTAATTTTTAAAGAGATAGTTGTTCAACGGAACGAGCTTGCTATGGAAAATGGATATAGAGATTATTTTCATTTTGCCTTGGATTGGTATGGTATTAGCGAAAAACAGACACAATCTTTTATGGCGGAAAGCCGATTGGTTATTAAGAAAATTGTTAGCAGGCTTCCGATATCAGGTGATATATCAAAAGATTATTGGGGAAAATATTCAAGTCCGAATTTACCTTTAGTTATAGCTGACAAAAATTCTTATGCAATTCCAGATAAAGTGTACACGTTTTTAGAAAGTAAAAATATTGCCAATAGAGAAACACTTTCCCGTATTGAACTTAAGCAATATCCAAATCGGTATTTCTACACAGATTTGGACAAACAGAGGAAAAAGGTTGTTGTTAAGTGTAATCTTGAAAGTACAACTTCAGTTGGAGCCTTGTCTTTCGCGCACGAGATGGGCCATGCTCTTACTTATCTTAAGATGATTGATAAAAATGTTGATCCTGAATCTAAATCTTCATATTGGCATGAGAAAAGAGCGATACTTACGGAAATGGAATTTGAAGATTCTTTGGAGACTAAAGTGAGAGATGCAAATCGTGATAGAATTTTATATCAATTTGTTTTGACATATTTTGAGTACTATATATATAGTAAATCAGACAAGGATTTTGCGAATTTATATGCTAAGGCAAACCGTTTTTGCTATCCGACAAAAGATAGTTCTAACCCTTTTTATGTACTGAATACTTTTTTAGTGGATAGACCTTGTTATTCTGCTATCTATAGCTATATATACACAGAACTCCTATCTAGAAGAGCTTGATTTTGTATTTTGAATCCGTACGAGAGGTAACTAGATCGTGGACACCTTCCATTTAGTTAAATACTCATTAGGTGTATCAAAGTTTAAGGCAAGATGCAATCTCTTGGTGTTGTAGTGGTTAACCAGATGGCTAACTTGTTGTTTATGTCTTTTAAGTTTGAATGGTCGATCTCTGTCTCTTGGTAGAACTCTTCTTCATCAGTCCTATGACTTCTCTCGCGTTTTTTTATTTGATGTAATATGAGGAAAGGACATATGGGCGACAAAAGAATAAAAAGAATTTCAATGGATAATCCTCCAAGGAGACTTGAAGCTTCAGTCGGTTATTTCAATCTTATGCCTTATGAGTTGCATGGTTTACTTTGGAGAAAGTTTTATGATGCTAAGGTAGATAAACGCAGAGAAATTTGGAAAAGCTTTAATTTGCCAGTTGAAGAGATTCAAAAAAAATTCATTTTAATGACAAAAGAACGTAATGAGTTTGCCAAGAGAAAAGGTTACTTGAACAGAGTTGATATGATACTAGACGAAATTAAGATTTCCAGAGCTGTTTTTGATAGTTTTATGCGACATATAGATAAAGTAATAGGTTATTGTAATCGACAGTTGCCTGGGGTTAATGATTTACCAAATTGGTTTTACTCTGAATTCAATTCGCCTTGCTTTATATGTAGAATGAGTTTGTTTCCGTTTAAAAATTTCGATGAAGTTATAGATTGTGTTATGGGTGAGTATAAGTTCTTGAGTGAATTTAAAGATAAGATTGATATTCAATTAGGAAGTGAGTCGAAGATGGTTTACAAAAGAGAAACAGACAGTTTTGAGATAACTATTTATAAAGATGAGAATATTCGTCATAAGTCAATTGATTTAATTCATGAGCTTGGACATGTAATATGTTTTCTTAGAGATTCGAAGAATAATATTAATCATTTGAAGAAAAGTAAATATTTGCGTGAGAAAGAGGCTTTTGAAATTGAGTTCTCTGTCCTTCAAAAAATATCACTAACCCTTTTTCATGCATATTTTGGAGATGTTTTGAAGCTAATCTGGGAGACGCTTTTTCAAATTGAGCTTTATGATAATCCTAACCGGAATTTGGATAAATTGTATGCTGAGATTTTTAACCGTTGTTTTATAAGGGCGAAGCAAAAAACAAATCCACTTTACATACTTGAGAAGCGAATTGTGTTGAGCCCACTTTCTTCTTTGCCGCATGCTGTTTCTCAGGCGGGTTTAGTTATGAAAATGGTGTAGTTTGTTATCTTTTGACTATCTTTTTCCTCTTGAAGGTTTGTGATATACTGATTTCTTAAGAATGGAATTAATTATTACGCAACCTAGTTTGCGTTTTTCCTTTTTAAGGAAAAAGGGGAAGGACTTAAACCCCCAAAAGGGGGATTTTTTTTGCCAATTAGATAAAATATCCTATATAAATTTGACAACGAATATAAGTCAAGATATAATCAGACCCATAATATTTAGTTAAACTAAATAATGAATAAAGATAGACTTATAAATTTTGGAGTTGTTACAGTATTGGCTACCGAGGCCACATTCGGTGGTAACTCTCGTCCTGCAAACGCAAAAGATATAAAATTTCAAGCTCCCCAGAGTGATGACAAACCAACTACTATTATTTATGATGCAAATGAGTGGCTAAATAGTGGGAAACTGGTTACTCCAACAGCTTTACCTTATGAGGCTCCTAAATCACCTGAGAAACAAGAAACTTTAAACCCCTTTCCAACGCTTGCTTATGATTTGGGAAAAGCGTCTGATTACGGAATTAAAAGCGAAGATGATCTTAAGTCTTTTTATAACCCTGAAAGCGCTCTTGCAAAAGAAATAACCTCAAAGGATGAGTATAAGAAATTAACTAGCGTGCTTAGCGCTGTTGGAAATTTGGTACAAACTGCAAACACTCCTGACGTAACATATACACCTTATATTTTTGCAGGAATGATTAATGATGAACTATATATTTCCGGAGCTGCGGCTGGAGATAATTTTCATCAACTTGCTTTTTATGGAGTTGATGAGTCAACTATAAGTGGTGTGAATAGAAAATTGGGGATAGTCCTTCAAGTTAAAATATCTGATTTTAATAGATACACGCCAGGAATGGCACTTATCAAAGACAAAGAAACGGGGACTGTGACTTATACTCCTTTCGTCAAAGATAACCAAAATCCAAATGAATCAGGAATGATTAATAATCCTTTAGAAGGAAATACCGATGGCGGGCAGGTTACTCCTCAACCGACTCCAGATCCAGGTCTTTTTGCTGCAGACAATCTTGTTTTTGCAAAATATGTGGATGGGAAGTATGAAAGTAAGGGAGGGTTAAGTGCAAAAGAATTGAAGGGTTTTATTCCTTCAGGAAAGTGGATTGAAAAATCCTCTGCAGATCAATGGTTTTCCGAGATGAATAAAAAAATAAATAGATTGAATCCAAGCCTGCATTATACTTTAGAAGCTTGGATTCCTGGGGCTAACCCAATAATTTTTATGGCAGATAAGACAGATAAATTAAAAGGTGGAAATCTTTATTTCGAGGAATTTGAATTTGATAATGAATATTCTGTTGATGATCCTGATGGAGGAAGAGTTGGTGCGGTTGAAGCTCTGTCGAAACAGATTAGACAACGGATGGAAGTAGTGTCTGATGAGAATGGAATGGTTAATGTATGGGTCAATACGGGAAAGAAAAATGAATATGGAAAAATTATAGAAAAAAGACAAGTTTCAAAAGATGCACCTGTAATCGTGGAGATTGGATCTAATACTACACAAGATGTTGCTATGGAGACAATAAATGGTTGGAAATTTGGTTTTCAACTGTTAAAGGATGGCGAACTTTATGTCTTTTTAAAAACTGATTCTTATCCCAAATCTTGGTTCGATAGCAAGGCGATATTAAAAGATCTCGGTAATTCTATTTTCTTTCTCTCTGCCTTGGATATTTCTTTTATAAGTCTTAATCCAGATTATCATGGTACAGATGTTTGGCCAATGATGCGTGCTTATGTATCAAGGGCTGAGGAAAAGAGAATCAGAGCATGGGAATGGTTAACGCCAGTACTTCCTAACGATTCTAAAAGGCAAAATATACCAGTAAATAACGCCTCGGACTTGTCTGGATCATTTGCGTCAATTATTAAAATGAAAACACATGTTGAATAATATCTTTAGACTTCAACGAATCTGTTTTAATTATGCCCAAAGAGATTAGTAGAAGAGAGTTTTTGACTCTTGCAGCTTTTGGAACTGCTGGTGCTTTATTGGGAGTTTCTTCACAAAGAAAAGTGGTTGCTCAAGGTGAGCTTACAGCTACTCCGACTTTAGATCAGACTCCAACAATCGAAAAGACTAAAATTAGCGCTGCCCCAAAGGTAGAGAGGTGGATGGATGAAAATGTTGTTAAAGACCAAATAAAGACAATGAGAGCACAGGTGGAGAGATTGGATCCAAATGCAAAATTTATAGTTGAAGCTGCAATTCCTGGTTACAATCCTGTGGTTTTTGTGGCTGACAAAAGTACTAGAATGCAGGATGGACATATATTTACTCTTGAATCGTTTGGTTATAATGAGACGTATACAGTTGATGATCCCGATGGAGAGAGAATCGGTTCGGTTGAGGCATTGGCAAAACAAGTAAGACAAGCAATGGAGGTTGCCTCAAATAAAAATGGAATGATTGATGTGTGGATGGCTTCTGGAAAGAAAAATGAATATGGAGAAATTGTAGAAAAAAGGGAAGTTTCAAAAGATGCTCCTGTAATAATTCGTTTTGGCTCAGACAGAAAAGGGCAAAACGTATTTAGAAATGGTTTTTATCCAGGTTGGAACTTCAGTTATTCAATCTTGGATGATGGGTTGTTTGAGATTTATCTTGACAATTCTTTTAGAAAACAGGAATTGTCGTTAGATGGTGATTGGCAATCTATATATATATCAAATATCTTGCCTGTTTCTTTGTTTTTTTTGTCTGGCGGCAAAGCAGATTCGGCTGATTTAGTATCTATGTATAGGAGTTATATGAAAAATGCTAGTGCAAAAGGTATTAAGCCTTGGATTTGGACAAATCATTTTGATAACAACTCACAAGTTCAATTACCGTCTAACAATGCTTCTGATGGTGATGGTGGAGATGTGAGATTGGATAATATCTTTAAGCTTCAAGGAAGAGTATCTTGATTTTATGTCTAAGGAAATTACTAGGAGGAAGTTTTTAACTCTTGCAGCTTTTGGAACTGAAGTGAAATTTATTGTTTTGTAGATTTGGGGAGGGGTGGATTTGCACCACCCATTGTCTAGTATCTAGTGCTTTGTCCCACTGTAAAACTAGAACTAGAAAGCACAGTTTTGTTATAATATTTTATGTTGAATATAACTAGAGAGCTAGCAATACAGAAATATTCAGAAGAATTTATAAAACTTCTTGAGGAAAATTCTTGGATTCAGTCATTTAGAAAATCAAAACATGAATGGGATGAAGAAATAGATAAGTTGTGGATTCCTAGTTTGTCTTATTTATGGCGATTATGCGAAACTTATATACCTGTTAATCCTGAAGTGAATATTAATGTAATGGAAATAATTGGAGATAAAATTAAACTGAGTCATACAGAGGAAGGTTATAAAGTTATTTATAAAAAAAATGAATTCTATGGCGATTGCCCTGAGGAAGCACTTCTAAAGCTTTTTGTTAAGCTGGAGGTTAGATGAAAATGGCCTCACTTTTTTGTTAAAAAATGAGGCCTTTCGCCACTGCTTTGTCAATCGTTTGAGTTTGGCTTTGATTCTCGGATCTCCGCATCATTTCGAGCGTCATGTTGAGCTGCGCGCAGATCAGATGGCGTGGAACCTGTTACCTGAGCATCAAACTCATCGTCATCGTTCGTTGCTGGTGGTCCGAATTTGTTGAGCAGATCACCGTACATTGCTCGGTCAAATCGACCAACTAACGTATCACGTTTTGCCTGCTCTTCATCCTTGGTTGACATAAGGCACCTCCGAATTTGGAAAGAACGAAATATTATCCTATGGTTCTAGAACATTAGGATGAATGCATAGTATCAAGCTGAATGTTTTGTGTCAAATTGGTAGTATTTCAAAATCCACTATTGTAATCGTTAAACTTATTTTGTTATTCCCTTAGTAGGGAAGATACTCCATGGGGGAATAAAAAGAAGATTATTAACAATAGGTTCAGTGGAGCCTTCTATTCTTGTTACTGGGGATCTGGGTTAATTTTTCGTTTGATATATAGATAGATATATCTTTTGACTATCTTTTTCCTGTTGAAAATGTGTGTTATACTTGTTTCTCAGAATGGAATTAATTATTACGCAACCTAGTTTGCGTTTTTCCCTTTTAAGGAAAAAGGGGAAGGACTTAAACCCCCAAAAGGGGGATTTTTTTTGCCAATTTCATCCTGTAGGATTTGACTTTGTAGGTGAATGAGACTATTATATGTCCTATAGAAATAATTATTGGGTTAGCTCTTTAAATTTTTGAAATAACAAAGGATTAGCTAGACGACTCTATAGAGGAAGATAAATCTTCTTCGAGTCGTCTAACGTAAGGGTAAACTGTTTCTCAGGAGGGAAATATGAAAACCCGAATTTTGGTTTTGGTAGCTCTATGCTGTGTGTTGGCGTTCGGTACAGGAGCCCAGGCGTCAGAGAAAACTGCTGACAACAGCCCTGCTTACGGAGCTGAGGTTAAGATCGCACTCAGTGACGGGAGTTGGGTTTTTTGTCATATTCTCGAACCTGGTTATAGGCCGAAGGACGGCGAGTGGAACATGCGTTATGGCATGAGTTATCCGCCGAAACATGTGGTGATAGGTCAGCAGCTGACTTATCAAGCGTCGCCGGTGAACTCGTCATACGATTGCAGTGTGCCTATCGCGCTGACCGATGTTGTGCTTGCGACTGTATCATGGGGAGGACCAGTTTATGAGCTTAAATGCTCTGGAGAGTTTCTCATCCCATCGAGCCCGACGTGCAAGCTCAGCTACCTATAACCTTAATCCCCGACCACTGGTCAAAGTCCTAGGAGGTGCGTAAGCATTTTCAAGGTGAAGCCAGTGGTTTTTTGTTTTATTGACATTTTTATTAGAACTCTCATATACTGAATTGATAGCCTACCTATGAAGAGAAAAATATTTTTAGGTGTAATTATGTTTATTGGTGTATTACTTCTTATTCTTTTGGCTGTTTATTTTAAACTTCAAAATGATTATTTAAGAAACAGAGAAGGTGAAAAAAAGATCCAGGGTATGATTGATCTGGCAAATAGTGATGTTAAGTTTTTTGTCACAAGGTACAGAGTTGATCCAAAATCTAAAACCGGAGTGGATTTTGTGATAAACAATCCAGATCAGGTTTTTATATTAGGTGAAGTAAATAATTTAAAAAGAAATGGCTCTAATGGCTCTTTTGATTTAGTAACAACTTATAGAGTATTTAGTGTTTCTTTTGATAATACTACAAAATTTACTTTAACTAATTCAATCAAAAAAGAGTATTTATTGGTTAGCTCAAGTGATATAAATAATAAAGATTATGTTGCAATACGCTCGGCCTTCAAAAGTGACTTTTCTTTTAAAGCACTGGAAGTCCAGAAAATAATTAACTGAAAATATGCGAATTACTAATTTTGTCAAAATAATAAATATTTTTACCATACTTTTTGCTTTATTTATTGGTGTTCGACTATTTTTAAAACCTGGGGTTGTTAATGCTCAGACTTGTGGAAGTAGTTGTAATCAAATTGGACCTGGTTCTTGTTCGATAAATAGTGACTACGCTAGTAGTTGCGGGACAGGAACAGGAATTTGTAGTTGTTTGTTTGCAGTTGGTTGTACCATGGGTGCAACTTCTTGTGATGCCACTTATGTTAATGGCCCAGCTCCGGCGAGTTGTTGTGGTGGTGTGAGTTGTACAGGTACACCGGGATGTACTGCTCCTGGTGATTGTGTTGGCGGACATCTTTGCCAACCTGGAGCTGCACCTTGCGACTCTGTTTTAGTAAATAGTGGTCCTGCTTGTGGGGGGGGTGGATCTACTCCTACTCCAACACCCAGTGGAGGTGGAACACCGTCTTGTTCACCACCTTATTGGTGTACTTCATCTGCAAGTTGTAGTGCTTCAGGTGGAACTGCATCTTCTGGAGCTGGATACTGTAGTAACTCAACTGATGTAATTTGCTGTGCAGCTTCATCTGGTGGTGGTACTGGTACTCCACCTCCAAGTGGTTGTGGACCATTGGGTTGTCTTAATAGTATTTGTGGTGGACCTTGTATAGTAACTGCGGATTGTGCAAAATCAACTTCTGGAGAAGCAGTATATTGTAAGCCACTGCCAGGTGGTGGAGGAGTATGTGCGAACCCAACCTGTGTAGTTGATGGTGTTGATTATACTCAGCCAGGAACAACATGTTTATGTAAATCTAATACTCCGTATAAATGTGGTCAGCCTTGCGCAGGACCTTGTGGTGCAGGGAGCATGTGCACTTTCGTTTCGGGAGTTTCTTGTCCTGGAGGAGCTGGAACAACTTATTGTACAGGTAGCAAGCCGGGTGACGCCACGGGCTATTATTATACCAATAATCCCCAACTAGTAAGACCAAAATGTGATTGGGCAGCAGTTGGAAACAGTTTTCTTTATAATCAAGCGACTGGTCAGTCTTCTGGATTTAGTCAGGCTCAAATTCAATCAACTTGTTCTCCGCTTCCCGTAATAACATTTACTGCAACAGGAGGTACTCCGCCTCAAACTGGGACAACAATAACTATTCCATCTGGCACATCTGCAACTTTAAATTGGAGCACTACAAATGCAACATCGTGTAGTGCAATAGGCGCTTGGAATGGGACTAAGAGTACTTCTGGGACAGAACAAACAGCAAATTTGACGGTCAGTGCCTTTTATACCTTGAATTGTATAGGTTCAGGTGGAACTGCAACTGCAACTGTAAATGTAAATGTGGCAGTTCTACAATGTGCTACTCCTACTCCAATTGATCCTCCTGCTTCAACATGCTCTCCAACTCCAACTGGTACTGGATCTGTTACTTGGAAGTGGAATCGAGTTCCTTTGGCTACTCAATACCAGATAAGAATTTATAACGCAGTTACTAATAACCAAATAATTGATAGCGGGATGCTGCCAGCCGCGACATTCAGTTGTGGAGCCTTAGGATGCACATACACAACTATAAATATGGCAATAGGATCGTATTATTCAAGGATTCAGGCTTCGGGTTTGCCTGCTTGTTCCATATCAGCTCTTTCTGGACCATCTGCAACTGTTACTGTTGGTCTTTGCCCTGCTATTGCTTGGTGGCAATGTGGGGATGGGGATGTGTATGGTGGAGGAAATGTTTCATCTAAGATTCCATTTACTTGTACAACTCCTGCATGCACTCCAAGCTTGATTGTAAATAGTCCTGGAGTTTCACCTGGAGTTGCAACTTATGGAGGGAATTTGGATCTTGGTATAGCTGGAGGATCACCTTCTTCAACAAATTGGAATGCCAATAGCTCATATTTGGGTAAGCAGTATGACTATGCTTACTTTTCAAGCTTGACACCATCAAGTGTTTTGGCTGATGCAAACTTTAATCTGCCTTCTTCAACTGCAACAAATACTACATTTAACACTGGTGGCTCTTCTTCTGGCGGATATAGATGGTACAAAAGTAGTGGTGATTTAACGATTAGCGGAAATGTAACTATCAGTGGGAAAGTAATACTATTTGTTGAAGGAGGCAATCTTAATATAAACGGAAGAATTGCTTTGAATAGCGCTTCTGATTTCTTTTTGGCAATAGTTCAGAATAATACAAATGTTGATCAATCTATAACCAATGGAAATAACCCAGCTTTGACTGGATTATTCTTTAATGGGGGGAGCTTTAATACTGGGGCTGGAAACACGAAGCTTGTGGTAGACGGAGCTGTTGTTGCTACTACAGTTAATTTGCAAAGAGATTTGGGTGGAGCTTTGAATAACACGACACCGGCTGAGTTTGTGCAGTATGATCCAACTCAGATTGTAAATTTCCCAAGACAACTATCAAGGCGCAATGTTATTTGGAAGGAAGTGGCTCCATAAATTTAGTTTTTTTTCAGAAAAAAAATCGGGGCGGTGTTTGATTGCTGTCTTGTGTGACAAGCTTATTGTTCTTCCAAATAATCATTCCCCAATTAAGTAGGGTCATGACAAAGTCAGAGACCCTAAATGGTATTCCACCTCCAGATTCCAGCACTACGTTTTCCATGTTTGTGTAATCCTGATATGAAAGTCCGTCGTGGTGGAAAGCCTAAACAATTTTTCCTTCTAGAGATGCCGAATCGAGTGAAAGTTGTTTATCTTCACTCATTTTTTTTATCCCTTGTTTGTTAATCTTGCGATAAAAATATTATATCATTTTTGGGCAAAAACTAGAGATATTATCTTGTAGTAAATAAAATTGCAAAGTTATCCACAATTTGTGTTTAGAAATTAGCAGGCCTATAATGGATATATGGCTGGAAGCTTGTTTATTGTTGCTACACCGATTGGGAATCTGGGGGATATTAGTTTAAGAGCACTAGAGATTTTAAAGAGTGTTGACTTGATACTTTGTGAGGATACTAGAAAAACAAGACTACTTTTGATGCATTACGATATAAAGACTCCTCTTGACAGTTACCATCAGCACAGTTCAGATAAGAAGTATGCCACCATAATATCTCTTTTGCGAAAGGGGAGTAGTCTAGCACTGGTAACAGATGCAGGTACTCCATCGGTTTCTGATCCTGGAAATGAGCTTGTTGAGTTTTTAACCTCGAATGAGAACGGGATTAAAATAATATCTATTCCGGGGGCGTCAGCTTTGACTTCTTCTATTTCTATTTGTGGTTTTAATATGAGCAAATTTGAATTTTTGGGATTTATGCCCAAAAAAGGAAGGAAAAAGATTTTTGAAAGAATCAAAGAGATTGATATGCCAATTATATTTTTTGAGTCACCATTTAGAATCAGAAAAACTTTAACTGAAATTCTTGAGAGTGTGGGAGATAGAAGGATTTGTGTATGCCGTGAGCTTACTAAGATTTATGAGACTATCTATCGTGGAACAATATCTGAAGTTCTGAGTATCATGCCTGAAAAGATTAAAGGGGAGATTGTGGTGGTTGTGGATAAATAGTTATTTAATCCAATCTTTTATCTCTGATAGAAGTTTTTGGATATACTTTTCTGCTCCTTTGTCACCTTTTGACGCTAAATTTGAATAATAATCGAATTCGGATAGATCAGACAATAAATTACCAGTTGTACCAGGCCAATTGTATGGTTCTGAAGGCTTATTTAATTCGTATAGTAATTGTTCTCCGATGCTACTTAATTCTTTTATACTTATTTCCTTTTTAAGAAAGTCTTTAACTGCTTTATTTAAAATATCCTTAGTGGCTTTGTGGCCTAATGATTTGTTTTCTTTACAATATTCAAATAGATATTTATAAAGTGGTTGTTTTGGGTCGCTCATAAACTTTATTATATCTTATTGTAAGAAGAGTGGAATTGTTAATTCTACAGATGGGATCTGTACCTTTTGAGGCACTCTTCAGTTTGGAATTAGACAGTTACAAATATGATTAGACTTAGAGTTTGTCTACGTCATAGTGCTCGTGATCATCATGGGTTGTGACATGATCATGTGAGATTTCGTTTGTGGTCCGGTTTGTATCCCATGATCTATGCCAATCATCTCCATGAACGGTTGTATGAGTGTTATCGTCGTCGATTTTCACGGTTGCGCCGTGTACGTTATCTCCGAGATTGCGCCAATCGTCTTTCCATATATCGATAGGCATAAATTATTACCTCCTTTCGATTAGGATTGATGATACTGCTCTATGTCCATCATATTGTGAATATGCCCAATTCCATTCTAGCTTATTCAGCCAGTCCCATAATGTGTAATTTATCACTAGTTGGTTTTGATTGCAAACTCAAAAGGGAGATTGGAGTTGTGTTGGATAAAAATTAGTTTACTTTAGGCGAATTTGGTATAATTTAGGCACGTCCTCGTAGTTCAACGGATAGAACGGAGGTTTCCTAAACCTTAAATCCAAGTTCGATTCTTGGCGGGGACACAGTTGACAATGCGTACTGGTTGTAGTACGATTTTTGTATGGATACAATTGTTTATACTGCGAGTGAAGCGAGAAAAAATCTCTATTCTTTAATAAAAGCTGCGAGTAAAGGAATAAGAAAATATGAGATTAAATTAAGAAGTGGATCTTCTGTGGTTCTTTTAAGCAAAGATGAGCTTGATTCTTGGTTTGAAACTTTAGACATTTTATCAAATAAAGAGGAGCCGAATGTGATAAGAGGTGCCAGAAAAGAGAAGGCAACTATTTCCCATAAAGAGCTTCTCGAAAAGATTGGAATGTAATTTGTAGTTGAATGGAGATAAGATATAAACCTCAAGTAGTTAAACAACTGAAGAGACTTTCAAAAAAAGAGAAGACGAAGATCATAAACAAACTTGAGATCTTGGCTGATGATCCTTTGGCTGGTAAACCCTTAAGGGGAGAGCTCAAAGGCTTGAGATCATTGCGGGTATGGCCATTTCGTATTGTGTACGAAGTTTTTGATGGCATTATTATTGTATATTCTGTTGCCCGTCTGGCCATTGTTTATATAAAACTTAAATAATTATTACTTCAGGCTTAAAGAATATAAATTTAGAGGAGAATTTTGTGAGCCTAAGTTTGTAAGAAGATAAACTCTTGATTGGGCAGCAGATGGAAACGCATTTGGAGAAATATATGATCCTGAATAGACTGTTATTTTGTTTGTTGAATCATAATCTGAAACTACAATCTTGTCTTTTTGTGGAATAAGTAAATTTCTTGAATTTGGAAGCCAATAGATTGTATCGCTTGATGCTCCCACTTCAAAATTTTTGTCCTCTTTAATATCGAAGACATATTTTTTTCCTTTTTCAATATTTCTTTCTTCTTTTTGAGTTGAACTTCCAGGTAGGGGTTTAATTAAACCTTTGGCAATTGTGGCTGATGCGGAAGCTTCATATAAAATTTTATTTTCATCTGGAGAGAAAGAAATGTTGGAAGTTTTGTTTAGGAATATATTTGAAAGCTCTTGGGGAAGTTTTTGAAGCTGCGAATTTAAAAGCTCATCGGCTTTTTGTTTCCATGCGGTGAGGATTTTTTCCTTTTGAGCAGCAACATTAACTAAACTGGATTGAGATTTGAATTCGGATGTAGAGAGCAAAAAGAGCCCGTTTTTTGAAGTGACTAAAATTTCTCTTGAATCTGGTGAAAATTTCCAGGTTGAGGTTGGATCTAAATTTAAATCTGTTATTCTTCTGGGTTCGCGATTAAAACCTAAAGGAAGATTAACTGTTTCGAGAAGCCACAAGCCATTTTTATCTGCGTCAGAGCTTGTGATATTGTAGGCGATTTTTGTTCCATCGTCTGAGATGATGGGATTTGAAATTCCGTCAAATGTGATTGCAGAGAGCGATGGTGCGCTTGGAAAAAGATCTGCATCAAGCTCAGTAACCACTTCTTTTTGAATTTTTATTCTTTTTTGCCATGAAATAAAACCATCTTTTTTAAGAATAATGTCATAATCACCCTCAGGGAGTGTGAGATTGGCATTTGAGACTTCTTTAAGCTCACCATTGATTAAAATTTGTGCCCCATTTGGGTCTGAGTTAATAACGAGAATTCCTTGAGGAGATAAATTTCCTTTGTTAATCCTATAACCAGTTGCATAAAAGAAAGCAATTGTGCCTACAGTCAAAACTATAAAAAGTGACATCAAGAAAAAGAGAACTCTAATTTTGGTCATTGGTATATTATATAATAATAAACTGTGATTAAGAAACGTATTGCTATTGATTTGGGAACTGCTAACACTCTTGTCTGGGTAGCAGGAGAAGGGCTTATATCAAATGAGCCAACTGTTGTTGCTATTTCAGCTGATGATAATAGTGTTTTAGCTGTTGGGGAGGAAGCCAAAAGGATGCTTGGACGTACTCCTGATTCTTTGATTGCATTAAAACCCATGAGAGATGGAGTGATTGCTGACTATCAAGTAACTGAAGCGATGCTTAAGTATTTTATTGGTAAAGTTACAGGAAGAATTCATTTTGTGAGACCTGATGTTATGGTTTGCGTTCCAGCTGGTTGTACACAAGTTGAAAGACGAGCAGCTTTAGATGCTACGCGCTCAGCTGGAGCTGGGAATGCGTATTTAATTGACGAGCCACTAGCTGCAGCAATCGGAGCAAATATTCCTGTTAATGCTGCCTCTGGGCATATGATTTTGGATGTTGGTGGGGGATCAGCTGAGGCTGCAGTAATTTCTCTTGGAGGAGTTGTAATTAGTCGCAGTGTTCGAGTTGCTGGAAACAAAATCGATGAGGCAATTCAAAATTATATGAAGAAGAAACACAATCTAATCGTTGGAGAACAGACTGCTGAGGATATAAAAATTAAGATTGGATCTGCAACACATTTGACTAAAGATGAAAAGATAGAGATTTCAGGACGAGACTTAGTTTTTGGACTCCCCAGAAGTGTAATAGTTTCTTCGCAAGGAATTACTGATGCAATAAGGCCCGTATTAGATCAAATTATTGGTGCTGTCAAGGGGGTTTTAGAAGATACTCCGCCTGAATTGGCATCTGACATTATTGATAAAGGAATTATTATGAGTGGCGGAACTTCGACTCTTCGCAATTTTGACAGGCTTATGACTGATGAAACTGGAGTGCCATCTCATGTTGCAGACGATGCGCTTTATTGTGTTGTAAGGGGAACTGGGATTGTTTTAGAGAATATTGATCTTTGGAAAAGAAGTATTACTACTAAGAGGTAAAAAAATTAATCTGATTTTCCTTTTCCAATAGCTATTGCTCTGTTTTGTGGCTTGAGTAGCCTAGAGGCAATTTCCTTTATTTCTTCTGGTTTGATTTTTTTTATTTTCTCTTTTCTCTCCTCGTTTGTCTGAACTATATTGTAATTTTGATATTCACTGAGAAGAACATTACATTCATTTATGGGATTTACAAAAGAAAGAGAGACTGAGTTTATAAGTTTAGTTTTTGCAATTTCAATTTCTTGATCTGTTATGCTTTGAGATAAACTTTCTAATTTATTAGTTATTACTTCTATAACTTCTTTAGGTTTTGTGGATGATGTCGCTACAGCGAAACAAGACATTTCTTGATAAGAAGGAGTCATGGTTTGCAGACTATATATTAGACCCTTTTGACTCCTGAGCATGTCTTTAAGTGCCCCAGTTTTTCCATATCCCAAGTAAGTTGAAATTAAATGCAAGATAAGTGACTCTTTGTATTCAAGTCTTTTTGTTGCATAATTTATTAGAATTTGAGATTGGGGAGTGGGTATTTCCATTTCAATATAAGCTTGTTTAATTTTTGTTGTTATTTTATTATTCTTTTGAGTTTCAATTTTTTGGTTCTTCCAAAGATTATTTAATATGTATTCTGAAGCTTTTTGGCCACTTTTATTGGGTGTAATTATACAAATTACTGTTTGGTTTGGCTGCATTGTTCGATTGTGGTATTTAGCTAGATGGTCACTGGATGCCTTTTTGATTGTATTCACTTCACCTAAAGCATGATTTGTAAGGGGATGGTTTTTAGGTAAAATTTTTTGAAGAGTATTTCTCCAAAGTATTTCTCGATATTTGCCTTCAAATAGTTTTATTTCCTCCAAAACAACTTTTTTCTCGTTATTTAATATTTTTTCGTTAAAAATAGGGTTTTCTAACAAATCTGCAAAAATAGGCAAGAGTTTTTCTTCGTTTTCAGATAATACCTGCATTGTGCATTTAACAAATTCCTGATTTGTGAGAGCGTTTAGATATCCTCCGTAAAGATCAAGATTAGAATTTATGTCTTTTTGAGAATAATTTTTTGATCCTAGAAGCATTGTGTGTTCCATTAAGTGTGCATATCCTCTCTCTTCCTTTGTCTCATATCTTGAGCCAGCTCTAGAAGAAGAAACTATTGTTGTAATTTTGACATTGGGTTGTATTGAAAGAATTATTGTTAGACCGTTCTTTGAAGTTTTTATTTGATGAGGCATTATTTTTTATTATGATATATGAGCGAATTCATTCAAAGAGGTAAATCTTTGGAGGTGAACTCGCTCACTGTGACTTGCGACTAGATGTTAACTACCGGTGGGTTCTCCATTCTCATCGATTTCGGTTCCAGAAGGCGGCGGGTCGCTTTGCGGCTCACCCAATTCCGGCGGCGGGGTGCCAGGATTTGAGACCTCGTCATCATCGTCGCTGCTCATCCAATATACGGTTGGCATTTTTGAATCCTTTCTGTGCCAAAAAATTGGATAAGCGTATTATATTACAAGATTTCAAATGAGTCAATATATTATAGGAAGAAGAATTTTAAAAAAAGTGCCCTGCGTTTATTGAGATATATAGATTTCTCGTTTGCGCAGGGCATTTGAATTAAAGAATCAACTTATGTGATTACTGTTCAGGATCCTTGTCCCCTTCGTCGGCGTCTGGATTTGATGTGACGTGTAGAGGGCTTAATCCTTCGACGGGACCGTCTTCCATTTCAACTGGGCCGTTTGCTATGTCTTCCGGCAATTCCTCTTCGTGTAGAGAGAAAACAAACATTTTCAGTTTCCTTTCTGTACTTAAAAATTCCCGGACAAGATTGATTATATTTGATTTAGAAAGTTACTGTCAAATTTTTGCTATGTCCTATATTTTGTAAGCTTAACGATCTACAAATTGTGGATAAATTGGGCATGTATTTTTATTTGTAGCTTCAGAAAAAAGGAAAATTTTTTTACACAAAATAAGTAATTTTTGCTTGTTAAATTAGAATTATGTATGAATATAGTAAAACTTAAAATTTTGACTTTTTGGATGAGATTTAGGATGTTATAGGTAAAAGTAGTTTTTAAGAAAGGAATCACAAAAATTGCAATTATATTTTGGTTTGTGGTAATGTTAGAGATGTATTTAGCCTTAAATTTATGAGAAAAGGTCAAACTCATGCCACTGTTTTAGGAGTAAAAATTACTAGCAAAGATAAGCGCGAAGTGCTAGAAAAAGTTGATTTTTGCCTAACAAGAGGCAAAAAATTTTACATAACTACTCCGAACCCTGAGATAATTGTTCAGGCACAAGATGACAAAAAACTAAAAGAATCTTTGGAGAAAAGTAATATTTCAATCGTTGATGGAGTAGGACTAAAATTAGCACTGAAAGTTTTAGGGTTTGATGGATATAGGATAACAAAAGGAAGGGAAATGTTTATTGAACTGCTTAAGATAGCCAATGAGCGTGGATATAAAGTTTTTCTTCTTGGAGGAGTAAATAGAGTAAATAAAAGATGCATCGAAAAAATACTAAAAGAGTTCCCTAATATAAATATTCAAGGAAATTCTGGACCTAAACTAAATAATGATGCGAAGCCTGTCTCAGAAGTAGATAGTAAGTTATATAAAGATACTTTAAGAGATATTAATATGTCTAAGCCAGATTTTTTGTTTGTAGCATTTGGCGCACCAAAGCAGGAGAAATGGGTATTTGATAATATTGAAAATCTAAAAGTAAAAGGAGTGATGGTTGTTGGTGGAACCTTGGATTATTTTTCAGGTGAGGCTAGTTTACCCCCTGAATGGCTTTCAGCTATAGGATTGGAGTGGATGTGGAGACTTATAAAAGAGCCATCAAGAATTTCAAGAATTTATAATGCAGTCTTTGTTTTCCCTATATTGGTACTAAAAAGCAGACTTATGATATAATTTCTCTTACCCATGTTAAAAGGTGATTTAACACTTCCCAGAGGCACAAAAGTTCCTGATCATATAGCTATAATTCTTGATGGTAATAGGCGTTGGGCAAGAGCTCGAGGACTTCATACTCTAAAAGGTCACCATAAAGGCTTTGAAGCAGGAAAAAGCATTGCAAAGGCAGCGAGGGAGCTTGGGATACATACACTTACAGTTTGGGGATTTTCAACTGAAAATTGGGATAGGACTGATGATGAAATATCTTACTTAATGAAGCTTTTTTCAAGGTTTGTTAAAGATGTTATGAAAGAAGCACATCAGAATCAGATTCGTTTTGTTCATTTGGGTAGAAAAGACAGGCTTCCAAAGGCACTTGTTTCTGAGATACAAAAAGCAGAAGAGGAAACTAGACATTATACAAAACATGTTTTAAATGTTGCACTTGATTATGGAGGGCGTGATGAGATAATGCGAGCCACAAAAAAGATTATAAGAGATGGAATTTCTGAGGACCAGATTGATGAGAAACTTTTTTCTTCCTACCTTGATACAGGAGATCAGCTATATCCTTATGTAGATCTTTTTATAAGACCTTCTGGGGAGCAGAGGACAAGCGGGCTTCTACCATGGCAGATGACATATGCAGAAATTTATTGGGAAGAGGACCATCTTCCAGCAATGACTCCTGAGCATCTTAAAAGGGCAATTCTTGACTATAGTAGAAGAAGGAGAAGATTTGGGGGAAATGATAATATGTTTCATTTTAGATTTAAACCTGAAGTTGTGGCTGGGTTTGAAGTGAATTGGTGGAGATTATCTAAGATTCCCAAGGGAACTAAATTCGTAGATTATGCAATGAAGCATTTAAAAGAGCAATGGGGGCTTTCCAAGAATCTAGCAACTGACGCAGCAAAGCTTATGATTGAAGCGATTTCCCAAGGAGAGCAAAGTAAATGGGATAAGGCAAGTAAAAGATTAGTTAAGTTTTATAAGTTAATTCGCGATGAGGTGAAATTGGCATTTGAGCCTAAAATTGCAGCTTCACTTGAGATTCATTTACTTCGTAAAAAAGTTGATGTAACAACTGACTTTAGTGAGGAAACGGAAAGTTTAACTCGAAAGTTTGTATCTGAAGTCTATAGAATTTCTGATTTTCAGGCTTCCAAAGCCGCTCATTTGAGAGCTTTGGCGGTTCACGAAAGAGCTTTGGCTGAAAGAGGATATGGGGAAGAGCATTGGAAGAAAGCTGAAGAAGCATTAGAGAGATATTATCGAGCATTAAAAGATCGTGTCGCGTAATGTAGCCATATTTTTAGTTTTAGTATTAATTTCTTCTATCTATCTTTTTTTGCGTCTATCTCACATTGATACGATTGAGTTTGGATATGACCAACCTAGGCTTGCGACTCAAGTTCAGGAATATCTAAGACATGGAAACTTTTTGAACGCTCAGAAATTTGCTTTAGAATCTCCTTGGGGAAATTTATCTTGGGGACCAATTTTGATCTGGTTTTTTGCTCCCTTTATAGCTTTTAGCACAAACCCTGTAAGTGCATCAATTTTGGTTTCCATTTTTAATCTGGTGAGTGTTTTAGCTATATTTGTGGTTGGCTACAAGTTTTTTTCTTTGAAAGTGGCTATTATTTCATCTCTTTTTCTGGCAGTGCATCCATGGTGGATTGTGTTTTCTAGAATGATTTATCAGCCCACACCAGTTGTTAGCTTTGTATCAATTTCAATTCTTATTACATTTTTGGCCTTGAAAAAGAAAAGTAAATTCATTATATTTCTTGCTTTTTTGTGGGGGGCGTTAATTCAGCTTTATCTTATTTGTTTTTCATTTGTATTTACTAGTTTTTGGGCAGTAGTAATTAGCCTTAAAGGAATCTCAAAAAGGTATTTTTTCATTGGGATAGTTTTGGCAGGTGTAATATTTGTTCCTTCTTTGATTTACTATAGAAATAATAATAAGTTTGGAAGTTTTTTTAAGTCTGAAACTAAGTTTGAAGATAAAAATATGTCTATTATTCAAAGGAGTGCTGATGTAGCCTCTCATTATTTTAATTTTATTGGGGGAGGTGATTTTGAATATCAACTTGGGTATGGGTATAAAAAATTTTCAGATATAAATTCCCAACTTTTAAAGTTAGGTTTGGTGATGAAATTTTCGATCTGTGGTGCTCTAATATATTTTGCCATAAAAGCTTTGAAGGAGAAGAAGAGTTTTAATAAACTATTATTACTTGCTTGGGCTGTTGCTCCTGTTTGGTTTTTGATTCTTTTTAAAATTCCAATTGTGCCCAGATACTTTTTGATAAGCTTGCCGGCACTTGCTTTAATTTTTGGTATTACTATTGATGATATAGCTAAAAATGGCTGGGTAATCTTATTTGTTTTCCCTTTTTTGATTTTGTGGTTTGCCGGATTTAGTTTTTCTTATTTTAGATTTATTGAAAACTACACATATCCAAACGGTTTTTTAAGCCATTATTCAGATATTCCTTATAGTTTTTTGGATAAATCTATAAACTTTATAGATAAAGATGCGCTTGGAAGAGGGTATTTTGAATATAGTTTGAGTAATGATGCTAAAAGGCCTTTTGGCTTTTATTTTAATTGGGCAACAGCTTATGTTTGGCGAGAGCAACTTAAAAGATCTGAAGAATATAGTGATTTTGAGGCTCATTACCTTTTAATTTATTCAAACGAGAAGCCTTATCCAGGCTTTGTAAAACTGAACCAATTTGGGCCATATATAATTTATGGTGTAATTGACCGTTGACATAAATGATACCTTTTGTTAATTTGTGATTGATTAAGTTAAGCCTTAGGCTTGAGACTATATCAATTAAGATATGAATAGTAAAAAGAAGATCAACCTTGATGAACTGCCAGATTTATTGACAGTAAGGGAGGTTGCAGAACTTCTAAGAGTTTCTCCCCTTACTATTAAGAGGTGGGGCAAAAGAGGTAAACTTCCTCCGATTAGGATTAATTCAAGAGGAGACAGACGTTACAAAAAAGAAGCTGTTTTGTGGATTTTAGGGATACAGAAACAAGGGTAATGTCCTTTAAAGTTTCAGGGATTGGTTGATAGACTCCACCTTTTATTAATAAATTCAATCATTATTTTTACAACCTTTTCTAAAAAGTCTTTATCAATTGCTTTTCCTCTTTCACAATAATTTTGAGATAATTCAAAAAGTTTGTTGGCAGAATATACTCGCCAATATATCATCACTTGATTCTTGTCGAAATTGTTTTCAAGTTTCGAAAGTATTTCATTGAAGTAATCTTTACTTTTATAATTGAAATATTTATATCCAAGATATCCATAAGGTAAGAGGGATTCCATTACAGCTTCGTTGAGTGTAACTCTTAATGGGACATTTTCTACAGGAGATAGAGCTCCTGAATTCAATAACTTTTCGTGAAAGTTATTGAATGTTTTTTGATACGGTCCTTTTTCCCAAATTACGTGAACAAGTTCGTGCCAAAGCATAAGTTGAACGTTAGTAGTATACTGGTCTGGAGTTTGAGATACTTCCAATGTAATAGCGCGAGGAGCTAGATTTCCACCACCAGCACCTCGTGTGTTAGGAGTGCTTAATAGTAAGATTACATCAATCACCTCTCCGCCCCCGTCTTTTCCAAATAATGAATTTAGAGTTTCAATAAGTTTATCAGAAGTTTTATTTTGATTTGATCTTTCTAATACTTTTTTCCATTCAGTTAATTTGTTTTTGTCTTCTGTCCAGATTTTTTCAAATCTTTTTGAAAATACTTTTTCAAAATGCCTGAATTTTTCGGTATCTTTTGCCCCAAATTTTTTATTTGCTTTTTCCCAAACAATTTCATCTTCTTCTGTTAATAGTACGTGTCCCCAGTAATTGGGACCAAAATTGTATTTTTTAAATAAAGAATCTACTTCTTGAAGTGTTTCTTCCTCTTTTTTTGTAAGTGGACCAGTTTTTTCTAACCAGTATCTTTTGTATGAAGGTCTAACACTGAAATGCCAGTTAGTTAGATTTGAGATGAAATGAAAAAGATTAGAAGTTTTTGTAATTCGGAAGTTGAGATTCATAATTTTTTGTATCTCTCGTTTCAGAGAGGCCCAGATCCCACTTTTGTTTAGAGCAAGTAGGATCCAGGCTTTTTATTTTAGCATACTATGTTGTAGTTTTCGACGTTATGGATTGTGAGTGGAATCACTCCATTGGTCGCCGTCACCCCAGCTTGGCCCATCTGAATGTTCCGACCAGCTATCGTCCCAATCGTCGTCCCAATCCTCTTCGCCGTCTATTGCAGGCATATTGGCATTTATAGCAAGAGGGCTGCTGTTTGCCAAAAGAGCGTTTACGATTTGAGAAGGACCGATGTGAGACGGAGGTGGGATTGCCACGCATCTGATTGTGGATATGAGTATGTCAGACATTTAGAATCTCCTTTTTGGAATATCCCAATAGCTGAATTCGATCTCTTACTTCCTCGAACAGAAACTGTCGAGCTTTGCAGAATTCCGTTTCTCTAGGGTCGGTAATGGATTTAGAACCGCCCCATTCTCTCATACAGCCTCCTTTGCAGATATTGAACCATTGACAGTTTTGACAGACAGTTTGCATGATTGTTCTGCCTGCATAGTACTCATTGAGGTTTGTGCTTTGAACAATTTTTTTCAATGGCGTTTGTCTTAGGTTGCCAAAGTTGTAATTTTGATTTAGATACTCATCGCATGGATAAACATCTCCATTGGAGTCTATTGTTAGATACATTTGACATTGTCCGCGATATCTACACAGAGAAGGTTGTCGTCCTAATATTCCTTTGATTATGTCATCTAATGGCTTGATGTTGAATGTTGGATCATCTGTTTTTAGCCATAGATCTAACAATCGAAGAAGGAAATTAGAGAATTGCATTGGGCTTATTGTTAATTGTCTGACCTCCTCTGGATCGCTAGGATATGCTACACACGCATTAGCACTAAAGGAAATTTTCTGATTGTACATAAACCAGAATATTTCTTCAGGGAAATTCACTGTGTAACTATTGACTACAGCGATTGAGCCGAATTTTATTCCTGCATTCCGAAATAGCACGATACCTTTTTGAACCTCTCTAAATGATCCGCGACCGTTTGCGTTGATTCTAGCAAAATTATGGAGGTATTCTGGCCCATCAATGCTTACTCCGATAGAGAATCTCTTGGATTTAAGAAGATCAATCCATTGAGGATTTAAAAGCGTAGCATTGGTTTGTATACTATGAGTAACTTTTTGACCATCTCTACGAACTTTGTCTTCTATGGCAAGTATCTTTCGATAATATTCTGCTCCTGCTATTGTGGGTTCACCTCCGTGCCAGATGAATCTAACGAAAGACGCCGCTTGAAGACACTCGCTTAATACTAGTTTCAACACATCATTTCCCATTATATTTATCTTTGGCTGATGTCCAAAGTAGAAGCAGTATGTACATCTTAAATTACATCCCGCTCCAACGACTTTTATTATTGGACTGAAAGTCCTGAATATCCATTCGTTCATTTGATCCTGCTTTCGCTACAACTAATATGTGAATGTGCTTTTGAAATAAAAGATATTATTCTAATATCCTATAGATTATTATATCACTTGAATCAAGTTTGCGGATTTTGGTGGACCAAAAACAAGAGCAAGTGGCTTGACATCTTCAAAAAATGGTATAATTTTGGAGCTTATTTCCATGACAACCCTTCGAAAAGTAACACTTCTTACCTTTTTTTTGGCAACATTTGTTTTAACTTTTTTTATTGCTAATAGATTTTTGGCTGGGACATCGGCTTTTTGGCCTGGGAATGTTATATCTTATGCGATTTCCTATGCGATTGCATCAGGAGTGTCTTCGGATACTATAACTCTTCTTCTATTATTACCTCTGGTTGCATCTTTGATTGCTGCAATTCGCCACATAGTTGGTATTCGAGGTTTTGGAATTTTACTTCCTGCAGCGCTTTCTGTTGTATTTTTATCAATAGGCCCTTTGATTGGAATTATTTTATTTCTAATAATTGTTTTTGTGTCTACATTTACGCGTGTCTTTTTGAGGGATGCCAAGGTTAGGTTGCAATATCTTCCTCGTATGGCATTTATACTTTGGGCAATTGCAGTATGTTTACTCGGACTTGTATTTTTAACTCCTGTAATCGGAAGAATTGACATAGCAAATGTATCTATTTTCCCTGTCCTTGTTTTGGTTCTTTTGTCTGAGGATTTTACAAGAGTTCAACTTGGAAAATCTGGGAAAACAGCCATCAAGATAACAGCAGAAACACTGTTTTTGGGTTTTTTGTCATACCTTCTTTTGGTTACTCAGGTTTTGAGAAGTTTTGCTCTTGCTCATCCCGAAATTCTTTTGATAGGAGTTGCTGTTTTGGATTTTGTAATTGGAAAATATTCGGGTTTAAGATTTTTGGAATACTATCGATTTAGAAAACTGATTAAGTCAAAATAAGCAAAGCTTGTAATAAATTATGAAAATTTCTTCAATATTGGGACTCAATGCAAGATCGCAGCTTTATTTATATAAATATAATTCAAGAGTTGGAAAAAGAATCGCTGATTCAAAACTTCAGATGTATAGAGTTTTGAAAAGGGCTAAAATTCCAACCCCAATGGTTTACAAAAGATTCAAAAGTTTGGCGGATATAACTGATTTTAGTTGGGAAAAATTACCCAGTAGTTTTGTATTAAAACCAAGCAGAGGATTTGGAGGCGAGGGAATCGTAGTTATTAAAAGAAAGGCTAGAGATGGAAACGGGTGGGTTACAACGCAAAAAGAGAGAGTTACAGTTGAGGACTTGAAGCTTAAGGTTGTTGATATTTTGGAAGGGGCTTATAGCCTTGGAAATGTGCCTGACGTTGCATTTATTCAGGAATATGTTGGAAGACATAAGGCATTTTTGCGATATGCGTATCGCGGAACACCTGATATCCGTGTTATTGTTTTTAACAAAATTCCGGTTATGGCAATGCTCAGACTCCCTACAAAGGAATCAGGAGGAAGAGCAAATCTTCATCAAGGAGCGGTTGCTGTTGGAATTGATATTGCAACTGGTATTACAACACGGGCAATTTATCATGGAAATCCGATAATTTACAAGCCTGATACAAAGCGAAAGCTCAATGGAATTAAAATTCCTCAATGGAATAAGATTTTGGATCTTGCATCTAAAACTGCTGAAGCTTGTGGGCTTGGATATGTTGGTGTGGATATTATACTTCATCCAACTGATGGGCCTATGATATTGGAGTTAAATGCACGACCCGGACTTCAAATTCAACTTGCCAATATGGCTGGTCTTAAAAAAAGATTGGATCGTGTAGAGGATTTGGAAGTAAGAGATAGCGAGCATGCTGTAAAGATAGCCAAAGCTATCTTTGGAGAAAGATTTGGAAACAGAGTAATTCCTGATGATGGAATTAAAACAATTAATACTTGGGAAAAAATAAAAGTGGTATCCAACAGTAGCAAGAAACACGAAATGATTGCAAAAATTGATACTGGTGCATGGAGAACTTCAATGGATAGGGACTTGGCAAAAAAACTGGGACTCGTAACAAAAGAAAATATTTTATGGTCGAAAAAGGTAAAAAGTGGCTTGGGTAAGGAAAATAGAACAGTTATCAATTTGACATTCTATCTAGCTGGGAGGAAAATTGTTACGATTGCAAGTTTAGCAAATAGATCAAATTTAAGATCTCAGATTATAATAGGAAGACGAGATTTGTCAGGATTTTTGGTTAGTCCAAAGCAGATAGACAAAAGCGCGGATTGGTATCAGAAGCTTTGGAGTCATAAACAGGTATGAATCACAAATAATAAAAATGAAGATATCTCTTATTACAACTTTAACAAGTCTTGATGAAAACAAAAGAATTGAAGAAGAAATACGTGCTTTGGGACATGATTTTGAGCTCGTTGATCTATCGGAATTTAAATTTTCTATAATTGATAACAAACTAAATGTAGATAAGTTAGATAATTTAAATTGTGATATCGCAATTGTTAGGGGGATATTTACATCAATAAAATCTATCTCAAATGTTATAGTGGCGCTTAAGGAAAGAGGAATAAAGATTTTTGACAATAATGTACTCAAACATCAATATTCAATCGATAAAATCGGTGATATATTGAGGCTTAATATTAATCATTTACCTATTCCAGACAGCTTTTATTCTAGGGATTTTGAAGATTATAAAAAAGCATCTCAAACTTTAGGATTTCCATTTGTTTTTAAATCATCCAGGATGGGCAAGGGGGCTTCTGTATATAAGCTAAATAATCAAAACGAACTAAACGATCTTATTTCGAAACTTCAGGAAGAGGGAAAAGAAGCAAAAAGTTTTATAGCGCAAAAATTCATTGATTATGAATATGATATTAGAGCTTTGGTTATCGGAGGGGAGATTTTTCCAATGAGAAGAATTCCAGGGCAGGGTGAGTTTAGAGCAAATTTTTCTCTTGGTGGAAGTGTTGAAACTATTGAGCTTGATAGCGAAAGCCGTAAACTGGCTAATTTGGCCGTAAAAGCTGTTGACATGAGCGTTGCTGGAGTAGATATCTTGATTGATAAGCAAAACAAAAAATATTTATTGGAGGTTAATCATACTGCTGGTTTTATCGGGATGGAAAAGGCATATTCAAAGAATATTGGGAAAGTTTATGTTGAACACGCAATTGCAAATGCAAAATGAAAATACTTATTGTTGGACTTACAAAAGGAATTCAGTTTGAAAGACTTTCTGAAGAAGGTAAAAAAAGAGGACATGAAGTTTTGGGATCTCTTTCATCTGATCTTATAATTGATACATCAACTAATGAATTTAAACCAATTCTAACTGGACATGATTTGTCCTCATATAATCTAGTTTATTCCCTAACTAGCAAAAGAAGATGGGAATGGTATACAGCGTTTTTATATTTAGCGGAGAAATATAAAACCATAATAGTAAATAAGAAGGTGATTGACCCAACGTATAATTATTTTTTAACTCCTGCCATAGATTATTTAAGGCAAACTCAAAATAACTTTCAATATCCAAGAAGCTTTCTTTTCTTTTCAATAAAATTTTTAGATAATTTTTCTGGTGAATTTAAATTTCCAATCATTATTAAAAGAAGTGATGGAAGAAAAGGTAAAGGTGTATTTAAGGCAAATGATATGAATGAGCTTAAAGCTAGGGCTTCCGAAATACTTAAAAGTTCTTTATCGTTTGTTGTAAGAGAGTTTATTCCAAACGATGGAGATATTAGAGTTTTTTGTGTTGGGTATAAAGCAGTTGGGGCCATGAAGAGAACTCCAAAGATCGGGGAGTTTAGAAGTAATATCAGTCAAGGAGGGATGGGTTCTAATTTTGATTTGAATAGTCGAGCGGATGTTAGAGAATTGGCCGAGAGTGTAGCAGCTGTTGTGAGAACTCAAATTGCAGGAGTTGATATTATGATAAATAAAGAAACTGACAAGCCATATATACTTGAGGTAAATCCAGCCCCTCAGTTTGAAGGTCTGGAAAAATATACGAGCGTAAATGCAGCTCTCGAAATCATTAAATATTTTGAGACTCTTCAAAGTAGTTAAACTATCCTGTAGTATGATATAATATGTTTACTATTCTATATTCTAAGGCTAAGTAGCCTGGAGGAAGAAATGGCACCTAAAGATATTCGTGAAGAAATTGATCGGATTATTCTCAATTTAGTTAACTCAGAGAATCCGTATCCGATTGAATTTTTTAGCTTTGATCAGCTTACGGCAATGCGGGTATGGCTTACCATCTTGGGTTACAACCTTGATCCAGACAAACTGGGACCAAAGGTAATGAGGCAAATCCGGGAGGAGACCCAATTTCGGTCGATTACGACCGGGCGTGGACCTGCTATGGAGGCAATTTTGGGCAAGGAGACACTTGAGAGACTGATTAATCTCTGTGATGATTCCATGCAGGGTGAGAGCACAAAGATTGTCAGCAATAAAACTGGTGAGCCGATTCCCGGCACAGAAGGCCGTGGTGCTCATCAGTGGGCGGCTGATCTGCTTTTTTATGTCGTTACTGATGACCCGAAGTTCATTCCCAACCTGAATCGTAGGGTTTGGAAGTGGCTCAGGAAGTCCAACGCTGGGAATGATGAGGCTCTTAGGATCATAGACACCACCTTTTTGGCTTATGAGCCGCCGACCAAGGTCTTGGCCTCTGTTTCGCAAGAGACGGTTTGGGCTATCTGGCTTTTCCTGACCGGTCGACTCGTATGAATCTGTTTTAATATTTTAGTTAGCCACGTATATTGGCAAATTACACCAAATACGTGGCATTTTTTTGTGTTATTAATTTTTTAAGCATATAATCTGAGTAATGAAAAAAAAGCTTCTAATTTTAATGGGCAAAGAGGAGAAAACAAAAGATAGTATTTATTCACATGTAAAACATGATTTAAAAGGAAAAGTTGATGTTTTGACGGCATCTTTTTCAGATATTGAGTTTAGTTTTGAAAGAGGAAAGATTGATGTAAATATTGGAAAGCATGACCTTCGTGATTTTGATTTGATATATTTTCGTAAAACTTTTGGATATTCTTCAATTGCAAAAGCATTATCTATATGTATGGATTATTACCATATTGGATTTATAGATTCAGTATTTAGTTTTGCCAGTTATACTGGTGATAAGCTTCCTTCACTTATTAGGCTTGCAATAAATGACTTGCCGGTAATTCCTACATTTTTATGTTCAAGAGGAAATATTGAAAAGAACATTGATCGGATTATTAATAAATTTGGACTTCCAGTAGTTTCTAAAAATCCAAAAACTCAAAGAGGAATTGGTGTATTTTTACTTAAAGACCGCAATGATTTTATGGAACTTCGCAAGAAACATCCAAGTGAAGGATTTATGTTTCAAAAATATTGCGAGCGAGATATCGAATATAGACTTTTAGTTTTGGGTGATAGAATTGCTGTAGCTGAAAAGAAGATTCAAGATGATCCAAGAGAGTTTAGAGCAAATGTTGCACGAGGGGCATCTGAAGAATTTTTTGACCCCAAAGAAGTGCCGCCAGATATTCGAACTATAGCGACAAAATCTTCAAGGGTCTTAAAACTTGAGATAGCTGGAGTTGATGTTTTGATAGACAAAGCAGGAAAACCATGGCTTTTGGAAGTAAATAGAGGCCCTGGTTTTACATATAATAAAATATCTCCAGAACTACCTGCACTTGCTAAGTATTTTGAAAAAATAATTTAGTTTTACTTAACTTCAACAGTTGCTCCTGCTGCTTTAAGTTTTTCAGCAAAAGTTTTTGCTTCTTCTGCTTTAACGTTTTCTGCAACTTTAGCTGGTAAACTTTCTGTCATGTCTTTTGCTTCTTTGAGTCCTAAATTTTGGTTAATTTCTCTTAAAGCTTTGATGACTGCAATTTTGTTTGCACCGGATGCGGTCATGGTAACTGTTTGAACTCCACCACTTGCTGTTGGGGCTTCCTCAGATGCTGCGGCTGCTGCTGGAGCTGCTGCGACTGGCATAGCGGAAACTCCAAGTTTGTCTTGAAGTTCTTTAACGAGTTCAGATACCTCCAAAACTGAAAGTTCTGAAATACTTTTAACTAATTTTTCTATTTTTTCTGCCATTTGACTCACCTCCTAGCTTCTATAAAAATATATACTATTATTAATATTAATTTGCGTTTGCTTTAGCTTGCAGGATCCAGACAAGTTTTTGCAAATTGCCATTCAAAACTCCAACCAAACCATAAAGTGGGGATTGAATTGAGCCGACAACCTGAGCGAACAATTCATTTTTAGAAGGAAGTTTAGAGATAGCTATAATTGCCTCTTTGGTCTGAAACTGTCCTTCGACAATTCCTGCTTTGGGTTGGGGAATTTCAGAAGTTTTTAAGAATTTTCCAAGTGTTTGAATTGGGGCAACTGGGTCTTTATCTGCAATTAAAATTGCTGTTTGACCTGACAAAATTTGATCGGTTAGCAAATCTTCTGGAAGCTTGGCATTTTTTCCAGCGATTTTTATAAGAGTATTTTTGGCGACTAAAAGCTTACCATCAGACTTTTTAAGATCACTTTTAAGAGTTTGTTGGATTGTCACATTCATTTTTGCGAAATCCACAAACACAATAGATTTAGCTTTTTGAAATTTATCGGTGAGTTTTTCGGCAAACTCTCTTTTTGCAAGTTTTTTCATATATTTCCTCGGCAAGACTTAATTAACTTGATGCTTGCTGTCTTTGGACAAGTAGAGAGTATTGTAGCAAAGATCTATCTATTTTTCAAGATATTATAGATTTCTTCATCTGACAAACCTGATGCTTTATATGTTTTAACATCTGACGGGTTTTCATCAAAAAGGATTTTTCTTTCATTGTCGGTTGGAGGCTTATTTGCTAGGCGTTTACTTGCTTCCCATTCTGTTGGATTGGATTTTAGTCCCTCATGTCTTGCTCTTTGGAAGCTTCTCCCCATATTTAGTTTAGCTTCAGTATTGGAAACTATTCTACCTTGACCAGGTCTTATGTCTCTTGCAACGTCTTCATCCATATCAATATTTGATACAATGATTATTGCAAATATGTCATCCGAGCGCAAACGAATTTGGCCAGTTGTTTCTATAGAAAAAATTGATCCTGAATGGTGGGATGAAGTGATGGAAGGGACTAAATCAATTAGTTCAAAATTCGATCCCAAGCTTGATGATGAGCATGATTTTACCATAAGAAGCATAACTCATATACTTTTAAATAAGAAAAGAAAAGTAGTGGAATGGTATATGGAGGGCTCTGTTCATTTGGATCAGATACTACATATATATGATTTGTTGCATGGCAGCGTAGAAGAAAAGAGTAAAGGACAGGCTTCTTTGGATAATTTAATAAAAGATTATACAAACGATACTTTAATGGAATAGACTAGATGTTTATAATTAGATAATGGTTAAAAAAATATTCTTGATAATACTTAGCATTTTTTTGTTGCTTCCAAGATCGATATTGGCTCAGGATTCTCAATCTGCTGGAAGTAGCGGAACAATTGCTCCTTCTATAATGCCAGTCAGAAGACCTCCTTCTAATCCTAATTTTTTAGGACAGTCGCAATACTATTCAGTTACCTTTCGTGGAAATGGGGAGGCAGTAGTATCTGCCAAGATTGTTTTTTCGAATTTGGATAGCAAACAGCTTTCTGAAATGCAGCTTCAGATTCCAAAAGTAAACCCAAACGATTTAACTGTTTATCAAGTTCTGGCAGAGCCTAGTTGCATTCGATATGGGGTAGTACCCCAGGGAACTCTTTACATTCAGCCCCCGTGTTTGGAGTATCAGGAGCCTGATTATTTTCAATATTACGGAAATAATAAATATCAGAAAGCGGACTTTAATTTAAAAGGGGATACATTAAATATTAGCCTACCTACCCCTGTTAAAGAAAATAAATCTGGAGCATTTTTTGTTTACTTTAGGGCAAATGGGTATGCGAGCAAAAATATACTGGGAGCTTGGAATTTTAATTTTGAAACTTTAAAAGTAGATGATAAAATCCAAAATTTGCAGGTTGGGATATCAACTGACTCTGATTTATTTCTAAAAGGTGGACAGGGGCAGATAAATTATAGAACAAATGAGATTGTCTCAAGCCTTAAAATGGATGCAGGTTCGGCTGCACCTGCGGCAAGCCCGAGTTTTGATAATTTTTATAATCAGATTGGTAATGGAGCTATTATTAAGAACGCATCTTCTTTGGGACCTTCCGAAACTTATAAAGTCGCTGGAATTTATGCAGATAGCCAGATAAAACTTTACCTCAGAGAAATTGGAATGGGAATAGCTGTTTTTGTCGGAGTAATAGTTACTGTTTCTTTGGTTGGATTTGTTTTGTATAAAATCTTGAAGAGTAGAAGTTTTGAGAAAACCAATAAAGTAGTGGTTATTTTCTTGGTTAGTTTGGGATCGTCAATATTTGCAAGTCTTTATACAGGATTAATATTTGCAGGATTTAATTATTTTTCCAGAAATTTTTATATTTATTCTAATTCACAATTTTTCCCACTTATTGCTCTTTTGGTTTTGGTAATTTCTTTGATAGTCTATGGAATTTTAATTTTTGGGGCTGCTGCCTTTATTTATTCAAAATATGGATTGGGTGCCTCTATTGCGAATTTGTTTTTGACTTTAATATTTATCACTTTGTTTCTAGGAATTGGAATTTTACTTTTAATTTTATTTGGTCAAAAGAGTACTCCTATTGTTTATCCGATTACTCCTTTAGCTAAGTGATAGCTTTATTGAAGGGCTCATTGTTGATTTTAAGTAGGCTTTAAGAATTAATCTTTTGTTAATTGCTGTTAGAGCGCTTTCAACATTTTCTTCAAGATTTTTTGGATCCATACTTAGTTTTCCTACTGTTGTATGAATTAAAGGAGCTTTTTTCTCGGTTTTTATTGTCATAGAGTTTGACGCGAATTTGTCAGCATCTGATGTCTTTTTGATTAGTGTTCCATTTTTGGGATTTGGCATAAGGCCTTTTGGACCTAGGATTTTTGCGAATTTAACGAGTTTTGGCATGAAATCAGCGGTTGATAAAAGAACATCAAAGTCAACTTTTCCTTTTTCGAGTTTCTCTATGGTTTTTTCGTTTGCAACCTCAATTGCCTTAGATTTGCCAAATGAATGAGGGAGAGTGACATTAACTGAAAGGGAATCTTTTTTGACAAGAGCGTGAAGTTCGACTGTTTCATCAAATTTGGAATAACTTATTTCTTTTAAAGTTTTGACTGCATCTGGTGTTGTATAAAATTTGTTTTTATCAATTTTTGATCTTGAACTCTGATATTTCTTGCCACGAGCTCTTTCCTTTTTTTCTTTTGTTTCTTTTTTAGTCTCCACTTTTTCAGTTTTTGTTTCTTTTTGTTCTGATTCTGCTGAGATTGATACTACGCGCTGACCGCCTTTTAAACCTGCTATATGGACCCTTCTGTCGGCGGGTAAACTTTTTTCTTCTTTTACTTTTTTCATTCTATTTTTACTCCCATCGATCTTGCTGTACCTGCAACAATTTTTTCTGCTGCCTCTAAATTATCAGTATTTAAATCTGGCATTTTTTCTTTGGCTATTTCTTCGACTTGAGATTTTGTGAGAGTGCCGACTGTAACTGATGGAACTTTACCTGAACCTTTTTCGATTCCTAGTTTTTTCTTGATCATATCAGCTACTGGGGCCATTTTGATAATAAAATCAAATGAACGATCTTCGTAAATTGTGATGACTGCGGGGACTACCTGGCCTTTGAGGCTGGCTGTTTTGTCGTTGTAAGCTTTGACAAATTCCATAATGGCAATACCATGTTGGCCTAATGCAGTACCAACAGGTGGGGCCGGAGTTGCCTCTGCCCCTTTCAGGTTAATTTTAACGATAGTTTTTACTTTTTTTGCTGCCATAGCATGAAATTATATTATAAATTAAGCCTATTGTAAAGAAATCTGGTCTAATTTATAGTGGTTAAAGGGTGAGAAATTTAAAAATTACTGCCATTTTACTTTTTCTTCTTGGAAGTTTTCTTTTTCTGTCCAGTGGAAGTTTAACCCGAGCTGCAATTGCTCCACCTCCAATTGTTCCTACAACTCCAAAACCTAATGCAACACCTTTTAATTATCCAAAACCTAAAACCTGTTATAGATGTAACCCTGGTGGTTGGTGCGAAGCTTATACTGATACATCTCCTGCAAGTAATTGTTCGACTGGTTGTGGAGGATGCCAGGCTCCACCTTCAAGGCCAGGCGGCACTTTTCCTGGAGTAAATCCGGGACCAACTCCTGCACCAACTCCACCTCCTTGTTTAGGGTCTTGTTACATACTTTCGTGTTCTTATACAGGAAGGCAAGGCGCTTCAGGGCAATGTTCTTTTGGACAAAATTGTTGTAGTACTGGTCAAGTAATTCCTGTTTGTGCAGTTGGCGGAGATGTTTGTGGAGATAAATATGGTAGTAGATGTTGTAGCGGATATTCGTGTGTCAATAATGTCTGTGAGGGAACTGGAATTTCTTCAAACCCTGATATTGTCCCCTATGCAGCTGTTGGATGTTTACATGAAGGAGACTGTGCTATTAATAATACTTTGTGCCATGTTGTGAATGGAGGATTGCTTCCAGATGGTGGTCCTTGTAAACCTGGAACAAGCCCTGGATCTGCCTTGGTTTCAAATGGAGCTGCTTGTTCTTTGGCTGGTGGAGTGTGTATTGCTACAAGAAGCTGTGCAAGCGTTGGACTTTCTGTTGTAAATGGAGGATCGGGATGTGATAGCGCCTCTTCTATTTGTTGTAGCAGGCAACAGATAAACCAAATACTTACCAGTACTCCTCCGCCTTTAAATACAATAGCTTCTTCTATTTGCGTTTCTGATAGTTTGGAAGTTGTAAATGGTATAAAGTGTTGTGCTAATACATCTTTCCAATTTAATGGTAAGAATTGGTGTGGAACTGCGCCAAAAAATATTTACGAGATTATTCCTGGGCAAATATGTGATCCTTATTATGGAGGTGGATCTGGAGTATGCAGCTGCGATGGAAAAATTGTTGGAGTTGGGAGAATGTGTCTTATTGGATTTGATGGAATTGTGAGAAAAAGTGTGAATGGTGGATATGAAGTTTATATTTGTGATAAAAATGGCCAAAATTGTACTTGGGTAAATATTAATAATGTCAATGATCCGTCGTTTAGGACAGCTTTCCAGAAAACTCTTTTATCCGACCCTTTGAAATACTTAAGTTTTCTATCAAGTAGCGCTGATCTTCAAGGAACATACATATACCTTTGCGATGCAAATGGAAATCAGACCGGCACAATCCAGCTTGGATTGGGTGAAGGAGCAGACCCAAGAAGGGTTGCGGATTTAATTAAATCTGGTCAAGTTTGCTCTAAATCTATAAGTGAAATTTTTTCCTATGCAGATAAACAATATAGTGCACAATCCCAAGCAGATATTTTATTTGGAAATTCTAATCTCAGTCAGAGTCAGGTTGATATGATAAAAGAGGCTCAAACTAAGGCGACTGACCCGATTTCTGTTCAGTTTGAAAGACTGAGTCTTCAAACACTATCTATTGGTCTAAAGTCATGGATTCGAAGACAGGAGGCTATACTTAAAGATCCAAGCCTTCCTTTCTGGCAAAAATATCTTTTATTGCAGTATCAATCTGCCGATTTGGTAACATTTGGTCTTTTAGGTTCAACTACTGATGCATCTGTTGCGTGGGCACAGTGTAATGCTCTTGCCAATGCAGGATTAAAGCCAGAAGGCTGTGGAGCTGAGACGATTGCAGCAGGGATTCAGGGGACTTTTTTGGCTGATTTGGCATTAAGTCCATTTCGTGAAGCGATAATTAGTTTTTTCTCTAAACCGGCACAGTCAGTAGTTGCAGGGGCAAAGACATATGCTGAACTTTTAGATTTGGCTGCTAAAGATGCTTCGGTTAGAAATTACTTGAATGATTTAGAGTCACAAGGATTAACATTAAGGTTAGTTAATGGTAAATGGGAAGAAGTGCCTGTAAGTGTTATCGTTAATCCCGAGCTTCAATCCCGAGTTTATGCCTATCAACCAGGGGAGACTTTGTTTGATCAAGCAGGAAACCCAATTACATCTGTAACTAAATTAGGGAGCGGAGCTTATGCTGATACTTATGTTGATTCCACGACTGGAACTGTAGTTAAGGTTTTTAAAAATACAACATTACAATCTGAGGTTGCAATACAGTCTGCTGAGAATGAGATAAAGTTTTATCAACAGTTTGGAGGTCAAGCTGGTATACCTAACTTTGAAGGTTTCGTTTATGATGCTACGGGAAATATTATTGGGTATAAGCAATCTTATATAGCAGGGAAGACGTTGGCTGATTATGTGACGGCTGGAGGAAAGTTTACACAAGATCAAATAAATCAAGCGGTATCAGAACTGCAACAAATACAAACTGTAACTGGTCGTGCACATGGAGACATTGCTGTGAGTGGACAGATTGTCAACCCTGATAATATAATAGTTGGCTCTGATGGAAAAATATATTTTATTGACTTTTCAGGTTTTGATCCGCAAGGCCTTGCAACCAGTGGAGTAAAGGCAGATGAGTTAACTTCTTTGCAAAAAGGATTGCAATTATATGCAAAGTGAAAACGGAAAATCATTTATAAATTTTTTAGGAGATTTAGACCAATCTTCTGATGTTGTAGTTGATAATGTTATTGGTAATTTTATTCAAGAGTGTAAATCGAAAACTGGTGAGAAAGAAGGAAATGGTCTGACTGCTCTGTTTTTTTCTAGGTTTTTTGCTGGGAGATTAAATGATGAAAGAGTCAAAGAATTAGGGCAAATAGTAGAAGATACCCCTGAAGGCGGAATTGTAAAGAGGACAAACTCTTCCATAAGGATACTTCGGACTGAAGTGGAACGTTATTTCAGAAGCAGTGTTGCTTCTTATGACTATTTTAAATTGTCATCTCTTGACAACGATATGGCTAATTTAATACTAAAAATGGAATGTCAACTTTTGGTAAATAAATATAAAGATGTTTTTTCCCAAAATTGCGAACATTCAGTAGAGTTTTTTGTTGATCGAAAAACTGGTGAACCTGGAATATGGATGAGTAAGGAAGGGCTTTCATTTGATCAGACGAAAGTTGCATAATAATATATTGGTATTGGGGGTGAAAGTTGATGACAAGAATTAAACACATAAATTCCATGTCTTTAGCAAAGGTACAAGCATTTATTTTTTTTGTTTTTGGAATAATTAATGCTGTTTTGAGTTCTTCTGCGACTTTTCTAATGCAATATCGATTTGTCAAACCAGTTTCTGCAACCCCACTTCTGGTAACAACTTTTTTGATAATGCCTGTTTTGTATGTAGTGATAGGTTTTTTAATGGGACTACTGGAGGGTTTTTTATATAATTTAATTGCAAGAAGAACTGGTGGAATTGAAGTTGAGACTGAAAGTAGATAAATAAAAAATGCGGCTTGTCCTCATCAACTAACCCCTTGGTTTAATTGGTTTTTTGAGGAGAAGCCGCTTGTTGTTGTTAGGTTTGCTTTTCGCCCTGGCCGAGGACTCCATAATATAGGAATCCCAATGCGCCTAGACCAAGAATTACGACCAGTGCCCATGCAACCCAGTTGTAGCGCTGACCGATTTGGGCGGTCAATAGAACTACAAATCCCAGAACTGTGCCTGCAAGGCCAGACCATATAGCTGTTTCCTTGAAGTCTTTGGATTTGGATTCGCTGACCTGCCACTGGACAAGGGCTACCCCAAGGAGCATACCACCCATTACTCGCAGACCATCAGTTAGCGGCCAATCGTAGGAGATACCTACAAGCTTAGCCACTTCATTTGGAACGACAAGAAGGGCGAGCCCGACTACGAGGAGCAGGATTGCTCCCAACTTGAAAAGCGTGTTGAGATTCATATATCCCCCTTTACTTACGACAAGAAACTGACGATAAGGATTTTTTTTCCAGGGACACCTCCACTTAGTGTAAAAGGGCGTTCTAACCTATATTAGAACCCTATGTCTTGTGTTTCAATGGTAATTTTGTATACACTTTTATGATGAGTGAAGATAAGGATTTTACTTTAGAGGTGGGAGTAGGAATGACTTCGTTTGCAGAGTATCTGAGACCTGATTTGGTAACTGAAGATGTTGTTAGATTGGATAAAGACTCTACTTCTTTTCCTGGTGTTTCAATTAAAAAAGGGACAGATCTTGTTGCCAATGCTCAAAGACTACCTTTGGCAGCTGAATCCGTTGGTTCTATCTTTTGCAAAGATTTTTTTGGTTCACATTATCCTCCAAATGATAAATATAAGCTTTCTCTAAATTTTTCATCAGGCAATATAGGAGATTTAAGTGAAATAGCAAAAGAATGGTTTAGGGTTTGCCGAAGAGATGGAAAAGTGATTATTCTCGAGACAAATACCCCGTATGGATATAGAGGTTTTAGTGAGGATATTGATTTGAAGAATGTATTTGAATCTTCGGGATTTAGCCTAAAAGAGGAATATCACGGAAGAGGAAGAGAAGGAGTAAATAAAATTTTTAGTCAAGAAGGAGTAGTGGATCTAAAAAGATCAGGTGTTTTTTCTGTTTTTCAGGAAGAATCGTATGTTTTAGTCTTTGAGAAACCTTAAACTTTTTGTACTTGAAGAAAATCTAGCTCGACTGGAGTTTCGCGACCAAAAATTGAGACCAATACTTTTACTTTTCCTCTTGTTTCGTCCATTTCATGAATTGTTCCAAGGAAATCTGTGAATGGACCATCTGTAATTTTAACTGCTTCACCAACTGAAAGTTTGGTTTTATAACGGGGAGCAGGAGATGATACGAATTTTTGAATATTTGATACTTCTGAATCTGACAGAGGAGTTGGCTGATCGCCAGTTCCTACAAAGCCAGTAACTCCCTGGGTTGTTCTGACTGCAAGCCAAGAGTTGTCATCCAAAATCATTTTAACTAAAAGATATCCTGGAAAAATTTTTTCTTTGATATTTAATTTTTTACCACCACGAATAATTACTTTATCCTGAGTTGGAATAAGAAGTTCGAAGATATTTTTTTGAAGATTCATTGTTTCAACGCGTTGGCGAAGATTTTCTGAAACGCGAGCTTCATGGCCTGATGCAGTGTGAACTACATACCATTTGGCATTTTTGTCTTCAGTTTGAGAAATGACGATATGGCCTGGAATTTTTTTCTTTCCAGTTCCGCGCTCTTCTACTGATTCTTTTTTTGTGTCGTCCATTTTATTTTAGTAAAATTCCTAATAGTTTAGTGAAACCTAAATCTAGACCTCCTAGATAAATGCTTACTATAGTTGAAATTGCAATTACTATAAATGTTAGTTTTATAGTTTCAGATCTAGTTGGCCATGTTACTTGTTTTAACTCACCTAGAACTTCTTTAAAATACTTAAGCATTGTGTAGGTTACCTTTGGAGGTTTTGGGGTATTTTAACACAGAATAAATCCAAATTGCAAAGAAAACGGATAATCAATATTGATTATAAGATACTTACTCTTTTTTGAAGATTTTCAATCTGAATTCCATGCCGATCTAGTCTTTTTTGCTGTGCGTCAAATTTTCTTTCGAGACGATCAATATCTTCCTTGGTTGCCATGTTAGTTTCCAATGTTGTCATCTTCGTTTCCAATGTTGTCATCTTCGTTTCCATTTGATCAGTTTTTTCGTCAATTTTTTCAATAATTGGTACTATAACTTCATTTAGAGCCTCAGAAACAATTTTCTTTATTTCATCTGAATCAATCTTTTTCATAATTCAGTATAAATTTCTATGTTAGAATTTGCAATTATGGATCTACCTAATTTTTCATTTGAGAGAGGGCTTTGGAAGCAGGGGCATAAGCTTGTTGCTGGGATGGATGAAGTGGGGAGGGGCGCTTTTGCTGGGCCTGTGGTTACTGCTGCTGTTATCTTCGAACCAACTGCGATCGCACTTTCTTCGAGACTTCGTAGCCAGAAAGATGCGATTCGCAGTATGGTTCGCATTAACGACTCGAAAAAGTTGACACCAAAACAGCGAGAATTGGCATCTTTTTGGATTAAAGAAAACTGTTTAGCTTGGGCAATAGGGGAAGCAAGTGTATCTGAAATTAATAAAAATGGAATTGTTGATGCTACCAATATGGCATTTAGAAGGGCTGTAAAAAGTTTAATAAGAATTGATTATTTGCTGATTGATGCATTTTATGTTCCATATGTCTCGGGTGTTTCTCAGAAGAAACAAAAAGCAATTATCCGTGGAGACTCCAAAAGTATTTCAATTGCAGCTTCTTCGATTATTGCCAAAGTCTATAGAGATAAACTTATGGAAGAGTTTTCAAAAAGTCCTCCATACCTCCCTTATTTATGGCACAAAAACAAGGGATATGGAACAAAAGAACACAGGGATGCGATTGCCATAAATGGTCCTACAAAATTACACAGAACGCTTTTTCTCAAGCTCTCTTAAGTGGGCGACTCTATAGTTTCTTTCTTTTCTTTGCTCTGATTTTTTCTTGTGGCGTTCGCGTTCACGAAAATCAGGAATTACCTTTTCGTAAAGGATTTTTTTCCTAAAACGGGCAATGAGATGATCTTCGGATTCTCCTTTTTGTTTTTTAATAATAATCAATTAAATTCGCCTCCTTTCCGGAACTTATTAAGTATTTTATCAGATCACTTCAAAGAAATGAAATTTTTAGTATTATTTTGATACAAGAAGATCCCCTTTTTTTGAACTATTTGAATTGATAGTATAACTAGGGCCGATAGTCGATGGCAGAGAGAATTGAATTCTCGGGTGAAATTGAGTTTGCTTCTGAGAGGACTCCAGGAGTTAGGGATTTTACACCCAATTTGGTTAAGTCTTTGAGTGACGGAATAGGGTTTAATCCAAAAGTTGATATTTCTGTTCCACTGGCTTGTGATAGGATGTGGTATTTTCGAAAGATCGGAATTGATTCACGAAGTACAAGTGAGGATAGGTATTTATATACAGTAGCAGAGATAAAATCTGCAGGATCAAAAAGAATTCTTCAAGAGAAATTAACAAGATTTGGAAAACCACTTGAACTTATTGATTTAGATTTGGGAGTTAAAAGTAGAATAGATTGTGTTTATAGCTATCAGGAAGAAGATCAGGAAACTGGACAAATATATACTTTGGATCAGCTGGTTTGTATTAAATTTGTTCCTTATTTTGTTTTAAAACAATTAAAGGCTGAATCTGATTTAAACTCTGATGTCCGTAAATTGTTGGTATGGAATATGGGAGTTGCTTCAAATACTTTAACTCCCGAAGGAAGAGAGCTTGATATAGTAGGAGCAAACCTTTTATATGTCTCTGTGGATGGAGGAAAAAATTCTCGCGGAATGCAGTTGGAAAGAAAACTGCCCTGGAATGGCCAGACTCTTCGAGAGTTTATAACCTTAGTTGGTTATCTTGAAGATTTAAATAAAAGAATTGGCGAAGGTAAAATACCAGTTGCTAACCCTACCAATAGCCTTATTTGTAGGAATTTTTGCCAGTATTGGAGAAGATGTGATTATGGATCTCAAGTGGTTGATAACACTCGTGAATATGATAGAAGACCTATTCGTAGAAAAAAACCAAGAGTTAAAATTTCTGAAAATCAAATGAGCTTTGATTTGAGAGCAGGAGACGAGATAAAAGTGGAAAATACTAGAGAGGCGAATAGTTCAGTAAGGGTTTGTTTTGATTGTGGAGCAAACATGGTTAAACAAGGAGTTAATGGATCCACAAAATATGTTTGTCCTAATTGTGGAGGTTAATTTGAATCCCCTTCGAGGTTTTGGTTTTCCCGAAGGGGAAGAAGAGGTTTAATTTTTACTGCATGACTTCTGAAATACTCAATACCAATGTCTGTGCTTTTTGCTCAAATGCTGGGAGGTAATTTCCTGTTTGGATCATGGTGAGTTCTTGTTCGCTTGTGCGGATGCCCTGAATTGCCAAGAATCTGACAAACATTGTCAAGTCGGTGATGTTGTTTGCGATTCTTATTGCATCCAATTTTTGGCAAGGTGATGAACAATCTTTGATCTCCGGCGCGGAAATTTTTACAATCATCGAAATCTCCTAATGTGCAAAAAACTAAACGATCGATAAAATATTATATCACAATAGTATATTTACATCTGATATTATAAATATAGATGAATAGAAATTTGAAATTTTTACTTGCTTCGAATGTTATTTTTGTTTTGGCTGGAGCTATTTTGGTCCCAGTTTATGCGCTTTTTGTAAAATCAATTCACGGAGGGGCAATTATTTCGGGGATATTATTTGGAGTTGGATTTTTGGCAAGTAGTATTGCTGGACTTATTTCAACAAGGCTTCATGATGGAGTGAAATTTGAAAGCCACATTTTGCAGCTTAATTTTTTGGTAAGGGGACTGGCTTGGCTTGCGATTGCAATATTCCCAAGTATTCCAACTTTATTTGCAGTACAGATAATTGTTGGAATTACTGATGGAGTTGGTTCCCCTGTTTTTAATGCTTCAGTTTCAAGATATCTGGATCCCAAAAAACATGTTCGAGAATGGGGAGTGTGGCAATTTTGGGCGGCTTTAATGACAGCCGTTGGAAGTATCGCAAGTGGGTTTATTGCTACCTATTTTGGATTTCAGGTCTTATTTTTAATTATGGCTTTGTTGGCTTTTGTGTCTTTGGGAGTTTATATAGCGGGAAGAAAGTCGAAAGAATAATCTGAGGATCTGGGTAAGTGCTATTAAAATTGCGAGTATTATAAAAGGAGTAAAAAATATCAAATTTGTATTTTTTTGAAACCCTTCAGTTGTATTTATGCCAGTAATTGCAGTTACTTCTTTTGCTGGGATTGCCATCTTTAAGATATACCCAGTTCCCACTATTGCAAATATAATGGAAGCTGTTATAAAAATTTGTTTTCCTACAAATCTCCACCTTTTTAAGTTACTTTTCTTGCGGACAATATTTATGCACTCATTTACAAACATGAAGATTATACTTAAAAAATAGAAGATTGATGCTATCCCTGTTGTTGGTAATCCTGCGTTCATTTAGTGACCTTTCTCGTAAACAGTTAATCTGTTTTTGAATACTATTTCTTGGAAAAATGCTTCTAATATAAAGTAACAATTAACAAAACGTAGAACAAAAAATGATGGAATACTTGTAAGAGCTTCCCAAAATTCTTTTCTTTCATAGGCTTTTATAAGGACTGGAGCTGCAATGGCAGGGGCGTCAATTATATACGCAAGTAAAAAAATAGGATTTCTGAAAACCAAAGTAAGAACAGGGGCTAGAAAAAGGTAGGAAAGAGAAGCTATTAATGCATCCCAAAGACCAACAGTAATAATTCCTGCAAGATAGGGAATTTCTATTACTTCTTTTCCATGAAGAATTACATTTTGCATGAAACCATGCGACCATCTTTTGAGCTGTTTTTTCATAAAATTAAAATTGTGAGGCTCGATGGGGTAGCTTACTGCTTCTGGTACAAATCTTACACTATATCCTTTATGATAAAAACTCCAGGTAAGATCCATATCCTCTGCCATTGTGCGAGTTTGCCAACCACCCATTTTTTTGAGAATTTTTGTTTTGTAGACAGAAAAACAGCCAGATGAGATTAATGGCTTTTCAAAGTAGTTTTGAATTGGTTTGTAAAAAGTAAAAGCCATTAGATATTCAATGTATCGCCCACGTTCCCAAAGAGTTTTTCGATATCTTGGAATTACTGATCCACAAGCTGCCACAACATTTTTTTCAAAAAGAGCGGGAAGAAGCTTTTCGACTCCATCTTTTGCGATAATTGTATCTGCATCAATTGCCATAACATACTTTGTATCAACAAAAGATAAACCATAATTTTGAGCTCCGGCTTTAGTGCCTGTGTTATGAGGAGGTGTCACGACTTTTGCGCCTGATGCTTTGGCTACTTCGGCTGTATTATCTGTTGAGCAGTCATCAATTACAATTATCTGTTTTGGTGGTGTAGTTTGATTAATCAAACTTTTGACAGTATCGCCAACTGAGCCAGCCTCTTTATAGGCTGGAATAATGATAGTTAACTTTTGGGCTTCATTTTTTATAGACATGGACGCTAATTATAATAAAATTTGCATTTAAATTGCAAAAGTTATTAAATTAAAAGAAATGGTTAAATGGTTTTTGGCAACGGTATTTTTTCTGATTTCAGTTTTAGTTAGCCTTTTTGTAGTTAACCAGGTGAATAGAAAATATGATATTAGAAGCAGTGCCGCTCCTTCTACAAGCCTAAGTTTTTTGCTTGTTAATAATAAAATTAAAGTAAACGATCAATTTTCTTTGAGAGTTTATATTTCGACAGGTTTAAATCAAACAGCTGGGGCTCAATTAAATATAAATTATGATCCTTTGAAGCTTAGACTTAATGGAGTTGTTGCCGGAACATTTTATACAAATCCGACAATATTAGGGCCTACTATAGATAATACTTCAGGGAAACTTTCTTATGCTTTGATTGTTCCCCCAGGATCTATGCCTGTTTCGGGATCTGGGGTTCTGGCAACTCTTAATTTTACGGCTATCTCTCAAGGAATTACTCCTGTTTCTTTTGATTCGGCGAATACTTTAGTTATTGCAACTGGTGAAGGCGGGCAAAACGTTATCTCCACTCTTTCTCCTATTTCCATAAACGTTCGTAAGGCTTCTGGGAAGTAATTGGCAGGCATTAGTGCACGACCTTCGAACAATTTGGCACAAAAAAAATTAGCTCGTTTGATGTTGAAAAGATCGGACAGTTTCTAAACCTTCAATACGCTTATTCTATTAAGTAATCTATTAGTTCAAAGATAGATTTTTGGTCTCGTATAGGATATACATAAAAAATAAAAGTAGAGATGTTAGGCCAATCCATTTAGGAATTGTTTTACCGCGAAATATAAATATTATTAAAACCAAAAAGACAGTCGTTAAGTTTAGCGTTAACCAGTTGATTTGAATTAAATTTGTATTACCACTGAATAAGTCGATAATTCCTCCTATTAGAAAAAGATTATAAATATTACTTCCAATTATGTTTCCGATAGTCATCTTTTCTTCATGTTCTTCTTGGCTAAATATGGTAGTTAGAAGTTCCGGTAAGGAAGTTGCAACTGCAGTTAAAGTTAAACCAAGCACCCCCGTAGACAATCCGGTAATCAAAGATAGTTTCTCGGTTGATGTTACGATGAAATATCCGCCTGTTATTATTCCGGCTACAGACATTATTAGTAATATAAGTTTTCCTAATGTAAACCTAACCCTTTTAGAATTTTTGAATTTTTTATTATCTTCATGAGTTCGACCAAAGAGTGCCCATTTATATTCGAGAAAAGTAACCAAAAATGAGGTGGTTATAAAGAATAACCCCAGTGTTTGTCTAGGGAAATTTGTAAATAGATGCGTGTAGGTATAAATGAAAGTAAAAAGTAGCAAAATTATTGCATTTCTTGGGGTTTTAGTTGTCCCTATGCGGAGGTTCCCTATGAGTATACCTACTGAAAAAACAAGTAGAATATTTACAATATTTGACCCGATAATATTTCCGACTGCCAAACCATAATCGTGCTGGAGTGATGCGATTGTGGATACTGACAATTCAGGCAGGGAAGTCCCGATTGCGACAACAGTCATACCAATAATCAAAGGTGATAGCTTTAAGGATAAAGAAAGAGTTTCAGATAACTTTATTAGAGTTTTGGTTGAAAAGAGGAGAAGGACGATTCCGCTTATTAAAGCAATTAATATTTCAGGCATTAATTAATTATAGAGTAAAAATAGCAACATTTACGAGATAGGTAAAGTGAATGTAAGTGTAAAAAAGTGTCGACAATTGAATAACAAATGCAGGCCTGCCAGGATTCGAACCTGGAATAACCGTTTTGGAGACGGTTGTGATGCCATTTCACTACAGGCCTATTTATGGTCATTATATCAAAAAGAAAATCCTCGCAAAATTGTCGTGTGTTGCGAGGATTTGGCCTGCTTTGGTTTGTTATCTTACTCCTGTTTGAGTAGTTCGTTCGTATTTACAAAAAGTGCCTCTGCAGTAATAAAGCTTATCCTTTTCATATCGTTCAATTGGAACGATCAATTGAACGTGACAGCCTTTACCTGCACATGGAACAATCATTGCATCCGGAGTCCGACGCGCATGGTTGTGTGGGCGTGTAACCAATTGAACTTTAGCTTCCCTTTTTTCAGGTACCACCATCTTTGTCACCATCTCGTCCCCTTGTCTTTTACACTAAGCTTGTTACGATAGTATATTATACATTAAATAGGCAAAAAAATCCCGCATTCGTTAGATTTTTGAATGCGGGATTGATCTATATGCTATTTCCTATTATTTGTGTCTGCGACAGAAAAATGGTTCACCAATTTTGGTGATGCCTTTAGTTGTGCAACCAGGCTCTCTACATGTCTGGATATGATAGGAAGGCTTTAGTGCACGTATGTCGCCGGAAGTTGGTGGCTTTCCGCCGTTTTGGGCGATGACCTTTTGTCTAAGCGAATAGTCACTTAGACACTGGTAATTGGGAAGATACGATGGCGGGTGATTTAAGACTCCGCCAAAAACGTAATTGCCAACTCTGTCCAACGACAACCGAGCCCTACTATGCTTACTCATGTTTTTCCTTTCAATGAACTCTAAGACATCTCGAATATTTAAGGAATTATATTATATCAATAAATGAATTTTTGAGCAAAAAAGATCCCGCGCTAACGTTGGTTGACCCAAGTCAGTGCGGGATGGCCCTTTGGCCCTAAACTTTTTCGTGATTGCAACAAACCGGTGCAGGCTCGTCCTTGCGTCGCCACATGATGGTGGTGCAGGTTGCAATGCGACACAAAACCGGGATCGCACCCTGGTTCTTGCAACGCCGACAGAGGGGATCTTCGCCCTCTTTGATCATGATTGGCTTACCGCAGCAAGCGCAATTTGTGATCTCGGCGGTCACTCGCTCGCGGGGAATCATTGGATCCCTATGATACGAGTGCGGCAAGCTGCCACCTTCTTTGATAAAAGATACTGGCGTTTGCATCCGTTCCTCCACGAAAAAAGCTACTAGAGTAGCGATTTGCTACTGCATAAATATACTATAAGATAAAGAAAAAGTCAAGCTTATTTTAGCTTTGAAGATTCTTTGTGCTCGGTGTGTTTTTTGCAAGTTTTGCAATATTTTTTGACTATAAGTTTTTCGCCTTTTTTGGCTTTAACTTGAAGATTAACCTTGTTTCGCTCAGTTATGTAGTTTTGGCTTTTACAAACACTACACACTAAAGCGACTATTTCTCGAGCTCCTTTTTTGGCCATAGTGAGGGTATTTTAGCACAAAGATTTAAGTTATGCTAACATGTTTATAGTTTTTGAGATGAAAAGAATATTTTTGTTTTTGATTCTGGTTTTCTTTTTTTTGTTTTTATTTCCAAGAAAAGCGTTGGCATCTACTTATTATGTAAATACTAATAGTGGAAATGATGGAAATCTTGGAACTCAACAAACTTCCGCTTGGAAGACTATAACAAAAGCAATAAGCAGCATAAAAAGCGGAGATACAGTAATGATTGCCTCAGGCATTTATAGGATTTCTTCAGTTTCTTTTGGACCTGCAGGAACAAGTTCTTCAAATATGACTATTTTCAAATCTGAGCCAGGCGCGAGAGTTATCTTTTCAACTGATGGTGATTTGCCGCCTCCTGTTCATGTCGCTAGTTATACAAGATTGGAAAGTATGTGGTTTGGAGGCAAAGCAAATTCTGGAAACGCGTTTTTTACTGGAGGTAGTCCAGTTAGTAATGGGATCCAACTAGTTAACAATACACTTTTTGGTTATAACGGGATTAGTCAGGGTTCGGCAGAATACACATTTTATCAGGGAAATAGATTTATTTTGATGGGAAACGGAAGGTTTGACCATGGGCTGTATATTTCTGGTGGATATACCGTTGGCCAAATGGCTACCCATACCATTGTCGACAATAACATTCTAATTGGAGGTGAAGGATATGGAATTCACGGTTGGCATAATACACATGATAGTATTGTCACCCGTAATTTTGTTACAGGTCATTTTTGGGGCCTTGTTATGGACGGTTCCGACCATTTGATTGCCAACAATTTTTTTTGGAAAATGACAGGACAGGCTGGTCGCGAGGGCCCATGGGGACCTTGGCTTGCTGGAGCCAACACATATTTGATTAACAATATTCTTGGTCCCAATGGTTATGCTTGGACAAGCGGCAATACAACTAATACAATTACTAACAATGCCTTTTTGAGCTCGCCTTTATTAGGGAGCCAGACTATAACACTAACTCGGGGGCAAGAGGCTCAAGAGCTTGGGTTATCTGAAGCAGAAATAGATAGCAATATTTCTTCCATAAAACAGGCTTTTTCTAGTCCTATATCAGACATCTTTTCGAATCAAAACATAGAAGGGTATTTTTCAAAACTCAGGATGGTAGTTCCTTCAGGAAGCCCGCTATATGGATCAGGAAGACAATGGTTTGGGCAAGTAGTTAATGTTGGACCTAATTCATTAGCTCCCACAAGTGTGGACGGGTTTTGGAATGCATTCAGAGCATTGGGTTTGCGGGATTGGGACAGATTTGGAAATGTAGCAACTAATACCCCTAGCCCAACTTTAGCACCAACTTCGTCTCCGATTCCTACTTCCCCCGATGTTAATGGAGATGGGAAAGTGGATGGAATTGATTATATGACTGTAGTAATTCATTTTGGGCAAACAACAACAAACGGAGCAAGAGATGGAGACGTAAATGCGGATGGAAAAGTTGACATTAATGATCTAAACTTAATTATTAGTAAAATTAGTTAATGTTTAAAAAATTACTTATTTTTTTAGTTAGTGGCATTATTCTTTTTGCTGCAAAGGAGATAGCTTTCGCTCAAACTTCTACAACGATTAATCTTAACCTTGATCCAGCAGGAGCTGGTGTAACGGCTGTAAATGTTGTGAATCGGAATTTATATCTTTCGACAGAGGCTAGTCCTTTAAGCGGATTTCCACCAAAAGGAGTTGGTTCATATAGAGATGGGTCGATTCAGTATCCATTCACAGCGACAACCGCAGGAAATTATTCATTCGTCTTTAGTTACTATCAGATAGCGGCGCATAGACTGATGGATGTAAAAGTAGATGGTCAAAGTCCATCTGGATGGTCGCAAATAGATCTGTGGCCGAATAGTCCGGATTACAAATGGGGTTCAACGCCACAATTTTATGGCGGGGCTCCACCGGCAATCACCTGGTCCCTTCCGGGAACAGTCAATCTGGCAACCGGATCTCATACTATCGAATTTGATTTCCATAATGGAGGCGTTGTTTTAAAAAGTGCCTATTTTACCCAAGGAGCTCCTCCAACAAATCCCGCCAATCCCTGGGCGATTGTGGGAAATTCTGTATTTCCTGCATTGGATTTTTCCAACCATCAGGTCACAACGCTCTCAGACGGACGGATTCGTATTACGTTCAATGGCACCTGGACCAATTTAGCTCCCAGTACGGTAAGTTTTGGCGTCACCACATCTGTTATGCCTCGGTCTGGAAAAACCACAAGTGTCTATTCTGTCACTTCTGTGAGTACCGGATCCACATTGCAACTTGCTCGTGGACAGAGCACTCCATTTTCACTGACGGTCGAATCAAACGCACCGGTTCCAGCAAATTACTCAGAGCTGGTTCGGTTGGATCTTAAATCAAATGATATTGCTAATTTATCAAAACCATATTTGATGTCTGCAGCCAATGGCTATCTTCCCATGCAAACCGTCACAAAATTAGCCTATGTAAAAGACTACAACGCTGGTGGATTTGCTCCGGTTGATACCACAGATATGACAAATGTAATTCCAACAAGACAGAGTTTTGGATTCCAAAATGGGATATATCAACAGGATGTCACGGGTGCGTTTGTCTATGCGTTAACCCATGCGCCGTCTCATATTATGACCAAAGGTGGATTTGATTTAACAAATTGGGCACTGACGCGCCCGGGAACTCTTTTGGAAGATGCCACACGAACCAACAGATCTCCGTACCTTGGCAGTCCACTTTCTACTGTTTTGGCTGGCATCGGTCAGAATTCATCAACTGCTGAGCTTAAGTCTGCGATGCAAGTTCTATCCAATGAAGTACCCTATTATTTTGTACCGCGGTGGGACATCGCACGCCCGTTTATTCTTCCTGCGACGCAGTATGAATTTGGCGGAGTTACTGCTCTCACTTCTTATGTCAAGTTGTTACAACAAAATGCCATGACGGACGATGAACATTTTCGTTTCTTGCATAATGTCATCCTGCCGCTATTTTTAAGTTATCGGGATGATTTGCGGATTTCTGGTACACTGGCACAAAATTATAGTCCAGGACAGGCGAATATTTATTTTAATGTTAAAACTGCCCCATTTATGGATATGGCCAATGAATCAGGAGAATGGATTCGACTGGGGACTGGATCCAATATGGAATATATCCACATGGATGTCCAAGCGTTGGGTGGTAATGGATTCCATTTTTATGCCCCGACCAAAATGTTTGGGAATGCAACGAAGACACATCTAGCCGGTGAACCGTTTGTGTCCTATCATATGCGGGAAGCGGTGGAACTAGAAGGCACGGACATCTGGACGTTTTTAGCAGCAGCAGCAAGTTCCCGCGACAGTGCTGTCCAAGAGCAAGCCGCGGAGTGGATAAATACTCTGTACACCACTCAAAATCTTTTTCGCGAGGACGGATCGTTTGCAAATGAACCTGGAAGTTACGGATGGCCCGGTGTCTATATGGATCTGGCCAATGAAGCATCGGCGTTTTTAAGCACAATTCAACTTCCGGCCTTTACCAATTTGAAGGATTTAATTCTCAAATCTTTGGTTATGTGGAATGAGTTTCCATTCTCTGACGGGAGTTTCCCGATGTTAAATGGAGGAGGAGCGGTCAATCAACTGACACGAGCTTATGGGAATGCTTTTGCCTTACTGAAGCTCATGTACCCTGACCGCACGGATCTTATTTCTTATTTCCAAAACACCATTAATCAGGAAAATAGCCGAAAAGCAGGATCAACCGTTGATAATCAGTCATTTAAAATTGATGGATGGGGTTATGCGATGCTGCGTGGTCCCGGATCCTGGGATACTCGAATGGAGACACTTTTGTCCAGCAAACACCTAGGATTTTATCCTGGAGATCATGTTTCTGGTGATGGTATGGGGATTGTTGCCTTTGCTAATGGAACAATCTTGACTCCTCGATATGGGTATGATTGGAGAGGGTATCCATATCTTCTTCTTAATAAAGTTATGATTGATCGATCAGAGCCTGGGTTTTGGGGAGATTTTGTTCACTTTGATCCTGACCCCAACACGCCTTCGGCTGTGGCGACAACGGAAATGGCAGCAAGCTGGAGCACTACTCCTGGCATGGCACATCAGGAAAGATGGAACGTTCAGTTACCGGAGTATTTGTTTGATACGTTCATTGTGAAACCTCGTGATGGAGCGGTGCATAGAATTGAATGGGGATATCGGAATATGGGCGAACTGGCAATATCGAATCCGACGGTTGCGTTATCAGATGCAAAAGATCCGAGTGGTGCGGACTGGGATCCGTTTGGATACTACATTACAAACACTGGTCACAAAGGACAGCAATTTACAGCTACCGGATTATGGCAAGGAGACTGGACGATGAACGAAGGAAGTATTATGCAGGATGCGACGTACGCTTGGCCGCCCAAAGGTTCAAAAATGCGTTTGACCATGGAAGGAGTTCCAAATACAAAAGTAACCGTAGCGTGGTTAACAGGTCCAGCCAGGAATCAAACCACGAATCTCCGCCAGGATTTTGCCGTGGCAGAACGAAACGGAACGGAAGCGACCTATGTCGATACGCTTGAGCCGATTGGAGTTGGAAAAAGTGGATTCATCCAAAATATCCAAACTACCGCAACTAACAGTTCCGATAATTCCCGTTCAGTAAAAGTGACGACATCTCAGGGAACAGATTGGTTTTTGGTGGGAACAAGTAATTTTAAAAATTCTCGAAGTTCACGAACAGTCGGGCCATTTACAACAGATGCAGCTCTTGCTGTTATAAGAATTAAAAATAATCAAGTGGTTTCCTGTAAGTTTTTTGGGGGAACAAGTTTTGCCTTTAGCGACAATGGGGTTTCAAGTTCTAATTGTCAGGGTGGGGTTACTGCTCCTTCTCCTACTCCATCTGCAGTTGTCGGAGATGCCAATGGTGACGGAAAAGTGGATGGAATAGATTATGTAACCGTAATACTTCATTTTGGACAGACAACTACTCGCGGACCGATGGATGGGGATTTAAATATTGATGGAAAGGTTGATCAGAGTGATTTGGATTTGGTTGTATCCAAGTTGCTTTAGCTTGTGAGCCTGGAGAGAGGATTGAACTCTCGACCCCTAACTTACCAAGTTAGTGCTCTACCACTGAGCTATCCAGGCACAATCGTCAAGCAATATTATAACAGATTGGGTTTTTGATATGTGTCCAATATTTGAAAGGTGCTATTATAATCTTGAAGAGTTATGAAGTTTAGTAAATTTTTTGAGCTAAAAAAAGAACTTAAAAGAGGGAGTCGTTTTCAAAAAGCTTTGGTATTAATTGTTGTTTTGGTTGCGCTTCCATTTACCTTGTATGAAGTTTTTCAAAGTGCTAAATATTTATCTAAAGCATTGATAAACCCCGTAAGTTTGAGTTTTTTACCTTCCAGTGTAAGTTTGCCACCTGATGGAACATTGAGACTTATGATGGATGCGAAAACTTACAAAATCGGTTTTGTTAAAGTTGAAATTGACTTTGATAACAGTAAAGTTAATCTAGCCTCTGAAGTTATACCAACAACCACTCTTAAAAAGGTTATTTCTCTTACATCTCTTGCTAATGCGAATGCAACTGGAAAGATTGTTGCGATTCTTGGAATTGATCCTAATGATGTAGCTAATGCTCCAACTGGAGCTTTTGAGCTAGCAAATTTTAAAATTACTCCTGTTACAACAGGTCTATCCCAAGGGCCTGCCACTTTTTCTATTAGTAATTCAAATATACAGATAGTTGATATGACACCAACGGATTTGAGTTTTACTACATCTAATGCTTTAGTGAGCATGTCTTCTCCTTCTCCTTTCCCGATTCCAACAGCTACGGCTACTGCTATTCCAACGCCGACACCTGCAGCAAGCCCAACAGTTACTCCGACAATAGTGCCTACAATTATCCCGACTTGTACTCCTGCAGTATGTGCAACTCCAGCGCCGAATTGTGTATACCAAGGAACAAATTCTTGCTCTTGCGGAGTACTAATTTGCGCAACAGAAGTTTCTTCTCCAACACCTACAATTAGTGGGACACCAGTTCCAACAGGGGCGCCTACTTCGACTCCAACTGTAACACCAACTCTTGCTGGGGATATTAATGGGGATGGAAAAGTAAACCTATTGGATTACATAGTTTTGTTTGAGAATTTTGGAAAGACTTCGAATTTCGATACACGTGCAGATATAAATAAAGATGGAAAAGTAAACCTATTGGATTACATAGTTTTGTTTGAGAATTTTGGTAAAACTGCCCAATGACAAAAAAATATAAATTTATATACTTTTTCTTTTTTGGTATTTTTGCAGTAATTCTACTCGTAGCGTCGTATGAGGTAAAAAATAATTTTTCTGATATCGCATTTTTGGAAGGAAAGAGCAGAGTCTTTAGAAATCTTGGAGTTCATTTTGAACCACAGCCAAATAGCGTAAGTTTACTATTTGATAATTTTAATACGTATGCTCCGAATGCGTTTAGTATAAAGATAAAATATGACCCAAAGACAATAAAGATTACTTCGGTTCACATTGGAGATATATGGACAAGCACTAACGTTTTAGAGAAAGAAATCGATAATAAAAATGGAATAGTTACTCTTTCAATGGGACAAGGGTTTGACTCACAATTGACTGGGAAGCTTATGATTGCAAATTTGAATTTTCAGGTCTTGAATCCTACTTCGAAATCTACTACCTTGAGTATATTACCTGATTCTTATTATGGTGTCACCAAAATGAAGAATTTGTTGAATATAACAGGGAAATCAATTTTATTAAATATAAATAAAAACTTATGAATAAAAGACTAATTTTTTCGATAATAGGGATTTTGATTTTGGTTGGAGGTTTGGTTACCGTAATATTTCTTGCTTCAAAACAGCAGCTTTTTAAACAAAAAGCTGCTCCTGCTACTAGCTTAACTCTTGCTCCTACTAGTACGACGCCTGCAATTGGAGATAGCTTTGATGTTGGAATTAACATTGATACTGGAGCGAATCAAGTTGCGGGAACAGAACTTTATGTAAGTTTTGATTCCTCAAAGCTTAAGGCAAATAGTGTTTCACTGGGTACATTTTTTGTATCACCTCAAGTTATTGGACCAACTATAAATAACACAAACGGGACTGTTTTTTATAGTATTTATTTGCCTCCTGGAGTTGTTCCCAAAAGCGGAACAGGAAATTTGGCTGTAGTTAATTTTACTGCTCTTGCAAATGGAGCGGTTGCTGTTAACTTTACAAACGACACAATTGTAGTAGCAGTTGGAGAAGGTGGGCAAAATGTTTTACAGAATAAAAATGGTGCGACTATAAATGTGGGAGAAATAGCTCAAGCAAGTGCTACACCTTCTGCTACTCCAGAAGGGACAGTTACCCCGAACGCAACCAAAAGTCCATCGCCAACACCTACATCAACACCAACGCTAGCTCCGGCGAATGAAACATCAAATCTAGGTGGAAATTCTCAGCTAGCACTAGCCACTCAAAGCCCATCGCCTACACCTACAGCTAGTCCAACACCAACACTTGCACCAACTCAAGCACCGCTTGGAGGGGCTGGTAGTACGGCTACACCAGTTGCTGTAAGCTTAACAAGCTTTTCAACGGGGGGAGTGCTTACAACTTCAAAGCCAACTTTTTCTGGAAAAGCTGCAGCAGGTGCTTCTATTAGAATAGTAATTCATTCAGATGCACAAATAGATACAACAGTTACTGCTAATAGTAGTGGTAACTGGTCGTTTACTCCAACAAATCCTCTTTCTAATGGATCGCACACCATTGCAATTACTGCAACAGATAGTTCAAACAATACGAGTAATGCAAGCGCTAGTTTTACGGTGAGTACGGGAACTTCTGCTCCAACTGTGACAACACAACCAAGCAAACTTCCTGCTGCAGGTTTTTCTGCTCCAACAATAATTAGCGTACTTGCAGGATTGGGATTGTTTGTGATTGGTATAGCTCTAATTTTATAAAGGAGAAACTTCAGTAAATACCTTTTTTTTGGTATAATTGGGCTCTAACGGCCATCTTAGCTCAGCGGTAGAGCAACGCTTTTGTAAAGCGAAGGTCCTGGGTTCAAATCCCAGAGATGGCTCAGATAGCTATTTGAATTTGCCGAGATGGCGGAGCGGTCAATCGCAACAGTCTGTAAAACTGTCGCCCGTATGGGCTACCTAGGTTCGAATCCTGGTCTCGGCACAAGAAAACTAACAACCCTGCTTTTAGGGTGTAGCCGCTTTTAAAATTTTCCCCTGTGATCACACAAGTGGGTGGGCTCATCATAAAACCCCACGGGGTTAAAGAAATTCGCCTTCCCATTTAAAAGCTTTTAGTCAAGGAAAAACTTTTAGCTACCTGTTCCTTTAAGCAGGGTCTAACTATATTATAGCTTATTAGGTCAAACTTTTTTAGATGGTTTTGACTGAAGGAATAAGTATTCCTAAGATCAAATTAATAAGAGGAGAAGTGATGGTGTAGGCAAGATTTGAACCTGTTGGAAGAGGGAAGACTAAGGCTATCAAAAGAATCGTTCCATATTGATCTAGGAGTTTGTTGACTTTTAGTGCGTCACTTGTTGGAAGCAAACCGACCAGAATTTTTCCTCCATCTAATGGGTGGATTGGAATTAAGTTAAAGACTGCTAGTGCTACATTTAAAAATATCAAAGGGGTCAAAAGATTTGAAAGAAGAATAAATGGCGAGAATGGCGATTGGGCTAACCTTACTATTATTGCGAGTATTGTTGCCAATATTAAATTAGAGGCTGGACCTGCAAGAGATATAATTGCAGCATCTTTTTTGGGATTTTTAAGATTATATGGGTCAAACTGAACAGGCTTTCCCCAACCAAAACGAACGATCAAAAGCATTAAAGTTCCTATTGGATCTAGGTGGGCAAGGGGATTAAGAGTTAAGCGGCCTTGAAGGCGGGGAGTTGGGTCACCTAATCTATCTGCTGCAAAAGCATGGGCAAATTCGTGGACTGTGATTGCAACCAAAAGAGCTACTACGGACACTAAAAAAATTATTGGATCAGACAAAAGATATGAAAGCATTGAGTAATATAAGTTTTTATATTATAATACGAGGACGAATTTAAGGCTATGGCATCTTTTTGTATGAACTGCGGAAAACAGACTGTTTATGGGCGCACTCAAACCCACCATCGTGGAGTTGCTGGTAAGCGCTGGAGAAAACGTGCCCATAAAACCTCCAGAACCTTTAAACCAAATATTCAAAAAACTACCATTGTTATGGGTAATACAGCTTATCAAATGAATCTTTGCGCTAAATGTATTAAAAAGTTTAGAAAAGACAATAAGCTTTCAAGCCAAAGATTTCAGCTTCAGGCCAGTTTGTAATTTGGGTGGCCTTCTTGAAATTGTTTGAAAGTCACTTTGTTTTTTCCTTCGAGTTGAACTTCATCTATAATCAACCTTTCTTTTTCCAAGTGAGACTTTAATAATTTTAATATTTTTGAAGTTTTAGAGTTGGGAGTTAAGTAAACCTTTGTCCAAACTCCTGGCCAAGGATACATTGCCCGAATTAGATTAAAATTTTCTTGAGATTTTTCTTTGCTAAGTAAATCTTTGGGATTTAGAAATCCGTCTTTTTTGGTAATTATTTTTGTGAAAGTTGCTTTTGAATCATCTTGCTGCTCTAGTTTTATTTTTCCATTTATATAATTTGGAATTAGCTCAATTAGAAATTCGGATGCTCTTTCAAACAGGCGATCTCTTAAGGTTTCTTGAGTGTCATCTTCTTGTATTTCTTCAGTAAATTGAGAAACAATTGGACCATGATCCATTTTTTCATCCATTTTAATAATTGTTACTCCTGTTTTTTCTTCTCCTTCTTTAATTGCATATTGAATTGGAGATGCGCCTCTGTACTTTGGAAGAAGTGAGGGATGAATATTTAAAATTCCAAATCTGAAATTTTTAATGACTGACTCTGGAATGATTTTGCCGTAGGAGGCAACAATTCCTAAATCTGCTTCCTCTATTTCTTTAGGGTCATAATAAATTGAAATTTTATGGTTGTGGGCGAACTTATCGACTGCTGAATAATCTGGGCGAGGAGGTTGTGTGACAACGCCAACCAATTCTTTGTGGTTTGTCCAATTATATTTTTTGTTCAATTTTTCAAGGATAGGAAGAACAAATGTTGGGGTTCCAAAAAAGATTATTTTCATATTAGTTCCACTTCTTCAAAATCTTTTCCTTCGAATTTATAAAGGGGGGCTTTCTGCTCAAGAATCCTATCTACAAATAAGACCCCGTTTAAATGATCTATTTCGTGTTGGATAATTTGGGCTATAAATCCAGTAAATTCTTCAGAAACGAGCTTTCCATCCAAATTTTGATACTTAATTTTTATTTTTTGTGACCTTTTTATTGGGCCGTAATAATGAGGGAGAGAAAGGCAACCTTCTAAAATGCTATCTTTGTTTTTGGTTTTTGGGGCTTTTTTTTCTTTTGAAACTGAAATTATTTCAGGATTTATGATGACTTTTTTTTCTTTTCGATAATCTATAATGAAAAGTCTGATACTTTTTCCAACTTGAGGAGCAGCAAGACCAACTCCTTCTGGATCTTTTTGGGCGATAAGAGTTTCCCTCATGTTAGAAATTAACTGTCTTATTTTTTTGTCGAATTTGATGACGGGTTTTGATTTTAAGCGTAATTTTGGATCTTTAACGTCTGTGATTTTCAGGATCATGGAGCTATTTTAGCTTTTCTAACTCGGTTTTGACAAATTTATCACCTGGGGCGATGTATTTTAGGATATATTCAAGTTGATTCTTGGCATCATCTTTTTGATTTGCGGATTCATAGACTATTGCAAGAGCGAGCCGAGCGTCTTTGTAATCAGGCTTTAAATCTATTGCTTTTTTGAGATTTTCGATTGAATTTTTTACATCTTCTATTCTGCCGTAGGAAAGACCTAGCTGAAAATAAAGTTTTGGATCGTGAGGGGCGATTTCCGTTGAATTTTTAAGAATATCTACTGAATCATTTAGATATTGAGGATCAATGCTTGATAATTTGGTGTAAACATTGGAAAGACTTCTTACTAGATTTATGCTTACTGGATTTAAAGAAAGTGCGAGACGGCCTTCTTTTACTGCCTCTTCAGCTATCACCTTTTTCTGGCCAATTTGAGCATAACTTTGGGCTAATTCCATATGATAATTTGGCTCGTTTGCGATTAGATAAATTGCTTTGTCTAGATCGTCGATGGCTTTTTCGGGGTGATTACTATTATTAAAAGTACGGGCTCTAGAATAGAGAATATCTGCATACCAATATTTTCCAATCAGAAAAATAATATAGAAGCTTGTAAGAAGTGCCACCACTAAAAGGGAGTTTTGTAAAAAATCGTTTTCTTTAAAATTTATTTTTCTTTCTTTTGATTTTTGAGATAAACAAATAGCGACTGCGGGAAACAAGAAAAGTTCAAGGTTTGTAAGGGTTACTGAAAAGCCAAAAAAATTCGAAATCAGAAGAGAGACAAATCCAGAAAGAAGAGCTATTGAGAAAATATTTTTTCTGTTTTTTAAAAATACAAAAATACTAAATAAAATGATAGCAAGATAGCTGGAAATTCCTAAAATTCCAGAATTTGCCATGTAATTTAGATATTCATTGTGAGCTTTGTTATATAGAAAGTCCCATTCTGAAGTTAAGTTGTGTTCAATTGGTCTAAATTGATAATAGGAGTAAGCAAAAGTTTCGACACCTGTTCCAAATATTGGGTAGTGAGTAAAAACACTAAGTGCCCCTTTCCAGACAATTTTTCTGATGTCTCCTGATTCTGTTCCACCCGCCTCTAATTGACTAGTGACAGTAGGCAGAACTGTTTCTTGCGTCTTTGGTTTTTTGTCAAGAAATTGAGAGATGGATGGAGTCCAAGGAGAACCAAAACTTATGAAAGTCAAAAAAACAGAAAATGCAATAACAATTAATTTTTTGGGATAATTTTTGAGCGTCAATATTGCAAAAATTAATGATTCAACAAAAAAACCTAAAAATCCTGATCTTGATTTTGTAAATATTAAAGTTGATACAAATAAAATTGACAAGAAAATATACAAAAAGGACTTTCTGGTTTTTAGTTTTGATTCTAAGGTAAAGGCCCAAGTTACTGGGGTTAGGGCAACTATCCAAGCTGCAAGCCAATTTGGTTGGCCTAATGTTGCAAAGACCCGAAGCTTTACATCTTGAACCCAACAATCATCATCAAATTTTCCAGTAAAGATGGCGCAGCTTATACTATGACCAAAATGTTCAAGTATGGCATAGAGGGCAACAAGACTTCCCGAAACTAAAGCAAGTTTTAAAGAAATTTTTGTTTGAGTTTGATCTAAATTTGAAACGAAAGCCCAATATAATAGTAGGTAGCAGATGGTAGAAAGTAAACCTCCGTTAAAACGGGAGTAGTATCCAAAAATTGAAGTATGAGGATTAATTGAAAGTAGAGTTGAAATAATTTGGCTTAATAAAAAAAGTAAAAGTGGAATATCAAGAGCAGTTCTTTTGAAGATAAATTTTTTTTCCAAAATCATTTTTATTACCCAACTTGCAACTATTAGAATTGTAAGCAAATAAATAAAGACCATTTTATTGAATTCAAAAAGTTCAGAAGTTTTTGAGTAAACAACAAACGGAGTAATCAAAAACAGAATGTTAAAAAGGAGGGAAGTAATTTTTTTCATGATTTTAATGTTATACTTTCTTCGATGATTAATCGAGTACTGGGACTTTTTTCTCATGATATCGGAGTCGATTTAGGGACTGCAAATACTTTGGTTTATGTTGCGGGAAAAGGAATTTTGATTCGAGAGCCGTCAGTTGTTGCAAGACATAAAAAGACAAAAGAAGTACTAGCTATTGGAACAACTGCAAAAAAAATGGTTGGAAGAACACCGGCAACAATTGAGGCGATAAGACCACTTCGAGATGGGGTGATTTCTGATTTTGATGCAACTTATGCAATGCTTTCCTATTATATTAAAAAAGTTCACGAATCGGGAACAATTATTCCAAAAATTCCAAGACCTAAGATTGTAATTGGGATTCCGTCAGGAGTTACTGAAGTAGAAAGACGAGCGGTTGCCGAAGCTGCGATAGCTGCTGGAGCAAGGGAAGCACATTTAATAGAAGAGCCAATGGCTGCTGCGATTGGAGCAGGGATTAACATAGAGGATTCAACTGGTTCTTTTATAGTTGACGTTGGTGGTGGAACAACTGAAATTGGGCTTATTTCTTTGGGGGGTTTAGTTGTTGGAAGATCAATTCGTACTGCAGGGGATGAGATGGATGAGGCGATAATTGCCTATGCGCGACTTAAATACTCACTTTTATTGGGGCAACCTACTGCTGAGAATGTAAAAATTTCAATTGGATCAGCATATCCATCTGAAAAAGAAAAGTTTTTTGTTGTTCGTGGGCGAGATTTGGAAACAGGACTTCCAAAATCAATTAAGTTTTCTTCTGATGAGGTAAGAGAGGCACTTTCCTCTGTGCTTTTAGAAATTTGCTTGAATATAAAAGAGACAATTGAATCAGCACCTCCCGAGCTTATTTCTGATGTTATGGATACTGGAATTATTATGGCTGGCGGGGGAGCAAATTTACCTGGAATAGATAGGCTTATATCGGAGATTACAAATATGCCAGTTTATATATCAGATGACCCCTTAACTTGTGTTGTCAGGGGTTGTGGAAAAGTTTTGGAGGATAAAAATCTTCTTAAACGACTTAAGGTTAAAAGTGGATTTAATTGAATTTAGGTAGTAGAATTGGCGCGTCCTTTGAAATTCGAGAGAAAGGAGAGGAAAATGTTTCCGAAAGCTACAAAGATCTTTTTTGGTGTTTTTGTCTTGTCTAGTTTAGTTTTGGCTTTCGTGATTTTGCTCTCAAGAAATGAGGCTATTTACTTTCCCAAATCATTATATTCATCTTATAAGGATCCAAAAATTGAAATTAATAATAAACAAGTTCGATTAAGTGAAGGTAAAGTTTGTCCTATTGTCAGAACAGATTCTTATGTGTATGTAGTTTGTTCGGACGGATTAGGTTTTCCATCCGACGCGTTTGGGGTTTTTGTAATAGATCGTCAATGTAAATACTCTGAAGGATTTTTTGAGTGTGATTTTGTGTTCTCTCATAGTACGAGACGTGCATATAGTTGCATAATATGGACATATATTGACGGAAAAAATTTGTTGTGGTTTTTTGGAAGATGTGGTGAAGAAGGAAATATAAATGGTGTATTGGGGTATGCAATCTCTAAATAGGTTATTTTAGTTGGCCGCTTTGGATCTTTATTGAAAGCAAGGCGGCTTTATAATTAAGCTAATGCAAAAGCTTAACCAAGAGAAAAAATTAAGCTGGCTTACATGGGCTTTGAGAGGATTTTTGGCTTTGGGTTTTTTGGTTTTAAGTGTTCGACTTTTTGAGCTTCAAATCATAAAAGGATCGTATTTTCGCAGCCTTTCTGATGAAAATAGAATAAGAAGAATTTCGATTACAGCAGCACGAGGAAAAATACTTGCTCGGGGAGGCGAGGAGTTGGTTTCCAATAATGAAGTTAAAAAGAGGATTGAGTTTAAAAAATCAGGAGGATACACAAAAGTTACAGATTTGGGAAATGCGAGACCTGAAGAGATTATTACAGAGCCAGAGAGAATATATCCTCTGGAAGATAAATTTTCTCATATTTCTGGGTATTTGAGTGAAGTTAATAGTAGTGAAGTTTCCAAGGTTGATCCAAATTGTTTAGACAAAGGAGCGCGAAAACTTGGAGATTTGACTGGAAGAACTGGTTTGGAAGAAGAGTATGACTGCACTTTACGGGGAATTGACGGTGAGGCGTTAATGGAGGTTGATTCTTTGGGTAGATTTGTGCGACTTTTGGGAATGAAAGAGCCAATTGTGGGATCTGATATTCATACTACTATTGATGTTGGAATTCAGAAAAAAACAGCTGAGGCATTGGGAGACAAAAAAGGAGCTGTTGTTGTAAGTGATGGAAAAGGCCAGATTCTTTCTATGTATTCTTCCCCTTCTTTTGATCCAACAAATATTTCTTCTGGTTTGACAAATTCTGATCTTCCTTTTTTTAATCGAAGTATAAGTGGTACGTTTCATCCTGGATCTGTTTTTAAAATTGTGACAGCTACCGCTGCTTTGGAAGATCACAAAATTGATCGCAATTTTACATATAATGATGAAGGGATAATTAAAATTGGGGATTTTTCTTATACCAACTGGTATTTTACTCAATATGGAGGACGAGAAGGGGTTATAAATTTAGTTAAAGGAATTGCCAGATCAACTGACACAATGTTTTATAAACTTGGAGAGATGGTTGGAGTTGATAGACTTGCTTTTTGGGCTCATAAATTTGGATTGGGAAAAAGTTTGGGGATTGATTTGCCAGGAGAAGCGGGTGGAATTGTTCCTGACCCTAAATGGAAAAATGATGTAAAAGGGGAGAGATGGTTTTTGGGAAATACTTATCATATGGCAATTGGACAGGGAGATTTGACTGCGACCCCACTTCAAGCAAACATTATTACATCAGTTGTGGCCAATGGTGGAAAACTTTGTAAACCTTATTTAAACTCCAAACTTTCAATTGATTGCACTGATTTAGGTATAAGTAAAGAGACTTTAGAAATTGTTAAAGAAGGAATGATTGGAGCTTGTAGTTCAGGGGGTACAGCCTTTCCATTTTTTGATTTTAAACCTCAGGTTGCTTGTAAGACTGGTACTGCTGAAACAGACGAAAAAGACAAAACTCATGCGTGGTTTTCTGCTTTTGGTCCGGCTGATAATCCACAAGTTGTTGTTACAGTTTTAGTTGAAAAAGGAGGGGAGGGGTCTGTTGTTGCTGCCCCAATTGCAAGAAAAATTTTTGACTATTGGAATTTAAGAAACAATCCATGAAAGAGTACAAAAAAACAATTGCGATAGTTGGCTCACGCGAGACAAATGATTATTGGAGAAAAATTGCATATAAATTTTCGTATGAAGTTGCCAAAAATGGAATTACTATTATTTCAGGGCTTGCCCGCGGAATTGATACTGTTGCACATAAGGCGGCGCTTGATGCAGGTGGAGAAACGATTGCAATTTTAGGATCAGGTAAAGATATAATTTATCCTCCTGAAAATAAAGATCTAGCTGAAAGAATTAAAAAACATGGAAAGGTAATATCGCCATTTCCTGACGGTACACTGCCATTGGGAAAAAATTTTTTGGCTAGAAATAAAATTATTGCCGAGATGTCTTCGGCTGTCTTAGTTGTTGGAGGAAAAAGAAGAAGTGGAACTTTATCAACTGCCGCTGCGGCTGCAAATTTAGGGCGAGAAGTATTTGTAATTTTGGGACCAATTAATGATCCATTTAGCGAAGTTGGTTATTTTCTAGTTGAAAATGGAGCAAGGATTGTAAGAGCACCTTCTGATTTAATTGAATATGTTGAAAGTTTGTCATATTAGTACTTGTTTGCTATACTCCCAGTTTGCTTAAATTAAACACATGAATTTAATAATTGTTGAGTCACCGACTAAAGCAAAGACACTTTCTCGATTTTTGGGAAAAGAATATCTAATTGATGCAACTGGAGGGCATATTAAAGATCTTCCAAAATCAAAGTTATCTATTGATATTGATCATAATTTTGAGCCTTTATATGAAGAGGTTGGGAACAAAAAGAAATATATATCTGCAATTTTGAAAGATAGCAAGAAGGCGGAAAAGATTTATTTGGCATCCGATCCTGATCGTGAAGGAGAGGCAATTTCACAGCATGTTTTGGAGATTTTAAAAGAGAAGAAAATTGATAAAAAAGATATAAAAAGAATCGTATTTCATGAAATTACAAAAGGCGCAGTCGAGGAGGCAATAAGAAACCCTCACGAGATAGATGAAAATTTGGTAAATGCTCAGATTGCAAGAAGAGTTTTGGATAGATTAGTAGGGTATAAACTTTCACCGCTTTTATGGAAAAAAGTTAGGCGCGGGCTTTCTGCTGGGCGCGTTCAATCAGTTGCGGTGAGACTTATTGTTGAGCGTGAGCGGGAGATTAATGCATTTAAACCTATTGAATATTGGGAAGTATATGTCGATCTTGCTTCGCAAGATCAGGAAAAACTAAAAATAACAGTTCAACTGACAAAAATTGATGGCAAAAAAGCACAAATAGACAATAAAAAAGAAGCGGATAATGTAATTTCTGGTTTGGAAAAAGCTCGTTACAAAGTTTTTGATGTTAAAAAGAGAACAATTTCCAAAAATCCATATGCTCCGCTTACTACTTCAACCATGAGCCAGACTGCGGCAAGAGCCTTTGGTTGGAGTGCCAAAAGAACAATGGCTGTTGCTCAAAAACTTTATGAAAATGGAGTTATCACTTATCACAGAACTGACTCTACAAATATTTCTGCTGTTGCAATAACTGCCTCTCGAAAATTTATAGAAAAAGAATTTGGGGTAAATTATTTACCTGAAAAGGCACGATTTTATAAAACTAAATCAAAAGTCGCACAGGAGGCGCATGAGGCAATAAGACCAACCGATGTTTTTAAGACTTTGATTGAAGGAGACCCAACTGAGTTAAAACTTTACCAACTTATATGGAGAAGGTTTATGGCATGCCAAATGGCGGCGAGTATTTATGACGAAACTGTGATTATTGTTCAGGCAGACAAATATGAGCTTAGAACTTCTGGACAAATTATGAAATTTGATGGATGGAGAAAGGTTATGCCAATCGTAAGTGATGAGGTAAACTTGCCTGATGTTTCGAAAGATGAAAGTTTAGATTTGATCAAGGTTAGCCCGTTTCAGAAGTTTACAGAGCCGCCTGCCAGATACAACGAAGCATCTTTAATTAAAACTTTGGAAAAGTTGGGGATTGGAAGGCCTTCGACTTATGCTCCTATTATTTCAACAATTCAATTGAGGAGTTATGTAGAGAAAAATGAAGGGAAGTTTTTTGCGACTTCAGTTGGAATGGCTGTTTCTGACTTTTTACTTCACAATTTTGCCGAAGTTGTTGACTTTTCTTTTACTGCTGAAATGGAAGATAAACTGGATTCGGTTGCTAATGGAAAAACAAAATGGCAAAAAGAAATTAAGGATTTTTACACGCCATTTGATAAGAAATTGAGTGATGCTGAAAAGGCTGACAGAGTAAAGATTGAAACTGAAAAGTTAAACGAGAAATGTCCGGAATGTAAAGAAGGAGAATTAGTTGTAAGAGTTGGAAGGTTTGGAAAATTTATAAGCTGTTCTCGATTTCCAGATTGTAAATATACTGCAAAATATATGGAAAAAATTAATATGAAGTGTCCTGAGTGTAGACAAGGTGAGGTAATTTTGAAGAGAACTAAAAAAGGAAGAAAGTTTTATGGATGCTCTAGATACCCTGATTGTAAATTTGCTTCATGGAAAAAACCTGAAGAAAAAATTGCACTTGCTAAGTAATTAGACTTCATATATACTACTTAGTTTCCCTGATTTTTGGAAACAAATAAATATGTCAGAGAGAAATATACATCCAATACGAGAAGCGCAAATCAAAGGAAGCGCTGTTACCTTATATCAAATCGGCAAAATTCAAGATGGTGGAACTTATTTTGAACAATTGAGGCTTTATTATGATGGAGATAAAACTGAGAGTGTAAACTGTGCCAAAAGAGTACTTACGAATGGTTTTGAGATACAGGATGTAAGAGGAGAAACTTTAGCTGAGAAAATGAGAAATATTGGTATTTCTGAATTTCCTGTATTTGAGGACCATGAAATTCCTGTTTTTTTGGCTGAGTTTGGAGAGCTAGTCCTTAAAAAAGCTTCTTGATTTATGTTACTTTCAGATAAATTCATACTTCAAAATTTAAAAAAGGGAAATATTATTATTGATCCGTATGATCCCAAAAATTTGGGAAGTGCTTCATATGATGTGACTTTGGGCGAATACTTTTATCGTGAACAAATGCCTGATCCGGGGTATGCAATTTATAGCCCTTGGGGTGAGGCGGAAGTTAATAGGATTTGGGGAAAACCTCAAAAGGCTACCAATGCTTTTAAATATTTTTGTGATCATGGAGTTAAACTGCCAATTGGGATTTCTAAAAAAGATTTAGTAATTTTGATTCCACCCGGGGAGACATTTTTGTGCCATACTCGTGAGTACATAGGAGGAAGAAATGGAGTAACTACTATGATGAAGGCAAGATCGTCATGGGGGAGGAATTTTATTGAGGTTTGTAAATGTGCAGGGTGGGGAGATGTTGGATATATAAATCGCTGGACAATGGAAATTACCAATAATTCACAGCATTATATCATCCCTTTAGTTGTTGGAAGAAGAATTGCTCAAATTGCTTTTTTTGATGTTGGAGAAACCGAAAAAGAATATACAAAAACTGGAAAATACCAAACTGAAATTGATTTGAAAAATCTTAAAAGAGATTGGAAGCCTTCTAATATGCTTCCAAGGATGTGGATGGATCGCGAAGTAAAAAAATAAACCCGTCATCTGGAATCACTTTGATGACGGGTTGTTGTTTATGATTTTTCGAGTAGACAGAATCTCATTCCAAGATTTTCGCCTAATCCTCTTTTGAAGGTGACTCTTTGATAGTCAGTGATGGTTTCTTTCCAACTTTTGTCTAGATCTGGAAAGAAAGCGTCACCTTCAAATTTACGATCAAGTCTTGTTAGATAGATTCGCGATGCAAATCGAAGAGCTGATCGATAGATCTCTGCGCCACCTATGACCATAGCTTCTACTTCCCCTCTTGCTCGGGCAACTCTAAGTGCCTCTTCAAGAGAGTGAGCGATAAGAACCCCTTCGGCACGATAGTCTTTATTTCTTGTTATTACAATGTTTGTCCTGGATGCAAGGGGTTTACCAATAGATTCAAAGGTTTTTCTACCCATAATCACATGATGATTGAGGGTGATTCTTCTGAATCTTAGAAGGTCACTTGCTATGTCCCAAGGAATTTTGCCTTTATTGCCAATAGTTCCGTTCTGAGCAACTGCTGCGATTAGTGATACTATCATACTGCTATATCTCCTTTAATAGCTTCGTGCGGGTCATAATTTTCCAAGGTAAAATCCGCAATTCCGAAATCATCTAGGTTGCTTACGTCTGGATTTATGATTACCCTAGGAAGTTTTTTGGGATTACGGGTTAGTTGTAGTCTCACTTGGTCTCGATGGTTTTTGTAGATATGTGTATCCCCCGTTGCTATTACCAGCTCTTTAGGTATAGTTTTCGTGACTTGAGCAACTATCATTGTTAACAGAGCGTATGATGCGATGTTGAAGGGAAGTCCCAAGAAAACATCGACTGATCTCATGTTCATAAGGCATGAGAGATTATTGTTAACAACATAAAATTGAAATACGTAATGGCATGGTGGAAGACCGCTTTTGACCATTTCTTTTAAATCAGCTGGATTCCATGAGTTGACCAGAATCCGTCTTGAAGATGGATCATTTTTGATTAAGAGAATTGCTTCATCTAACTGGTCGTGGATTTGACCATTTGGGCCTATCCATGATCTCCATTGTTTACCATATACAGGACCTAATTCCCCCCATTGTTGTGCAAAATCGTTGTTTGTCTTTATGTTATGGGTGAAATCCTGCATGTATTTATTCCAAGCAAGTGAACCTATCATTCCATCTTGCCATAGACCGTTTACTACCAACCAATGTTTCAGTGGCCATTCGTTCCAGATGTTTACGTTATTGTCGATCAGATATTTAATGTTGGTCGATCCAGATATAAGCCAAAGAAGTTCGTGAGCTATGAGCCTAAACGAAACTTTTTTGGTTGTTAGTAGTGGAAATCCTTTTTGGAGATTGAATCTTAGCATTCTTCCGAAGGCTGATATTGTTCCAACTCCTGTTCTATCTGACTTTTCCACTCCATTTTCTAGGATGTCCTTAACTAAATCCAGGTATTGGCGCATGTTACACCTCTTCTTTGTCAATGCGCGAACTTTCTTGAATTTGGTTTATGCTAGATGATTTTTAACTAAAAATCTAGTATAAAAGAAAAGATGATTATAAGTTTTGAAGGGGGAGAAGGATCTGGAAAAAGTAGTGTTATTAAAGGTGCTTTAAGGTTAATACAAACCCATGGAATGGAGGTCTGTGTTTTTAGAGAGCCTGGGGATACTGAAATAGGAGAGCAGATTAGAAATATTCTTCATGATCATAAAAATTCAAACATATCACTACGGACTGAGGCGCTTTTATATCAAGCTGCAAGATCGGAATTGGTTGATAAAAAAATAAGACCTGCAATTGAGAGAGGTGTTACGGTTTTGCTAGATCGATTTTATGATAGCTCTATTGTTTATCAAGGCATGGCAAGAGGATTGGGAATTGAGGAAATATTACATTTAACTAGATTTGCAACAGGAGGACTTGATCCTGATTTAACCTTTTATTTAGATGTTGATGTTCAAGAAGGTTTGAGAAGAATTAGAGAAAACAAAAGAGAATTTAATAGAATGGATGCGCAGCCGGTTGAATTTTACGAAAAAGTTCGTGAGGCTTATCTTAATTTATGTCGGGAAAACCTTGGTGGCAGATGGGTTTATATTAACGCTAATCAAGAGTTTCCTAATGTAATGCTTGATGTTACAAAGGAGCTTAATGAAAGAATCTTTCATGAGGGGGCTATTACTCGCGAAAGAGGAACATAGACGCAGTTTAACAAGAAAGTGAGGATAAGATGGAAAGGTGGGGACGAGTCTATTTGATTTGTGGAGGTATGTTTTCTGGTAAAACAGAAGAGTTGGCGAGACTTTTGAGAAGGGAGCAGCATGCCAGAAGGAAAATTCAAGTTTTTAAGCCATCGATAGATGTTCGTTACGCAGTAAATCAAGTTAAATCTCACAATGGGATTTCTCTTGATGCGATATCGATCGAAAAAGACAATGCGCTTACGATCATAGACTGTTTGGATCCAAATACTCAAGTAGTCGGCATTGACGAAGTTCAATTTTTTGATTCTTCAATAGCAACTCTATGCAAGCTTTTGGTTGTTCGAAAGATTAAAGTAATACTTGCTGGTCTTGATACCGATTTTCGTGGAGAACCTTTTGGCTCTATGCCACTTTTGATGGCAATTGCAGAAGACGTGACAAAGCTTCATGCTATTTGTTCGATATGCGGCGAAGAAGCATGTAGGACTCAGCGAATAATTGACCATAAACCTGCGCCTTATGATTCGGAACTTATCCAGGTTGGGGGATCTGAAAGCTATGAGGCTAGATGTAGAAGGCACCATATAGTTCCTGGAACGCCGCCCGGAAGCGTGTATTGGTTTAAATGTTAGGGGTAGGTTTTTGCGGGAGATCAGACGCTTAGCGTTTTTGCTTTCCCGCATTTTTTTGTTTAGAATCCAAATTATGGATGAAATTAAAAGGCTTATTAGTTTAGAAACTAAAAGACAGAAAGAAACTTTGATGATGATTCCTTCTGAAAATTATGCGTATCCTGAAGTTAGAGCTACTGTAGGATCTGTCCTCATGCATAAGTATTCTGAGGGATATCCCCATAAGCGTTATTATCAAGGCAATAAATATATTGATGAAATTGAAGAGATTGCTATCGAAAGTGCTAAAAAACTTTTTAAAACTCCTCATGCAAACGTTCAGCCTTATTCTGGATCGCCAGCAAATGCAGCAGTTTATATGGCGCTTTTAGATCCAGGCGACATAATTCTTGGAATGAGTTTAAATGCTGGTGGGCATTTAACACATGGGCACCCGAAAATTACTTTTTCCGGAAAATATTTTAATAGTATTCAGTATGGAGTAGATAAAAATGGGTATATTGATTTTTCGGAAGTTGAAAGACTGGCAAAAAAGCATAAACCAAAATTAATTATTGCGGGATTAACTGCGTATCCAAGGCAAATTGATTTTGAGAAGTTTTCTGAAATTTCTGAATCTGTTGGAGCGTATCTAATGGCTGATATCTCTCATATTTCAGGGCTAGTTGTTGCAGGAATCCACCCTGATCCATCTAAATTTGCCCATGTAATTACGACAACAACTCACAAAATCTTGAGGGGACCCAGAGGTGCAATTATCATGGTAACTAACAAAGGACTTGAGAAAGATCTGGAAATGGGGAAGAAAATTGACAGGGCTGTTTTTCCGGGACTTCAAGGGGGGCCTCATGATAATACTACTGCGGGAATAGCTATCGCTCTTCGCTTTGCGCAGAGCGAAAACTACAAAACTTATGCAAAGGAAGTAGTTAACAATGCGAAAATGCTTTCTGAAGAATTAACAAAATATGGATTTGATTTAGTAACAAATGGAACTGATAATCATCTGATTTTGATCGACCTTCGAAGAAAGAATATTTCAGGGAGGGAATTTGCGGAAAGGCTTGAAGAGGCTGGAGTTGTTGTTAACTATAATGCAATTCCTAATGATCCTAACCCACCTTTTAATCCATCTGGAATAAGGCTTGGAACTCCTGCTCTAGCTGCAAGAGGAATGGGAGAGGGGGAAATGAAGAAAATTGCGAAGTGGATTAGTGAAGTTTCAGAGAGGAAAGATAGAGAGAAGATTGCTATGGAAGTGAAGAAACTTTGTGAAGAATTTCCAATAGATTAATAAGACCTATAGGAGTTGACAGAATAAATTGGGTGTGATATTATACTCATACTTTAAATTTGCACTTTGATGTTTTTCGCGGTTGTGGATCGCTCCCTTACCGGTGAAGGTTATCGCCGGAAGCGAGCGGTCCACAAAAAACCGAGCTTGTGGTATGGCTACTTGGGCTTCGCTCGAGGCTTTGCCCGGATGTTTCCTCCGTCCACGGGATAGATTCTCGTGTTTCAGCTAGATTGGCCCGGCGGCTACTGGCCCGGTGCTTGACGGAAGCATTTACTTCTTGCGAAGTAATCTAGCTTTGACGTACACCATGAATTCAAGCTGGTATAGCGAGTCGCGAATCGCTATTGGATGTGAAGCCAGCAAGCAGGAAAGAACCAAGTGTGGTTGAGAAGCGCATGTGGGCCGCCAGCCAACTTGTAACTCTTTCCTGCCGCCATCAATGTCTTCAGCCCTGAGGGTAACAAAACAAAAATATACCTTCAGGGCTTTTTTATTTCCTTTAGCTTCAATCTGTGTTAAAATAAGCATGTGAGCTATATTTTTGACGGAAAAAAGTTTGCAAAAGAACGGGAAGAACTGCTTGCGGAGAGTGTAAAATTTTTAAAAAAGAGAAAAATTAAGCCAAGAATTACTTCTATTCTGGTAGGAAATGATAAAGCTTCAAAAATTTATTTAAATCTCAAAAAGAAATCAGCAGAGAAAGTTGGTATTGAAATGGATATTGTTGAATTTGAAAAAGATACGCCTCACACAAAAATTATTAAACTTATTAAGAAATTAAATGTAAATAAAAGTGTTCATGGAATTATGGTGCAACTTCCTTTACCGGAAAGTCTTTCTAAACATAAAGATGAAATTTTAAATTCAATTAAAAAACAAAAAGATATTGATGGACTTAGAGACAAGTCTTTGTTTTCGGGTGCAACTTCTTTGGCTGTTTCTTCTATCGTTAGTTTTGCGATAAAACCTCTTGCCTATGTCGGAAAGAAAGCAACTGTTATTGGAGCGAATGGAACAGTTGGAAAAGGTGTTTGTATAGAGCTTAAAAAATTAGGGTTTAAGATTACTGGATGTGACCAAGGAACTCGTGATTTATACGCAAAAATTCATGAAGCTGATTTGGTTGTAAGTGCAACTGGAGTTCTCGGACTTATTAAAGCAGAAATGGTTAAAGAGGGAGTAATTGCGATTGATTGTGGGGCCCCAAAACCTGAATTTGATTTCGATCGAGTATCAAAAAAGGCTTCGTTTATAACACCGGTCCCTGGAGGAGTAGGGCCAGTTACAATAGTAGCTTTGATGGAAAATTTGGTTAAAGCTTGCTCCAAAGATTAACAAGTTGTATACTAGTTTTCGTTTGACACACATTTATCAGTAACCTTCCTGATTACTTCCCCGTCGCACGGGGCACGGCTGATAAATGGAGGATTAAGGAAGGAAAAAACTAATCATGATTGATATTGATTTAGAAAAACTTTTAGATAGCGGTGCTCATTTTGGGCATCAATCTCGTCGTTGGAACCCAAAAATGGCTCCATATCTTTTTGGTGTTCGTGAAGGGATACATGTTTTTGATCTTATTAAAACTCGTGAGATGCTTCAACTTGCTCTTTCTGAGCTTTCCAAGACAACAAAGGAAAAGAAAATAATTTTACTTGTTGGAACTAAAAAACAGGTTAAAGAAAAAATTGCCCAAATGGGAGAAAAACTTAATGTGCCTTATGTTTCTGAAAGATGGCTTGGTGGAACTCTGACAAATTTTAACCAGATTGCATCTTCTGTCCGAAAGCTTTCCGACATGAAAGAGAAAATGGCAAAAGGAGAATATGCCAATCTTACTAAAAAAGAAAGACTCTTGATTTCTAGGGAGATTGAAAAACTTGAAAAAACTGTTGGAGGCTTGAGAACTCTAAGCAAAAAACCCGATTTAATTTTTATCGTTGATACACACAAAGAATTTAGTTGTGTAAAGGAAGCAAACATGACTGGGGTTCCCATTGTTGGAATAACTGATTCGAATGCTGACCCATCCTCGATTGATTTTCCAATTCCAATGAATGATGACGCCAGCAAGGCACTAGATTATGTTTTATCTTTAGTAGAACAGGCTATAATTGAGGGGGGAGAAGTCAAGAAAAATGTCAAAAAAAGCAAAAAAAATTGATATTAAATTAATTAATAAACTTCGAGAGGAAACTGGTGCTCCTGTAATTCGAGTTAAAAAACTTTTAGATGAGCTTGAAGGCAATGAGACAGAGGCTTTGGAGATTTTGAAAAAAGAAGGGTTTGAAAAAGCTGCAAAAAGATCTGAGAGAGAAACTTCTCAAGGAATAGTCGCAACTTATATTCATCATAATCAAAAACTGGCAACAATGGTTGAGCTTTTATGTGAGACTGACTTTGTTTCCCGAAATGATCTTTTTATTCAACTTGGAAAGAATCTTGCAATGCAACTAGCTTTTTCTGAACCCAAAAACGTAGCTGAGTTTGAAAAACAGGAATTTATAAAAGATCCATCAAAAACAGTTTTAGACCTAGTAAAAGAGCTGATTGCAAAAACTGGAGAGAATGTAAGAATTGGAAAATTTTACAGATTGGAAATTGGGAAATAATTATTTATAATTAATGGATACTGAGTAATGGACGAAAATAAATTGAAATCTTCGATGAGCCAAGCTTTGGAGCATCTTACTTCTGAGATAGCAACAATTAGAACAGGGAGAGCAACACCAGCTTTGGTTGAAAACTTGGAAGTTATGGTTTATGGGGGAACTCAAAAACTTAGAATTATGGAGCTTGCTTCAATTACCGTACCAGATCCACAAACAATTGTTGTTAGCCCTTGGGATAAGTCTATTATTGGGGAAATCAAAAAAGGAATAGAGTCATTAAATGTTGGATTTAATCCGGCAATTGATGGAGAAATAATTAGAATTTCACTTCCAGCTTTAACTGGTGAGGATCGGGAAAGATATGTAAAGCTTATGATGCAAAAACTTGAAGAAGGAAGAATCTCAATTCGCAAGGTTCGAGGAGATGCTATGCATCAAATAAAAAAGAGTTTTGAGACAAAAGAAATTACAGAAGACCAGAAATTTAAACTGGAAAGACGTTTGCAGGAGATCACTGATGAATTTGTTAAAAAGATTGATGAAGCTGGGGAAAGGAAAAGGCAGGAGCTTTTGGGAAATTAATTTGTTAAAATGACTTCTAGATGATCGATCCAGTTACTATTCTGATAGTTTTAATTTTTCTTTCTGTTTTGGTTTTTGTTCATGAGTTGGGACATTTTTTAGTTGCTAAAAGAGCAGGTGTTTGGGTTGAGGAGTTTGGAATTGGGATTCCACCAAGAGTTTGGGGTAAGAAAATTGGCAATACGCTGTATTCAATTAATGCACTTCCTTTGGGTGGATTTGTCAGGCTTCATGGAGAGACTGATGAAGGAAAAACTCGTTATCCCAAACGAGCATTTGTAAATAAAAGTGCAAAAGCAAGAGTTTTTATTTCTACAGCTGGAATTGTTATGAATATTTTATTTGCGGCCTTTTGTTTTAGTGTGATTTATACATTTTCTGGAATTCCAAAGGTGCGAGATTTGGGGTATGTCTTGATTCAAGATGTAAGAGCTAACACTCCTGCGTTTGATGCTAGTTTTGCTGCTGGAGATCAAGTTTTGAAAGTAAATGGAAACTCTATAAAAACAAATGAGGAGTTCATAAATGCAATAACTGAAAATCGTGACAGGCAGGCGAGAGTTGAAGTAAAAAGAAAGGACCAAAGTGTAGTTTTATATGTTACTCCAAAGATAGAAAAAGATGATAAGGGGGTTGAAAGAGCCATGATTGGAGTTGTTGTCACTTCAAAAGAACAATATCTTTATTATCCACCTTTTATTTTAAGACCTTTGTATGGAGTTTATTATGGAGTGCAAGATACTTGGTTTTATAGCCGTGAAACAATTCTCGGGCTTTTAAGAATCGTTGGCCAGCTTTTGTCAGGTGTTGTTCCAAAAGATGTTGGAGGGCCTGTTGTAATTGTTGCAGTTACAGCAGAAGCTGCAAAATCTGGAATTGGTCCGCTTTTGAGTTTAGCTGGAATAATTTCTTTGAATTTAGCTTTTTTCAATTTGATTCCATTTCCACCTTTGGATGGGTCAAGAGTTTTAATTATTGTTCTTGAGAAAATTTTAAAGAAGAAACTTAGAACAAATTGGGAAAGTAAAATTTATACTGTTGGCATGATGATTCTTCTTTTATTGGTAGTTTTGTTAACTTATCGCGAACTTCCAAAATTAATTTCTGCTGGGAGTTTTTCAAAATTTATAGATAGTTTGATGAAATAAGAAGGAGGTAGTTCCAAATAGGTTTTTAGAGTACCTCCTTAAGGTTTAGGGATGATAAATTGGATTTATGAGAGGTAGGATTGCGCTTAGTATCCAAAGTATCCACCCTATGGCTAGAAATGATGCGATGATTGTTACAACGAAGGCTTGCCTTAAATGCTTGTTCTTCACGGCTTTTGCCTTCTTTGAATGAGCTTTGAAATATTTTATCCCATAATGAGTTAATAGACAACTTGGGATTCATAAATTATACTTACACTAGACAATGAGGCAATCAAAATTATTTCCTAAAACTCGAAAAGAAGCACCAAGTGATGCAGAGAGTATTAATCATAAACTTTTAGTTCGTGCAGGATTTATTGATCAGTTGATGGCAGGGAGTTGGACTTTGCTACCTTTAGGGCTTCGTGTTGTTACCAAAATAAACAATATTATTCGGGAAGAAATGAATGCAATTGGTGGACAAGAGATGCAAATGCCTTTGCTTCACCCAAAAAATATTTGGAATGAGACTGGAAGATGGGAAACGGCACGGGATGTCATGTATCAATTTAAAGATGCTCATGATCGGGAATTTGCACTTTCTTTTACTCATGAGGAAATTGTGATGGATATTTTGAGGAAAAATATAAAAAGCTATCAGGATTTACCTGTCTATGTCTATCAGTTTTCAACAAAATTTAGAAATGAGCTTCGTGCCAAAAGCGGAATACTTAGGGGAAGAGAATTTATGATGAAGGATTTATACAGCGCACATGTCTCAGAGGAAGATTTAATGGATTATTACGAAAAAGTAAAAGGTGCTTACTGTAAAATATTTAAAAGACTCGGCTTTAATTTTAAGGTTACAAAGGCATCAGGTGGGGTTTTTACAGACAAGTTTACGCATGAGTTTCAAGTTTTAACTGATGCTGGAGAGGATACAATTTATTGGAAAGAAGAGGAGTCAGAGGCAATTAACGAGGAAGTTTTTGAAGGAAATAAAAGTGAATATAAATCTGCAAAATCAATTGAAGTTGGAAACATTTTTCCATTAGGAAAACACTACGCTGAGAAAATGAACGTTACTTTTGTGGATAAAAATGGAGAGAGAAAGGCAGTTTGGTTTGGAAGTTATGGAATAGGGCCTACAAGAGTTATGGGAACTTTGGTTGAAGTAAATCATGACGAAAGAGGAATTATGTGGCCCGCAGTAGTTGCGCCATTTGATGTTCATATATTGAACATTGGGGAAAACAAAGAAATAAAAAAGAAAACAGAAACTTTCTATGAAAAACTGCAAAAAGAAAATATTGAGGTTTTGTGGGATGATAGGGATCTGTCAGCTGGAGAGAAATTTGGAGATAGTGATTTAATCGGGATTCCAGTGAGGCTTGTTGTGTCTGAAAAAACCGGGGAGAAAGTTGAGTGGAAAGAAAGAATTTCAAACAAAACTGAACTTTTAAGTTTGGAAGAGATATTAAAAAGATTGAGAGGTGAGAGTAAATGATTGATGAAAGTTTTGATCCGTCTAATCCTAAACATGTACAAAAGATGATTGAAGAGCAACAAGAAAAGCAACAAAGTACGTGGCAAGATCCTGAACAAAGGAAAACTTTTGGATTACAAAATGCCGCCAGTACAGCAAAGGAACAAGGAGCTATAGATGAGGCGAATACGCCTGTTGCTAAAAAAGTGGAACCAGTTAATCCATTTGTAGCTAGAATGAGTAAAATAAGGGAAACTCAACAAAAATAATCCCATGAAAGATTGTATTTTTTGTAAGATTATCAATAGAGAAATTTCTTCGAAGATTGAAAAGGAAAGTATTAGTTTTGTTGTTTTTAGTGATATTCACCCTAAGGCTTCAGTTCACCTTTTGATTGTTCCCAAAAATCATATTAAAGATATAAATGAGATAACAGATGGGCTTTGGCTTGAAATTAAAAAGATAGCTTTAGAGATAGCTAAAGAGCGAAGAATATCTGGCTTTAGGTTAGTGACTAATGCAGGGAAATCAGCAGCAATTGATCATATGCATGTCCATTTTTTGGGAGGAGTTTCAAAAGACGATGATGTAGCAAGAGGACTTCAGAATTAATTTGACATCCTATAAGTAATTTGGTATACTGCTTTTTATCGGTAACTCTTAATAAAGGTTTTTCCAATGTATGAGTAGCATGGTCATTTCCATTTACTAGCTATCTTATGCGAAAAACTGAATAGCCTTGACTTGTGCAGGCGAAAGTCTGTGACTAGAGGAATAAGCGCTGTGTGTGCTTATTCGAAACCGTTCTTACCTAAGGCATAGGTGAACCCGGGAGTAGATTTGGGCAGGTTTTTAAAAGAGAATAATTTTTCCTCAAATGTGATAATATACTTCTAATAATATGATTTCTGACACAATTCAAAAACAAATCACTGATGCTTTAAAGGCAAAAGATGAGACAAGACTTATTGCTCTTCGTATGCTTTCAACTGCTTTATCCTATGCTCGAATTGATAAAATGTCTGATTTAAATGAGGAAGAGGAGTTAACTGTTGTCAAAAAAGAAGCCAAGAAAAGAAAAGATGCAATCGAGATTTATGATAAAGCAAACCAAAAAGAGCGAGCTGAAAAAGAGAGGGCTGAACTTAAAATTTTGGAGGAGTATTTACCAAAACAAATGGATGATGAGCAGTTATCAAAAATTATAGACGAAGTTTTAAGTGGGATGGATGATAAATCAAATATGGGTCGAGTTATAGGTGAAGTTATGAAGAAGACAAGAGGACAAGCCGAAGGAAAGCGAGTAAGTGAGTTAGTTAAATCAAAATCATAAAATGATAGCAGTTAGCGTTTATAAACAATCAAATTTTTCGGTTTCTTCAAAGAAGATTAAAGACCGCGTAATTAACACTTTGGTTTCAAATGGTGTTACGTCTGATTTTGAAGTTTCTGTTGCACTTTTGGGATCAAATAGGATGGTTGAAATTGGGAGAGCTTATTATGGAGATAGTAAGGAGCATCCGATTTTTACGTTTTTGGAGAATGAAACAAATGAGCATTTTATTGAACCGCCAGATAACGTTAACAGACTTGGAGAAATAATTATTTCTTATCCAAAAGCAATCGAAGAATCAAAAAAAGAAAATAAATTAGTTGAAGAGGTAATTTGTGATTTGGTCGAGCATGGAAGTTTGCATCTTCTTGGAATTCATCACTAAAATACACTTCGTATTATAAAGAGATAGTTTCTAAAGTTTTTTTTAAGATGTAAATTAGAAACTATGACACTTTATTTAAAGTATCGTCCCCAGACAATTGAAGAGCTTGATTTAGAAAGCGTCAGAGAGTCGTTAAAGTCTCTAATTTCAACAGGTGATATTCCTCATGCATTTTTGTTTTCTGGATTGAAAGGTACTGGAAAAACTTCTGCTGCCAGGATTTTGGCAAAAATTGTGAATTGCGAGTCGACTTCGCAAAAGCTTCGTGGACCAGGGCTTATCGAGCCGTGTAATAAGTGTGAATCTTGTATCTCCATTACCAATGGGGCAAGTTTGGATGTAATTGAAATGGATGCTGCGTCCCATAGGGGAATAGACGACATAAGATCTTTGAATGAAAGCATTATGCTTTCCCCTGTAAATTTAAGAAAAAAAGTTTACATAATCGATGAGGCCCACATGTTGACTGTTGAGGCAGCAAATGCTTTCTTAAAAACTTTGGAGGAGCCACCTGCTCATGCAATTTTTATTCTTGCAACAACTAATCCAGAAAAGTTGCCTTCTACTATTATTTCTCGAACTTTTAATCTAGTCTTTGAAAAAGCTAAAAAGGAAGAAGTGGAAAGACAACTGGTGCGAGTTATGAAAGGAGAAAAAATTAAAGTTGAGGAAGGAGTAGTTGATCTGATCTACAAACTTTCAGATGGATCTTTCCGAGACGCAGTTAAGATTTTGGAGCAGGTTTCATTTAACAAAAAGAAAATCTCTTTAAAAGATGCTGAAAAAGTAACAGCACATATTTCCTCTGGTAAGGTTTTGAACTTTTTGGAAATTTTATCGCAAAAAGAAAATCGGGAGGCAGTTTTATTTATTGAAGATTTTGTTAATTCTGGGGGAAATATAAAAAGTTTTATAGATGAAGTTTTGGGACAACTCCATAAAGGTTTTCTTTCTAAAAGTGGAGTTTTGAAAGAAGAAGAATTAAAAAGTTTTCAAATTGATGAAATAGCAAATCTCACTAATCTTTTAATTAAAGCTAAATTAAAAATAGGGCAATCGTATATTTCACAAGTGCCTTTGGAAATGGCGGTTTTTGAATGGTGTGGGACAAAAACAGAAGAAAAAAAAACTCAAAAAACTGAAAAAAGTGAAAAAATTCAGATAAAATCAATTGACACAGATTTATGGAATCAAATTTTAATGGAAATTAGATCTAAAAATGTTTCGATTGAGGCTCTTTTAAGAACCTCTCAACCTTTATCTTTTGATGGAGTTATTCTAAAAATTGGTGTGCCTTTTAGATTTCACAAAGAAAAATTAGAGACAATTTCCAGTAAAAAGATTTTAGAGGATGCAGTTTCTTCTTTGACGGGAGACTTGATTCAGGTTTTTTACGAACTTATTGAAAGAAAACCTGTGATAGCAGAAAAACCAAAAGAGACTTTGACTACAACCCACGAGGCAGATATAATTGAAGCTGCTAAGGAAATATTTAATAATGTTTGACAAAGTACAACAGCTTAATGAGTTAAGGAAAATGAGATCGCAAGCGATGGATCTTCAGAAAAAGCTTCGCGAGATTAAAACTACTACCGAATATAGAGGGATTGAAGTGACTGTTAATGGGGAGCAGAAAGTTGAAAAAATTATAATTGATGGAGATGAAAATGATGATTTGATTGAAGCAATAAACAGGGCTATGAAGGAAGTTCAGAAAAAAGCTGCGAAGAAAATGATGGATGAAGGCGGGGGATTATCAGGTCTTCTTAAAGGCTTCTGAGTATGTATAATCTAAATTATGAAAATTGCCAAGCCTATCAATTCTTTAATTGAGTCTTTCCAAAGACTTCCTGGAATTGGTCCTAAAACTGCTGAGAGGCTTACTTTTTATTTACTTCGTGTTCCACAAAGTCAGCTCGATGATTTTGCTCAGTCGCTTTCAAATCTTAAGAAAAACACAATACTTTGCTCTGTTTGTAAAAATGTTTCTGAGGCGGACCCGTGTTTGGTGTGTTCAGATATAAAAAGAGACAAGAAAACCATAATGGTAATTGAGGAGCCATTGGACATTTTGGTTTTTGAAAAAACTGCAAAGTTTTTCGGTGTTTATCATGTTTTGCATGGAGTAATTAATCCACTTGAAAATATTGGGCCAGATGAGCTTTATATGGAGGATTTGTTTAAGAGAGCGCACGATGCCAATGAAATTATTATTGCTACAAACCCGACGATGGAGGGGGAGGCAACTTCTATGTATATAACCAAAAAACTTCATGAACAAAACCCAAATAATGGACATCATTTGAAAATTACAAGACTGGGGATGGGAATTCCTACTGGAGCGGATTTAGGGTATGCTGACCCTATTACTCTGACTTCTGCGATTGAAGGAAGGCGAGAGATTTAAGATGAACGGCAGGCGGGGTGAGTGTTAATATGATGAAATCTAAAATGATTTCTCACCCCAGGCCTGATTGGCTACGTGGCGTGCCAAACACCGCCTTCACAATAAACTTGAATGGCTTCTTTCCTAGCAAACTCCCGAGGGTTATTATCCCTGATCAGGATTGCCGGATAAGACCTTCTCTCTGTGTGGCCAAATTCCAATCTGCCGAACTCGGCGGTTGGATTCACCATTAACTTCATGTTGATGTGGGCGAGCCCACCGACAATTTCGAATGGCTTTTGGCTAAAAGAGAATTCAAGCATTTGAAAGACGGTATCGACATCAGCCTTTCTGCCATTTCCTTTGAACATCTTTAATCTCCTTGTGAGATAAAAAAATTACCAACCTCGTTAAGCACGAGGGTCATGCCTAAAGAGGTTGGTAATTAAAGAGAATTTGCTTAAATGTGCTAGCCTTGAATTAAGGCTAATTTAATGTAAAAGAATTATAGCATTTTTCAAGTCAAAAGTCAAGTATTATGGGATAATTTTGAGGCTGGAATTGAGCCTGAGGCTCACTTGGTCTATACTAGTGTTATGGCTACGATATTCCAATCTCCAACAAAAGTTGCAAGCTCTGCTCGAGATCAGGCTATTAAAGCTGCAAGGGCTGTTGCTAAAACTTCTTTTGAAACCACAAAATCCATGGGTCAAGATGTTGTTAGACAAACTACAGGTATGGAAAATTTACAACAAGAAGGTGCTACAAAAGATCAGGATAAACAAATTGAAATTCAAAAAATGCAAGATGAACAATATAGAGTTAAGAGATATCAAGAATTGAAAGCTGAACTAGATCAAGCGCTATTAGAAGCTCAGCAAAAGCGGCTTCAACAAAAAGAACAATGGAGCCAGATACAAACTCAAGTAATGGAAATACAACCAAAAGAGCAGACACAAATTACAACTAATGAAAAGCCAAAAGGGCCATTTGGAGGAATGAAAAAAGCAGTTAAAAGTATGTATGATCGAGCAACTTCTAAAGAAAGAAAAGGAGGCGGAGGTGCTTAAATTTTACAATTCCTTAACTCGAACAATTGAGGAGTTCAAACCTATTAATTCTCCAAGTGTAGGAATGTATTCTTGTGGACCAACTGTTTATGGATATGCACACATTGGACATTTAAGACGTTATGTTGGAGATGACATAATTAAACGAGTGTTGGCTTTAGATGGATTTCAGGTAAAGCATGTTATGAACATAACTGATGTTGGGCATTTGACATCTGACGCTGATGAAGGAGAGGATAAAATGGAAAAGGGAGCAAAACTTTTGGGGAAAAGTGTATGGGAAGTTGCAAAGTTTTTTGAAGAACAATTTTTTATTTCAAATGATGCCTTAAACATAAAACGTGCTGACATAGTTTGTCGGGCAACGGAGCATATCGATGCGCAAATTGATTTAATAAAGAAATTAGAAGCGCGCGGGTTTACTTATCAGAGCGAACAAGGAATTTATTTTGATATTTCAAAATTTGCTAACTACACAAAACTTTCAGGACAGAATTTGGATGATTTAAAGACGGCGGTAAGAGAAGATGTCGTATCAGACCCAGCCAAAAAACACCCTGCGGATTTTGCTCTTTGGATTTTTACGGTGGGTAGATTTGCAAATCATACCATGAGATGGGTATCTCCTTGGGGAGAGGGATTCCCGGGTTGGCATATTGAATGTTCTGCCATGAGCATGAAATATTTAGGCGAAACTTTTGATATTCATACTGGCGGAATTGATCATATCCCAACTCATCACACAAACGAAATTGCACAAAGTGAGGCGGCAACTGGAAAGCCTTTTGCTAATTACTTTATTCATCATGAATTTTTAATGGTTGATGGCAAAAAGATGAGTAAATCTTTGGGCAACCTTTATACAATAGATGATATTAAAAATCATGAAATTAACCCTTTGGCGCTGCGATATTTATATTTGACTACACATTATCGGGATCCGTTAAATTTTACATGGGAAAGCTTGAAGGCATCTGAAACTGCTTTGAGTAAGCTTTACAAAATTGCGAGTGTAACCAAAGAAACGGGAGAGGAAACCAGAAATACACTTTCAGATGAGAAGCTTACAAAGATTGATCAGTTTAGATCCGATTTTAGCTCTTTTTTGAATGATGATTTTAATACTCCAAAGGCTTTGGCGATAGTGTGGAAAGCTTTGAAAAGTAATATCCCACATTCTGATAAATACGATTTACTTATGTATTTTGATGAGATTTTAGGGCTTTGTATTAATGCGAATTTAAATGTGGGGAAAAAGGAAGTAACAGTTAATACTCAAAAGCTTTTAGAAGAGCGAGAAAATTTTCGAAAAGAAGGCAATTTTGAGGCCGCTGACAAAATCCGTGATCAGTTAATCAAAATGGGCTATACTTTAGTAGATGACAAAGTCTAGTTACTTTTGGGGAATAATTATTATTTTTTTGATTGCAATTTCTGCTTCAATTTTGTTTCTTTTTGCGAAAGTAAATAATATTTCAAATGTTATTGAGAATCAGACAACAGCTGATATAAACACTGCTGCTGCTCCTAATACTGCGACACAAAGTGGCTTAATCACTCTTGATGATGTTAAAAGAACTGTTTCTTCTGCGATTGCAACAATTTCAGCAAATCTAAATTCTAATAAAACTAGTACTCAGACAGTTTATGTAAAATCAAGCCCACAGCCAAAATCTCTTCAGACTGTTTATATTCCTCTTGGTGGAAGTAGTAATACTCAAAGCCAAAATTGGGTAAGTTTAAATAATAACCAGGTTTATATTGATTTTTATAGTGATTATGGGGCAAGTGCATATGCGACTTGGGATGTTTTTATGAAAGTTGATCAAGGAAATGGGGCAGCTTATGCACGAATTTTTGACTTAACAAATGGAGTTGCAGTTGATGGATCAGAGCTGACGACAACTAGCGCTGATACAACCCAAGTAAGTTCTGGTCAAATTAAATTACGAAGTGGGCGAAATTTATATGCTGTGCAAATCAAATCTCTTAATGGTTACACTGCTTTTATTGACAGTGCGAGAATAAAAATTACATACTAAATATATGACGAAGAAAATTTTTATCTTTAGTTTTATAGTTTTTTTGTTTTTGAGTTTTGTCTATAGAGTGAAGGCGTCCGATTTTGATAAAGCTTTATCTGATTACAAGGCAAGCGTTGATATTTACCAAAAGGCTGATAATGATTATCAGCTTGCAAGATCTCAATATTTATCTTCACAAACTTTGGCGTCTCAACAGAAAGCACAGCAGGCAACTTATGCCTTTTTAAAGGCACGTGATGATGTAATTTCCACTTATTTAAGCATGCTTCGACAGAAAATAACTGACACTAAAGGGATTGGTGATAATGACAAAAATGGATTTTATGGAAGAATTGATAGCGATGTAAGTTTTTATATTGATCATAGAGATAAAATACCAAGCGCTGGATCTTTAACTGATCTTTTTTCTGATTCTGATAAGGCTCGTGATCATTACAATAAGATAACACTTCCCTTAATTTATAGAATTTTGGCAACTCTTCCTGATGGAACTGTTCAAGTTTTTTTGGGAAGAATCACTGATATTATTGGGCGAATTTCTACTAAAACCTCTGAGATAAAAAAAGATAAGGATACTCAAACAATTGAAAGGTGGATAATTGAGACTCAGAATAGAGTTGATCGAGCAAAAGATAAAGAAAGCTCGATACTGACTGATCTTCCAAAGATTGAAACTGTAAAGGATCCATTTTCTTCTTACAACTCTTTTTTGGGAAGTTATGATGAGACAATCCAATATCTAAAAGAAGCGAATATATATCTTAAGGAAATAGTTAAAAATATAATGACTAATTAAATGAACCCAGAAACAGAAAAACAACTTAATCAAGATCAAATTAATAATAATACTTTGAGCCAGAGCCCTGTAACTAACCAACCACAGCAAGTTGTAAATATTGCTGATCCTACTATTCAGACGAAAGGAGTAATGGGTAGACTTGATTCAAAGCAGAAGAAATTGGTGAAACTGTTTGGAATATTAATAGGGATAATATTGGCTCTTTTGGTTGTATCTGTCATTGTTAGGGCTTTGAGAGGAGTAAAAAAACCGGCTTTGAAAGCTACTCCAACTCCCACTCCCCAAGCCACATTTGCGCCGGTTGAGAGCATTCCTTCGAAATATGCAACTGACTCGGCGGTTTTACAGATCCAATCTGATGTAAATAATTTGGATAACGATTTAAATAATAATAATTTTAGAGATTCAAACCTAAGAGCTCCTAGTGTGAGGTTTGATAGTAATTTTGCGATTAAGTAAGGCAGAGAGTATAATATAGTTTACCGCAGAAAGGGCGGTTTTTTTATTCTCATATGAATATCAGAAATGTTGCTATTATTGCGCATGTTGATCATGGAAAAACAACCTTGGTTGATGCGCTTTTGAGACAGTCTCACACCAAGCTCAAGAAAGAAGTTGATGAGGCTGGACTTATCATGGATAGTAATGAGCTTGAAAAAGAGCGAGGAATTACTATTTTTTCTAAAAATGCTTCAGTTTTCTATAAAGATACCAAGATTAATATAATTGATACTCCTGGGCATGCTGATTTTGGAGGAGAAGTTGAGCGAGTTTTAACTATGGCAGATGGTTGTTTACTTCTTGTTGATGCCAAAGAAGGGCCAATGCCACAGACAAGGTTTGTTTTGAAACAGGCACTTCGCATGGGACTTAAAATTATTGTTGTTATTAATAAAATTGATAAGCCTCATGCAAGATCTGAATGGGTTGAGGGAAAGGTTTTTGATTTGATGGTTGAGCTTGGGGCTTCTGAGGAAAATGCTTTTTTTCCTGTAGTTTATGCATCGGGACGAGATGGATTAGCAGGACTTACTCCTAATCTTTCTGAGATGAAGGATGTAACTCCACTTTTTGATGCAATTTTGAAAGAAATTCCAGGGTCATCTGGAGATAGCAATAAACCACTTCAGATGCTTGTCACTACAATTTCAGCTGATAATTATAAAGGCAGAATCGCAACAGGAAGAATTTATAATGGGAAAATTGAGAGCGGACAAAATATAACAAGAATTTCTCGAGAAGGAGTCAAGTCACAGTTCAAGGTTGCTTCTTTAATGACTTTTCAAGGACTTGAAAGAGTAGAAGTTAACAGCGCTGAAGCAGGAGACATTGTAGCTGTAGCTGGAATTTCGGATGTTACTATTGGTGAAACTATCGCAGATTTACAAAATCCAATTGCACTTCCAGTTGTCTCAATTGAAGAGCCAACTATTATTATGACATTTAAGATTAATGATTCCCCATTTGCAGGACGAGAAGGTGAATTTAAAACATCTCGAGAGATTAGAGCAAGACTTTTCAAGGAATTGGAAACTGATGTTGCACTAAGAGTTGAAGAGACAACAGGAGGAGAGTGGATAGTATCAGGAAGAGGAGAACTTCATCTGGCAATTTTAATTGAGCGAATGAGAAGAGAGGGTTATGAATTTCAAGTTTCGAGGCCTAAAGCGATTGTTAAAGATGTTGATGGAAAGAAAATGACTGCATTCGAGCGAGTTTTTATTGAGATTCCAGAAAAATACAGTGGAGTAGTAATTCAAAAAATGGGAGAGAGACATGCAAAAATGGAGGATATGAAGACTGATTCTGGAAATACCTTTTTGGAATTTGTTATTGCAACCTACAATTTTTTTGGATTTAGGAGTGATTTTATGACTGATACAAAGGGACTTGGGATAATTAACACTATGTTTGAAAAATTTGATATTGACACAGGTGAAAGGCACGAAAGAACAAAGGGGTCATTGGTTGCATTTGAGACAGGGCAAACAAGACTTTATGGTTTAACCAATGTTCAGGACAGAGGAATCTTGTTTGTGGGGCCTGCTTACGATGTCTATAAAGGGGAAGTAGTTGGACAAAATTCAAGAGGTGGAGATATGTCTGTAAATGTGTGTAAAGAGAAAAAACTATCAAATATGAGATCAAAAGGAGATGGGGCACAAGAGCATTTTAATACTCCAAAAGTTATGAGCTTGGAAGAGGCGATTGAGTATATTGATGATACAGAGCTTGTTGAAGTTACACCAAAAAATATTCGAATTAGAAAAATTATTTTGGATGAGACTGAGGCAAGAAGAGCTAGGAAGTTAGGGAAGAGCACTATTTAATACAGAAAAAACTGCCGACTGGGGCGAGCTCTTCTAGACTTGTTTCATTTGAATAGAAAGCTGATGCTGTTCCTCCATCTAGATTTATGGCGTCAGATAGGTTTAAATTTTGAGATGCGCCTAGGTCAGATATGATTTTAGGAAGATCGTTTAAGTAGGGTCCTAAATATTTTGAATCTTGCCTAAAAATCACCAAAAAATAAACTTCATTATTGCTATTTAAAGCTAAGATTACCCTTCTTGATGTTTTATCATTATTAATTGTGAGTTTTTGTAGGACACTTTTTTTTATAAGAATTGGACCTGATTGAAGAGCAAGGCGTGCGTTTTGATCAGAAAAATTATCCTCAATTGAGGCAATGTTTTGTTGGGATATTGAAAACACACCATTAAAAGTTAAATTTGGATAATAATTCTTAATTAATTCTTCATTTGTTTTGAAAAGGCCAATGGGTTTATTTTCAGTTGTGTAAAAACCTGCATTTACCAAAGAATTACAGTTGTTTTCGTTTTTAATATCAACTGAATTTTTCTTATCTTTAAAATTTGGAATTAAACTTAAGTCCTGGGGACTCGCTTTAAAAAAAGCGAATCTATATTCTTGGTTTTGGAAAAATAAGCTTTTGGTGTTGTCTTTTTCTGAAATCGGTGGCAGTGTGGGTGAAGAAATTTCTTGGTTTTTTGTAACAGTTGAGTTTTTGAGGTAGATTAAAATTAACACCAAAAGAACGATAATAAAGACTAATAATTTTTTGGACATATAGTCTATTCTACCTTAAAGAGTATATACTTAAAATGGAGGAGGTGATTATTTTGGCAACTGTAATACAAGTTCAAAAAAGAGATGGAAGATTAGAGGATTGGGATCGCGGGAAAGTTTTGAATGGAGTAGTTAAGGCAGGCCTTTCGTCTGAGGAAGCCGGAGGAGTTGGAGCTTTAATAGAAGGATGGGCTGTTCGAAACGCGCAAAATGATGTTATTAAATCTGATGATGTGAGAAATAAGGTATTAGAGATTTTACGAGCGGTTTATCCGGGAGCAGCTTCGAACTTTGAGGCTTACAAAAGGTCCTAAGCATGAAAAAAGATCGTAAATTGATATAATAAATAATGCCCAAGCTTTCTTGTGATGATTTAATACAGAAACATCTTAAGATTTTGAGAGATCTTCAGTACAAAACAGGACTTTTTGCTGCTTCTAAAAAAGGAGTTTCAACTGGATACGACAAAAGCTGGCTTCGCGATAATTTTTATGAGACTTTGGCATTTGAAGTAATTGGGGATTTTGAAACTGTTGAGAAAACATACAGAGCAATTTTGAAAATTTTTTTACGATATGAGGAAAAAATTGATTGGGCAATTAACCACAAACCGCAGGCGTCATATCAATACATTCATGCAAGATTTCACCCGGAGAATTTTAATGAATTTTGGGAGGAGTGGGGGAATAAACAAAATGATGCAATAGGGTGCATTTTATTTAGAATCGGAGATCTGGAAATGAATCAAAAGCGTTCAATTATTAAAACTGATGAGCAGATCCGAATTGTAAATAAACTTGTTAAATATTTAGAAGCAATCGAGTATTGGCATGATAGAGATAGTGGAATGTGGGAAGAGGACGAGGAGATTCATTCTTCTTCTGTTGGGGCATGCGTTTCCGGTTTGAAATCTATAAGAAGACATCCAAAAATTGAGGTGAGTTTGGATTTAATTAAGAAAGGAGAGAAAGCGCTTCATGTGTTACTTCCCCGTGAGTCTGAGAGAAAATTTGTTGATTTATCACTTCTATCTTTAATTTGGCCGTATGATGTTGTAAACGAATCCGAGAGAAGTGTAATTTTGGAAAATGTTGAATATCATCTACTTCGAGCGCGAGGAGTAATTAGATATAAAGGAGATAGATACTACAATAAAAATGTTGATGGGGTATCTGAGGAAGCAGAATGGACATTTGGGCTTGCTTGGCTTTGCATAATTTATGAAAAATTAGGAGATGTGAAAAAAGCTGAGGAGCTTTTGAATAATTTAATTAAAGATGATACCAAAGAAGGCTTACCTGAACTTTACTTTTCGAATTCTTCTAAATTTAATGAAAACACTCCACTTGGATGGAGTGAATCACTTTTTATCGTTTCTTTGTGGGAGATGAATGAGAGGATTGAGAGTAGAGCTTAAAAAGAATCAGAGTTTTTTCGAGAACGATGACTGTTAAAAGCCACCAAAAACCTATGATATAGCCTGCTACTACATCTGTTGCATAATGAACTCCAAGATAAACGCGACTTGTTCCAATCATAAAAATTAATGCTCCAAAGCCAATTAGAATTAGTATGCTTAGTTTCTTTTTTCTTAGAATTTGATAGGTAAAATAGGCAATTGCCATATAGAAGACGAGGGAGTTCATAGCGTGTCCTGAAGGAAAGCTAAAACTTGTTTCTGCAACAAGAGGCGCAATATATGGTCTTGGGCGTTGGGTTATTTGTTTTAAAAAGCTATCTAGAAGAGTAGACATAGCAAACAAAAAAGTTAAAAGAAATGCTTCACGATGATAGTGCTTTACAAAAAATAAAATACTTAAAATTATCAGAATTACAACTGAAAGCTCGCCCCCAAGATTTGAAAAGGCGATCATAATTTTGGTGAGAGGGGTTGACCGAAGGGCATAAAAAAAATGCCAGATTGTATTGTCAAAAGCGGTCAGCTCTTTTTCGAAAGTTTCACCTCGAAGTTTTATAAAAAGTATGAATGAAACGAGATTTAGAAAGAATCCAATTAAAACTTCAAAAATTAAAACATGGGCTTTGAAATTTAAAAGTTTATCAATTGCATTATCAAGAAGATTTATTCTTTTGCGCATATTTTATTGTAACAAAGTTAATTTGCTAATATAATATCGATTATGGAGAGTTTGGAAAATATAAGAAAGGCAAAAGAGACTGTACGCTCACATATTTCTGGATCTTACAAACCCAGATCGAGAACTCATACTGAGGCGAGAGAGGAGAATTCTCATAGGTTAAGAGCTTTGTGTGGAATTTGTGGGAGTTGTGCTAATTTAAAATTGGAATTTGGTCATAAAGATGGAAAAGATGTGGTTTCTTTGCGATGTACCGCTGGAGTTTCACCTTTAAAGTTATATGAGGAAACAGAATTGGGAGTTAAACCAGAATGCCCGTCTTTTAAGGAGAGAAGATAACTTAAGTGTTATAATTTTTGTGAATTGAGTAAACTAACTGAAATAAGAGCTGAAATTAAGGGGAGCGCTGATCCAAAAAGAGCAAAGGCTTTGATGAGGTTTTTTAAGACAGGAGTTGGGCAATATGGCGAGGGGGATAAATTCTTGGGAATTACTCTTCCTACCACTCGGGCAATTGTTAAAAAGTATAAAGACTTGAGTCTGCCTGACACTCAAAAATTTCTTAAATCAAAATGGCATGAGGAGAGAATGATTGCACTTTTGATTCTTCTTGAAAAATTTCAAAAAGCTGATTCAAAACTTCAAAAAACGATTTTTGAAATATATTTGAATAATACGAAATATATTAATAATTGGGATTTGGTGGATGTAACTTGTAGAGATATTGTTGGAGCTTATTTAGATAAAAAGGACAGAAAAATTTTATATAAACTAGCAACTTCCAAAAGCCTTTGGGAAAGAAGAATTTCTATAATTTCCACGTTTTATTATATTGCCCAAAGTGATTTTAACGATACTTTAAAAATTTCCAAAATACTTTTATCAGATAAACACGATTTAATTCACAAAGCAGTTGGTTGGGTTTTAAGGGAAGTTGGGAAAAAAGATATAACTTTGTTGAAGAAATTTTTGAAAGAAAATTATGAAAATATACCTAGAACTGCTCTTAGATATTCAATTGAGAGATTTCCAGATCTTGAGCGAAAAAAGTATTTAAAAGGTGAAATAGATTGATTGATCTTTAAATTTGGTAAGAGTAGGATTTAATTAAGAGATTGATTGGGGGTGAGAAAATGAAGAAACTTAAAGCGCAGGAAGTTGCAATCGCAACAGGAGTTTTTATGGGCTTAATGCATGCTTTATGGGGTTTGGCCGTGAGTTTCGGATTTGCCCAAACAATTTTGGATTTTGTATATAATCTACATTTTTTGAGTAACCCATTTGTTGTTAGTCAATTTTCTTTGACTACAGCGTTAATTTTAGTTGTTTTTACATCTTTGGTTGGATATGTGATGGGTTATGTATTTGCCTTAATTTGGAATAAATGGGCAAAGAAGTAAAGAGATTTGATAGGTAGAAATAGATTAAGTTTTTTGATATTGTTAAGCGTATGGCTAAAATAAAATTCTTAGGGGCTTCCGGTACTGTTACTGGATCTTCGTTTTTGGTTACAGCAAACTCAGGCAAAACAGTTTTGGTTGATATGGGAATGTTTCAGGGAGAGGAAGAGACAACGCAGCTTAATTTTGCAGATTTGAAATTTGATCCTAGAAATTTATCTGGAGTAATACTAACTCATGCACATTTGGATCACTGTGGAAGGCTTCCTCTTTTGACGATGAATGGATTTAATGGCAAAATTTATATGACTGAGGCTACACGTGCTCTTTTTGAGCTGACTCTTTTGGATGCTGCCAAGGTGGGAAAAGAAGGTCATGGATCGCACCCAATTTTGTATACCGAAGAAGACGTCCGGAGACTTATATATAATGCTGAGATTGTTGATTACCACAAAAGTTTTAGTATTTTTGAATTCGAAATCAATCTAATTGATGCAGGGCACATTTTAGGATCAGCTTCAATTGAAATGAATGTTGATAATACAAAAATTGCATTTAGCGGAGATTTGGGAAATACACCTGAGGATTTACTTAAACCTACTGAAAATATAGCTAATGCGGCATTTGTTTTGATGGAATCAACTTATGGAGATCGCATCCATGCAAAAGAAGATCCAAAGGAAGTTCTAGCTGAAGAAATTAATGAGATTGAAAAGTCGGGTGGAGCTTTACTAATTCCTGCTTTTTCGATTGAAAGATCCCAAGAGATTCTTCATATAATTGATCATTTGAAGAAAAATAAAAAGGTACAAGATTCAACTCCTGTTTACTTGGATAGCCCGATGGCGATTAAAACTACACAGATTTATAAAAGGTTTAAAGATTTGTACAGTACTGAACTGAAAAATCATGGGACTGATGACCCGTTTGATTTTCCAGGACTAACAATGATTGAAGACTTCCATGAAAGCGAAAAAATTAAAGACAAAACTGGCGCTAAAGTTATAATTGCAGGAAGCGGAATGATGCATGGAGGAAGAATTTTGAATCATGCAATGACTTATTTTCCTATTGAGACAACAAGACTTTTATTAGTTGGGTTTCAAGCAACAGGTACTTTGGGAAGAAGGATTTTAGATGGAGCTACGAAGGTAAGAATCTATGGCGAGGAAGTTGAAATTAGGTCACATGTGAGAAAATCTTCTGGAATGAGCGCGCACGCCGATCAGCCGAAACTAATAAATTGGCTTTCCAAAATACAAGGAGTTTCCAAAGTATTTTTGATTCACGGAGAAGATGAATCAAGGAATATTTTGTCTGAGAAAATAAAGGCTGATTTGAAGCTTAACGACGTAGTCTGTCCCAAGCTTTATGATGAGATTAGTTTATGAAGGACAAATTTAAAGCAGTATGGCTTTCTCACAGCTCCATTTCAGATTATTTGAAATGTCCCAGGCTTTACTTTCTTCGTAATGTTTATAAAGATCCAAGAACTGGACATAAGATTACAATTGGAAGCCCGGCGCTTACACTGGGTATGATAGTACATGAAGTAATTGAATCAATGTCAACTTTGGCAGTTGAGGACAGATTTACAATAAAGCCCACTCAAAAATTTGATGTTGCTTGGCAAAAAGTAAGTGGCAAGCAAGGTGGATTTGTAAGTTTAGAAGAGGAATCGGAATACCGAAGCCGCGGATTTTCAATGATCAGAAAACTCGAGGAAAATCCTGGTCCACTTTTGAAAAAAACAATAAAAATTAGAGCTGATGGAGGACTTCCATACTATTGGCTTTCTGAACCTGACAATATAATTTTGTGTGGAAAGATTGATTGGCTTATTTATGACGAGACAAATGATTCTGTTCACATTCTGGATTTCAAAACTGGAAAAAATGAGGAAAGCGAGGAGTCTTTACAACTCCCGATTTATTATTTGCTTTCAAAAAACTTACAAAATAGACAAATTAATGGTGCATCGTATTGGTATTTAGATAAAGATGAAGGGCCGCGAGAGGTAAATTTACCTGATGAGAAGAAGTCGGAAGAATACATATTTGAAGTAGGAAAGAAAATCAAACTTGCGCGCCAGCTTGAAGTATTTAAATGTCCATATGGAGGATGTAGAAATTGTATGGGTTTAGAAAGGATATTGAAAGGTGAAGGAGAAAAGGTTGGAGTTTCTGAATATAATCAGGATATTTATTTCTTAAGAAAGTAGAGCCAAAATTGCTCCCATTACCATAATTGCAACCATTTGATAAGCTGCGTCTATGTAAAAAAGTTTTTTGGGCTTATTCTGAAAAAGGTTTGTTGTAAGCATAGAAGTTAGCGTAAAACCAAGCCAAGCCATAAATCCAACTTGTGTTCCTTCTAATATTGTACGAGCTTGAGAAAGAGCCATGAATCTTGAAAGAATAAAAGCTTCTAAAAGAGTCAAAAGGAAATTGAGAGTATAGATCTTGCCTTCTTCTTTTTTCATTTTTTCTGAATTCTTGTGGCCAGAAAGTTTTACCCACTCTTTTCCAAAAAACATTTGAGAATACCAGAAAAAACCTAAAACTTGCGATGTAATAGCGGCCAAGATTATTGCGAAGGGATTCATTTTAGGAAGTTACCACAAGATACATAATTGCCCATTTGGGTTGCAGACTGATGGATATTAATGGCGAGAGGCAATTTTTTCATTAAATCTGAGAGTTTTACATTAAGAACTGTGGTTGAGACATTGTTTATTACTGAGCTTAAAGGATAGAGCACTGCTCCTGGATTTGGACATGCTCCAGTATGAATATGGGCTGGCTGTGCAATGCCTTTCGGTTGACCGTTGACTGTTATTGAAACAGTTGTTTTACCATCCTTTTCACTTAAAACGGCCATACCTGTTTCGTATGAGCCATTTTGTTGGCCTAAAATTATTCTGGTTTCGTTTGGATTTATAGTAGGAACAGCTTGGGAAACTTGAGTTTTTCCTCGAGGATTGTTGTTTATAAGTAAGAAAATAAAGGCAATTGCAATAATTGCGGTTGCTAGAAGTGCAATTAAATCATTTTGAGATTTGTGAGATACAAAAGATTTATGAGAGCTTGTTTTTTTTCTTTTTCGAGCAGCCATATTGATATTTAAATTTACAATTTGTTAATTTCTCCTGTCAATGAGTAAAAGTGCAAGAAGTGGTTAAAACTATTTTTTGGGGATTCCACCAAGCTTTCTGTTTACTATTCCTTGTATGACTTGAGTTGGGTTTTCACTTGAAGCTATTTCTTCGGCTTGTCGGATGACTCGTGCAGTTGTGTCTCCTGAAGTTTGCCCTTTAATTGCTTGATCTATTGCTTTGTCTCCTGTTGGTGTCAGGACTGTTGCAAACGGATCAACTTTTTTTGTATCTGTTGCATTTATTGGCTTAAGAGGTTCAGCTGATCCTTGCGGAGGAACTTCTGGCAGAGAATCTGGTTTTTGGGTTTCGTCGTTCATTGATTCGATTGACATAATTTTAGACTATCTTTTTAACTTAAAGCAATTGCAAAGTCAAGAATGGTATGGTTATAATGAAAAGTTTTAAAGGAGGTGATTTAAATGGAAGAAAATAAAGAAAACGAGACAAAAGAAACCAAGGGCAGCGAAAATTCTTCGAATAAATCAATGCTTTTGGTTGGAGGAGTAATTGCTTTAATTATTTTGGCTGTTCCCGGGTTTTTGATAGCAAGAAAAATTAAAAGAGTGCTTTTTAATAGTGCAAGGATGGCTGCTTCCAGCACTGTTTCTTCTAGTCAGGAGGCGAGTAGTTCTCCTAGTGTTGCTGGAGAATCTAATAGTGTTAGTCAGATCAGCATCCGAGGGGGAAGTTTTTATTTCAAACCAGACGAAATAAGAGTTAAAGTCGGCACGAAGGTAAGTATTCTTTTTACCAATGATGAGGGAACTCATGATTTTGTAATTGATGAGTTTAAAGTCAAATCTGAAACTATTAAAGGAGGAGTAACCACTACGGTTGAGTTCACGCCTGATAAAACTGGAACATTTGAATTTTACTGCAGCATTGGAAATCATAGACAAATGGGTATGAAAGGTAAATTAATAGTTGAATAAAGTAGTGTTAGAATAAAGTATGACGCCAGCGGCTGTGCCAGATAGGGACAATGAGAGAGTGAATGCGTTAAGAAAACTGAATCTTATAGGTGCAGCTGCTGATCCGCGGTTTGATAAAATAACACGTTTTTTGATTGATTGTTTTGATGTTGCCATTGCAGAAATAACTTTAGTTGATTGGCAAAATGTGTTTCATATAGCAAGTGGTGGAATAATTCAAAGAGATGAGGAAAGGCAAATATCCTTTTCTTCTTATGTGATTTTACAAGATGAGCCGTTTGTAGTTTCTGATACTCTAAAAGATGAAAGATTTTTGGATAACCCACAGGTTGTGGGATTTCCAAATGTTAGATTCTATGCTGGAGTTCCCTTAACTTCTTCTGATGGTTTTAAAATTGGAGCGCTTGGATTAAAAGATAAGAATCCTCGAGAATTTAGTGAGAAAGATAAAAAACTTTTACTTTCGCTTGTTTCATGGGTAAAAGATGAAATGGAAGTATTTGCAAAAGCTAACGATGACTCATTTAAAAAACTCTCTGAGGCTGAAGCAAAAAGCAAGACACTTTTGAACAACATAGGAGAAGGAGTTATAGGTTTTGACGATGGAGGAGAGTTGACTTATGTAAATAGACAAGCGTTGGAATCGCTTGGTTATGCTGAAGATGAGATTTTGGGAAAACCAGTTTTTCATGTAATAAAACTTCAAGATGAGAAAGGAAATGAACCAACAATAGAACAGAGACCATCCCATACTGCTCTTTCAACTGGTAGGAGAACTATCTCTCGAAATCTTTACTATGTAAGAAAGGATGGAACTAAATTTCCAGCTGCTATAACTGCTTCACCTGTTATTTTAGGCGAAAGAGTTATTGGAGGAGTAATTGTGTTTCGCGATATTTCATATGAGCATGAGGTGGATCGTATGAAGACTGAGTTTATTTCTCTTGCATCGCATCAGCTTAGAACCCCTTTGTCAGCCATGAAATGGTTTTCTGAAATGCTTTTAGCTGGTGACATTGGTGAAATAACAAAAGAGCAGAGAGAAATAATAAAAGATATTTATGATTCAAATGAGAGAATGATTGATCTTGTAAATTCACTTTTGAATATTTCAAGAATAGAATCAGGCCGCATTATTATTGACCCCAAACCAACGAACCTGAAAGAACTTATAGATAGTGTAATTACTGAGCTTCAACCTAAACTTATTGAAAAGAAGCATCGATTGGGTTTGAGTGTTCACAGTAGTCTACCTCTAATTAATATTGATCCAAAACTCATTAGGCATGTTTATGTAAATCTTTTGACTAACGCAATAAAATATACCCCAGAAGGTGGAGATATTGAAATTGTGGTTTCAAAATCAGGAAATGATGTGGTATCTCGCGTATCTGATAATGGTTACGGAATTCCTGAGGGGCAAAAGCCAAGAGTGTTTCAGAAGTTTTTTAGAGCTGACAATGTAATTAAAGTTGAAACTGACGGAACGGGATTGGGACTTTATTTGGTGAAAGCTGTGATTGAATCGTCTGGCGGAAAAATATGGTTTGAAAGTAATGAAGGCAAGGGTACTACTTTTTGGTTTAGTTTGCCTTTAACAGGATCGCAACCTAAAAAAGGAGAGGTGACTATTTCTTAGGACTATGGTAGAGTTTAACCAAATGAAAGACAAACAGACAATAATGGTGATTGAGGATGAGGTTCTTTTGCTTCAGGCCATAGCTCGAAAACTTGAATTGTCTGGGTTTAATGTAGTTTCCTGTTCAAGTGCGGAGCAGGCTGTTGATTATCTGAAAAATATGAATACTAGCCCTGCATTAATCTGGCTTGATTATTATCTTAAAGATATGAATGGATTGGATTTTATGAAGATGATTAAAGCTAATCCCTTATGGTCCAAAATTCCGGTTGTTGTTGTTTCCAATTCTGCCAGTGAACAGAAACAGAATGCTTTGGCTTCGATGGGAATTAAAAAATATATTTTGAAGGCAGAAAATACGCTTTCGGATATCATAAAGATTGTCAACGAAGTATTAAATGAAAATTCTAATAATTGAGGATGAGAGACCAATTTTGAAGGTCCTTTCTAAGAAGCTAACGAACGCGGGATACGAAATTATAAGTTCAAGCAATGGAAAGGAAGGCTTGGAGGTTGCCTTAAAAGAGCATCCCGACCTTATACTTTTGGATATAATATTACCTGGAATGGATGGGATGAGTTTACTCACCAAATTACGGGAGGATCATTGGGGATCTAGTGTTCCTGTTATAATACTTACAAATTTGGGTGACGGAGATAGAATTGTAGAGAGTAAGAAGAAAGGTGTTTATGACTATCTTATTAAAACAGACTGGAGTTTGACGGACGTGGTTTCTAAAGTTAATGAAGTTTTCAAAAACAAATTATGAAGAAAATATTAGTAGTGGAAGATGACAAATTTTTAGCAAATGCTTATCGAGTAAAGCTTACCAAAGCTCAATTTGAAACACGACTTGCTTCAGATGGCAATGAGGCGCTTTCAGCTTTAGATGAATTTAATCCTGATCTTGTAATTTTGGATTTGATGATGCCTGTGAAGGATGGATTTTCTGTTTTGTCTGAAATGAGAAAGAGTGATAAATGGAAGAGTACGCCTATAATTGTATCATCTAATTTGGGCCAAAAAGAGGATATAGATAGGGCGTTGGGATTAGGAGCAAATGATTATGTTGTGAAAAGTGATCTTTCAATGGCAGAGCTTCTTGAAAAAGTAAATAAGCTTATTAAATAATCTCTATTATATGGTAAGATCAGTAAAATGGGGGTTTATGATAATCAAAGTTTGTATTTAGCATTAAAGGAACTTTCTGTTATTGAATCTTCCAAGCTTGATTTGGCTTATAAAGAGAGCGTTACAAACAAAATTGATTTTTATGATGAACTTATAGATCGGGACTTAATTTCTGATGAGAATTTGGGAAAAGTTATAGCTGATCTTTTTAAGGTGCCTTACGCTAATCTTTCTAAAGAGCATATTGAAGAAAATGTTTTAAAAATTATCCCTGAAGTTATTGCTAGAAAACAGAGAATAATATGTTTTGGTTTGGAAAAGGATGGAATAAAAGTAGCTGCTGATTATCCTGTTAATCGCGAAATCATGGGATTTATTTCCAAAAAAACAGGGGAGAAAGTTAAAGTTTATTTTGCAACAAAAAAAGATATAGATGAGGCGTTTTCTTTGTACAGAAAAAATTTACAGGCAAGTTTTGATGAACTTTTAACTAAAGAGATACTTGCGGCTTCTGAAAGTAAATCAAGTGAACTTCCTATTGCGAGACTATCCGATCTATTGATTGAATATGCATATTCAAACCGCGCGTCTGATATCCATATTGAGCCTGAGAAGAAGACATCTGTTGTGAGATTTAGGATTGATGGAGTTTTACACGAAGTATTAAGATTTCCCAAAAACATTCATGATCAACTTGTTACAAAGATTAAGGTTTCATCTAAACTTCGAACTGATGAACATTTGGCAGCACAAGATGGAAAGATGCAACTAACTTTACCTAGTGAAGATTTGGACATTCGTGTTTCTATAGTACCTATTGTCAATGGTGAAAAAGTTGTTATGAGGTTACTTTCTTCAAGGTCTAGGCAGTACCGTCTTGATGATTTAGGAATGAGAGAGCCTGACTTAAAAAAAGTGAGAGATGGATTTAATAAACCTTATGGAATGTTTTTGTCAACAGGTCCTACTGGATGTGGAAAGACGACAACAATTTATACTATTTTGAAAATTTTAAATGTAAGATCTGTGAACATTGCAAGTATTGAGGACCCTGTTGAATATGACATTGAAGGGGTCAACCAAATTCAAGTTAATTCTAAAACCAGCCTAACTTTTGCTAATGGATTACGGGCGATTTTAAGGCAAGATCCAAATGTGATTTTTGTAGGGGAGATTAGAGATTCAGAAACGGCAGATATTGCGGTTAATTCAGCTCTGACTGGGCATTTGGTTCTTTCAACGCTTCATACAAACGACGCGGCAACGACATTGCCTCGCCTTATTGATATGGGCGTGGAGCCTTTTTTGGTTGCTTCAACGATCAATGTCATTGTAGGGCAGCGATTGGTTCGTAAAATTTGTGAGAAATGCAGAAAATCACAAAGCATAACTGCAACTGAGCTTAAGAAGTTTTTTCCTCCCGATCTTTTAAAGAAGCATACTAAAAATCGCGAGGCCCGAATTTATGCTGGAAAAGGATGCAGTGTCTGCAACATGACTGGATATAACGGACGAATTGGAATATTCGAGGTTCTTGCTGTAACAGATGCGATTCGTGATCTTATAACGAGTAAGGCAGATAGTGATAAGTTGAGAGATTGTGCAATAAAAGAAGGGATGAGCACACTAATAGAAGATGGTCTCATTAAGGTACTTGAAGGACAAACGACTATAGATGAGATAATTAGAGTTACCAAGGAGTAAAAAAATGAAACTGCCCGGTTTAAGTGAGGTAAGATTTGTTGACAAGCTTTTATTTGCAAAACATCTTTCTGTAATGCTTAAGAGCGGTATTACTATTTATGATTCTGTAAATATTTTGTATGAGCAAAGCCGCAACAAAGCATTTAAGAAAATATTGTTGGGAATTTTGAATGATTTAAAAAATGGTCTAAAACTTTCAAAAAGTTTAGAGAAATACCCAGATGTTTTTGATAAGCTTTTTGTCAGTATTATTGCAATAGGAGAAGAATCTGGAAATTTGGATGCTAATTTGGAGTATCTGGCTAGCCAATTATCCAAAAATTACGAATTTAGAAAAAAAGTCAGAGCAGCTTTAATTTATCCAACAATTATCGTGATTGCTGCCATTATTGTTGGAGGAGGAATTTCTATTTTTGTTCTTCCAAAGTTAACTGACCTTTTTGAATCTTTAGATGTAGCGCTTCCTCTTTCTACTAAAATACTTCTATTTTTTGCAAATACAATGAAGAACTACGGGATTTTTATTGTTGCCTTTTTAGTTGGCGGCTTTATTATTTTTTGGGTTGCTATCGATATTCCAAAAATTAAGCTTAGATGGCAGAGATTTGTTTTGAGGATACCTTTTTTTGGAAATTTTATAATGAGTGTGGAGATTACAAATTTTTGTCGTAATCTTGGGGTAATGCTTAAAAGCGGGATTCCAATTTCTGAGGCAATGGTAGCAACAACGGCTGCTACCTCGAATCTTGTTTTTAAGGGATATATAAGTTTAATTTCTAAGGCTGTTGATAAAGGAGTTAGTATTGAAAAGGAAATCACCAGGCGTAACTTTAAACATATGCCAGCTGTTATGACGAGAATGATTGGAGTAGGAGAAAAATCGGGAAAATTATCTGAATCACTTTTATACCTTTCAAATTTTTTTGAGGAGGAGGTTGATGATATGGCACAGAACTTACCTTCTGTCATTGAGCCAGTTTTACTTATAATAATTGCCTTGTTTGTTTCATTTTTGGCACTTTCTATAATTTCCCCAATCTATCAATTTACTGGATCTATTAGACAATGAAAAAAGGATTTACGCTTATAGAGCTACTATTGGTAGTTGCGATAATCTCAACCATTGCGATTTTGTCCTCATCTTTTTATTCCAGATTTTTAACCCAAAATGATGTAGCTTCAACTGTTAATCAACTAACAACTGCTTTTTCGACTGCACAATTTTATTCAATTGTAAGTCGTAAAAGTGCATCTACCGGGTGGGGAGTAAATATTGCTTCTGGAATTGTTACCATTTATCAAGGGAATTCTTATTTGACTCGAAACTCTAGTTTTGATGAGAAGGTTAGAATAAATCCAAAGATTTTGGTAACCGGGGCAAGCGATATTAATTTTGCCAGAGTAACTGGAATTCCCAACACAACTGCTGCAATTACAATATCTGGTCTTGGAACTACAAAAACTTTGAGCGTTAATTCTTATGGAGTTGTAAGCAAATGAAAAAGAGAAATCAAGCAGGGATATTAGTTGTTGAGGTGTTACTTGCTATTGCCATTTTTTCTTTTTTTGCAACTGGTTTTGTTATTGCCGCACTTTCTTCCTTGAATGCTAATAGACTTGCTAACGAGGAAAGTATTGCAACTCACTTTGCATCAGAAGGGATTGAGGCTATGCGATCAATTAAAAACCAGTCGTATGACAATCTTACTAATACTACTCCGACAACTGGAGTTATTAAAAACATAAATTCTTTATGGGCCTATGGGGGAGCTAATAACAGTTTTGAGAAATATAGCCGAACCATTACTGTATCTGATGTATTTAGAGATGGGAGCGGAAATATTGTTTCTAGTGGAGGAGCGCTTGATCCCAAAACCAAGAAAGTGACATCAACTGTTAAATGGAATTTTAGTAGCGCAAGAGTAAATGATGTGTCAATTTCTACATACTTTACCAAATGGAAGGCTCCAATTTTGAGTAATAGATCTGGAATTTTGGTGTATGGAGATGGAGGAACAACAAACGATGCCTTTCGCTACCGAATTTTTGATGGGTCAACTAATAGTTGGGGAGTGGTAGGAAATATTGATTTTGATACAACTACCTCAAATCGGGCAGTTCGAGCGGTTAGAGTTTATTCATCATCAACTCGAAATGAGAAGATAGTTATTTCAAGGCACTACAATGGAACAACTCAGTATATTTATGGTCATGTTTTTAATGGAACAAACTTTACCAGCACTCTTTTTTCTTCGTGGAATGCAAACACTTTTTTACAAGTAAGAAATTTTGATGGCGCGTATTTGGCAAATGGTAATTTTGTGGCAGTTTATTCTGATAATACAACGACTCCTAAATATAGGATTTGGAATGGATCGTCTTGGAGCTCTCAACTTTCGCTTATTAATTTAGCAAATAATGGAAGCTCGGTGCCTCTTTATATAGTTACTCGGCCTCGATCTGGAACAAATGAAGTGATGGCTGGTTTTTTTGACCAATCAAGGGATGTGAATACAGAGTATTTTAATGGAAGCAGTTGGAACCTTCACAGCATTCATTCAACCAGTGCACCAAACAATGCATCTCAAATGATTGATTTTGTGTGGAGTGCGAATAACTCAACCAAAGGGGCTCTAATTTTTTCAAGCGGAAATAACGATAGGGCGATGAATATTAAAATATGGACTGCAAACGGATCAGGATCGGGATCATGGAGCAACACGGCTAATAGTACGAATCAAGGAGTTTTAGGACCAATGGAAATAGATAGCCGGACAGCTTCTTTGGAATTTATAGCTTGCGATCGTGATACAAATAGCGATATTTACTGTTTTAAATCTGACGGAACTCCGAGTTTTAGTAGTCCCTCTAATAATATCCTTACTACATCGACTGCTACGGGAAGTCAAAAGACATTTGATATAAAGTATCAGGGGTCAGGCGATCAAGCGATTGCTGTTTACTCGGATAATAGCGCAATTCCAAAGCTAAAGAAATACAACCCTTTGACTGGCTCATTTGATGCTACAGCCACAAATCTAACTTCTATAGGTTCCACACTTAGGACTGTTTCAGAAGTTGCATTGGCTGATTCGCCAAACATTATGATTTTGATGGGAGATAACAATAATCGTTTGTATAGTGATATGTGGAATGGATCTGAAAATGCCTTTACTCTGCATGGAACTAATGGATCGAGTACCAACGAATATTGGTACGATTTTGAATGGGATAAAAACTGATATGAAAAAGGAACTCAACTTAATACGTAAAACTTTTGAGGGTTTCACCCTCATCGAACTAATTTTATATATGGCGATTGTGAGTGTTGTTACAACATCTTTGATTTCTTTTGGTTGGAATATTATCAACAATGGGATAAAAAGTACTGTTGATGAGGAGGTCTATAGTAATGGAAGATATATTGCAGAAAAAATAAAATACGAAATAAGAAACGCATCTGGTATTAATACTGTAAACACCACTTCTATTTCACTTTCTGAAAGTAATCCAGCAGATAACCCAACAGTTATAAATTTGAGTTCTTCAAGGGTAACTATTAAAAAAGGAGCCGCGGCTGCAGTTTCCCTAAACTCAAACGATACGGCTATTTCAAATTTAGTGTTTACTAATTATTCCAGTTTGGATAACAAGACCAAAAATATACAGTTTTCTTTTACGATTTTTTATAAAGCAAACTCTGTGAGAGGAGATTATCAGTCAAGCGCAAACTTTGAAGGAGATGGAGAGGTTAGAAGTAACTAATATGAAAAATCAAGGGTTTATTGCAACGACAACAATTTTAATCATATCTGCAATTTTAATAAGTCTCACTACTGCAGTTGTAATTTCGTCTGTCTCTGAAGGAAAAATATCACTAAATTCTCTTTTGGGGGAGAATAATCTTAATCTTGTAGAAGGCTGTTCAGAAGATTTACTTCTAAAAATACACGATAACGCTAGTTTTAGTGGGACGACAATTACAAGGCCTGAGGGTAATTGTGTTATTTCTTACGCACTTTCGGGTCCTACAAATTGGGATGTGACCGTTACCTCAAATGATGCCAATTATCAAAGAAAGGTAAGAATTGTATTTTTTCGAACAACTCAAATTACGATTACGAACTGGATAGAGATTTAATACTTGACAAAGGTTTAATGAATTTACTAATCTGAATTATCAATGAAAAGATTTTATAAAAGGGAAGAAGGCTTCACACTCATAGAACTTCTTTTAGTAGTTGCGATATTGGCAGTTTTAGCAGTTGCAGTTTTTGTTGCGCTAAATCCAGGGCAGAGACTTAAAGATGCAAAAGACGCAAGAAGAACATCTGATACTGACTCGATTCTTTCGGCAATTCATCAATCAATAGTAGACAGTAAAGGTTCACTTCCTACAAATATGCCAGCAGCTGGTACAGAGGCTCAATTGGGAACTGCAGCAACTGGATGTGCGATTGCGACAGCAGGATGTGCAGTTACACAAGCTGCTTGTGTAGATTTAATGAGTGGAACGCAAAATCTTTCTAAATATTTAAAATCCATGCCAGTTGATCCTTCTGGAGGAACCTTTACAGCTGCACAAACTGGTTACAGCGTGGTAGTAGATACAAATGGAATTGTTACTGTTAAAGCTTGTGGAGCTGAGGGCGGAACAAATATCTCTGCTTCTAGATAATGAGTTTTTTCTACATTCAAGGTAAGTTTGTAATTTTGTATGATCCACACGGGTTGAGAAATAGATCAGATTATCCTGTTAATCTGGTTTTGAATCAGGAAATAATAGATAGAGAGAAATTTGTAAATTTTTTGCTTTCCTTTTTTAAAAACGCAAAGTTAAGTGATAGAAAAGTAAAAATTATACTTGGAGACAGTGTTGTCTACCAAAAGTCTGTAAGTTTGAATGAAGGCGAGAGAGAAGAGCAGGTTAAGAAATTTTTAGATAGTCTTCCTTTTGAACCAGGACAAGTTAGTGCGAAAATTTACAATGGTAAAACTGCCTCTGTTGTTTTTGCAATAAATAAAAGTTTTGTGGATAGTTTTTTAAGAGCTTTTGAGATCTTTGGGGTTAATGTTTTATACCTGAGTCCACTTTCCATTTTTGGAATCTCGAAAGATATTTTAGATATAGAGGATATTCGCGAGATTTCAAGAAAAGATGAGATTGCCAAAAAAGTTGATTTTTTAAATAAAGAAAGCCAGAGATTTAGTATTGGTAGGATTTTTCAGCGGATTTTCAGCAAATAAGCTATAATATAGCCTCATGAGAATCCTTGTTGTAGAAGATGAGCATAGAATCGCCAACACCATTAAAAAAGGACTTACTGATGAAAGGTATGCTGTTGATGTTTCGTATGATGGAACAACTGGCTTTGATTTGGCCTCGACAGAGGATTATGATCTTTTAGTTTTGGATTTACTTCTTCCTGGAATGGATGGAATAACAATCTGTAAAAAACTCAGAGAATCAAATGTACATACTCCAATTTTGATTTTGACTGCTAAGGGACTAATTCGCGACAAGATTGAAGGGCTTGATAGTGGAGCTGATGATTATCTTACAAAACCATTTTCTTTTGAAGAGCTTTTGGCCAGAATTAGGGCATTAACTCGTAGGCCCAAAGATTTCGTTTCAAATAGGCTTGAAGCGGGAGATCTAACTTTGGACTCTAAAACTTACGAGGTTAAACGTAAAGGTAAAAGCATTATTCTTTCTAGTCGTGAATTTTCTCTTTTAGAGTATCTAATGAGAAATAAAGGCAAAGTTGTGACTAAAAATGAAATTATAAATCATGTTTGGAATTACGACGCAGACATTTTACCAAACACAGTAGAGGTTTATATTAAAAATATTCGTTCCAAAATTGACGCTCCGTTTAAAGGTGACAAGACACTTATTAGTACAGTTCGTGGTTTTGGATATAAGCTAACATATGTTTAATTCAGCGCGTCTCAAACTCACTGCTTGGTATCTTCTTATCATAATGGTAATAAGTTGTAGTTTTAGTGTTGTAATTTATAGATCTTTAGTTAGCGAGATCGATAGAATTGCGGCAATGCAGCGGTCTAGAGTTGAGAGAAGGTTTGATTTTGGGCTTTTTCCTCAGCAAATAATTGATCCTGAAATATTTGAAGAAACTAAAAGAAGAATACTTTTGACCTTAGGATTTATTAATGGGGCAATCTTTGTGATTTCAGGAGGAACAGGATTTCTTTTGGCTGGCCGCACACTTTCTCCAATTGCTGCAATGATGGATGAGCAAAACAGATTTGTATCTGATGCATCCCATGAATTTAGAACTCCTCTTACTTCTTTGAAAATCGCAATGGAAGTGTATTTGCGGGAAAAGAAACATACTTTACAAGAAACAAAGAGTTTAATTACTGAAAGTATTGTGGAGGTTAACAAACTACAATCACTTTCGGATTCACTTTTGCAATTAACTTCTCATCGACAAAATGGAAAAACTGAATTCAGAAAACAATCTTTAAAGAAAATAATTGATACATCTCTTCATAAAGTAAGCTCGATTGCGTCTCAAAAAGAAATAAAAATAACAACTAATATCAATGATTATAAGATAAGTTGTGATCAGGAATCTCTTGTTCAGCTTCTTGTTGTAGTTTTGGATAACGCAATTAAATATAGTACTGAAAAGAGTAAAGTTATTGTAAGTTCCAAAAAAATTGATGGATCTGTCTTAATTCAAATTACTGATTTTGGAATAGGAATCAAAAAGAGCGACATTGCCCATATTTTTGACAGATTTTATAGGGCTGATTCTGCCAGGTCTAAAGTAGGCAGTGGGGGGTATGGACTTGGACTTTCTATCGCGAAGAAAATTGTTGAAGATCATAAAGGAAGTATTAATGTCAAAAGCGAGCCAAATAAAGGATCAACTTTTTCAATTCTTCTGCCTATTTGATTTCAGCCTGCTTTCAGGATTGGTGACTAGACTTTGATTAAACTTATGCAAAATATGTCAAACCATGTCAAGATTCTTGTTATGTCGCACAAGCGAGTTGTTATTGGGATATCCTTGGCTTTGGTGGCTATTTTTGTAATTGTCAAAACAACCAATAGACAGGTTACTCCTACTTATCAAACCGCAATGGCCACAAAAGGAGCCTTAATTAGTACTGTTACTGCATCTGGAACAATTGTTGCAACAAACAATATTGATGTTACAAGCACAGCTAATGGTCAGGTGTCGAAAGTTTATGTTAAAGAGGGAGATAATGTGATAAAAGGACAAAAGTTATTTGAAATTACTCAGGATGCTATAGGTCAGCAGCATCAGTCCCAAGCTTATGCTTCATATATTTCGGCCAAAAATTCACTAAATTCTGCAAATGCTAATTACTACACTCTTCAGGCTGCTGCATTTTCCGCAAATCAGAAATTTATGAATGATGCTGTTTCCCGAAATTTAGTAACAACTGACCCAACTTATATTCAAGAAAATGATGCATGGCTTGCCTCTGAAGCGAATTTTAATAATGTTCAAAATTCGATATTGTCATCGCAAGCAAATCTTGTTAGCGCAGCAATTGCATACCAACAAGCATCGTCAACTGTTGTTTCACCTGCCTCTGGTCTAATTCAAAACATTACTGTGGTTCCCGGAATGGGAATTGTGACAAGCACAAATTCTACAACTGTTGCATCTATTCAAACTGAAGGGAATCCTGTTGCGACAGTTAATCTTTCCCAGGTGGATGTTTCCAAGGTAAAAGCAGGACAGAAAGTTACTTTAAGATTTGATTCAATTGCTGATGCAACTTTTACCGGTAAAATTGCGGGAATTAACAAACTAGGAACTGTTTCTTCTGGCGTTACAAATTATCTTGCAACAATTGAATTTGATAGTAGTTCTCCTGCAATTTTGCCAAACATGTCGGTAACTGCTGCCATTATTACTAATGTAAAGGATAATGTAATAAAGGTCTCCTCGTCAGCCGTTCAGACTCAAAACGGACAGAGTGTTGTTCGTGAACTTAGAAATGGTCAGCTTACTTATGTTGATGTAAAACTTGGAGAAAATTCGGACACTGAGACCGAAATTATATCTGGAGTCAATGAAGGTGATGTAATAGTTACTTCAGTTACAACAGACACAGGCTCTAGTTCGACAAATAGTACTTCTCCCTTTGGTGGTTTAAGAGGTGGCTTTGGTGGCGGAGGATTTGTAAGAGTTGGTGGTAGGTAAACTACAATGGTTAAATCAATTATCCATCTTTCTCATATCTCAAAAATTTACAAGACAGATGTGGTTGAGACAACTGCTCTATCTGATATTTCTTTTGATATTAAAAAAGGTGAATTCGTGGCTATCATGGGACCTTCTGGGTCGGGAAAATCAACTCTCATGCACATTATTGGTGCTCTTGACACTCCCACTACGGGCTCGTATGTTTTAGATGGCGAAGAAGTAAGTAAACTAACAGAGGATAATCTTGCAGACATTAGAAATAGAAAGATTGGTTTTATTTTTCAAGCTTTTAATCTTCTTCCTAGGCGTACCACTTTGCAAAATGTAATGTTACCGATGTTTTATCGCGAGGCGACAAGCTCAGCTTATGCGATTTCAAAAGAGGAGAGCGAAAAGATTGCGACAAAATATTTGATAATGGTAGGGTTGGAAAATCGACTTACACATACAAGCAATCAGCTTTCAGGAGGTCAGATGCAGCGTGTTGCTATAGCTCGAAGTTTGGTTAATAATCCTGCTATTCTTTTGGCTGATGAACCGACTGGAAATATCGCGAGTAACCAAGCTGAAGAGATTATGGCAATATTCCAGAAATTAAATAACGAAGGACACACTGTTGTGATGATTACTCATGAGAGTGAGATTGCAGATCATGCAAAAAGAATAATTCATATTAGAGATGGAAAACTTGTAAGTGATGAGAAAAACAAAAAACAGAAGATAGCAAAACTTGGTATTAAACAAGACACCTTATGAAAAACGTTAAATTAATAACTGAAGCTATTGGAACTTTGACTATAAATAAGCTTAGAACTGGTTTGGCTATGCTTGGAATTGTCATTGGAATCGGATCCGTTATTGCCTTGGTTTCTTTGGGGCAGGCATCGCAAGAGGCGATTCAATCTCAAATACAATCACTTGGGGCGAATCTTTTGACGGTCAATCCAGGCTCTCAAAGAACAGGAGCGGTTCGTGGAGCTGCGGGATCAGAAACTACACTTACTAACGCGGATGCTGAAGCTATAAAGACCGATTCTGCAATAACAACAGTAAGTGCGGTTTCTTCTGAGATTAATCAAAGAGCACAAGTAGTTGCTGGAAAAAATAATACAAATGTACGAGTAAACGGTGTTACAAGTATTTATGCTAGCGTTCATAAAGTTACAATGGATTCTGGAGTATTCATTACTGATCAGGATGATGCTGGTATTGCGAAAGTAGTGGTTTTGGGCCCTCAAGTTGTGTCTGATTTGTTTGGCGAAGGTAGTAATCCAATAGGACAAAATATCCGTATTAAAGGGACTTCTTTTAGAGTTGTGGGAGTTGCTACTTCAAAAGGTGGAAGTGGATTTTTGAACCAGGATGATGTTATCTATATACCATTATCAACTGCTCAAAAACAAGTATTTGGACAGACTTATCTAAGCAATATATCACTAGAGGCGAAAAGTGCTGATGTTATGACTGAGGCGCAAAATCAAGTAGGTTATCTTCTTTTAGCAAGGCATAAATTAAGCGATCCCACGCAAGCCGATTTTTCTATTCTTTCGCAGCAAGATATCTTAAATACTGCAAATTCCACAACATCAACTTTTACGACATTGCTTTCTGGGATTGCAGCAATTTCACTTGTTGTAGGAGGGATTGGAATTATGAATATAATGCTTGTTACAGTAACAGAGCGAACTCGCGAAATTGGTCTCAGAAAGGCATTAGGAGCTAAGAAAAACGTTATTGTAAGACAATTTTTGATTGAGTCGATAATTCTAACATTTACTGGAGGAAGTATGGGAATTGTTTTGGGAATTTTAGTCTCTTATTTGTATTCATTAGTTAATAAATCAACATTTTTCATTTCAACCCCATCGATTCTTATAGCATTTGTAGTTTCGGCTCTCGTTGGAGTTTTGTTTGGCTGGTATCCAGCTCAAAGAGCAGCCAATTTGCAACCTATTGAAGCATTGAGATATGAATAAATGAAAAATATTTTTGTATTAATATTTTTAGCTACCTTTATATTGATTGTTTTTTTGACAGTCAGAAATTTGTTTAGAGAGTCATCTGCTAAGATTATTTCTGATTCACACAAACCTACAGACGCGATTTCTGCTAAAGTTTTGGCGGATGAAATAAATTTGGTTAATGATCTTAGCAAAATCGTTGATGATGCTATGAATGGGGCAAACGGCACTTATGCAATATTTATAAAGAATCTTAAAACTAACGAATCATATTCTTTTAATGAACATATGAAATTCAAAGCTGGTAGCCTTTATAAGCTTTGGGTGATGGGGGAGGCATATAATGAAATCAAAAGTAATAACCTAAGTCTTTCTGATTATTTAACGGAAGTATCGCTTACAGTCGGAGATGCCTTAAATCAAATGGTAACAGTCTCTGATAATTCTTCTGCTTTTGCTTTGACCAACAAACTTACGGCTGTCAACATATCTTCTTTTATGAAGAAGTTTAATTTTAGTGAATCAGATTTTGGGGATGAAACCAATGAGCCAATGACTACTGCTTATGATGTAGCTAGTTTTTTTGAAAAGCTTTATAAAGGTGAAATAGTCGATTCTAGCTCTTCATCTGAAATGGTTGAGCTTCTGAAAGAGCAAACTCTAAATGATGTTATCCCTAAATATTTACCTTCTGAAATTGCAATTGCACATAAAACTGGTGATATAGATAACTTTTATCATGATGCTGGAATAGTTTATACAAAAAATGGCGATTACATAATAGTTTTGATGTCTGAAAGTGATGATCCTTCTCAGTCAGCTGTTCGCGAATCTGTAATTTCAAAAAACGTTTTTGATTATTTCAATTCACAAAGGGGGTGATTTAAATGAAGAAAAATACTTTAATTCTTGCAATTGTTGCTCTTTTAGTAGGATTGGGAGGCGGATTTTTTGGAGGAGTTACTTACCAGAAAGGACAAAGATCCAATCTTGGTCAACTTGCTCAAAATAGAACACAAATTAGAGGGGGAAATAGGCCTGTTGTTGGTCAAATATTAAGTATGGATGACAAAAGTATAACAGTTAAAATGCAAGATGGTTCAAGTAAAATAGTAATACTTACTGATTCTACGACTATAACACAATCAACAACTGCTGCGAAATCTGATTTATCTAATGGAAAAGAAGTTTTAGTTTTAGGAACTACCAATTCTGATGGTTCTGTGACTGCAACTAATGTCTCTATAAACCCCCAGTTTAGAGAGAGGTGATTTTTTAAGCATAATTTCAGAAAAGAGTTTTATAGTAGATCTTATAAATGAGAGGAGGTGATAAGGTGATTAAAAGCAAGGCTATGATTTTAGGATTAGTTGGTCTAATGGTTACTGGAGCCATTTTTTTTGCAACAAATCGCGTTTATGCGCAAGATACTGAAACTCACCCAGATATTGTATCTGCATTTGCACAAAAATTTGGTCTTCCCAAGGACCAGGTCCAAAGCTTTTTTGATGAATTTAGAAGTCAGCGGAAAATGCATATTATGCAAAACATGCAGGCTAGGTTTGAGGACAGGCTTAGTCGACTTGTAACTGAAGGTAAGATCACGAGTGATCAAAAAAGTGCCATCTTAAATGAAATAAATAGTCTTAAGGTGAAACATAACCTGGACTCTTTGAATACAATGTCTCTTACAGATAGGAAGAAGGCATTGCAAAGTTTTAGCTTAGATTTAAAATCTTGGGCTAAGTCACAGGGGATTAATGTTTCGCTTTTAAGATTTGGCATGTGGCACCACTTTTAGGTCATGATGTTACCTGTCCGAGCGCCCCCGCGTTTAACGCGGGGCGCTTTTGGTTTGTGATATACTTGGCCCATTAGATCGACCGCACGTTTAGAGGTAAGGATTTTGAGATGTCCACAACGATAACTTTTTCCAACCCGATCGTGAAAGAGATTTTGGATGCTCCTCTTGTTTCTGCTTTTGCACAGGGCAACGAGAGAGTAGCAACACATCTAGTATTTGCCGCACTAGACTCCTTGAATGGGCCATACGAGCGACTTCTATTCTGGAAGAGCGTTTTTGCTCTTACGAAAGAAGAAAATATTGTAGAAGGGTTTTTTCTTTCAGATATGGAGATTCCAGGAGGATTGAGTGTATATGAGATGCCAGTTTTATCGGAAGATGGCAGAAGTGTTTGTTTAGGAAAAGGACCTAAGGTCCTTTGTCGGAAGGTTGTGCCATCTAAACATGCAAAAGAGGGAAGCTACATCAGAATTGGCTCTGAAAAAGTCATTAGAATATTTTTCCCTTACGAAGGAGACGAAAAATATCCCAAAGGATTCTATTTTAGGGTATACATCAGAATGGAAGACGGAGAGAGCTTGTCTTTTCTTGTTGACCCAGATGGCAACTATCTCCCACCGTACTTGGTGCCTGTTTCAAAAGGACTTGACGCAAATTCCACAAGGATGCATAAAGGTTTGACGTCTAACTTTGATGTTATGCTTTTACAGGAGAGATTGTCTGACAAGTATTGGAAAGATTAGTTTAGAGATATACCTATACCCCTCGAGTTAAAATTAACCCGAGGGGATTTATTTTTGTTCCTCATAATAAACTCCATTGGTGGTTCCAAGTTTTCTAATCAAATTTGCATCCTGAAGTTTTTTTAAGTCATATCTTAAAGTTCTGGGGTTTACTGCCATAAAGCGCCTTCTGATTTGGTCAAAGTTAACTATTTTTTGATCTTTTATGATTCTTAAAATTTCAGCTCTTCTTGGAAGGAGATAATCTTCAACTTCGACTTTTTGTTTTTGCTGGACTAATTCTTTTGCTTTTAGAGCAGTCTCAGAAATTGCAGTAAGCATAAAAATTAAGTAATCTGTGAGTTCTTTTTCTGGCTCTTCAAGCATTCTGTAATAAGTAGATCTGTGATTATCAAGATATTCTTCAAGAGATAAAAGTCCTTTCATGCCAAAGCCTTCTTTGTAAAGAATTTTTTGGATTAAAAGGCGTCCCACTCGGCCTGAGCCATCTAAAAAGGGGTGAATTTTTTCAAAAGTGTAGTGAGTAAGAGATGCTTTAATTGGTGCAAAACGCTCTTTGTCTGAATTTATAAATTTAATCAATTTTTCTATTAAAGAAGGCACTTGTTTTGGTGAAGGAGGCATAAAAATTGCAATTCCGGCTGAATTAAAAATTGCTTCCATGTTTTTTCTAAAAACTCCTAAATTTTGTCCATCAATTAAACCATTCATGGTAATTTTGTGAAGAGCAAGCATTTCAGCTGTGGTTATATCTTTTTTTTGCTTTTCTTTTAAAAAGTTCATAGCTTTTAAAATATTTAAAACCTCTGCTTTTTTTTGAGTTTTTGAAGGATTTTGTAGATCTTCAAGATTAAGATTGTTTCCTTCAATTCTGGCAGAGAAAAGAGAGCTTTTAAGATTTTCGACTCGGCGAATATTTTGTTCAATTTCTAGGGGAATTTCAATTGAATCTATAACCTGACGGGAAGCTTCAATTGAATTGAGAAGTGAAACTAGCTCTGGAGTAAGCTCATATCTTGGAGGAATTAGCATAAACTTACTTTACCAGATATTACCTAATTTTGCCAGATAATACCTAATATTACCTAAAGTTTCCTATTTAAAAATGTACTTGGGTTTAAAAAGGAAAAAATTTATTTTTCCTCGTTTATGGCTTCCTGTTTAGTTTTATGGATGGTACCATCCATGTGTTGAGATGGAGAATAGATGGTGTAAAGCTTTAGATCTTCGGTTTGGGAAGTGTTTATAACATTATGGTTTGATCCAGCTGGAACAATTATTGCGTCTCCATTTGAAACTTCATACTCTGTTGACTCAATGATTACTTTTCCGGTTCCTTTTTCAAATCTGAAAAACTGATCAACTGTGTGTACTTCCATACCAATTTCTTCACCTGGCTTTAAACTCATAACAACAAGTTGGGAATGGGGAGCTGTAAAAAGAACATGACGAAAGAAAGTATTTTCTAGGGTTAATTTTTCGATATTGTCTTTATATCCTGGCATAAATAAATTATATAACTTTTAAATTAGAAATATAAGAGAGATAATTCCCATTGTTCCAAATAAAGCTCCATATAGAAAAACTGCTGGATGGCCTAGTTTATCCCAAAGCTGGCCTGAAACTAAACTTGCAACTAAACTAGTTAAGCCTACTGTTGATATGTACCAACCAATTCCTGAAGCCTTTAAATTTTGGGGTATTAGGTCAACTACTTGTGCTTTCCCAACTGATCTAAAGATTCCCTGAAACGCTCCATAGAAAATAAAAAGAATTGTAATTGCCAATATATTTCGGGTAAGGGCAAAGCCTAAATAGGTGAGTGCAAAAATCACAAATGATAAAAGAAGAATATTTTTTCGTCCGAATTTGTCTGAAAGAAAACCAGCTGGATACGAAGTTAAGGCAGCAATTAGATTAAAAAATGCATAAATTAGGATTGTGCCCTCAAGAGAAACACCAATTGATTTGGTTTGCAGAATCAAAAAAGAAGTTGAGGAAACCCCAAGACCAAATATGGCTGTTACAAAAAGATAGAGGTAATATTTTTTGGGAAATTTGTGAAGATTTGCTTCAAGCTTTGATTTGGAACTAAAAGAAATATTTTTTTCTTTGACTAGGGTTATTGCTAGAACTGATAAAAGACCGGGGATTACGGCAAGGTAGAAAATATGGCGAATTTGAATTTTTAAACTAAATAAAAGAAAGATTGTCAAAAGGGGACCTAGAAATGCTCCAAGGTTGTCACCAACTGCCTCCAGGCCAAATGCTTTACCGCGAGATTTTTTATCAACTGAGGCAGCAATTAAGGCATCGCGAGGAGCTGAGCGTGTACCAGTTCCAAGCCTATCCATAAATCTAACTCCAAGAACTTGTTGCCAAAGAGTTGAAAAACCAATTAGAGGTTTTGCCAGAGCGCTAACAGTATAGCCTGCTATTGCAATTGCTTTTCTTTTTTGGATTTTATCTGAAAGATACCCCGATACACCTTGAACAATATTTTGAGTAGCTGTTGCGATTCCTTCTACTAAACCTACAGCTGAGCCGTTTGCCTTTAGAGTCTGAGTAAGAAAAATTGGAAGGATTGGGTAGAGCATTTCTGTTGCGATATCTGCAAAAAGAGAGACTAGAGATAAGAAGAAAGTGTCCTTGGTAACACCTGAGAAATATTTTTTAATTGAAATTTTTGTCATTAATTTATTGTATAATATTTTTGATGGATCCTACCCCTTACGATAAGCTTTTAGATTTGTCTAATAAGACTGCCATTGTGACAGGGGGAGCCGTTGGAATTGGGTTTGGAATTTCTTCACGGCTTGCAGAGGCGCATGCCAATGTTGTGATTGCAGGAATTACAAAAGAAGAATCTGAAAAGGCAGTAACTGATCTTAAATCTAAAGGGTTTTCGGTTGCAGAGATTCAAACTGATGTATCTGTTGAGGAAGATGTCAAAAACATGGTTGATGAAACTGTTAAGCTTTTTGGCTCAGTTGACATACTTGTAAATAATGCTGGAATTTATCCTAACATCCCTGTTACTCAAATGACTATTTCTGATTTTGAAAAAGTTTTGGCTGTAAACCTGAAGGGAGTTTTCCTTTGTACAAAATATGTAAGTGAGAGAATGATTCTGAAAGGTGCAGGAGGGAAAATTATTAATATAACTTCAATTGATGCCCTTCACCCATCAAGTGTTGGACTAGCTCATTACGATGCATCAAAACACGGAGCCTGGGGATTTACTAAAAATGTAGCTTTAGAGCTTTCTCAGTATAAAATTTGGGTTAATGCAATTGCGCCTGGGGGAGTAATGACTGAAGGAGTCAAGAAGATGCAGTTAACTCACCCTGCAACATCTTCAGTGGACCCAAATGAAATGATCGCGAAATTTTTAGCTAAAATCCCAATGGGTAGAATGGGGGAGCCTGATGATATTGGTAAAGTTGCTTTATTTTTGGCATCTGACATGTCTTCTTATATAACCGGAACACAGATTATTGTTGATGGGGGATCACTACTGTCCTAATTAGTCAATAAAAGTTAGAGCAACGCCTTTTTTGTTAGCGCGACCTGTGCGGCCAATTCTGTGGATATAATCTTCGTAAGTTTGAGGAAGATCGTAATTTATGACATGAGTTACACTATCGATATCAATTCCACGAGAGGCAACGTCTGTAGCTAAAAGAATTTGAAGATTATTTTTTTTGAAGTTTTGTAAGACTCTTTGTCTTTGACCTTGGCTTTTGTTTCCATGAATTGACCCTGATTTAAAACCTCTTGAAATTAACTCTTTGTTTAATCTTTCAATTTCGTGTTTAGTACGTCCAAAGATTAAAACTTTATCAAATCCATCTTTAATCAAAAGTTCGTGTAATTGCTCGATTTTTTTGTTTTTATTTATAACTCTTACTATATTTTGGTCAACATTTTCTGAAGTATCCTGTTTTTTAAGTGATATTGTTATTGGATTTTTGACAAAAGTTTTAAGTAATTCTTGGACTTTTGGAGGAATAGTTGCTGAAAAGAACAAAGATTGACGAACTTGAGGAAGCAGAGAGATGAAATATTTAATATCCTGAATAAAACCAATATCAACCATCATGTCTACTTCGTCGAGGACAAAGATTGAAAAATTTTTAAGAGAAAGGGCGTTTCTTTTAAGAAGATCTTTGATCCTACCCGGAGTTCCAATGACAACTTGAGAGTTTCTCTGTAGGCATCTTATTTGATTTCTAATATTTTCTCCTCCTATAACTACAGTTGAATAGATTCCCATGTTAAATGATAGATTTTTAAGCTCATCGTTTATTTGGACTGCAAGCTCGCGGGTTGGGGTTATAATTATGGCTTTATCTTTCTTGTTTTTATAGATTTTATCTATGATTGGAATTAAGAAAGCTGCTGTTTTCCCTGTTCCAGTTGAGGCTGTCCCCATTAAATCCTTGTTTTTAAGGATTGGGGAAATTGCCTGATCTTGAATCGGGGTAGGCTTAACATAGCCTTTTTTTGCTATATTTTGTTTTAAGCTTTCTGAAAGAAAAAATTCATTAAAAGTTGAGTGGGCAATGGGAGTTTCTGTTGGATCAATTGGCTTTGCCTTTTTTATAAACATATTTATATCTTGGCCTAAAAGCTTACTTTTTCTGCCTCCATTACGAAAATTACCACGGCTTGTGTTTCCACGATAAAAGCTACCATGATTGGAATGGCCGAAACGGCTACGACGAAACTTAAATCGATTGTTTGAATACATTTATTTTGGGGTTGAAAAAGAAGACGAAATTTTTCCTGAGATCTTAAACAACTTTGAGAAGTATAACACATGAGTTGAAATTAATCAATCATTATAGGTTTTTAGGCTAGGAATAGCTTCGAATTAGAGTTAAAGTTGCATATTCACTTTTGGCAAGACCTTTATTTTTGGAGTTTTTCTGTCCAAAAATGCGATTGAAATGTGGAACTAGTATATTTTTTTGATAAGTTTCAAAAACAGTTGGATGAATGTAGTAGTTTTTACAGACTTTGGCTGTGTTGTGAAGATGGCTTGAAACTTTTTTGACAGCAGAGGATATATTTTTCTTTTCTTCGATTTCGCCTTTTGAGGGGCCGATTTCTTTGAGAGAAGTCGCACAAAGGACGGTTGCCCCCCAAGTTCTAAAATCTTTGGCTGTAATATATTCGCCAGTTATGGATTTTAGATATTCATTTACATCCTCAGAATTAATCGCATGACGCTCACCACCTTCATCAAAATATTGAAAGATTTCATATCCAGGAAGCTGGCTGCACTCTTTAATTATCTTGGCAATTCGAGGATGAGTGATACTTATTGACTGCTCCACTCCACTTTTTCCGCGAAATTGAAATTTTATGTTTTTTCCACGTACTTTTACATGGCGGGAGCGAAGAGTGGTCAGACCAAAAGAATTATTATCTTTTACATACTCCTCGTTTCCGATTCGAATGAATGTGTGTTCTAAAAGCCAGATAACTGTTGCAATAATTTTATCTTTTATAAGATCTTCTATTAACATATCTTTGTAAACTTTGTTTCTAATTGTTGGGAGGGCGTAGCCAAAGAAAACTACTTTGTTGAATTTTTTTTCTTGGGAAACTTTTGTCCATTCTGGATGATAAATATATTGTTTACGACTCTTACTATCAAGGCCTGTTGCCTGTAGATATCCTGAAGGAGATGGACAAATCCAGACATTTTTCCAAGCTGGAGGAATCGAAAGAGATTCGATTCTTTTAAGAGTTGCGCTGGTCTTTATGAGTTTTTGGTGGGTATCAAAATATTTGAAGTGGCCATTCTTTTTGCGGGTTATGCCCATCTGTGTATCTGTTACATATCTTAAATCAGCTTTTTTCAAATTATGGGTGAGGTCTTTATCAATTTGGGGCATATATTAGTATATATGTATAATAGGCTAAAATGAAAATATTTACTTGGTTTTTGGTCGGATTTGCTGTTGGTTTTTTTAGTTTTAGTATTTTTTTGAATTCAAAAAAACAAGAGAAAAAAACTGTCTTGGCAGCGTACATTCAGGCAAGTTCAACGCCAATACCTACAGATAGCCCAAACCCAACTCCGACGGAGTCGCCAACTCCGGCCCCTACACCATTTCCAGAGGCTCCAGCTCCGACGCCAACAATTCCACCAGCGCCTACGCCCACTCCTGATGTTTGGTCACCCCCTGCGATTTCACCGGTTATTCAAAGGTATGCACAAGTTTATAATGTTGATTCAAATTTATTGGAGAGGATTGCAAATTGTGAGTCGCATTTTAATCCTAATGCTCAAAATGGCGATTATTTGGGAATGTTTCAGTTTTCAACAAATACTTGGATTTCGACAAGAAATCAAATGGCATTTGATGCAAACCCGATTTTGAGGACTAACATTGAAGAGTCAATAAGAACAGCTGCGTATTTGGTTTCAAAAAGAGGAACCGAGCCGTGGCCTTTATGTTTAAGATAAGGAATATAATTAGTTTATGAGAAAACTTTTTTCAGGGATAATTCTTGCTATTTTGATGACCATAATTCCCTTTTCTTTTGCTTTTTCGCAACCCAGTTTGCCTTATGTTATCCAAAGTTTTGATTCAAATATTTCCATAAACCAAGATGCATCGCTTAATGTTTCTGAAACAATACGTGTTTTGTTTAATGAGCAGAGGCATGGAATTTATAGAACAATTCCTGTTGTATACAAAAAAAATGGAAAGATTATAAATTCCAAGCTTTCGATTTTATCTGTCACTGACGAAAATAGTAAAAGATATAAATATACAACTTCAAGCTCTGGGGATAATATTCAGATTAAGATTGGAGACCCCAATTCGTATGTTGCAGGAGTTAAAGTTTATAGAATCAGTTATCGTGTTCGAAATATAATTGCCAGATTTGATGACCATGACGAGCTTTATTGGAATATTGCAGGAAATGGGTGGGACACCCAGATTTTGTCAACACATGTTCATCTGGAAAGCGCTTTTGCTGATATAAAGGATTTCCAGTGTTTTTCTGGTTTGTACGGTTCAGTTGAGGCTAAATGTGACTTTGATGCAGCCAAGAAAAATAGTTTAGATGCATCATCAAATGTTTCTTTGGGTAATGGATCTGATATGAGCATAGTTGTTGGATTAAATAAGGATAATCAACTTACATTTTCAAGAAATACTTTTGACTTAATTTCTGACTATTGGGGTTATCCATTTTCGATTTTGCCATTTCTAATAATTTTTGTTTTGTGGTTTAAGCGCGGGCGTGATGTTAGATACAAAGGAGATAATGTGTATTATGAGCCTGATAACGAAAAGACTGAGACATTGCCTTTAATTAATAAACGAGAATATTTGCCTTTGGTGTATAGCCCAATAAATGGACTTACTCCTTCTGAAGTTGGAACAATTTTGGATGAGAGGGTTGATACTGCCGATGTGGTTTCGGAAATAACTGAGTTGGGGAGATTGGGTTATTTAAAGATTGAAAAGATTGTTAAAAAGTGGGCGAAGGATGATTATTTGATTAGAAAACTAAAAGAGCCGGGAGAGAATTTGCGAAATTATCAAAAATATTTATTTGAATCTTTGTTTTCGTTTGGGGAAACCCAAGGTCAAGTAAAACTTTCTGAGCTAAGAACCAAATTTTATCCTAAACTTTCTGAATTTAGGGAAAAACTTTATAAAGAGATTTCTGAAAGAGGATATTTTTTTGGAGATCCTTCTAAGGTTCGAGCAATTTATCTAACTGGGGCTGGCTCTTTAGTTATTTTTGGAACAGTTTTAGCCTTTATTTTTTCCGGACTAAATTTTAATTATATGGCTGTAATAATAAGTTTGATGACTTCTCCAATTTCGCTTTTTCTTGCATATAAAATGCCAAGAAGAACTCCTAAAGGTTATGCTCTTTACAGGCAAATAAAAGGTCTCCAGTTTTATATTGAAAAAGGAAAATGGCGAGAGGAAATAAGCGAAAAACATTTATTTTTGGAAGAAATTTTACCATTGGCAATTTCACTCGGGGTTGTTAAACAACTAGCTCGTGATATGCAGGAATTGGGAGTGAAACCGCCAAAGTATTTTGATGCATCAACTGCAGTTTGGGTAAGTTCATTTAGTAGTTTTAACTCTAGTGCTTCTTCCTCTTTTGTTGCTGGGGCCAAGTCATCCGGGGGATGGTCTGGTGGATCTGGATTTGGTGGGGGTGGATTTTCCGGCGGTGGATTTGGAGGTGGGGGAGGGGGAAGTTGGTAATTTAGTGGTTTATACAGCTTTAATAAAATTTTCTAAATCTATGAAATCCTCTGTAGTGTAAAAGAAAATTAATAATTCCAAAAGAAATAAAAGTATACCAAAGTAATTTTCCTAATATGAAATAAATGAAAAAATCTGACATTTTTAGACGATAAACCCTGCTATAAAAATTAGTGCGTCTCCAAGAAATGGAATACCGCTTAAAAGTAGGGCGTATTTACCATACTTTCTGAAAAGCTTGTCTGCAAAAGCATAATCTTTTCTTTTTCTTTTTTTGTGATATTCGTCAATAAAATCACGACTTTTACGACCCACCTTGAAGATAAAAAAAGTGCCGATCAGATCACCTATAAGAGCAACAGCTATCACAAAAATTGGATTAAATCCCTTTGCGATTAATGCAATAACTATTTCATCTAGTGGAATTGGGATTGGAGTAGGAGCTAAAACTGCAAGTAGAATTAAGAGGAAATATCCACCAATACTTGAAGGTGACATTTAAATTACATCTCCGGAATTACCGTCAATTGAGTTGACCCAAACTTTGTTTTTGGGAGCTCTATATTGCCAGCCCCACCATTCAAGTGTTGATGAAAAGCCTGTTGCAGTAGTGTTGAAATACTTTGTTGTCCAATCAAATGCTCCTGGACAGTTTCCGTTTATGTCACAGTTGTAATAAGCTGTTCCGATAGATCCTTTTGTGATGTTAAATTTAGGATCGATTTGCATCGTTCCTATTATATGCATTCTATATCCACCATCAAATCTTCCGTCTTCTTTACCAGTTAAGATTCCTGTATTTCCAGGACTTCTTTGACCTGCAATTGCGTCAAAGTCGCCATTGTATGTGACAGTGGCACAAAATTCATTAGTAGTTTCATCTATTTTCCAAACTTTTATATTTCTATCGTAATTATCAAATGCCCAGTAATTTCCAGCTTGCCCTGAATCTACACTTTTGACAACTCGTTGGTGAACATTGATTATGGCTTCGCCTTCAGCATCACATTTTCTACGATTGACTTGTTGCTGCCACTTGAGCCTTTCTTTTGCAAATGTGTTTGCAACTAAGACTATCAAGATACTTAGAGCTAGGGTGGAGGTAGCAAAAAGAATTACAAATTTATGATGATGATTTGCGGATTTGGGAGACATTAAATTAGTATAAGATTTTTCAAATAGGGCTACAAGAAGTGTTTTGTAGCCCTTAATAGGGTCATTTCCAGATAAACGGGATTTTGCTCCAGTTAATCAAAATAGTGATTATATCATCGGGGGCAATTTACAAGAGCATAGATTCTTTTGGGAAAATTTCCAAGACAGGAGCTTATCTTTTGTACCCATATATGGCTTGGGTAAGCTTTACTTCAATCCTAAATTTTATAAAGATGTTTTTGGTTGGGGAATGAATGACGCAGGACAAGAAATGGGTAATTATATTGTAGCTATAACAGCTGATACAGATGAAAATAGAATGGTTAAAACTGCTGGTACAATTAACGGAGGATTTTATCAAAAATCAAAATCTACAAATCCTTATCCATCAGTTGTAATTTCAGTTGATAATTTAGAGGAGGCAATGAAAATGGTTACAAATGCAGGTGGTCAAATCCAGGGTGAACCTCAAGATATTCCAGGAGTTGGTCGCTGGGTAGTGTTTATTGATAGCGAAGACAACAAGGTTAGTATGCTCCAAGCCAAGATGTGAGTATTCAGGATCTTCATGTTAAAATAGCTTCATGAATCTGAAAGTTGGGATACACTTTTCACTAACCCAACTTTTGATTTTTACTTCAGATTAAAACTCCCAAACCCGAATAAAAAGAGAATTATAATTGAGAGAAATATGTTGGGCCGAGTTGTTTATTTTCAATAAATTATAGGAGAAAAATATGATATAATGCGTGTCATGGGCAGAGAATATTTACGTTTTTCTGAATTACGTGCGATTGAGAAAGAGGATGCAGAGAAAGCTCGTGCAGCTACCATCTGTAGATCAAAAGTAGTCAGATGGGGCGACAATGGGGTAAATCACATTGACGAATTGGGTTATTTTTATATTGATGGTGGTTTAAGTGACTACGATCAATCTTTGGTTGGTGAGGGTCACGATGGTCTTTATCAAAATATTAAGTCTAGAGCCGACAATGGAAAAGTAAGAGTTCTTGATGTAGGTTGCGGGAAAGGCCGATTTCTTAGAGACATAGGTAAGCAAGCGCAAACAGATGGTATATTAGACAACCTCTTGTTGTGTGAAATCAATTTGGGAGATATTAGAGATGAAGCACAAAAGTCAGAGGATAAACAAATGGAAATAAAGCTGATTGATGGTGATATTCAAGAAACATCCTTTAGATCTCAGGAATTTGATCTTATTATATCGAATATGTGTATCTTACATCTTGCGGATCCGTTGAGGGCAATCAAAAAACTTTATAGACATCTTGCTGTGGGAGGCGAAATGTTTATCACTTTGGATCGAAAAACACTTAGATCTAATTTTTTTGAGACGCGTCACATTCGTTCTAAAACTGAGCTTGATGCTTGGAACAATCCTCAGGCTATGGATAGTCTTCTTCAGGAATCAAAAAAAGATGTTGATAGATTAATGGCAACAATAAAGAAAAATCCGCTGATCTGTGACTTATCGGAAGAACGACTTTATATTAAGAAACTTGATGCAGGTACTTTACGTTTTGGGAACTTGGGATATTCGCGTGATGTTCTTATATCAAGAAAGATAGGTTGGAGTGGAGAAGGGATGTATAAGTGGAGAGATAAAGATAGACAGACAATTATCAAGGGAGAGAGTTTAGGTTTGGAATAACCCCTAGTCTGATTCTGATATAATTCCAGTATGAGCTCACATCTTTCTATAGGAATCCACAGGCTACTATTCCAAAAATAGAATTTAGTTCGATTTTTATTCTACCTAACCCAAGAAAGGCACGGTTAATTCTCGAAAGGGATATTTTAGGAAGAATTGTTTCTTCACAAACTCCAAATCTAGCTTCACCAGTTAATTATTAATAATTATTTGAACTACTTTGATATACTATTTCAATGTCAAAAGAATCCTTAGTCTCAGTAGACATAGAAGCTTCAGGGCCGATTCCTGTAAAATATTCAATGCTATCAATAGGTGCTTGTTTAGTTGAGGATTTAGAAAAATGCTATTACGCCGAATTAAAGCCAACAAGTAAAGAATATATTCCAGCAGCTTTAGAAATGTGCAGACTAAATTTGAGTGATCTTGAAAAAAATGGACTAGATCCAGAAACCGCAATGAGAAAGTTTAATGATTGGATTCAAACAAATAGTGGCGATAAAACACCAAGGTTTGTGGGATTTAACGGCATGTTTGATTGGGCTTTTGTAAATTATTATTTTATTTATTATTTAGGGTTTAACCCTTTTGGTCATGCTGGAATCGATATCAAGTCTTACGGCATGGGAATTACGGGAAAAGAGTGGAGTGAAGCACAAACGGAAAAACATTTTGATCCAGAACTTCCGTATACCCATAATGCTTTAGGAGATGCGATTAGACAGGCAAAGATGTTTAGAAAAATGCTAGGACAAAACCAAAACAAATAATTTGCTTCATAAATCCTATAAGGTTTATACTACCACGATATGAAAGAAACCGATAAATGGGCATATCTTGCATCTGAACAAGCCTTTTTGGAGCATAGACTAAGTTATTATTCAGACACTAAAACTATCTCAGTAGATTCTTTGTCAAAAAAGATATTTCCTGACGCTTTGAGAGCCACTATGGAGGGTATTAAAACACTTGAGCAGAGGAATAATGCTATCGAAGTATTACGAAATTCACAAGCTCCCATTACCATTGTAACTGCAACTAAAGAAAGATCCGATTCACTGGCAAATGCTTATAAGTTTTTGGCTGCACAAACTGGAAGTGTGGATTGGAATTGGGTAATTATTGATAATGGGGAAGATGAAGAAACTAAAAGAGTGGTAGCTGAGTTTAAAGATGACAGAGTTTTACATGTATCATATTTAGAAGAAACTGGATCAGCCTCACCTGTAAGAAATTTTGGACTAGACTTTGTCCATTATGCAAAGCGTGGACAAGTTAATGATCCAGGTTATGTTTTAGTGGTAGATTCAGATGACAAATTGTATGGAGAAAATAGTTTAAGAGAATTATTCAAAGTCGCAAATTCTAGATTAGCAAAATCAAAAGGTTTATATATCGCTCATGGTTTTGCCGATTCAGAAATACATCAAATAGATAAAAGTATAATTCATGTACCTAACCCAAGAGACTGGGACTCAAGCTTTCCTGAAGTAAATTCATTAGCTGAAGTATTTGATAAAGGTCTTAATATTCTATCTGGAATGTTTCCCGTAGATCTTTTATCGTGGCTTAGATATCCTCCCGAACCTTCTTTTGAAGACGATGGTTTTAATCAGAAAATTATGCTTCAGGCTAAGAAGAATAATATGATTTGGATAGCAGAAAGATTTCCTGTAACAACTAAAAAATTTCACCAAGAAAGTATGTCCGGTAGAAATGATCAGATAGGAAATGTAGACATGTCAGGTCAAGTCGGCAAACATATAGTTACTGGGATTCGTGCTCAAATTGTTCTTTATTTACAAAAATTATCTGATTATTACACAAAGGAGGATTTATAAGATGAAAGAAGTTTTTGCAAATGGTCGTAGACAATACCCACTTTTTCAAGGGGGTGACGGTATTGCTATAAACGATTTACTCAACGGACTTCACTCTGATAGGCAAGAAGTAGTAGCTGTTGGGAAAATAGACAATCCTGACTTTAAAGAAACATCAGAGCAGATAGTTGATCAGCTTTTGAGTAGAGGAGTATCTGTTACAAGTTCAAGTCCAGAAAGAATTGAATACACAAATCCAGATAGTTATAAATGCGTTCTTGTAAAAGATGAATTATTTGAAGGTGATCTTAGAACTATGCTTTCAGAAAGTCGCCCGGATATAGTTTTGACTCAGTTAAATCTCTCTCATAGAGTAATTGACATTGCTTCATCTCTTGGACTGAAAACGGTTTTATTTGTACACGATCACCACCCGTTTAATTATTTGCCAATAAATGAGAGTGAAAAGATTTCTCATGTATTCTTTAATTCCAGAAGCACAGAGGCTCATTTTGGCCCTCTTTTAAAATGCCCCTCCTCGATTTTGTATAGCCCATTGGTTATTGATCGTTATAAATGCGATAAAGTTGATCCTCAATACATAACAATGGTGAATCCAACTTCTGATAAAGGAGGAGACATCTTGCTTGAAGTAATTAAAGCCTTTCCTGGTCAACAATTTTTAGTTGTTTCGGGATGGCGTGGTGTCTCTGATGAATTTAGAAATTCTGAAAATGTAACCATAGTTGATCGTCAATATGACATGAGAGAAGTTTATGGTAAGACTAAAGTTTTATTAGTTCCCTCACAATGGGAAGAAGGTTTCGGTAGAGTTGCAGTTGAAGCTATGGTAAATAGAATACCAGTTATTGCGAGTAATATTGGAGGTTTACCTGAAGCTATTGGTAAAGGGGGGATTTTGGTCAATGAATTTATTAATCCTAAACAATGGATTAATTCGATGAATATTTTCTTGAGAGACACAGCCTTACAACAAAGATTGGGCGATCTAGGATATGAGCATGCTTTAACTTTTGATATTGAGAAAATTTATGCTCAATTTATAGAAGTCTTAAATAGAATACATGGCGTGAGTTAAATCAGAAGAATGTAGAGATTTTACTCTTTGGAATACTTCATCTTGAGCTAACTTATTTACTACTTCATCTGCAAATCCTAAATAATCAGACTTGATTGATACTTTTCGTGTTTGCCATTTATCGTTAAACTCTCCTGAGTCATTGGAGTTATTAATCATATTCGCCACTTCTACTAAAATCTCTTGAAACTCTCCAGCTTGGTTTTTGTCAAAGCCACAAATTCTGGAAATTGCATCTAAATTAAATCTTAAAAACCTTGAGTTTATATCTCTGCTTTCAGGAGAATATATTTTATTTCTATGCATTAACATTACTAAAGACTTTAATGTTTCAGATCTTCTGTATGGTAAGGAATAGCCAACAGATAACTCGTCAATATTGTCGTCATGTGCAACAATGGCGTCAGAAGTCATTACATAACCAAAATCCAGGCCAATTTCACGAGCTGCCAAAAAGAATGGTACATTTTGCCAAACTACAAAATCTTCTAGCCAAGGAGAGTTGTTTGGATTTTCTCTCGCAATCTTTTGAAGAAAATCTTTTTTAACAAGAAACGCTCCTCTCATCATTGTTGTTCTTAAAATATCTCCTGCCCAAACTCCATTTTCTTCTCCGATTGCTCCAGGCATGTGTGTTCTTTTTCTTATTTCTGGATCAACTCTTATTTTTTCGTATTGTTTTAGAATTTCATCTATTTCTCCAGCTTTATATCCAACCAAGGGTGGAGCAATGCCATTTACACTGGATAGCCCCCAAGTTTGCATAAGTTTTTGTAACGTCTGTACTGATGAATAGATATCACTATCCCACAAACCAACATTTTCACTTTCGCTTGGTAGGAAATTTGTAACAGCATGATTACGAAGTGTTGTTTGAGTCATTCTAGCATCATGGTGATAAAGAATACTTGTCACCGGCGTGCCTTTTAATCTTTGCGACCTCTCTTCAAATTCTCTAATCATTTTGTCTGTGAGTGAATTATCCATAACCACAAGAGAAGTTGGTATTCCGGAAGCAACAACTGCCCTGGTTAATCTTTCAAAGAAGACATTTAATTTTCCTTCTCGTTCCATCACTGGAATTATTATGGCTGTTTGTGTTCTCTCGTCAGTAACAGGGAATAGCTCTGTATTCGTATAATTAGGTATAAGAGAATCAAATTGACCAAAAGTTTTCCTTCCCTCATGAACTGAAGTATTGCTATGAATTAGTGCGATTTCACTTTCCAAAAAGCTCATTACGCACGAATTGTATCACATTTAACCCGAAGTCTTCTTCTAAAGAAGATTTTTTAACTAAACCACTTAATTTTGATTCATTCATATATCTTTCTAACAAGTTTACATAGTATTCATCAATGTTTTGTGGATTTGATGAAATATATTTAGCAAGAATATTTGCAATAGATTTATCTTCTCTGTCTAAAACCTTCAGATTCTCAATTGAGATTATGTTATTTGTATATTTACCTTCTTTGAGATCAAAAAGGTACAATTTTGCTAACGATTCCCAGCCAGATCGATAAAATTTATACGCACTTAGATATTCACCCCTTCTTCTGTGTTTAGCAAAACGAGTAGCTCCAATAAACATGTCATAAAAAGGTCTATAATTCTCTTCAAAACTTAATTTTAGTAATTTCTTAGTTTTTTCATCAGATTTACCGTTCTTCTTTTTCTCGTAAACAATTTCAGAACCTTCTGAAAGGGGAGTATCTGAACTGGTGAGTCGCATATCTAATTTTTGATAGAAAGGAAAATTTCTCCAAAGTACTGTTAAAACTCCATTACCAGGATCATTCACAGCAGGAAAAACAATAAACGGACTATCTATTTTTTTAAGGGAGGACTCAATTTTAGTAGACAAAGTATTCCATTCGGAAAGCTGAACCTCCAAATCTAAATCAGAATAGCGATCGAAACTTTTTTTTGCTCCAGATCCATAAATAGCTATTCTTGATACTTGAGGTAATCCACTAAATGTTTCTAATGAACTTTCATAGAGTCTTTTTAAGTCTGGATAAGTAAAGTTCATATATGTTTATTTATAACAAATTAACAAACTTTTTCTACTATGTAAATACTATTAAAAAAATCTGTTATAATCGGTTGTGCACGAATCAATACAACTTACTATCGATTTTGAAAAATTTGATTCAATAGAAGAATTACCTCAAGACGAACAATTACTTATCACTTCTGCAAGAGAGGCAATGAATAATGCCCACTCACCATATTCTCATTTTACAGTTGGAGCAGCACTTGGTATGAAAAATGGAGACATAGTAATTGGTAGTAATCAAGAAAATGCAGCTTATGGTTCAACTATTTGTGCAGAAAGATCAGCTTTAGTTGCAGCTGGATCTCTGGGAAGAAAAGAAGATATTAGAAAACTTGCTGTAATAGGTACAAGTAAAGACTTTCAAACAAGTGCTCCAGTAACACCATGTGGAGCTTGTAGACAGGTAATTAAAGAATACGAAGATTTATCAGGCGAACCTTTAGTAATCTTAATAACAGGTGAGACAGGTCCGATACATAGGTTTGTTGGAATTGAATCTCTTCTCCCGTTTGCTTTCGGCCCCAAAGATTTGAATAAATAATGGATATTTTTCTAAAAGGAAACTATAAATCATTTATCAAGCTTCAAGTTTTTAAAGCTTCAAAGAAAACAAACAAAGTTTTTATAAATGTTCATGGATTGTATGCTATGTCTGGAGATAGGGGCTCTAAATCAAAACTATTAGGCAATAAGATTTTAGAAAAAAATATTGCAAATGTAGTTCAGTTTTCATCTTCTCGGAACTGGAACATTTTTCCAGATGATGGCACTTACGAAAAACAAATGCAAGCCTTTGAAGAAAAAACTTTTAAAGAAGAAACTCAAGACTTACGAGATACTATTGATTTTGTTCTTGATCAAAGCAAATATTTGTTTGAAGTTGAATCAGATAAATTAAGGTTTTATATAATTGCAAATTCAATTGGTGGAACAGTTATCTCAACTTTAGAAGATAAGTTTAGATATATAGATAAAATTATATTGGCAGGAAGCGGAACAAAACCATCTGATTCTACAAAATCTATTCTTTCAACTGTTCCAAGCGAAAAGGAGATTTTTGATTCAACTAAAAACTTTAAAGGTGAGTTATTATTTCTTCAAGGGAGTAAAGATGATGTAGTGCCGATTGATGCTCAAGATAAACTATTTGAAAGTTATAAGAATGCTAAACCTAAGAAGGTAATCATTGAAGGAGCAAACCACAATTTTTCGAAAATAAATGATAAAGACAAAAGATTAGCTCAGAAACTCTATACGGATTTTATTGTCAAATTTTTACTTAACTAATATGACAGAAAGATTAGTAACTGAAATTACAAGCATTGTTGAAACAACAGACAGTGTTTCAGAAATAAAACAGGAATATCTACGCCGATTGACTGAAGGACTTTTGACAAGAGATGAAAATCCACAAACTCATTATTGTGTTTACTTTGCTGGTTTTAGCCCAGAGGATAGAGAAGTTTTCATAGGACATCACAAGAAATCTGGTTTGTGGTTATTTAATGGTGGACATATAGATAAAGGTGAAACCCCAACTGAAGCTCTTAGAAGAGAAATAGGAGAAGAATGGGGTAACCCTAATATGCCAGAGGATGCAGTTGGTAAACCAGAACTTTTAACCATAACAAAAATTGATAATCCCAAACAAACTTGTAAAACACATTATGATATTTGGCATTTTATATGGCTTGATAAAAACACTTTTAATCCAGACCCAGAAAAGCTAGCTAAAGAATTCCATGAAACCAGATGGATAACATTAGATGAAGCAAAAAAACTAATTACTGACCCAAGTACCCTTGAAGCGATTGAATATTTAGAAAAATAATTTTAAACATGAATTATCCTACAAACACAATGGACTGGAATGGCAAAGAGATTGTTGTTACTTGGATTAGGGCTGATTCTTTGAAAGATATAACCCCAATCACACAAGTGTATGGAATTTGTTTTAATGACAAAAATGAGATTTTAATTTGCAGAAGAAATAAAGATAGCGAATGGCAAATTCCTGGTGGACATCCTGAAAAGAGTGAAACCACAGAACAATCTTTGGAAAGGGAAATGGTTGAAGAAGTTGATGTAAAAGTCAAAAATATTAAAATTCTTGGAATTCAAAAGGCATACCCAAAAGAGAAACCAAATGAATTTATTTACCAAGTTAGATGTATTTGTGAAATTGATGAATTACTCCCCCAAACTCCAGATCCAGATAACGGTGATATTTGGGAGAGAAGATTTGTTCCCGCTAGTGAAGTTACTAATTATGTTAAATGGAATATGACAGGGAATGCTATGTTTAAGGATGCGGTGAAAAAGTTTAGTAAAAATTAAAACATGAAAATAGTTTGAAGTAGATTTTTAAAAATGCAACAAAAAATGAATTCTAAAGATTCTACAATTTATATAAAAGAAGTTAATATCGAAAACTTCAAATGTTTCAAGGGTAAATTTAATCTTAAATTAAAACAAGGTCTTAATATATTGGTTGGAGACAATGAAACTGGAAAGTCAACTATTTTAGAAGCAATTCACCTAGCTCTTACAGGATTAATAAATGGACATTATATTAAAAACGAACTGAGCCAAAACCTTTTTAACAACGAGGTCGTCGCTGAATATATTAAAACTGCTGGTACAGGAGCAATACCTCCATACATACTAATCGAAGTGTTTATAGCGGGAGACGAACTACCTTCATTTGAAGGAGACGGCAATTCTGAAAAGAAGAAAGAATGTTGTGTTTCAATGAAAATAGCATTCAATGATAAATATAAAGGTGAATATGCTGAATTTATCAAAGGCGGAAATGTTAAAAATATTCCAACTGAATATTACGAAGTTGAATGGAATGATTGTGCTAGAGGACCAATTACAAAATCAACAAGCGTTCCAATTAAATCAGCCTTAATCGACTCTTCGAGTTATCGTTACCAGAACGGTTCGGATATTTATATTTCTTATATATTGAGAAATCACCTAGAAAATGAAGATATGGTAGGTATTTCACAAACCCTTAGAAAAATGCAAGAATTTTTCCTCTCAGAGACCCCTATTGTGAATATCAACACAAAAATAAAAAATGCAACAAATATTTCAAAAAAGGAACTAAAATTATCAGTTGATTTAACCCCAAAAAATGCATGGGAAAGTAGTTTAATGGCATACTTGGACGATGTTCCGTTCCAGCAAATCGGGAAAGGAGAACAGTGTATTATAAAAACCAAACTTGCGCTAAGTAACGGAAAAAGCCAATATGCCAATCTAATATTATTAGAGGAGCCAGAAAATCATCTTTCCCATACAAAACTTAATCAATTTATAAATGACATTAAAGATGATTGTGAGGGAAAACAAATAGTAGTAACTACGCATAGTAGCTTTGTAGCAAATAAATTAGGTCTAGAAAGTTTAACCCTACTCAAAGAAAGGAAAACAATTCCGCTTACCGAATTGAGTCCCGATACCTACAAATTCTTTGAAAAAATTCCTGGATATGACACACTCAGGCTTGTTCTATGTAAAAAAGCTATTTTGGTTGAAGGTGACTCGGACGAGTTGGCAGTACAAAAGGCATATTTGGTGAGTTACAAAAAACTTCCAATAGAAGACGGATTAGATGTAATTTCTGTAGGGACTTCGTTTTTAAGATTTTTAGAAATTGCTGAAAAGATAGATCAGCAAGTAATAGTTGTTACAGACAATGATGGAGATGTAAATTCTTTAAATAAAAAGTATGAAAATTATCTTGGATCTAAAACTAAGTCTAAAATCAAAATTTGCTTTAGTGCCACTGTAGATACGGGACCAATGATTAATGGTTCAACATTTAACTACAATACGCTTGAGCCAAAACTACTTAAAGTAAACAGCCTGGAAATATTAAATAAAGTTTTTGGAAAACAATTCAAAACAGACAGTGAGCTATTAACATATATGAAAGGAAATAAAACCGAATGTGCATTAGCAATATTTGATACCAAAGAATCGATCAAATTTCCACAATATATTCTCAATGCTATTAGTTAAAAATAAACATGAACAAGTTGGTTATAGGTGCAGCGGGATCAGGGAAAACTACTTTTTTAGTTAAAAGTGCACTAGTTTGCAAGGACGAAAATGTTTTAATAACTACATATACTCGGTCAAATGAAAAAGAGATTCGTAAGAAAATAATTCAGATTAATAAATTTATTCCAGAGAATATTACAATTCAGACATGGTTTTCGTTTCTGTTAGAACATGGTGCAAAACCATATCAGGGTAGTGTTTATGACAAAGACATAAAAGGAATGGTTTTAGTGAGTTCTCAATCAGCCCCTTATGTTCCTGAAGGTGATACAGAAAATCATTATTTTACAAAAAATCAAAGAATATTTTCAGATAAACTTACTAAATTTGTACTTAAATGTAATAGTTGTTGTAAAGGAGAAGTAGTTAATAGAATATCAAGGATTTACCAACATATCTATATTGACGAGATACAGGATCTATCAGGATATGATTTAGAATTATTAAAACTACTTCTCAAATGTAAATCTAATTTACTCTTGGTTGGTGATCCAAGACAAGGAACGTATTCCACAAGCAACTCTTCTAAAAACAGAAAATATAAGAGGGCAAATATATTAAGTTTTTTTGGAGATAAATCAATAACAATCGAGACAGATACTACTTCGTTAACTACAAATTATCGTAGCTCGACTTTAATATGTGAATTATCGAACAAACTTTACCCAAATCTCACGAAAACTTTGTGCGGAAATGCAAGCAAAACTGGTCATGATGGAGTATTTGTAATAAAAAGCAAAGATGTTAAATCCTATCTTTCAAAACATAATCCAATCCAATTACGAAATGATTCAAGAACAAATATTGATAAGGAATATAAATATGCTAACTTCGGAGATTCTAAAGGTCAAGAGTTCGAAAGAGTAATTTTGTATCCAACAGAGCCAATAATCAAATGGCTCAAAGATAATAACTCTGAGTTAGCTCCTATAAGTAGATCAAAGTTTTATGTTGCCATTACTAGGGCAAAGTATAGTGTTGGAATTGTTTCTGATGTTGATATTCAAAATAACATGAGTGGAATTAAAAAATATCAAGTGTGATAAATTGTTAAGCTTAGTATATAAATTAAATATCAAAATAAATTATTTATTTACTTGTATTTAGTTAGGTGTTTTTATCTCCAAGCTTTTATTACATCATACTGATCCGTTTTTGTTGTGCCGCGATAACCAACTTTTACTTCCCAAAGAGGATTTGATGTATCTATATTTCCCAGTACAACAGCTTCATCTTTATCACATATATAGAAATAATATTCTCCATCAAGAGAATCAGCAGCCCAAGTGATTTTGGTACACCTGAGACCATTTGAAAGTTCCATGATCCAAGGGTGCCAGTCGTTATTTTGTTCGTTTGTAGGCAATGGTTTCGTTAGGTTAATTATAAAACTATCTTTATTTTCACTTCCTGGTTTTACACCACAAACAACAACAATTCCTTCGATATCAAAACATGGATCGTAAATGCCATGATCAACTGTACATCTCCATGCTTTTGGATTAGATGAAGCTAATGAATTAACCCAACAACTTCCAAATACTTTCTTTTCAGGCAAATCAGTTGGAGTAAAATTTAGCAATTCAGTTTTTGGTTCTGATTTCACAATTGAGTTTTGTATTCTTAATTTGTAAGCAATTGTACTGGCAATAACAAATAAAATTAGGGCAATAAACATTCTTTTGCTAATCGTCATATTTAGACCATTCTATCAGATATTTTATGTGCAAATAATTGATCTATAGGTTAGAATAAAAATATGAAAAACAAGTTAACAATTAAACAAAAACTGTTCTGTCAACACTACATAGAAACATTAGGTAACGGCACAGAGTCAATTCTAAGGGCAGGGTATAGGATAAACAAGAAAGATGGTCATCCAGACAGAATCTTGGCCAAAAGTCTAGCCTCAGAGAACCTTACAAAACCTCACATTTTGGCCTATATAAACTCTTTACTAGAAAAATCAGGATTAAATGATGAAAATGTGGCAGCTCAACATTGGTTTTTAGTTAATCAAAGTGCAGATTTGTCTGTAAAAGCGAGAGCAATTGATATGTATTACAAATTAAGGAATAAATACGCTCAAACAGACAATATAGATATCGGAGTTCATGCTGAATTACATGCTGTGATTGAACACATTAGAACTATATTACCTATTGCTGGTCAGTAATTGCTAGGGTGTAGACGAGAAAAGAGCTTCTGGCTTAACTCCGTGTTTAGCTAAACATAGACGGTAATCGGTATTCAATCGGCTTATCGCAACTGTACCGGGAGCATCTATTTCATGTTGAACTAAATTCATACAATTGTTCCTAGCAAACATAGGCCACACAAAAATAATTGCTACCAGAAGAAGTAGTAAAAAGATCAATATTATTTGTTTATATATTATTTTAATCATGATTGATGTTCTAAAACATTAGAAAAATTAAAAAAATGATTGGAGTAATAATCATTAGCACTAAAATCATATACAAAATCGTTTTGATAATTTTGTGAAGTTTTTTATATCGTGTTTCCAATCCTTTTTGCTTAAGTTTAGTTTCTAACTTGAATATCCAACGCTTTTTAATTTGGGGTAAAACATACCAACACAAATATAGGAGTATTCCTACTATTGCTCCAGATATAGTTTTTTGTAAAATATTATCCATTTAAACCTTAATATATACTACTAGTAAGTCGACTGCTAGTAAAGATCTAGAGAAACTGTATGTGTGATAAAAGTAACAACAGTTTCTAAAAAGATAGGAAAAAACATTCGAAAAATACGGGAAAGAAAAGAAATTACACAAGAACAATTAGCTTTAGATGCTGGATTAAATAGAGCTTATATAGGATATATTGAACGTGGTGAAAGAAATCCTTCAACCGATACAGTAGTAAAAATAGCGAAAGCCTTAAAAGTTTCACCAAAAGAATTGATTTAGCGTTCTCTCTTCCTGATATAATCAGCTCATTATTAAAATTAAAATGAGCAAGATCACAAATCGGTTTACAGTCAAACAGGCTTATTATCCACAAACTCTTCCTGATAAAACTGAAGAATTTGAAAGACTTGCTAGAGAAACATGGGTAAGTGAGCACAGACAAGACTTGGAGGAAAGAAGACGGAGGGAAGATGCAAAGAATGCCAGAATACAAGCCAGTAAAGAAGACAAATACCTTCATGCTATAAATCTAATTATTGAACACAGAGAAGCGAAAGATAGCCCGATTTATCTTGGAAACGGTAATGATCCCACCTCGTTTAGTATTCCTTACTATTTCTTTAACTTTGAAGATCATATTAAAGTACGTGATTTATTGGAAGCGTTTTTATTCAAACTTAAAAATGAAGGCTGTTTTGAGAATTTTAATAGAAGTCCAGCTACTCCTTTAGGCTCTAGTATGATTTTCCATAAAATTAATCTAAGTAAACTAAAAGAATATAGAGATAGGCTGATTAAAGAGCAAAAAAGTAATGGGAATATCCAATTTCAATCAGGCAAAAGATGGACTAAAAGAGAATTAGGAAAAGAGTTAACAAGAATAAAATCTATAGTAAGATTGGGAGCAAAAGAGCTTAATTTACTAACTATTTTATTTGATCTTAACCCACATAAAATTGCTGAATTAAAAGGATTGGGTTCAAGAGAAGCCCTTAAGCAATTAAAACACACAGTTAACATAAAAATAATAAAGACGACTCGTTGGGTGATAGTACATGAAGGATATGGTTTCAACACAGCTTCTTGCTATAGATTAAAATTTCTGACTCAACCAAATAATATTAGATAACAACCAAGTTTGTTTTTCTTACTCCGATATTACCTTTAAAATAAATTAGCACAACTTCAGCCTCAAAAAGCTTACCTTGGTAAGGTGACTACTTACTTTGTTTATCCAATAATCGGTATATGAGTATCAACCAAGAGAAATATTACACAACTTCTGACCTTGCTTTAGCGGTAACACTATCTTTATATTTGCCCATTGAGACTATAAATAAAATTGACCTTCATAAATCACTTTTTATATTCAAAAGAGATTCCGAACTTGATAAATTAATTACAAATTATTGGCAAAAGAAGATCAGAGTAGAACCTCAAACATACTTTCAACAAATACGGACAGTAAAATCAAGACTGTACGAGGAGGTGCAGAAATGAATAAACTTTTTGAAGCAGCCCTTGCCTATAAAAAAGCCGGTTTGGATGTCATCCCTGATCATCCAACACTAAAATATCCAGTTGGCTTTCCAGGTTGGGAGAAGAAGAACTTTACAGAAGAAGAATTGAGAGATTGTATTCTCAACAAAAGATGGGGTATAGGATTGCGAAATCAGGAAGGTTTAGACTTTGACAATCATGGGAGTCTTGGAGCGAAAGAGATTATTGAAAGCTGGGAAAAACTTGTTAATGTTATCTGCCCTGGGCTTGTTGACAGACTTCTTATAGAGACAACCCAACACGAAGGATACCATGTAGCCTGGAAGTGTGAAGAAATAGAGGGAAATCAGAAACTTGCCAGTAGACTTCCAACTAAGGAAGAATTACAAAAAGATCCGAAACTTAGATCAATAACTTTTATTGAAACAAGAGGTCTTGGTGGACAATTTGTAGTTTCACCTACCCTTGGATACAAACTTATTCAGGGAGATTGGTGTAATTTATCCCAAATAACACCTGAAGAACGAAACGTACTACTCCAATGTGCCAGATCGCTCGACCTTATTCCTATTGCAACTGAAGATTTTAAATCTTCAGGAAATAATTTTGACGGAGAGCGTCCGGGGGATCTATTTAACAAAAATGGAATAGATGAAGCATTAGAAATTTTGAAACAGAATGGATGGACGATTGTTTTTGAACAGAAAAATACAAACACAATTTTTCTTAGGAGACCTGGTAAAGAAAAGGGTATTTCAGCAACTTTTGGTCACATTGCACCAGGAATTTTCTATAATTTTACCAGTAATGGTTCTCCTTTTGAGCCAAACAAAGCATACACACCATTTGCTGTTTTTTCACTATTAAAGCACAAAGGCAATTTCTCGTTAGCAGCTTCGGAACTAGCCAAAAGATATGGACTTAATGAAAAAGTTACAAGTGTTCCAATTCAGATACCAACTGGTCCTGAATTTCTAAAACAAGAATTTGGAGATATTGACTGGATAGTTGATGAGCTAATACCAAGTAGTGGAAGTGCAATAATTGTTGCCAAAAGAGAATCTTTCAAAACTTGGTTGGCGTTATATTTTGCGAGTTGTATCACTAGAGGAATATCACTTTGGGACAAAATTCCAACACATAGAAGTAGAGTTCTATACGTTACAAATGACGATCCATCTCGCAATTTTCAGAAACGAGTAAATTTATTCAATTTTGATGATTCATTATTCATTTATCATTCAAATCTACCTTCATTTTCTATCGAACTACAAAATGGTAGCTTTGAAAGTGTAAAAAATAAAATTTCAGAAGAAAAAATTGAATTAGTAATTGTTGATATTTTAAGAAATACTCATAACAAAGATTCCAATACAGATAAAGATGCAAAACTGGTTTTTGATAAATACAAAGAATTAAGAGAGAGTAATCCTAATTTAGCTTTTATATTTCTAATTCATCCGTCGAAAGAACAGGCTCTTGAAAGAAAGTTTGGCCGGAGACAAGCCGAAGAAGCGGTTGGAAGCTATTACTGGGAAGCAGCAGTTGACACGGTAATTTCTCTTACAAAAACAACAGAGGAAGACACTGACCAAGTAGTTATATCTGTTACTAAAAATAAACAATCAGAGAAAAAGATTAAACCATTCATTGGCATAAGAAGACAAGGTGAAGGAGAAATCCAATTTCTATACGAAGAAAAAATACCAGATAAACTCAAAATTGAGGAAGCGAAGGAATATATTCTTCAAATTCTTGGAGAAAAAGATTATAAAAGATCAGAGATTATTGAATTGGTTGTAGCATCTGGTATTTGTAGCATTAGGCTTGTCGAGTCTGCATTAAAAGAGCTTACAAACGAAGGCGAAGTAATTCATACTAAATCCAAGCCACATATTTACTCATTAGCAAAAAACGAGTCGACAAATGATTCCGCAAACCGCAATGGTATATATGAATTACGGAATGCGGAATCAAAAGTAAAACAAACTGAACTTCTACCCAAGGATGCCAATGAACAATAAAAAATCTGTGTGTTCTTGGTGCGACAAAAAAATAACTATTTTTAAAGATAAACTTTCTGTAAAAGAATTCGGAATATCAGGTTTTTGCCAATCCTGTCAAGATATAACCTTTCATACTACAAGGAAAGGCAAATTAGGGAAGAGGGAACTATGAATAAAATCAGACCTCTATCCTTCACAATACATTTTGCACAAAATGATGACCATTTAAAAGAAGTAAATAATTTTTACTTCAATTTATTCGATAAAATTTTGAAGGAAATTAGAGAAAAAAAGAGGGTTGACACAATAAAAAAAGTAAACTAGAGTAAGTAAAAGTAGTATATGAAAGACGAGTACTTAACACCAGACGAAGTAGCCAGAAAGCTAAAAGTTAATAAAATGACTGTTTATCGAATGATCAAAAAAGGCCAAATCCCAGCTTTCAAATTTGGAAATAGTTGGAGAGTTGATATAGCAAAGTTGAAGAAGTTATTTGAAGGGAAATAATGATAGAAACAAAAACTGCAGCTTTGTATGTTAGAGTTTCAACGAGCAGACAAGAACAGGAAGCGACAATCGAATCTCAAATTGAAGAAGTTAAAAAAGCTATTCTTGCAGATGAGTACATGTTGCCTGAAACAAATACATTTATTGACAATGGCTGGACTGGCTCTGTTTTAGCTCGTCCAGCACTCGATGAACTCCGTGATGCTATCAAAAGTAAAACATTTAGCCGCATATATGTTTATGATCTTGGTCGTTTATCGAGAGATTTTACAAATCAACTTATTCTTATTAAAGAAATTGAAGAATCTGGCATAAAGTTAATATCACTCCACGACATCAATCCTGAAAATGAAGAGCAAGGATTTATTAGAAACATATTAGGAAGTTTCCATGCCTATGAAAGGATAAAGATTGCAGATAGATTTAGAAGAGGTAAGCTGTATAAAGCTAAAAATGGGATAGTAATTAGTGGTCAAGCATTATATGGATACAACTACATTAAACGAACTGAAACGGTTCCAACCCACTGGACTGTAAATGACGAAGAAGCAGATGTTGTTGAGAGAATATTCAGGTGGCATGTCATTGAAAGAATGCCAATTAATTCAATCGTAAGGAAATTAAGTGATCTTGGTATACCAACTAAAAAAGGCAAAAGCAGATTTTGGACGAAAGGCCCAGTTGAAAGAATTTTAAGATGCGAAACCTATTTTACTGGAATTGCTTATTACAATAAAAGTGAAGCTGTAGTGGGTGAGAGAAAAGTAAAGAAATATTTTAAGGTTAAAAAGAATAGTAGAAAGGCTAGGCCAAGAGAAGAGTGGTTACCTTTTGATGTTCCAGTTTTAATAAAAGATAAAAGTTTATACAATAAATCACTCGAACTTCTTAAGCTGAATAAGAGATTCGCTCGTAAAAATAGAAAGTACGACTATTTACTTACAGGAAAATTATTTTGTGACCACAACTTCCCAATGGTAGGGGACGGAGCGCAGGGTACCCAAAGGTATTATAGAAGCAGTGATAAAGCTCGACCGAGAGATCTACGAACCTGTGATTGCGATGGAGTCAATGTTTATGTTCTTGAAGGCTTATGGTGGAGAAATATTAAAGATACAATTTCCAACCCTAGTTATATTAAAGGAAAAATTAGAGAATATGCCGAATCCAGATCAAGCGTTAATCTTTCTTTAGAAAATGAAAAATTGGAAACTAAAGAAAAGTTGCTAAATCTAAATAATCAAGAAATGAAATATGCCCAAATGAACGCAGAAGGTTTAATTGATGTAGATCAACTTAGAGGACTAATAAAACAAACCAAAGATAAGAAAGTTGTTTTAATCAAAAGATTAAAAGAGTTAGATAATACCAACTCAATCAAAAGTAGTATCTCGAACGAGGAAGTGGAAGAGCTATATCAGAAAGCCAACAAAGTGTTAAGTTTACAAGACTATTCTGACAAAAAGTTGGTATTTAGAGATTTAATTAGTAAAATACAAATTAAGAAAGGAAGATTGGTAGAATCATGTATAAACATACCGTTAACCCAATACTTGGAGTATGGGACTGAAGATTGGGATAGTAGGCCTTCCAAATGTGGGAAAGTCCACACTTTTTAATGCTCTTTTAAAGCGACAGATAGCCTATGCTGCAAATTTTCCTTTTGCAACAATTGAGCCAAATGTTGGAGTCGTGCCAGTACCTGATGGAAGATTAAATCAGCTTGCCGAGGTTACAAAAGAATCTGAGAAAATGACTGACCTTCCTCCCGTTGTTAATGCAACGGTTGAGTTTGTAGATATTGCAGGTTTGATTGCAGGGGCTTCAAAAGGAGAAGGGCTGGGGAATAAATTTTTAAGCCATATTCGTGAGACGGATGCAATTTGTTTTTGCCTTCGATTATTTAAAGATAAAGATGTAATTAGAGTAACTGACACCACGCCGCAAGCTTCGCATGTAGGTGGGCAGGCCAAATCTGATTTTGAAATTCTAAAAACCGAACTGGATCTTGCTGATTTGGAGATGACTGAAAAGCACAAAAAAAAGAAAAAAGAAAAACAAAACGAGGAAGAGTTACCTCTTTTTTCAAAGAAACCTTATTTAGTTGTATTGAATGTTGACGAGGGAGATTTAGTTAACGCAAACAAGCTTGAGATTGAGTATGCCCAAAAGTTGGGAGTTCATGTACATCAAGTAATTGCAATTTCTGCAAAAATTGAATCTGAGTTGTCTGATTTAGCAGATGCTGACCAGGAAAAATATTTAGAAGATTTGGGAATAAAAGAGTCGGGGATTGAGAGACTAACTAAAAAAGCCTTTGAAACTTTAGGACTTATTACTTTTTTGACAGCTGGAGTTAAAGAGGTTCGGGCTTGGACAATAAAAAAGGACACGGATGCCCAAAATGCTGCTGGAGTAATTCATACTGATTTTATTAAAAAATTCATTAAGGCCGATGTAGTTGATTTCAATGATTTTATAGAAAATGGCGGGTGGAAAAATTGTCGAGAGAAAGGGAAAGTGAGATCGGAAGGAAGAGATTATATTATGAAAGATGGGGATGTGGTGGAATTTAAAATTGGAAGTTAATAACTTCTCAAGGAGTACCTTTCATTTTTTTGGTACTCCTCGAGGATTTTGTCTGCTTAAAACTTGAATATTAGCTTGAGTAAAAGATAGCCTCCTCCAAGACTTGCAACGATCAGAAGCAAAACGCCGAACACGTCTCCAATTGCACTCCACGGTACAGAGTCAAGCAATGTAGTTTTCTTTTTTGAACGTAGTAGTGCCGGTGGTTTGGGTTGATCTTCAATGTAGCTTGATGTTGAGTTTGCTTTATCAAATTGTTCAAGGGTGTATTCCTCGTAGATTTTTCTGTTTTTCTCCGTTCTTACTATTTCCTCAATATCACCTTTCATCTTTAACTCCTTTACAATCCTGTTACTACAGTATTTCTTATAAACCAGGTTAATGCTCCAACGACAACAATTGCCAAGAGCGTAAGTGCAACATAAGTTGCTGCTACATAGGCGGGGCCACTTTCAGTTTTTTGTTGTTCATCAGTGACGATCATCGCCATAATGATAAACGATGGAATGTAAACTGGTACCGATATTACTATCACAAATGCGATTTTTCCTATTTCTTTAATTGGATCAGTTGAAATGTTTGTTTTGTAATAGACAATACCGATAGAAGTAGCTAGGGCAAAGATATATGGACATACGTATGTAGCTAACATGGCAATGCGTTCCCAAGTTGGGCTTGACTTGTTAGGTTCGTTCTGATTTGTCATTTTCAAGACCTTTCGTGTACTTTTGTTAACGTACAGACTATTGATTTACTATATAAAATTATATCATTTTAAGTCAAAAAAATGCTGCAAAGTTTAGGCTTTGAACCTTTTGCTTTGCAGCTTTTAGTCAGTTTTAAAATATCGAGTTGTATCCATTACCTACTCCACTTGGAACAAAATTAGGATTAGAAAAATCTCTAACCCATTTTTGCATACCTCCGTTGAAGATTATCAAGAATCCGTATTGATCCCCATTGTGAATTAGTGCTTTGGCCTCGTAGGAATCGTCACCGATTGGATTCATTGAGATTGGATCCCAATTGTTAGCACTTGTTTTGAGAAAAACCCTGGCAGCATACGCTATTCTACGAGCTATTATCTTTGCCACCTTACCCTCCTCTGGCTTTCAAAGGGCTAGAATATAAAGATTATAGCACCTTTCTTGAGATAGATGTTTGAGCATGATATACTAGTCCATCTTATGAATAAATACGAATTAACTGTTGTAATTGATGGGAAAGCTACTGCTGCAAAGAAAAAGTCAATTACAGAGAAAATTGAAAAATTAGTTAAAATTTTAGGGGGAAAAACGGGAAAAGCAGAAGATTGGGGAAAACGAGATCTTTTTTATAAGATAAAAAAATCTGAAACTGGAGTTTTTCTGTTTTTTCCTATAGAATTTGCGGGAGAATCAGTAAAGGCTCTTCCTCAAAGGATGAAAATGGAAGATGAAATAATTAGATATTTATTGGTAAAGGTTTAAAAAATGGCAAGAAGTTTAAACAAAGTAATTTTAATTGGAAACCTCACGCGAGATCCTGAGCTAAGGTATACTCCTCAAGGAACTGCTGTTGCCACTTTTGGAATTGCAACCAATAGACAATGGAAAACAGAATCAGGAGAAGCCAAAGAAGAAGCTGAATTTCACAAAATTGTAGTTTGGGATAAATTGGCTGAAATTGTTTCTCAAAATCTCGCAAAAGGACGCAAAGTTTATGCTGAGGGTAGGCTTCAAACCAGAAATTGGCAAGCTCAAGATGGAACTAAACACACAACTACTGAGATAGTTGTTTCAGATATTATATTTTTAGATTCTAGAGCAGTGTCTTCTTCTGAGACGCAGACTCAAGCTCAACCTGAAGTAAAAGAAACAAAAACTGAAGAAAGTACAACTGAAGCAGTCGGGAGTGATGATGTAAGCATGGATGATATTCCATTTTAATTTATATGATGAAAAAGAAATTCAAAAAAAATACAAACATTAAACCAGTTAAAAAGCTTAATTGTTATTTTTGCGAAAATAAAAGAGATCCTGATTATAAAGATATTGATACAATTTCAAAGTTTGTTTCAGACAGATCTCGAATACTTTCCAGAGGAAGATCGGGGGTTTGTAATAAACATCAAAGAAAACTTGCGATTTCAATTAAAAGACTCAGACATTTGGCTCTTCTTCCTTTTAAGGTAGCTATATAAAATATATTTATGAAAAAATTGCCCAAAGTTAGTATCAAGCTGGCAAGGAATGTAGTTTTGGGTATTTTTGTTGTTACTTTTACTTTTGTTTTTGGGTATTTAGTAGGGCTTAAAGGAATAACTTTTGGGCAAGTTGGTCCAAGAGTTTCTATATCTCGAGACGTTCCTGTTTCCAATTTGGACTTTTCTCTTTTTTGGAGAGTTTGGGATACTTTAAATTCTTCATATTTTGATAAATCAAAGCTTAATTCCGCAAATATGGTTTATGGAGCAATCAAGGGTATGGTTGAGGCTGTAGGGGACCCTTATACAGTGTTTTTAACTCCGAACGAAAATAAAATAACTGAGGATGATCTTCATGGAAATTTTGATGGAGTCGGTATTCAAATTGGATTTCGCGGTACAAATTTGGCAGTAATTGCGCCACTGACTCAGAGCCCTGCTGATAAGGCAGGAATTAAGGCAGGAGATTATATTATTGGCATAAAAGATGATGCGAAAAAGATTGATATGGGAACTGCGGGAATTACTCTTCCTGAGGCAGTTGGGGCAATTCGAGGTCAGGCCGGAACTAAAGTTACTCTTGCAATTAGGCGTGACGGAGTTGATAAACCTTTAATTTTTGATCTTGTTCGCGCAACTATTGATGTTCCAAGTGTTGATTTGACTTATGTTGGGGATAATAAAGATATTGCTCAGATTAAGATTTTGAAATTTGGTGCTGAAACTTTGACTGAATGGAATAAAATTGTCGATGAGGTTAAAGGTCATGGAACGACCAAGATAATTATTGATGTTCGAAATAATCCTGGAGGATATTTGCAAGCTGCAGTCGATATTGCTTCTGATTTTGTTGATAATAACCAAATTGTGGTTTCTGAGAAGAAAGGTGACGGGACTATGGAATCTGTAAAAAACGAGAAGACTCCTAGATTTACAAATGAGAAAATTGTTATTCTGGTTAATAAAGGATCTGCATCTGCTTCAGAGATTCTAGCTGGAGCTTTAAGGGATGATAAGAGAATTAAACTTATAGGGGACACTACTTTTGGAAAAGGAACAGTCCAAGAGCCGGAACAGCTTGATAGTGGATCTGGCCTTCACATTACGATTGCAAAATGGCTTACTCCTTCTGGATTTTGGGTAAATGAGAAAGGTTTAGATCCTGATGTGAAAGTAACCGAAGATCCAATTGGAAAAGAGGATTTGCAGCTTAAAGCAGCAATTAATGAAGTTAGTTTATAAATTGTTCAGCAAAATTTCAGATTTATATTTTAAAAATAGGGTATGAGAAAAATAAATTTAAGTAGTCTTCTTTTTAAGAAACTTTTAATAATTGTTCCAGTTTTAGTAATTTTGTTTGTGGCTGTGACAGGTGGGGCAATTGCCGATCGTGTTTTTGGTTTTAAGCCATTGGATAGACTTTTTCCAAGAGCTAGTCAACCTAACACAGTAAATCAAAAGATAGTTAGAGAGGAGTCTGTTGTTACTGATGTTTTTGATAATGTTTCTCCATCTGTTGTAACGGTTTCGATTGAAGTTCCTCAAAGACGAATCTTAAATTTTGATATGTTTAATGGCTTTAAACAGGGGACTGTTGGAGGAAAACCGCAGGATATTGGAACAGGATTTATCCTCTCTTCTGATGGACTTATTGTAACGAATAAACATGTAGTTTCTGATACAACTGGCACTTATAAAGTTGTGACAAAGGATAATAAAGAGTATAAAGTTGATAAAATTAGCCGTGATCCATCTAATGATATAGCTATTTTGAAAATAAACGCAACAGGACTAACTCCAGTAAAATTGGGAAATTCTTCTAATTTAAAAGTTGGGCAATTTGTTATTGCAATTGGAACGGCTTTGGGGGAATTTAGAAATACTGTAACAACAGGTGTTGTATCTGGACTTGGGCGTGGAATTGATGCTGGATCAGATTTTCAAGGATATGTTGAGAGACTTGATAATGTGATACAAACAGATGCTGCAATAAATCCTGGAAATAGCGGTGGACCTCTTATTAACTCTACGGGCGAAGTTATAGGAATAAATGTGGCTGTTGCTCAAGGGGCGCAAAATATTGGGTTTGCAATTCCTATTGATGTTGTAAGATTGGCCCTTGATCAATTTAAACAAAATGGCAAATTTGCATCAAAAGCGTTTTTGGGAGTTTCCTACCAGATGGTTAATCTTTCAACAGCTATCTCGAATGATATTCCACAGGGAGCTTATGTCAAAGATGTAGTTGCAGGCTCTCCAGCTGAAAAGGCTGGAATACAAGTTGATGATATTATTACAAAAATAGATGGAGTTGACGTCCGAGATGATAACGGCGGGCTAACAGCTATTATTGCTAAGAAAAAAGTTGGAGATAAAATTAAAGTTGATATTTGGAGAAATGGAAATACTTCAACAATCGAGGTTGATCTTGGAGATGCTGGTCAGTGAGATTTAATTCAGCCTTGATTTTTTATACATTAAGTAAACCGGAAGAGAAGCAAACCAGGCAAAGAAAGTAAAAATAAGCCAAAGAATTGGAACTACAATAGGCCAGACATAGCTTGTATTGTTTGAAATATTAACAACGAGATATCTTTTTTGAGCGTTATCATAAATCAAAACTCCAGCAATAGTTCCTATCCACATATTAAGAGTTGTTAAGGCTAGCTTAAGCATTACTGTATTTGAATAATCTTTATTGTTGATAAAAACAATTAAGCTATAAAAAGTTAAAAAGGCAGCCAAAAGGATTGGAATTGGACGAATGAGAAAGTGAATGAGGCTTTTAGCCCTTAAGTAATATTGAGTTTTTCTATCAAGATAATCTTGCTGCACACTTAATTATATTACACAATGTTTTTTGTGGCTTCTATGATTTTTTCCAAGTTGCCGTCGACTATGGAGTCTAAATTTCCCCAGCTTTTATTGATCCTGTGATCTGTAACTCTATTTTGAGGGAAATTGTAAGTTCTAATTTTTTCAGAGCGCATTCCTCTTCCGATTTTTGATCTATATCCTGAAACTTCTTTCATTTTTCTTTCCTCTTCTTTTTCCCAGAGTTTTGCACGTAAAATACTAAGTGCATTAATCCTGTTTTGTTCCTGAAATCTTTCAGTTTGGGCTGTAACTACAATTCCAGTTGGTTTATGGGTAAGCCTGACTGCTGTTGAAACTTTATTTACATTTTGGCCACCATGGCCTCCTGATCTATAAAATTGTATATCCAAATCCTGAGGATTTATAGAAACTTCACTTTCTTTGATTTCGGGAAGTACGGCAACAGTTGCAGTTGAAGTGTGAACACGACCGCGTTTTTCAGTTTGAGGAATTCTTTGAACCCTATGAACACCTGATTCATTTTTTAAATTGTCAAATACATCTACTCCGGCGATTTTGAGGGTATTTTCATCAATTTGGGTAACTTTTAGATTATTTCTATTTGCGAAGCGCAAATACATGCGAAGAAGATCCTGAGCCCAAATCTTTGCTTCATCACCACCCGTAGCGCCTCTTACTTCCAAAAATAATGTTTGATTTTCCATGAGCTAAGATTTATTTTTTTCTTTTGATGACTTTACGAAGTTCTGAAAGCGTCTCTGGAAGGGATTCTTCAAATCTTCTCTTCTGAACTTTTTTAGCGTTTCTTCTTTCAGTTTTGGAAACTACTTTCTTTGCATTTTTTTGTTTTATACGGAAAGCTTCGACACGGCCCTTGGTGTCAATAAATTTCATTTGGCCTGTGTAAAAAGGATGACAGTTGGCACAAATTTCAACTTTGAGTTCGGGCATAGTTGAGCCAAAGTTATAGGTAGCGCCGCAAGCGCATGTAACTTTAGTTTCTTCGTAATATTTTGGATGAATCGCTGCTTTCATAACAGCTTGAATTATAGCAGGATAACTGATTTTAGGCAACAAAAAACCCGGAGGATCAATTAGATAGTTATCTATGACTCCGGGTAATTTGGTGTGTCAACTTGTTATTGTGTTTACTTAGGCAATTTCTGGTGTGGAAGCAGGTTCAGCGGATTCGTTTTTGCTGTCGAGGTGAGCCTGGGCATCATCGATAAAGCTTTGCGATTTGATTATTTGTTCATCGCTTGCCCCGAGCTCATAGTTCAGATGAAGAATCACAGTACTGATAGCAAGCATTGTTTCCCAAAATGGATGGCTGTCCATTCTGGTGATATCCTTGCCCCTACACCAAACTATTCTGCCAAACACAGTACGACCGAATGTAAAGCTTCTAGGCGGTTGATCCGTTAGAATCTTAATGTTTAGTGCCATGCAAGCGCCGCTTGGGAGCTTTGTCTCTGAAACAGAGACATAGCCTTTTGGCTCGTTGGATGATAAGATTTTATCTGCGAGCCTTATTAATATCACAAACGCGCTGCAGATTTTGTCGAAGGCAGTTTCCCCAGCACTAGGCTTAGCATTAGCAAAAGGATTCGAGTTAGACATTTTTACCCCCTCGGGTTTTTAGCCTTAGGACTTTACACAGGTGTTGACAGCACCAGAAAAGATACAAAGTTTATATACTTTCTGGTGCTGCCTTTCTAATTTTAAAGGGCTGAATTAGTAAGGATTTTATATGAAAATAACCCTATAGTCAAGTTTAGCGGGTTTCGGCGATTACTATTCCTAAAATTATTATCGAAGCTCCTATCATAAAAAATGAAGAGATTGTTTCTTTTAAAATCAAAATTGCAAAAGCAACACTGAAGACTGCCTGTAAATGAGAGAAAATCCCCACTTCTGCCACTTTCAATGTTTTTTGAGCTTTTGCTCTTAAAAAATAGGCAATCGTGCCTGAGAAAATTGCCATATACCAAACTCCTAAATGATAATTTAGATTAAGAGTTCTTATTTGATCAAAGATTTCTTTTAATGGATGAAAATAGAGGGTAACAGGAAAAAGGGTAATAAGTCCAATAATAAAAGAGATATTTATCAAAAAAAGTGGCGGAACTCCTTTTTGGACGAGGCGTTTTAGAATAAGAAGTGAGGCAATGTCTGCAAGAGTTGAAAGCACAATTAGAAGATTCCCTCCAAATTGGCCTAGATTATTGATTGGGCCTATAATTGGTGCAATTACGGCAATTAGGGCTCCAACAAAAGCGATAGAGCTTCCTATTCTGAATTTTTTAGATTCGTTTTCTTTAAGAAATACAATTGCGGAAAGGGATAGCAAAAGTGGAGAGCAAACTGATATTAAAGATAGAGTCAAAACTGAGGTTTTTTGTAAACCTACAAAGAGAAGAGCTAAAGAAACGGTGGTTGATAGTAAACTATACAGAAATATTTGAGGTAGGTAATTTTTGAAAATGCTTAGATTTTTTTTTGAGATAGAAAAAATACCTAATATTGATGAAATTACAAACCTGTAGAGAAGAAAAATTAGAGGAGTGATACCGAATAAGGTTTGTTTTATAACTACTGCTGCATAACCCCAAATTAAACTTACCAGAAGAAGGTAAAAATATGAGGGCAGTTTGGATTTCATACAAGCTCGGTTAATCGATCAATTCCAAAAGAAAATCCAACAGCTGGAATTTCACGACCCGCAAACATTCCAATTAATTTGTCATATCTTCCGCCACCACCAATAGACTGTTCTTCGGGTTTTCCATCCGGCTTTAGTTCTAATATTGTTGAAGTGTAGTAATCAAGTCCGCGAGCAAGAGTTGGATCAAAGAAAAAGTCCTGATATGAAAGGCCATATTCGGATTTTAAAATTTCAAAGATTTGAGTAAGACGATTTGTTGGTTTACTTTTTTCAACAAATTCTAAAAGTTCTTTTCGTGTGTTTTCTTTTCCTATTTTATAGATTTTGTCTATTTCTCGGATATCTTCTACTTTTAAACTTTTGAAGTTTTCGCGATCGTTTATTGCCATTTTGGCATTTTTGAATCCGAGTTCTTTAATTGATTTTATGGCTGCTGCAATTATTTTTGCATCTTCATTGATATCAACAACACCAACTGTATCAAAGTCAAACTGGGTAAATTCACGAAATCTTCCTTTTTGTGGATTTTCACCTCTAAAAACCTGGCCAATTTGATAGCGGCGAAAAGGAAATTGGGGATTATTATTGGCTACGTAGCGAGCAAGAGGAACTGTAAGATCGTAACGAAGAGCTAACTTGCGATCGCCTCGGTCAGTAAATTTATAAATTAATTTTTCTTCATCACCATATTTTCCTTCAAGAGTTTCAGAAAACTCAATCGTTGGAGTTTCTAGTGGATTAAAACCCAGATTTTCCAGGGTGTCTGCGATTTTATTTATAATTTCGCGTCGCTTTTTGGCAATAGGAGGGTTTATATCTCTAAAGCCTTTTGGAGTAAGGGGGCCTTTTTTCATAATTTTATTTTATCAGATGAAGTCTCCTTGCAACAAAGTTTCCAGTACTATCTTTGATACCTACAACTAAAATAGTTTGGTTTGTGTCCAAATCTGAAAGGCGTGTGATCTTGGTATTTTTTATATTTGATGAGAAGGAAATATTTTTGCCTGCCTTTATGTTTACGGTTTCGCCGTTTTGAATATCTTTGGCTGTAAGAGTTGTTGTTAAATTTTGTAATTGGACTAAAAGTACCTCATCTTTAACCTCTTTGATTAGTGACGAAATAATTAGTTTTTGAGTTTTTAAGACATTATTATCTTGAATAAAGCCTAGAGCTATTACAAAATCGCCGATTGCTACATCTTCTTGAGTAATTGCCTTACTTGAAGAATCTAGTGTTTTTACGAATGTAGTATTTTTAGGATCAACTAAGACTTGATCGATTTTTTGCTCTAAAGTTTTTATTTGAATTGTATTTTCAGCGATATCTGTGATTGTTCCAATGAAGGAAATTGGTTTTTGGATTTTTGTAGCTGAAGTAGAAGCTATTTGGTCTTTTGAAAATTCATCGGCGAAGTCTTGGGAATAGACAAGAGTTATCTTTGTTTGAGAAGACTTACCTGAATCGTCAATTGCTACAATTTTAACCTCATTTGCGCCTGAATTTAATTGAGCTTTGATTTCAAAAACTCCATTACCATCAGATCTTGTAATGTATTCATCGTCTGTATCGAAGGCTACTACATAGACATTTGGCTTTGTAATACCAGAGATTGCGTAATTAGAATTTAATAAAACGTCATAATTTTGTGGTTTTGCCAGAACAATTTTAAATTCTTCAGGCGTTGGAGAGGAAGTGGGGGAGTTTGGATTTGTAGGCTCTTGTGATGCAATATTTTCGTTCTTTTTTTGAAACGAAAGATTCAATCTATATGCGCCAAAGGCAACTACGATACCAATGATTGAGCCTGCAAGTATTGCGAAAACAACCTCTTTTCTCATGACTTTTGGTATTATAATATATGTATCTAACAAATACTAATTTATATGGAAATAATTTATTTGGGACACTCTTGTTTTAAGCTCAAAGGAAAAGAAAAATCGGTAATTTGCGATCCGTTTGATCCGAGAATGCTTAACATCAGACTTCCCAAGCAGGAATGTGATATTGTTACTATTTCTCATGAGCATCAGGATCATAACTTTCTTGATAATGTAGCATGCTTGCGAGTTGTGAGAGATCCAGGTGAATATGAGATTGGTGGAGTTTCGATAGTTGGATTTAGTTCATTTCATGATAATGAAAAAGGTGAGAAACGCGGTAAAAACACAATTTATCTTATAGAAATCGATGGAGTGCGTGTTCTTCACTTGGGAGATTTGGGGCATATTTTGACTGACTCACTGGTTTCAGAAATAGGAGTTGTTGATGTTTTAATGGTTCCTGTTGGAGGAGAATTTACGATTGGACCAAAAGAAGCTTCTGAGGTTGTGACCAAAATTGGGGCAAAAAGAGTTATTCCTATGCATTATAAAGCTCTTGGAATCTCTGATATGTTTTCCAAACTTTCTGATTTGAGTGATTTTTTTAAACTTACAGGATTGAAAGTTGAAAATTTAGCAAAACTTTCTATTAAAGCAAATGAAGAAAATGGTGATGAACAAATAATTTATGCCCTGGAGAAAAAATAAGTGGATATTCGCGTTCCACCCCATTCAGCTGATGCCGAAGCCTCAGTAATTGGAGCGCTTCTTCTTGATAAAAATGCTGTAGTTGCTATTGCCGATTTTTTGAGGGCTGAACATTTTTACGATGAGCGCAACGGCCTAATTTACCAAGCAATTTTGGATCTTTATTCTGAGCGAATTCCAATTGATGTCTTGACAGTTTCTGAGCGTCTTAAGAAGAAAAAGCTTCTTAAAAAAGTTGGTGGAGTAACATACCTAACCAATGTAGTGAATGTAGTTCCAACCTCATCGCATATTGAGCATTATGGAAAAATAATTAAAGACCACTCTACTAAAAGATCTTTGATGGAGGCTTCAAGTCGTTTGATGAAATATTCAACAGATGATGCGCTTTCGGCCGAAGAGCTTTTAGATAAAGCTGAATCTGAGATTTTTTCTTTGACACAAAAACATTTGTCGCAGAGCTTTACTTCTGTTAAAAATGCTTTGGCTGATTCTTTTGACAGACTGGATGAACTTCATAAACAGGCTGGGGGGCTTAGAGGAGTGCCGACTGGTTTTTCGGATTTGGACAATTTACTTGCTGGATTTCAGAAATCCAATTTAATAATTTTGGCAGCAAGACCTGGTGTTGGAAAAACTTCTTTAGCTTTGAACATTGGCCAGAATTTGGCTGTAGCACATAAACGTCCAGTTGGATTTTTTTCTCTTGAAATGAGCCGTGAAGAGTTGGTGGATAGACTTTTGGTTGCACAAGCTGATATTGATGCCTGGAAATTAAAAACTGGCAAATTGGATGAGAATGATTTTACGAGTTTGTCGAATGCAATGGGGGAGTTGGCTGAAGCTCCATTTTATATTGATGATACTCCTGCTCTTTCAATTTTGGAGATGAGGACAAAAGCTCGAAGATTACAAGTTGAATTTGGAATTGATTTACTAATTATTGATTATCTTCAGCTTGCAAGATCCAGAAATTTGGAAAACAGGGTTCAAGAGGTTTCTGAAATTTCTCAGGGGTTTAAGAATATAGCTCGTGAGCTTAAAATCCCGGTTTTGGCCTTATCTCAGCTTTCTCGAGGAGTAGAACAGCGGGGAACAAAGAGACCGGTTTTATCGGATTTACGAGAATCTGGTTCAATTGAGCAGGATGCTGATGTTGTGATGTTTTTGTGGAAAGAGGACGATGAAGCTCCTGAGAATATAGTTTTAGATATTGCAAAGCACAGAAACGGGCCTTTGGGACAAATTAAGTTTTACTTTAAAGGAGATAGAATTAGATTTTTTGGGAGAGAGGCAAAACACTAGTGCCGAGGGAGGGAGTCGAACCCTCACGAGGAGTGAACCCCACTAGTTTTTGAGACTAGCCTGTCTACCATTCCAGCACCTCGGCTTAACACCTGTATTTTATCATCTTCTGGCAGGATAGGCATAATTTTGCTAAAATACATCCATTATGATTAATGCAACTGATCTAAAGAACGGAGTAACTTTTTTGAAAGATGGAAAGCCTTTCCGAGTTTTGAGATATTCTCTTATAAAAATGGGAAGAGGTGGGGCGACAGTAAAGATTTCAGCTCGAAATCTTGAAAGCGGATCAACGAGTGAGCAATCATATTCATCTAATGCCAAACTTGAAGAAGCAATTACAACAAAAAAAAGGCTTCAATATCTTTATAATGACAGTACGAGTGCCTATTTTATGGATGATAATTTCGAACAAATTGAGATACCTTTAAGTGTAATTGCTGATCAAATTGCATTCATTAAAGAGGGAGAGAAAGTTGACATTTTGTTTTGGGATGAAAAACCTTTATCTTTTGAGCTTGCACCAAAAATTACTTTGGTAGTTGCCGAAACTGATCCTGGAGTAAAAGGAAATTCTGCATCCAATTTTTATAAGAGTGCAAAACTTGAGAATGGATTTACAATCAAAGTTCCTCTTTTTATAAACACAGGTGATAAAATTATAGTTGACACAAGAACTTCTGAGTATGTTGAGCGAGCAAAATAGTTTTTAGAAAAGTATCCAAAAACAGGCAGCCATGATGATGGCCAGTTGTGTTAGAAGTCCAACAAAAGGCTCTGCGTCGTTTTGAATTGATTTTTGCCAGGCAATCCATTTTTCTATAATTGTGGTTTTATGGTGCAAAAAATAATAAGGAGCCTCGACGATATCTGGAAGAGCTGACGCAAAAGAACAGAGCAAAATATTTGCTGTCTGAGAAAGAGCAGGGGATTTGAATGCGAAAGAGAGTCCTAAGCCCAAAGCTAAGATTGAATCGACTGTTATTATTCTAACGCTTTCTTTTGTTGGATGGCCGTATTTTTTAATCTCACGATTTATATGAGGATTCCAATGGGGAAGAACATCGAGCACGAAATGGCTGGCCAAAGAAAGAGGAACCGACAAAAGTGGATTTGATACTTTGGTTGCGATTGCGATTCCAACTATTACATGAGGTGTCTCGAGCACGGTAAGATATATGATATAATTTGAGACCTTGCGATGTCAATAATAATACTAACTTTAGGGATATTGCTTTCACTTTTTTTATATTGGAGGAGACTTAAGGAGGATTATTCATCAGAGATTGTATTTAAATCATTTTTTGGAATGCTTTTAAGTGGAGCTATTGGATCTCTAATTTTTAAAATGATATCTTCCCGTATAGGATCTGTGTTTTATTTCAATCCTAACGAGCTTTGGTTTTGGGGAGCTTTTTTGGGATTTGTTGTTTCTTGTCTTTGGATTACAAGAAAACTGGATTTGGTTTTTTTTGAAATTTTTGAAGCAGCCCTTGTTTCTTTTATTTTGATTTTTGGGTTTGTATTTTTTAATTACGCGGTTGAAAACCACGAAGCTTTTTCTTTAATTGTTTTTTTGTTTGTTCTTGCACTTGTTGCACTTTTTTTCTTTCTTGATAAGAAATATAAAACTTTTTCCTGGTATAAATCAGGAAAAGTTGGGTTTGCTGGGATTTTTTGTAGCTCTTTGTTTTTTTTAGCGAGGTCGGTCGTTGCCATAACAGTTCCCAACGTGATATCATTTGTGGGTAGAATTGATAGTTTAATTTCTGTTAGCATTGCCTTTATACTTTTCTTTATAATATATAATCTCGCAACCAAAATATGAGCAAAAAAACCAAAAAGGAATACCCACCTACTTTTCCAGCAACAGTTTTAAAGCCGGTTTCTAATTTTCTATCATCTCAACTTTCTAATTTAGAAAAAAGAAAGAAAAAAATTTCTAGAGATGATCCTTTTAGAAATACAGCTCGGGTTGACGATAATGCTGCAGCTGATATTGAGGCTGATGAACAATTCGGACATGCTCGAGTTTCTGCAATCAAGGAGCAGATTGATAGGCGCATAATTCAAACTAGAAAGGCTTTGACCAGGATAAAGATAGGGAAGTATGGTATTTGTGAGAATTGTGGTCAGATGATAGATACGGATAGGTTAATGGTTTATCCTGAGGCTACAAGATGTATTAAATGCGAGAGGAAGAAGTGAAACCTTCTGAGATAATTTTTGAAAATGACGATATTTTAGTTTTGAATAAACCAGCAGGTGTTGTTGTTAATGACTCCGAAAGTACCGGTCGTGAAACTCTTCAGAGTATAATCTCCAAAAGTTTTAGCTTTGAGACTTCTAGATTAAGAGATTTCCGATCTGGAATAGTTCACAGGCTTGATAAAGAGACAAGTGGGGTAATTTTGGTTGCAAAAAGCAAAGCTTTTTTTGAAAAGCTTCAAAAAGAATTTTTTGATAGGAAAGTTGAAAAGAGGTATATTGCTTTGGTTCATGGAGAATTGGCTGAGAATGAGGGGGTTATTAATAAACCAATTGGTAGGCTTCCTAAAAATAGAAGAAAGTTTGGAATAATAGAGGAGGGGAGAGAGGCAGAGACGCACTATAAGGTTTTGAAAGTGTATCTAAAGGATGGTGAAAAATTGAGTTTAGTGGAGTTAACGCCTAAAACTGGCAGAACTCACCAGATCCGTGTTCATTTAAAATCCTTAGGTCATCCAATTGTTTCTGATCCTTTGTATGTTGGGCGCAAGACATTGAGATCGGATAAGAAATGGTGCCCAAGGCTTTTTTTACACGCAACGGAGCTTAAAATTTTTGGAAATACTTATAAATCAAATCTATCAGATGATCTTGAAAAAGTACTCCAAAGCCTTTAATCTTTTAATACATGGTGTTTTCACAAATAGCCCTACTTTTTGGAATGGCCTGTTTGTTTGCGATTATATCCTTTAAATTAAAACAGCCTTTGATAGTTGGATATGTATTTGCAGGACTTATTTTGGGAGGGTTTGGAATTCTAACCAAAGATTCAAAAATTCTTGATTTGGGAGAAATTGGTGTTTCCCTTCTTTTATTTTTGGTTGGTCTTGAAATGGACATCTCAGATATCAAAAAAATTGGGAGAACATCTTTTGTTTTTGGATTTTTCCAAATTATTGCCACTTCGATTTTGGGATTTTTACTTTCTAAAATATTTGGATTTGGAACTGTTCCGTCTTTGTATATTGCATTTTCTCTAACCTTTTCATCGACAATTATTGCAGTAACTCTTTTGTCTGAAAAAAGGGAACTAAATAGCCTTTATGGAAAAGTTTCTTTAGGGTATCTTTTGGTTCAGGATTTATTTGCAATACTAATTTTGATTTTTCTTGGAGGAGGATCTCATACTGATCCTAATTTTTATATCTCTCTAATTGCTAAAGCAGTTGGGCTTTTAGTTCTCGTATGGTTTTTGGCAAAAAAGGCGATGCCTGTTGTTTTTGCTTATATTTCAGCGTCAGCTGAGCTTAGTTTTGTTTTTAGTATTTCATGGGCATTGGTTTTTTCTGCTGTTGTTGCTGGACCGTTTGGATTTAACCTTGAAATTGGAGGTTTTCTGGCTGGGATTACACTTTCAACGCTTTCTCAACACACACATATCGCGTCAAAAACTAGACCTTTAAGAGACTTTTTCTTGGTAATATTTTTCTTGCTTTTGGGAATGCGAGCCAATTTAAACTCTGGAATATCAAATATTTTGATTCCTTTTTTGGGATTTAGCTTTTTTGTTATTTTAATTAAACCTTTGATTGAACTTACTATTTTAAGGTTTTTGGGTTTCAAGAAGAAAACTTCTTTTTTAGTTTCAATTGGATCATCTCAAATATCGGAGTTTTCATTTATATTAATGAGCTTGGGTTTAACGCTTAAACATATAAATAGCGAAGTTGTTACATTGGTAGTTTTAGTTGGCCTTATTACTATGGTTGTTTCTACTTACTTGGATAGATACGCAGATTTAATTTACAAGCATCTTTCAAAATATCTATCGATTTTTGAAAGAAACAAAATTTCTGAAGTTTATCCACAGGAAGTTCACGATTTTTCAAACCATATAATTTTAATTGGCTGTGATCGTACTGGAAAAAATTTGCTTTCTTACTTTATGAAACATAAAAAGGAATTTGTGGTAATTGATTTTAATCCTGAAGTTATTTCAAGCCTTGCCAGTCTCTCAATCCCTTTTGTTTTTGGGGATGCGTCTGACCCTGAAATTTTATCTTCTGCTCAGATTTCTAAAGCGAAAGCTATTGTTTCTACAATATCAAGACTTAATGATAATTTAGTTATCCTTTCTGAATTTAATAAAACAGAGAATAAACCGATAAGTATTTTTACAGCTTCCACAAAAACAGATGCTTTAAGGTTATATGAGATGGGGGCATCATATGTTGTTGTTCCTGAGAGTGCGGCAAGTGAGCATATTAGGCATATTCTACAAACATATCTTGGGTCGAAATCCAAACTTCAAATAAAAGGGAAACATCACTTTGAAAGGTTAATGGCCACGATTTAGATATGAAACAAAGTAGGCTCGTTAAGCGTAAGCTTGAAAAAACAAAGAAAAAACCTGTCATTCGTATTGGAAAAAATTTTGCCAAGCTTAAGAGACATTTGATAATTTTTGCGAGTTTATTTGTTGGTTTATGCTTAATTTTTGGGTTTGTAGTAAATTCTCACAGGCGAAGAATAATACTTGCAATTCCTCTTTCTGATGGGGGAGTAAGCGTTAATGTTTTTAACAACAGGAGTAACTCGATTACTTCTTTTAAAATTCCATCTGAGACTTTAGTATCCGCATCTAGAAATTTAGGTTTTTGGAAAATAAAAAGTATTTGGAGACTTGGAATAGATGAAAAACTTTATGGAAAACTTTTGTCTGAAACTTTGGCTAAATCTTTTTATTTTCCAGTTGATAGTTGGGCTTCATACGAAGCAAATGGTTTTCTAAGTGGAGGATTTGGAGCGAGTTTATCTTCGTTATTTTCTTCGTATAAAACAAATCTTAGTTTTTGGGACAAAATAAACATTTTCTTGATGTCTAATACAAGTCGTAGAGATTTTTCAGATTTAAAAGAAACATCGCTTCTTGAGGAGGCTGTTTTACCTGACGGTGACCGTGGATTTAGGATTTCTAATTCTAACATTCAAAGCGAAATAGTTTCTGCTTTTGCAGACCCGGTTCTTTCTTCCAAGAGTGCAACTGTTTCTATTTTTAACCAGGGCCAATTAGCTAACGATAAAATTGTTGGTGTTGGAATGCTTTTGGAGATGATGGGTGCCAAAGTCATTGGAAGTTTTTCAAAAGGTTCATCTGATTTTAATTGCCAAGTTGAGGCAAGAGACAAAGAAGCAGCCTTTGAGTTTCAGAGAATTTTGGGGTGTTCTATACAAATTGCGCCTGATTTGGGAGACGGTGAATTTAAATTGTATTTAGGGAGACAATTTGTTCTTTAACAAATATTGTTATGGAATCAATTTGTGCGGATTTTAAGAAAGCTTCATAGGAAAGGCCATCTTTTACTTGTTTTATAAATTTAATTGCCAGATCATCAGGAAGACGTCCTATATATTTTGAGTCGGGAGTCATAATAGAGACGGAGTGAGGGTGAAAAACCATTACAACTTCGTCACCGCAATCAAGCTTAGCAAGAGTTTTGGTATCTCCTAAATTTACAAGTTTTATAATTTTTGTCTTACCGGGAATCTCTAGGAAAATTCTTCCGTTTGTTACCTTCTTTTTTGTGTTAACTACGCCTTTTTTAAAGCTCTTCCATTTCTTAATGCAATTTAAGGCAATTGAATTTTTAGGGTCAATTTTTAGAACTTTTTGGCTATATTTTTGAGCCTTTTCAACTTCGCCTAATTCCGCAAAGGTTCGCGCAAGACGATTGAGGGTATTTATATCATTGGGGGATTTTTTTAAAATATTTTCGTTTATTTTTTTTGCTCTTTCCCAATTACCATTTACAGCTTCTTGAATTGCTTCTTGGGTCAGGTCTATATCCATGGCAGGTTCGCTTTTAAGTAGTATAGACAGTGCCAATTTAAAGTCAAGATGCTATAATAACGCGATGAGTGGACATTCTAAATGGGCGACGACCCATAGGCAAAAAGAAGCAAACGACGCAGTACGAGGAAAACTTTTTTCAAAACTTTCAAAAGCTATTACTATTGCTGTAAAAACTGGAGGATCTGATAGTCCTGATTCAAATTTGACTTTACGAATTGCAATCGACCGAGCTAGAAATGGAAATATGCCAAAAGATAATATAGATCGGGCTATTGCAAAAGGGAGAGGGGGAGAGGCACTAGAGCAAGTAAGTTATGAAGGTTTTGGACCGTTTGGTACTTCACTTGTGATTTTAGTTGCATCTGATAATAGAAATAGAACTGGGCAGGAAATAAAAAATGTTTTGGAAAGGGGAGGGGGGAAGCTAACGGGCCTCGGGTCTGTATCTTTTAATTTTGAACCTAAGGGACTAATTGTTGTTAATAAAAAAGATTCTTCTGAGAATGATATTTTAACTTTAATTGATTTGGGAGTAACCGATGTTGAAGAAAAAGATGGGGAATATTTTGCTTATGTAGAAACACACGATCTTTTTGAGATGAAATCAAAAGTTGAGGCAAAAGGATTTAGTGTTTCGAATTTTGAACTTATTCAAAAGCCAAAAACATACCAGAAACTTACTTCTGATCAAATGGAGAGATTTGATGGATTTATGAAAAACTTGGAATCTCACGATGACGTACAAAGAGTATTTTCAAATGTTGCCTCAGCTTAAATATGACCAAAAGGAAAAAGTTCGTAATATCTTCAATTATTCTATCTGTTGGGTTTTTATTAATTAATTTTTTGGATAATAATTATCGTTTTTGGACGATTGCGGTTTTAACACTTTTAACTTTAATTCTTTCTTCTTGGTCTTTGTATGAAGGTTTGGCTTTTAATACCACACTTTTGACATTAATTTTACAGCCAATGTTTACCTTGGGGGTGGGAATTTTTTGGTTCCTTCTGCCTTCGTCTTTATATGCAAGGCTTCCGGTTGTAGTTTTGTATGGAATAGGAAATTACGCTCTATTTTTGACTGCTAATATTTTTACTGTCTCTGCAATTCGGACTATTGCTTTATCTCGTGCGGCTAAGGGTGTTTCTTTTGTTTTAACTCTACTTACTTCATTTTTACTTTTTGATTCATTATTTTCTTTGCGGTCATCTGTCTTTGTTAATGCTATTGGGACGTTTGCGATAACTTTACCGCTTTTTTTACAGGGATTATGGCAGAGTTTACTTGAGGGTGAATTAATCAAAAATAATATATTAACTTATAGTATTGTTTTTGGCTTACTTTGTTCCGAACTTTCGGCACTTTTGTATTTTTGGCCAGTAACGGTTGTGGTTGGATCACTTTTTATGACTGTTTCAGTTTATGTCTTATTAGGCCTGGGACAGGCTCAACTCGAGGCTCGACTTTTTAAGCAAACTGCTCAAGAGTATTTGATCGTTGGAACAGTAGTTTTTTTAACTGTTTTATTCGCCACAAAATGGGGGTGACAAAAAAGAGGGGAGAGGGGCTTCAAGTTGGCTTTAAATGATATAGTTTTATACATCGAGTAGAGGAGTTATAGGATAGATTTTCACGGAAAAGTTATAGGATTTTCACGAATAAATAAAAATTCATAAGATCTGCATAGATTACACAAGCTTTAAAAAGAGACAGTAAGAGTTTTACTAGTTAGTGAATCAAGAGAGATAAAGGCCTGTTCTCTTTATGAAATAGTAGTTTATATAACGATTTTATATAGTCGCACAATAATACTTTTGCGACATCATGTAATCGCATTAGAGAAGGGGCTTTTTTGGACGTATAAGATGTCCCAATCATGGATTTACACGAATTGTAGGCGATTTGGTGAATCCTCTTTGAAGTTTTTCTCTAATATACAAATAAGTTGATTTTTGCCTTGACCGAATCTTATCCGAAGTTAATAGCTTTATCTAGGCGTGGAATTTTCTGATTGATTTTAGTAAAAAATGAAGCTAAAATTAGACTTAGATTTAATGACTGCCTTTAAAAAATCTAAAAATTTATCTTCCTTAATATATGACTTTTTAAGTTATTTGGAGGTGGAGAAAGGATGCAGTCCCCTAACCCTTCGAAACTATAAGCATTATTTATTTAGATTTTTGAAGTTTTTGGGCACGGAAACTGATCTTTCTTCTGTAGATTTAGATAAGATTCGTTCATATCGTGGCTATTTGGCAAAATTTAGTGACGTTCATGGAAATATCCTTTCTCGAAGAACTCAAGGTTATCATATAATTGCACTTCGTTCGCTTTTTAAGTGGCTGACTAAAAATGATTATGAAACTGTTGCTCCTGAGAAAATTGATTTGCCTAAGATTTCAGATAGACAGGTAAAGTTTTTAACTGGTGAGCAGATTGATAGACTTTTATCATCTCCAAGCCTTTATGGGTTAAATGGTAAGAGAGATAAAGCAATTTTGGAAATGCTTTTTTCGACTGGTCTTAGGGTTTCTGAATTGACTTCTTTAAATCGTGACAAAATAGATTTGGATAGACGTGAGTTTGGTGTTGTTGGAAAAGGAGGCAAAGCTAGGGTTGTGTTTTTATCAAATAGAGCTTCGGACTGGATAAAAAATTATCTCAATGCAAGAAATGACCATTTTAAGCCACTTTTTATAAGACACAACAAGGGAAAAGTTGATGTTGCTGTTTCCGATGAAAAAATGAGGCTCACTCCCCGATCGATTCAGAGAATTATTAAAAAATATGCAAGAAAAGTGAAACTTCCAGTTGAGGTAACCCCTCATGTGATGAGACATAGCTTTGCAACAGATTTACTGATGGCTGGAGCTGACATAAGGTCGGTTCAGGAGATGCTTGGGCACAAAAATATAGCTACAACTCAGATTTATACGCATGTAACAAATAAACAGTTGAAAGAAGTGCATGATGCTTTCCATGGGAAGGGAGGATAAGGCGGGGCCACACAAATGAATTTGCATGGCCCCTGTGGGCAAATTATCCTAGGTTGAACTTTCGGAGAATTCTAGTTCTTAACATGTTGTACCATTTCCAAGAGTGCTTGTGAGGTTGGCCAAATCCAGGTCTTCGAGCCTTGGATTGGTGCCATTGTTTAATCTCAGCGAGCTCATCCTCGGAAACAACGATGGGTTGAGATATCAACCTTGCCATGTAAAAAACCTTTCAAAGTTAATTTACCGATAGAGTTATAGGATATTATAGGTTGACTTAAATGTCAAGTTTTAGTATGTTTTAGAGGATGAAAACTATAATTTTACCTGGTTTTTCGAAGATAAATCGTGCTTGGGCTGAGCAGGCAAAATATTATTTGGGACAAAAAATCCATGATCCAATTGAAATAATTAATTGGAAACATTGGGAATCAGGAAACTCCAACGACTTTATGGCGCTCGAAGAAGCTAAAAAAATTATTGAAGATAATAAAAATGACGAGATAAATATCTTGGCTAAATCTATTGGAACTTTGGTTTGTATGTACTTAATTCAAGAAATTCCTTTGAGTTTAAATAAGATAATTCTATGCGGTATTCCATTAAGCGACTTAAGAGCTTCTAGTAAGAGTTTGTACGAAGCACTGGCCACAGTTCCTACTTATAAGGTTAGCTATTTTCAAAATTCAGATGACCCTCATGGAAGCTTTGATGAGGTAAGTGCGTTTGTCAAAAACATAGTTCCAAATACTAATAATTTTGTTAAGAAACTGGCTGATACACACGATTACCCTTATTGGGAGGATTTTGGAAAGATTTTAACGAATTAATTTAAATTTCTTTATCTTCACCTGTTTTTTCTAGAGTTGTAACTGCTGCTACCTCGTCTGACTTATCTGCAAAGCGCATGAGGATGACTCCCTGGGTTGCGCGGCCTAGCTCGGGGATATTTCTTAGAGGAATTCGAATGACCTGACCGTATTTGCTGGTTAAAACTGCTTGATCATCTTTTTGGGTAACCATTTTAGCTGAAGCAAGAGGGCCTGTTTTGCTATTTAAATTAGCTGCCTTTACACCTTTGCCTCCCCTTTTCTGATTTGGAAATAGATCAACTGAAGTTCTTTTACCAAGACCTTTTTGTGTAATAATCATAATGTCTCTAAAAATTTTGCTTCTTTTATCTTTTCTTTCGGGCTCCTTTTTTGGAAAAACTTCCATTTCTATAACTTCATCGCTTGAATTGAGCTTAATTCCCCTAACGCCAGATGTAGCTCTTCCCATTGCGCGGGCATTTTCTTCTGGAAATTTGATTGCTTTGCCATTTTTGGTCAAGATCAGGATAAAATCCTCACCTGATGTCTCATGGACAGAAACAAGACTATCGTTTGAGCTTAGCTTAATTGCAATAAGGCCATTTGTCCTTAAATTTTCAAATTCCTTGGTCTTGGTTTTTTTGATAGTACCTCTGAGAGTTGCCATGATTAGATTTTTACTTTCTGGGTGAACGGGCAAGATAGACTTTATTTGCTCGCCTTGATCAAGGTTAATTAAGTTGACTAAAGACTGACCTTTTGCTTGACGGGACCCTTCTTGGACCTCCCAAGCTTTGTTGCCAAAGACGCGGCCTTTGTCTGTAAAGAACAAAAGAGTGTCGTGAGTTGTTGCAGTTATAAGATGCTCGATCTCATCGTCGTCTTTTGTAGTCATTCCCATAACGCCTTTTCCTCCCCGTCTTTGGGACTTGAAAGTTCCTTTTGGAACTCTTTTAATGTAGCCAGTTTTTGTAACTGTTATTAAAACATCTTCTTTGGGAACAAGATCTAGCTCTCTTATTTCTCCTAATTTTGCTTTATAGATTTTTGTTTTTCTTTTGTCGCCAAATTTCTCTTTGATGTCGGTTAATTCATCGATTATGATATTCAAAACTTTTTGAGGATTTTTCAAAATTAAAGTTAAACGATCGATTAACTTTTTGATTTCTTCGTATTCTTTTTCAATTTTTTCGCGTTCCAAAGCTGCCAATCTTCGAAGCTGCATATCCAAAATTGCGGTTGACTGAATTTCTGAAAGACCAAATTTTTCGATAAGTGCTTTCTTGGCATCTTCCTGAGTCCTACTTGAGCGAATAGTTTTAATAACTTCATCTAAATGATCCAGGGCAATTTTCAAGCCTTCCAAAATGTGAGCGCGTTTTTTGGCATTCGTGAGCTCAAAAATAGTTCGTCTAACAATTACTTTTTGTCTGTGGCGAACGTATTCAACAACAATCTGTTTTAAATTGACTGTGTGTGGAGTACCATCAATTAGAGCTACAAAATTTGCTGGAAAAGAGCTTTGGAGGCGCGTGTATTTATAAAGATTATTCAAGACTGCTTTGGGACGGGCGTCGCGCTTTAGATCTACTACAACTCGCATTCCATCTTTGTCTGACTCATCACGAAGAGCTGAGACACCTACTATTTTTTTGTTTTTGACAAGATCAGCAATTTGGACGACTAATAAAGCTTTATTGACCTGATATGGAATTTCAGTAATTATAATTTGGGATTTTCCCTTGGCTCCTTCGACTATTTCTGCGATTCCTCTAACTGAAATTTTGCCTCTGCCTGTTTCGTAAAGAGAGACCAAACTTCCTGAGTCATAAATTGCCCCACCTGTTGGAAAATCTGGACCTGGAAGATAATTTGTAAGTTCGGGAACTGTTATATCTGTTTCAAAGCTTAAGTTTTTGGGATCAAGATCCACCTCTTCTAATTCCTTTTTTTCACCTGATGCAACCAGTTCTATTTTTTTGACAATAAACTCTGTTTTTTCTTCTTGAGTGACTCCATCAACTAAAGGACGGCCTTTTTGAATTGCGGCAATAATTGCATCAATGACCTCTTTAAGATTGTGGGGTGGAATTTTTGTGGCCATTCCAACTGCAATTCCTTCTGATCCCATCAAAAGAAGATTTGGAAGAAGAGCTGGCATGAAGTCAGGTTCTTTAAGAGTTGCGTCAAAATTATCAATAAAATTTACTGTTTCTTTATCAATATCTTTTAGAAGCCATTCGGAAATTGAGGCTAGTTTGGCCTCTGTATAACGCATAGCAGCTGGAGGATCTCCATCGACCGAGCCGAAGTTTCCCTGACCTTCCACTAAAGGATAACGCATTGAAAAATCCTGGGCTAGGCGAACTAAAGCATCATAGACTGCTGTATCTCCGTGGGGATGATATTTTCCTAAAACTTCACCAACAACTTTGGCACATTTAGTGGTTTTACCAGTTTGCAATCCCATTGTATGCATAGCGTAAAGAATTCTTCGGTGGACTGGCTTTAAGCCATCACGGATGTCGGGAAGAGCGCGTGCAACAATTACGCTCATTGCGTAATCTAGATATGATTTTGAAAGTTCTTCTGTGAGCTCTACTGGTTGAATTTTACCTATATCCATGTTTGATTTTTAGACAAAAAATTAGGCTTTTCAAGCCTAAACCATTGTAGCCTATATAAAGCTTTGAGGCAAGGCTTAGAGAAATAAGTGGCAGGTTGTTAGAAAGATTAATCGGGAATCACTGCACTCTCTTACTGCTTCGCCATCCCATGGAGAGCTTCCAATATAGACGAATTTTGAAATTTGAGGGTTTTCATCTAAAATTTTTTGAAGAGCTTCACCTCTTTTTCTTCCAATACTTTTTTTGTTTGTTATTATTTCTAATTTTTCTCCAAATACTTTTTGGAATCGGCTTTGGATTGAAGGGCCAAAATAAGGAAAATTTGGACTATCTTTTAAGGAGAATCTACTTGTCCAAAGAACTGTATGATCAGATTCTCTTATGATTTCACTAAGTCTCTTTAATCTCTCGTAACCGATTCTTTTTTGAAAATGGATTGGGCTTATTAATACTCCATCAATATCGACAATTGAACAAACTGGGCCATTTAATTTTTCTTCCTTTATGATTTCTATCGCTCTACCAAGTTTGGGACTACTAATGCCATCGCCTATTAGTTCAACACGAACTCCGCTGTGAGCTAATGAGGATTTTAAATGCTCTGCGTAAAAAACGGCAGGATTTAAAAATTCAGATTTCAAGAATTATATTTTAGCAGATAGATTACAAAAAGCTTTTTAATTATACTAAAAGGGTGAAGAATGTCTTAAAACTTCTAAAAGTTAAAGTTAATAAACGGAATTTTGTTGTAATTTTAGGTGCTATTGCAGTAATTTATACAGCTTTTGTGACAATACAAAGCATTAATCTTTCTAAATTAAAATCCGATCTTGAAAAGAAAAACAAAGAACTTTTAATTGAAATTGATTCTTTGAAAAAGCAATTGACTGCTCTTCAAAATGAGGACCAAAGGAAAAAAAATAATGATCTTCAGACTGAAATTTCAAATATTCAGAATACTTACAACAAAGCTTCGCAGATCTATGAAAAATTGACTGATTTGAGAGCGCTGAAAGCTGATACCAAAAAACTTGATGATCTTTTTGCTCAATCTTTGGCGATACTCTCCAATCGTGATTACCAACAGTCAAGTTCATATTTGGATCAACTATCAGCAAATATTGATACTGAAAAACAAAAACTTTTGGCAGCTGCAGCACCTGCCAACGCGCCTTCTTCTAACTCTCCCCCGTCTTCTGGATCATTTTCAGGTCAGCAAGTAACAACGCCAGTTGGATCTTTTTTTGTTGACATTATTGCAGCTGACATTTCAAGCACAAAAGTAATAGTAGATACTGCATCTGACTCAACCTGTACAAACAATTGTCCTGTACTCCCCCTTTCGACATATGTTTCAAGAAATGGAGCCTACGCTGGAGTGAACGGGTCATATTTTTGCCCTTCAACTTACCCATCTTGCGCTGGTAAAACAAATTCGTTTGATCTTCTTTTGATGAACAAAAATAAGACTTACTTTAATTCTGACAATAATGTTTATAGTAGTAATCCAGGAGTTATATTTGGGGGATCATATATTCGTTTTGTTTCTGCGGTTTCGCAATGGGGACGAGATACTGGAATTGACAGTATGATTTCGAATTTTCCGCTTTTGGTTGAAGGGGGAAACATAAGATTCACTGGAGATTCTGACCCTAAACAGTCTTCTAGGGGTGGAAGAAGTTTTGTTGCAAACAAAGGAAACACTGTTTATATAGGAACTGTTTTTAATGCATCGGTTGCTGAATCGGCACAGGTTATGAAGGCACTGGGAATGGAGAATGCATTAAATCTTGATGATGGAGGGTCGGTTGCACTTTGGTATGGAGGATATAAAGCAGGACCTGGACGGGATCTCCCAAATGCTATTTTGTTTGTGAAGAAGTGATTTCTTTTTCAGCGACTTTTGCGCCTTTGAAATCTTTCACTTTTACCCATTTACCTGGCTCTAAAGTTTTGTAATTTTCAAAGAAATGTTTGATTTTATTTAAAATTGCCTGAGGAACATCTTTTATATCTTCATAAACTCCATATTGGGGATCTATTTTTGCAGTTGGGACTGCCATTATTTTTGTGTCAATCCCCTCTTCATCCTCCATTTGTAAGAGTCCAATTGGGTGACATTTCATAACAACACCTGGGGCTACTGGTTGAGCGCAAATTACTAAAACGTCTGCTGGGTCACCATCTTTACCTTTGGTTCCTTTGATATATCCGTAATTGAAAGGATAAACAAAGGCTGTGTGAAGGAAACGATCAACTGTAAGATCTCCTGTTTCTTCGTCCACTTCGTATTTAATTGATCCGCCTGCCGGGATTTCGATAAATGCTTTAAACTCCATACTCATTGATTATAGTAAATAAATAATTAATTTTCAATTAGGATTACCAATTTGCCTAACAAATTGTTAAATATCTAAATTAGCTGTTTTGGCGTGGGTTTGAATGAATTGACGACGAGGAGAAACATCATCGCCCATAAGCATGGTAAACATTCGATCAGCTGCTTCGGCGTCAGCTATCGTTATTTTTTTGAGGATTCTTGTTTGAGGATTCATTGTAGTATTCCAAATTTCTTGTGTATTCATTTCTCCTAAACCTTTGTATCTTTGTACATTTACTTTTCCTGAGACATTTTTTAAATACCCTTCTTTTTCTTCCTCTGTATAGAAATATTTAACGTCTTTTCCTTTTTCGACTTTATAAAGAGGTGGCATGGCAATGTAGACATGGCCTTGTTTAACTATTTCTGGCATGTGGCGATAAAGGAAAGTTAGGTGGAGACACCTGATGTGGGATCCATCAACATCTGCATCTGACATCAGAATAATTCGACCATAGCGCATTTTTTTGATATCAAATTGCTCTGCAATACCAGTTCCCAGGGCAATTATGAAATGTTTGAATTTATCTGATTTAATAATTTGATCGAGACGTGCTCTTTCTGTATTCAGGACTTTTCCAAAAAGTGGAAGGATTGCTTGATAGCGCCTATCGCGGCCGTTTTTGGCAGTCCCACCTGCTGAATCTCCCTCAACAATATAAAGCTCGCATTCTTCTGGGTTTGTTGATTGGCAATCTGATAATTTTCCAGGAAGACCTAAACCTTCTAAGGCACCTTTTCTTAAAACTGCATCTTTTGCGGCACGAGCGGCAAGACGAGCTTTGGCTGCAAGAAAAACTTTTTCTAAGATTTTTTTAATCTCTTGGGGGTGTTCTTCAAAATAAGTATCCAAGCCTTCCTTTACAGATGAGGCAACAAAACCTTGAACTTCGGGATTATTTAATTTTGCCTTGGTTTGAGATTCAAACTGAAGAGTTTCGGAAGGCATTTTGACATAGATAACAGCATTCAGGCCTTCTTTTAAATCCTCACCCGTTAATTGAAATTTTTCGTCTTTTAGATAGCCATTTTTCTTTCCATAATCAACAATTGATTTGGTGAGGGCAATTCTAAAACCAGTCACATGAGTTCCCCCGTCGGTCGTGTAAATTCCATTAACGTAACCTTTGACATTTTCAGTAAAAGTGTCGGTATATTGAATTGCTACCTCACAAGTTATATTTTCACTTTCTTTTTTGAAGTAAATTGCTTCAGTTACAGGGTTTTTATTTCTGCTTGAATGGGAAACAAGAGATTTAATTCCTCCTTCGAAATAGAAATTAGCCTCATCGCCGTCGCGTTCGTCTATAAAATGGAAAAATAATCCAGCCACTAAATATGCTCTATCTCTTAATAAGTTTTTAACTTTGTTGTTATCAAAAGTGGTTTCATGAAAGATTTTTTTGTCGATTAAAAATTTAGTAAGAGTTCCTGTTTGATTTTCACCAATTTTTATTCCCCATTCAGTTGGAAACCAATCATCCAATAGAGCTTGTGTTGCTTCTTTTACTTTATCTTTTGGCTTACCTTCGGAATATTCCTGAAAATAAGCACGATTATCACGAAGAACAACGACTCTGAAATAAGAGGAGAGGGCATTAACAACTGATGCGCCTACTCCATGAAGACCTCCGGAGATTTTATAAGCACCTCCACCAAACTTTCCTCCTGCATGAAGTTTGGTCATGGTTAATTCAAGTGCTGAAACTCCTGTTTTATGAATATCAACTGGAATACCTCTTCCGTTGTCGCGAACTATTGCTCCCCCATCATTTGTAATCCGAACCCAAACGTCTGTGGCAGTTCCAGCAAAGCTTTCGTCGACTGAATTATCAACAATTTCTCTAAGACATTCATGAAGCCCACGGGAGTCGGTTGACCCGATATACATTCCAGGGCGTTTTCTGACTGGTTCTAAGCCTTCGAGAACCTGAATTTCAGATGCTGTGTATTCGTTTTTTGCCATATCTTATTATACCATGAGGCTAGCCAAATGAATTTTAATATTACCATTTTGGTTTTCTATTGCAAATAGAACTTTGTCCCCTTTTTTAATTAGTTTCAAATACTTTTTGTCTCCCTCTGTAGTGAAAAGAGAATGATAAAACTGGATTAAGTTTTTTAGAAAAAAGACCGCTTCCTTTCTATCTTTTATCTTTGACAAAATTAAAAATTTTTGACCTACATTTGCTTTTGTGAATTTTTCGACTGTGTCTTTTTGATAATCCTTTTTATTTGGAATTTCTAAAACTTCACATCTTGAAATTATTGTGTCTAGAATATTGTCTTTTTTTTGAGCTAAAAGAATATAGAAAACGTTTTTGGGAGGTTCCTCAAGAGATTTTAAGAAAGCGTTTTGAGCTTCAATGCTAGCTTTTTCAAATTTTTTTAATACAAATGCTGTTTTTATGTTGGTTGAAAGAGAAGTCAATTTCTGAAGAGATCTGATATCGCTTACTTTTGTGATTTCAAAATCGATAGGATTTAGATTCAGTTTTTTGAGTAATTTTTCCTTTTGGTTTTCATCGTCCCCGATCAATAAATAAGATTGCATATGGTAATTTTATCACTATATAATGAATATATGGCTGCCCAAACGAATGCGGTTAAGGTTGGTGATGGAACGCGTACTATTGCTGATATACTACTTGCGCAGGGAGCGCTGACAAAGGGAGTTGTTGACCAAGTTAAGCTTGCTGAGATTCAGACAGGAGAATCACAAGAGGAAATTATAAGAAAGCAAAATTTGGTAAGTGAAGAAGCTTTAACTCGTGCTAAAGCTTCTTTTTACAATATTAAGTTTATTGATCTTACGATTACTCCAATTGATCCAGATGCGCTTTCAGCTCTTCCTGTAGAGGTAGCAAAAAAGTTTAGGGTTTTTCCAGTTTCTTTAGATCGTAATCTTAATGAACTTTCTGTTGCGATGGCTGATCCACTTGATTTGACTGCAGTTGAATTTATCGAGCAGAGAACAGGATTTCATGTTAAGCCTCTTTCTTGTGACCCAGCTGTAATTGATGATTTTTTGGCAACTAGATATTCCACTACTCTATCTCAAGAAGTCACAGCAGCATTAAGGGAGGCTTCACCGGAGCGGGATAAAACTAATACTTTTGATGTATCGTCCCAAACTGGACTTATTAGACAGGAGAAAATTAGCGAAATTGTGACTCATATATTGGATTTTGCAATAAGATCCCGTGCTTCAGATGTTCATATTGAGCCTCAAGAGAAAGCAACAAGAGTTAGGTACAGAATTGATGGAATTTTACAGGAAAAGTTGACCATTCCAATTGCACTTCACGATTCTTTGGTTTCAAGGATAAAAATTTTATCTGGGATGAAAATCGATGAAAAAAGAATTCCACAAGATGGAAGATTTAATTTCAAGAAGCAGGATGAGGAGGTTGATTTGAGGGTTTCTACTCTTCCTACTTCGTGGGGAGAAAAAGTTGTCATGAGGCTTCTTAAGAAAACTGGCGGAATTCCTACTCTTCAAGAGTTGGGACTTCGTGGCCGTGCGTTGAAAAACTTGGAAGATGCAGTTTTAAGACCTCATGGAATTGTACTCATTTGTGGACCTACTGGATCTGGAAAAACTACAACTTTGTACTCTTTAATTTCAAGGCTTAATACTTCTAAAGTTAACATTATGACTTTGGAGGATCCAATTGAGTATAAAATTTTAGGAGTTAATCAAGTCCAAATTAATCCTGCGGTTGGGCTTACTTTTGCGTCGGGGCTGCGTTCTTTTTTGAGACAGGATCCTAATATAATTCTTGTAGGAGAAATTCGTGACCGAGAAACTGCAGATCTTGCAATTCAAGCTTCGCTAACCGGGCATTTGGTTTTTTCTACACTTCATACTAACGACGCAGCAGGAGCTCTTCCACGACTTTTAGATATGGGAGCTGAACCGTTTTTGTTAGCCTCTTCAATTACCGCTGTTGTTGCACAGCGTGTTCTTCGTAAAATTGATGAAAGAGTTAAAGAACCAGAAACAGTGGACCCGAAAATAATTGATGACATAAGAAAAAATCTTGGAGCGCTAATTCCGCCCGATAAACCAATTCAGCTCTATCATGGAAAACCTACATCTGATAATAATAATTCAGGGTACATAGGACGCGTCGGAATTTTTGAAGTGATGAGTGTTTCTGAAAAAATTGCGAGGCTCATTCTTGAGAGATCTCCTTCTTCTGCACTGGAGCAAGAAGCAAGAACTGAAGGGATGATTACAATGAAACAAGATGGATACCTCAAGGCAGTTGAAGGAATTACGACCATTGAAGAAGTTATTAGAGTTGCGCAAGAATAAAATATGGCTGAAACTAATACAACTGAAAACAATACATATATTCGAAAGCTTTTGCAGTTTGTTTGTGATAAAAAATCATCGGATTTGCATTTGATTTCTGGAGTTGCACCTTCAATAAGAATAGACGGTTCTTTGATTGAACTTTACCATGAAGGAGCTCTTACTCCTGATAAAATTAATGCACTTCTGAAATCTATTTTGACACCTGAGCAGCTTGAAAGGCTTTATGTAAATAAAGAAATAGATTTTTCTCTTTCTTTTTCTGACCAAGCTAGATTTAGGGTTAATGCTTATACTCAGCAAGGTAGTTTGTCGGCTGCATTTAGAAGAATCCCGATGGATATTTCAAGTATTGAAGAGTTGGGGCTTCCACAAATACTTCATTCTTTTACTGATTTAAGACAAGGATTGATTTTGGTAACAGGACCAACTGGTCATGGAAAATCAACCACACTGGCCTCAATGCTTGAGGAAATAAATGTTAATCGTGCTGTTCATATAGTTACAATTGAAGATCCAATCGAATTTATCTTTAAACCTAAAAAAGCACTTGTATCTCAAAGGGAAATGAATAATGATACACATTCTTGGTCCATTGCTCTTCGCTCAGTTCTTCGTGAAGATCCGGATGTAGTTCTTGTTGGCGAAATGAGAGATTATGAAACAATTGCTGCAGCTTTAACTGTTGCAGAAACTGGACATTTAGTATTTGCAACACTTCATACGAATTCTGCATCACAATCAATTGACCGTATTGTTGATGTATTTCCCGAGGAGCAACAGACTCAAATAAAGTTGCAGCTTTCTAATGTTTTGGAGGCCGTATTTTCACAGAGGCTAATCCCAGCGATTGGTGGAGGGCGTGTCGTTGCATATGAAACAATGCTTGCGACCACTGCTATAAAGACAGCTGTCCGTGAAGGAAAAACACATCAGATAGATTCAATTATACAGACCTCAACTGAACAGAGAATGAATACTCTGGATAACTCTTTGGCAATACTTGTTCGTAATGGAAAGGTTGATATGGATACTGCACAATCCTGGTCTTTGAGGCCGGAGGAGCTTAGAAGATTTGTGGGACGTTAATGCGAAAGTTTATTTATAAAGCACATGACAAAACGGGAAAGGAAGTTCGTGGTGAAGTCGAAGCGAATGACGATGCAAAAGCTGCAAAACTTGTTCGTGGACGCGGTCTTTTTGTTGTATCAATTACTCCTGTTAGAGTAGGAATTCTAAATTCGATTTTGAAATTTAGACAAAGAGTTACTCTTTCTGATGTTTCAGCTTTAACTCGTCAACTTGCAACAATGATTAATGCGGGCCTTCCAATTACCGAATCTTTGTCTATTTTGCGACTTCAATCAAATCCGTCACTGCAGCCAATCTTAACCCAGATACTTGCGGATGTTGAAGGAGGAGAATCACTTTCAAAAGCATTATCTGCTCATCCGAGAATTTTTAATCGTACTTATGTTTCTTTAATTCGCGCTGGAGAGACTGGAGGAGTTTTGGATAAGGTTCTTTCCCGTCTTGCGGATAATTTAGAAAAACAAAGAGAATTCAATGCTAAAGTGCGAGCTGCGATGGTTTATCCTGCAATTATTGTAATTGGAATGATTGTTGTTACTTTTATTATGATGATTTTTGTTATTCCGCAGCTTACAACTTTGTATACACAATTTAATGCTGATCTACCCATATTTACAAAAATTTTGACTTGGGTTTCTGGTTTTTTTGTGCATTTTTGGTACCTAATTTTGGGAGCTATTGCTATTGCATATACTGTTATCAAAAACTATATAAAAACAACAACAGGAAGGCGTAAATTTGATGAGATGATTTTTAAAGTTCCTCTTATTGGGGACTTGCAAAAACAAATAATTTTGGCCGATCTTACACGCACTCTTTCTTTGATGGTTGGAGCTGGAGTTCCAATCTTGGAGGGCTTAAATGTAACTGCTGATGCAATATCAAATCTTGTAATTTCAGAGGCTTTGAAGGATATTTCTGTCAAAATTGAAAAAGGATTTCCTGTTGCTTTTTCCTTTGCAAAACACCCTGATGCATTCCCCTATCTTGTTGTACAAATGATTGCAGTTGGTGAGGAAACTGGAAGGATGGAGGAAGTTTTAGAAAAGGTTTCTAGAGTTTTTGAAATTGAGTCAGACCAGAAAGTAAAAGCTTTAACTTCAGCAGTTGAGCCTATTGTAATGATTATTTTAGGGCTTGGAGTTGCCTTTTTAGTTGTTGCTATAATCCTTCCAATTTATAACTTGACACAATCTATTTAAAAGGATGATACTTAAAAAGTAAGGGTTTTGGGGAGGTGAGTATTTATGACTGCCAATAATAATCGTATTCTACGTAAAGAAGGTTTTACACTTATTGAGCTTTTGATAGTTATTGCCATCTTAGGAACCTTAGCTGTGGTTGTTTTGTTAGCTCTTAACCCACTTCAGCAACTTGCTAGAACAAGAGATGCTGGTAGACAGTCAGCAGTAACTCAACTTGGACATGCAATTGAGGCTTACGCTACTACTAGAAATGGGGTTTATCCAACACCGAATGCTACTTGGATTACAACTTTAGTAAATGCTGGAGAAATTCAGGTTGCTCCCTCTACTATTACATTTAGTGTTACGACTGGTAACTTTGGTGGAAACTGTACCACTAATGTGCAGAGCGGAATTTGTTATACTTCTGGTGCAGCTGGGGCTGCTCCTGCTGTTGTTTTTGCTAGTTTGGAATCTCAGGCTCAAAACAGTAGGTGTGCAGCTGGCACAGTTGCTTGGGCTGTATATTCTACAGCCGGTGGAAGAGGTGGAATTGCGTGTAGCGCAGGTCAACCAACGAGTGCGTTTGACCCAGCTACATTCTTGCCGTAGTAGGTTGAGTTTTGGTAGTAAAAGCACTGGTCTTTTGGAGACAGTGCTTTTACTTATATAGAAGACATAAATATTGTTGAGATGTTTTACTTAATTGTTTTTATACTGGGATGTTGTATTGGGTCTTTTATTGGGGCATTTAGCTTTCGATATCCGAGAGGTATTCCCATATCCAAAGGTAGATCTTTTTGTCCAAAGTGTAAAAAAAAGATTTCCTGGTATGATAATATTCCCCTCTTATCATTTATTTTGCTTTCTGGAAAATGCAGGAATTGCAAAGTTAAAATTTCATACAGAGAACCCTTTATTGAACTTTTTGCTGGACTTACATTTTTAATAACTTCTTTAGGAATAAATTTAGTTTCCGTTAATCTTGAGTGGAGTAATTCTTTGTTTTTTTTGCAACTACCTTTTTTGTTTATTGTTGAGTCATTTTTAATCACGATCTTTGTTATCGATTTGGAAAATCAGATCATTCCAGATGAGATTGTATTTGCTGGAGTATTATTTACGATTATTGGTTTTTTGATAACCGGAAGATCTGATATTTTTTCTTATTTAATGTCTGGTTCTTTGGCGGCATTATCTTTATTGGTTTTGCACTTATTAACGAAGGGTCGTGGGATGGGACTTGGAGATGTCAAACTGGCCCTTTTTATTGGAATGGTAATTGGATTTAGTAATACTATCGTTTGGTTTTTTATTTCTTTCTTTATTGGTGGAGTTTTTGGAGCAATTTTAATTGTATTAAAGAAGGCTAAACTTAAACAGAAATTGCCATTTGCACCCTTTTTGATAATTGGTTTTTTGGTTGTCCTTTTTTTGGGTGTAAACTTAAAGAGATATGTCTATCCTTGGCTTTAAAAAAAGTGAACTTATTGGTGTTTCCATAATTTTTTTTGTTTTAGGAATTTTAATGTTTTTTAATTTTAGAATTTCTTTGAGACGAGAGAGAGACTCTCAAAGAAAACAGGATGTTAGGGATACATTAAATGACATTTCCAAATATCAAATTAAGTTTGGATATATACCAACTCCCGAGCAGTATGCAAATAAGATGTTAAAGGATCCGACAAGTGGGCGAAGTTATTACTATCAATATGTAAATGGAAAAGTTTCTGTGTATGCTGCACTTGAAGGAAAAGATGAAGCTGAATATGATTCTAAAATTGAAAATATGAAACTTCCTTGTGGAAATTATTATTGTAATTTTATGCTTACTTTTAATCAAATAACTAAATGACGAGAAAAGAGTCAGGATTTAGCATTGCTGAACTAATAATTGTTGTTGGAATGATAGGGATTTTATCTGGAACTTTTTTGTTTGTTTACCCAAAATATCTTTCTAAGTCTAGGGACACAGTAAGAAGACATGATTTGAGAGTTTACCAGGTTGCATTTGAAAATTATGCTAACAGAAATGCAGGTTATTATCCTGCATTTACTTCTAGTACCGATATTGATCTGATGTGTGGAGCCTCAGTTTTGAATGAGCCAAGCTGCACTGATGACCCATTATCAACTTTTTCTTCGCTTCCAGGTTGGGCACAATTTCTTAGGCAAATTGGTTTGTTTGATTGGCTCAATAATATTTTTCATTGGTTTAACGTAGGCCCAAACTATAAATATATAAGTAATGGTGGGTCTAGTGGAAGTGCTACTGCAACAGTATGGTTAATATATGCCACCTTGGAAGAGAAATTTAATGGTCAGACATATCTTTGGGTTGCCTGCTCTGATGGAAGAACTGGTAGAGTTTTACCATCAACATCCTTTGCTAATGGCGTCTGTCCGGCAAACTTGTTACAGTGAAATATGAAAAAAGGTTTTACTTTATTGGAGGTTTTGTTAGTTATTTCGATAATAGTTATTCTGTCGGGGGTTGTTTTTTTTGTTTACCCAAAATATCTTTCCAGATCGCGCGATGATATTAGAAAGAATGATTTGAGAGTTTACCAGGTTGCACTCGAAAATTATGCCAATGATCATAGTGGATATTACCCCGCATTTCTTGCTAATCATAATGTAAATCTAATGTGTGGAGCTAGTATTCTTAATGAGCCAGCATGCGAGAATGATCCTTTGTTTAATACACCTGCTAATCCTCACTATCATTACATGAGTAATGGAGGCCCTGATGGAACTGCTAATGCTACAACCTGGGTTCTTTCTGCCACCTTGGAAGAGAAATTTAATGGACAGACATATCTTTGGGTTGCCTGCTCTGATGGAAGAACTGGTAGAGTTTTACCTCCAGAGTGGTTTCCTAATGGCGTTTGTCCGTCAAACTTGTTACCATGAAATATGAACAAGAATAAGGGCTTTACCCTCATCGAGCTTTTAGTTGCTATTGCGGTAATGGGGATCTTATTGTCCTTATCTCTTTTTGCACTAAACTCTGCTAGAATTTCAGCCAGGGATACTAGACGCAAATCTGACATTGAAGTGGTAAGATCTGGAATTGAACTTTATAGAGCTGATTGCAATGTTTACCCCTCATCTCCCCTTCCTGCGGCAGGCTCTTCTTTGGTTGGAAGTAACAGTCCATCTAATTGTCCTTCTAGTAATGTTTATATATCAAAAATGCCAGGAGATCCACAAAGCCCTAATAAGTCTTATTTTTATTCAACAACAGGAACGACTTATATGATTTGTTCTGCTTTAGAACAAGCTCCAAATCCAGCTATGGATGTCAGTGGATGTGGAAGCTGTGGTTCTACTGGTGCGTGTAATTATAAAGTAACTGGCCCATAAAATGGAAAGAAAAGGCGCTACTCTTATAGAGATTTTAGTAGGAATTGCTGTACTTGGTATTGTTTTTTCGGGACTAGGCTATGCCTCTTTTCGGGATTTTACAAGAAGACAAGGTGTCGAAAATTCATATCGTAATTTATTGTCTGATTTAAGATTTGCTCAAAAAGATAGCTCAGCCGGGAGAAAACCGGCCGGTTGTATCGGGGTTTTGAATGGCTATAGTTTTGGTGTATCTAGTTGCTCATCTGGTAAATGCAGCAGTTATACAATATCTGCTCTTTGTAGTGGAAGCAGCCCGGTTAATGTAAATCAAGTTAATCTTTCTAGTGGAATTACTTTAGGAAGTGTCTCAACTTTTACTTTTAAATCTCTTTTACAAGGAACGAGTCTTGCAACTGGCCAGGTTGTAAATCTTGTTTTAACTGATCCAACAGGAGCTATCACAAGAACAATTACTGTTTCTGATACTGGGGAAATAAAATGAAAAAAGCACAGAAAGGACAATCGCTTTTTGAAATAGTTATAGCTGTAGTTATTGTTTCTGTTGTATTAATTTCACTTCTGAATTTGGCTACAATTTCGGTTTCTAATTCAACTTTTGCTAAAAACAAGAATTCTGCATCTAAATACACTGAGGAATTGAATGAATGGCTAAGAGCAGAGCGCGATCGTGATTGGAATTTTTTTTCAAATAGTGCCTCAGCTGGCACTTGGTGCTTTCCTTCAATTTCGTGGAATAGTGGAAGATCTCATTCGGGCAATTGTGGGTCGTCAGATAAAGTGCAAGGTACAATCTTTACAAGATATGCTGTTTTTAGCTATAACCCTTTAGTTGATCCAAACAGTATTAGTGTTGATGTAACAACATCGTGGAACGATACTCTAGGGCTACATGTTGTTACTACGTCTAATATTTTTACAAATTGGAAAGCAAGATGAAAAAAGGATTTTCTCTAATTGAAATACTAGTTGTGATAGCACTTTTTGCTGTCTTATCTATTATTGCAACTCAATCCCTCACTCTTACTATTCGTGGTATGAAAAAGACAGATAATACTACCAAAGTGAGAGAGAGTTTGGATTTTGCAATGGGAGTTATTAGTAGGAATTTGAGAAACGCAGACTCTCTAACTACAATATGTCCCAACTCTGATACAAGCAGAATTGATTATATGGATCAAAATGGTTTGACAGCTTCATTTTCCTGTCAAAATATTGGTGTCAATGGATATGTTGCTTCTTCCTCTGCTAGGCTTACAAATGATTCGATAGTTATAAGTTCTTGCTCTTTTCAATGTGGAGCTGGAAGCAATAACGTTCCACCCTATGTTGTTATAAACTTAACCGGAAAAAATGCTGGAGTTACAAACGCAGAATCTGGATCTTATGATGTTTCTACTCGTGTACTTTTGAGGACATATTGACCTGGCTCTTTTCTTATTGCTAAGATGAATTAAGTATGAATAAAAATAATTCTGGACAAGCTCTTCTTTTAATACTACTTGTAATGGCTGCAATTATTACAGTGGGAGCATCGATTGTTTCTAGATCTGTTACAGATGTTTCAATATCTTCTCGTGAAGTTGAATCTCAAAGAGCATTTTCTGCAGCTGAGGCTGGAGTTGAGAAAGCACTTCTTAATCCGGCTCCAATACTTTCGCAAAATCTTGACTCGAGTGGAACATCTTTTAATGCTAGTGTCTCAAATTTTGCAGAAAGTTCGACAAGTTTTGTTTATCCATCAGAGATATTAAACGGAGATGTTGCTCCAGTTTGGTTTGTGTCACATGACGCAAATAATAATGATAATCTTTCTTGTAATGGCTTACCCTGTTTTACGGGAAGTGGCATTCGAATTTGTTGGGGCAAACCAGGAAGTAATTCTAACCAATCAGATACTCCTGCCATAGAGATGTCTCTTTTTTATTCAAAGACTCCGGGAGATAGTACAACTGCAACTGTAGTTAGAGCGGCTGTTGATCCTAATTCTTCGAGACGAATGTCTAATTCATTTTCTGCGCCTGACAATGGAAATTGTACAATCAGTGGTCAAGATTTCGGATTTCAAAAAAGATTCAATTTCAATGGTTTAGGGGTTCCGCCTGCTGTTTTTACGACTACTAATGGACTTCAATTTGCGCGAGTTAAGCTTTTATATAATAGCGTGACTCAACCTGTTGCTTTTGAAGTAACAGGAGGACAATTGCCATCTCAAGGAAGGCAAATAGATTCATCGGGGGCATCAGGCCAAGCAACCAGAAAGGTCCAAGTTTTTACAGTGTTTCCAGATATACCTCCTGTATTTGATTCTGCTATATTTACTCCTGGGAATATAACAAAATGAGCGTAGGACTTGATATTGGTTCCAAAACGATAAAAGTTGTTGAGCTTTCTAACGAGCGCAACATTATTAGTCTTAAAACTGCTTCTATCGTAGGGCATGCCAGTGCTGATATAGACAAAATGCAGGAAGATGCGGATTTTGCAAATATAGCTGGAGTTATTAAGAAACTCTGGAATGATGCAAAAGTTTCTTCTAATAAGGTTGCTATTTCACTTCCTGAATCGGCAGTGTTTTCGAGAATAGTACGGTTTCCTATGCTATCGGATCAGGAAGTTGCATCAGCAATAAGATGGGAAGCTGAGGAATATATTCCAATTCCTCCGAAAGAAGCTGTTATATCCTACCAGATTGTTGAAAAAAAGGAATCTGCAAGTCCACCCGAGGTTGTTGTTCTTTTGATTGCTTCTCCTCGTAATATTGTAGAAAAATACGTTAAATTAGTAGAAATTGCGGGTTTAACTGTTGTTGGAGTTGAAACGTCACTTCTTTCTTTGGTTCGAGCGTTGGCGCCTGTAAACCAAACGGCTGTTTTGATGGATTTTGGTGCCAAATCGACAAATTTGGCTATTTCAAAGAATGGACAACTTTTACTTTCGCGCTCAATTCCAACTGCCGGAGATGCATTTACAAGGGCTGTTGCTCAATCTCTGGGAGTTTCTGAGTCCCAAGCTGATGAATACAAAAGAGCATATGGAATGGATAATGATCAGGTTGGGGTTAAAATTGGCGGGGCGTTGGGGCCAATTTTTAGGATAGTTTCAGAGGAAGTAAAGAAAGCGGTTCATTTTTATCAAAATGATGAAAGTGCTGATGTTCCATCTATTCTTATTTTATCTGGAGGAACGTCGGGGCTTCCCGGAATAGTTCCGACAATGACAAGGCTTTTGGGAATGGAAGTTTTAATTGGAAATCCGTTTTCTAAGATAGCTGTGGATCCCAAGATTGTGGCAGATCTTGAATCGTATTCCCCGTTATATTCGGTTGCTGTTGGACTTGCCTTAAGAAATGACTAATAATATAAATTTACTGCCAAATGATTTGAATAAATCCAGCGGGGTTGGATTTGTATCGATGCTTTTTAAAAGAGTTTCCATAATTTTAGTAGTTATTCTTTTTATAAGTGTGGCTTTTGGGGTGGTTTTTGTCATTATTCAGACTAGAAACCTTGACAATATCAACAAAAAAAATAATGAGTTGACCTCTCAGATACAGAAATTAAACCAAACAGAGCAAAGACTTTTTTTGGTTAAAGATAGAATTTCTAAGATCGAGACGGTTTTGGGAGATAAAACTTCGGAGGAATCAATTGGTCACCTTGATCAAACAGTATCGAGTATGTCATCGGACTTAGCCTTTAAATCGGTAAAAATTAGTGGGCCAGCAACGACATTGACGTTAGGGGCTTCAAATTCAAAAATAATTGATCAATTTTTGAATTTTTTGGCCAATGGTTCTTCAGCTTACACCCAGGTACTTTTGAAAAATTTGGGATACAATGCCGATTTGGGATATTTAGTTGATTTACAATTATTTTAATGAAAAATCAGTCTATTTTAGTTTCGATTTTAATTATTATTCTTTTTTTAGGAGTATCTTTTTTTGCCTTTAATTTTTTCAGTGGCAGAATTTCCTCACTTACTTCTCAAATTGATGCATCAAACTCTGAGCAAAAGAAATTGCAGGAAAAAATAAGTATTTTACAAGCTGCGAGCAAAGATATACTTGCTTCCGGGGAAATAGTTACCCTTGCTCTTCCTGCAGACAATCCCATGGTTTATGTTGTTTCTCAGATTAAGCGTTATAGCCAGGATTTGAATTTGAAAGTAACCAACATTAGAACTACTGATATTGGCACAAAATCTCGAGACCTTTTGAAAAGTACAGTTGAGCTTAACGTAACTGGTCCATATCAAGGAACGATTTCTTTACTTGAGAAAGTAAGAAGATCTTTTCCTTTGACTATTGTTGATAAAGTTACAATAGATCCTTTGGCAACTGAATTTAGAGCTACAATTGATATTTCTTCATACTGGGCGTCGTTTCCTGAGAAAATACCAGCTCTTACTGAGACCATTACAGCTTTATCTTCTTCTGAGAGTGCAACACTTTCTCAAATTTCCTCTTTTGATAAGCCTCAATTTGTAGAGTTACCACCAGCAAGTGCATCTGGAGCGCGCGCAAACCCATTTGCGCCTTAAGAATTAAAGAGGATTGACCTCAATTCTCACATTTTTCTTTTCTGTTACTGCCTTAATAGAGAGTATTCTTCTAATATTTTTAATTGTTTTGCCACCCTTTCCTATTATAAGTCCTATAACTTGCGGGTCAATTTTAACTTCGAATTTTACTACGCCATCATCTTCTGAAATTTCTTCAACGTTAAAATTTTTTGATCCTGTTACATTCTCTATTAGAAACTCTAAAAGTTTTTTCATTTCATTAAATTTTGAACTGCAGGAGATAGAACTGCTCCGAGAGAAACAAATTTCTCAATTTCTTTCTTTTTGAGATTTTTGACTTTTTCGCGAGGAGAGTAGAAACCTAAAATTTTTATGAATTTTCCACCCCTTTTGTTTTGTGAATCTGTTGCAACAATTCGATAAAAAGGATCATTCTTTTTACCTAGTCGCATTAATCTAATTTTTACCATGAGAGATATATTTTATCCTTAAAGCCCTTGTAAAGCAACTTTTGCGGCTTCTTGTTCGCCTGTGCTTTTGCTTTTACCTATGCCTTTTGCTAAAGATTTATTTCCAACACTTACCTCTACAACAAATTTTTTGTCATGATCTGGACCTGATTCTTCTATTACTTTATATTTTGGTGTACCAATTCCCATAGCTTGAAGTTTTTCTTGAAGAAGGCTCTTGGAGTCTTTTAAAGATTCTCGTGATTTGCTTTCGGCATCTTTTAGGATATTTTCGTTTATGAAGTCTTGAGCGCTTTTAAAGCCCAAATCCAAAAAAATAGCTCCAATTATTGCCTCAACGGTATCCGCTAGAAGAGATTTGTTATTTCTCCCCCCACCTTCGTCTTCTCCTTTTGAAAGAAAAATTTCTCTTCCCAGATTTAGATTTATTGCTACGCTCGCAAGATTTTGAGTATTTACCAAATTTGCTCTTAAAGCCGTTAAGTAACCCTCTTCTTTATCGGGAAAGTTTTTGAAAATATAATCAGATACAATGAATTCCAAAACCGCATCTCCAAGAAACTCCAATCTTTCATAAGTTTCTCTAATATTTTTATTTTCGTTAACCCAAGATTTGTGTGTTAGAGCTTGATCAAAAAGATCTTTGTTTTTAAATTTTTCTCTAATTTTTGTCAGGTTCATTTGTTCCCTCCTTTTCATTTAAAATATGGCCTAAAACTCCGTTTACAAAAGACGGAGATGATTCTGAACCATATTCCTTGGCAAGTTCTACTGCTTCGTCGATTACAACTTTTGGTGGAGTATCTGTATTAAAAAGTTCGTAAACTGCCAAGCGGAGAATTGCCAAATCTGATTTGTTTAGTTTATCGATCGGCCATTGGCTTGCTGCGTCGTTAATTTTTTTGTCGATTTCTTCTACTTTGTCTAAAACATCTTTAGATTCTTTTGAGATATCTTGACTTACGAAGGAGTACGCGAAGAGCTCTTTTATAATATCACGTCTTTTTTGATGTCTTGGATCGAACTTGGACTTCATTATTTTGAGTACTTCCCACAGTGTGGGCATACTTTATGGGGAAACTTGAGTTTCCCGCAATTATTGCATTTTACTAAAGTTGGAAGAGAGAGCTTTATATGGGCCCTTCTTTTTCCCGACCTTGATCTTGTATGTTTTTTCTTTGGAACTGGTGCCATAGCCACCTATTTTACCAGAGAAGCTAGTTTGAGGCAATTATTAGTTTAGATAACAGTGTTTTGTATTTTTTTGGACTAGTGACGATTTTTTGGGCATAGCTTTTGGAACTTTTTATTAAATCAATATCTGCCCAATTGGCAATTTTAAGTTCTCTGAAACCTGATTGTTTTAGACCAAATATTTCGCCGGGGCCACGCAGATTAAGATCAATTTCGGCTAATTTTCTTCCAGAGATTTCTCGAGTTAAAGCATTAAGACGAGTTTTAACTTTGGGAGATTTTGATTCAGTCATTAAAAGACAGAATGACTTTTTAGACCCCCGACCTACCCTTCCTCTTAATTGATGTAACTGTGAAAGTCCGAATCTTTCGGCTCCTTCTATTACCATGATAGTTGCATTTGGGACATCTATCCCTACTTCAACAACAGGAGTTGAAACTAAAATATCGATTGACCCATTTTTAAAATTATCGAGAATCTTAGTTTTCTCTTCAGATTTTAGCCTTCCATGAAGAAGGGCAAGGCGCCTGGTTTTGAAAATTTTTTTGAGATTTGCAAATTCGACTGTTGCAGCTTTTACTTCTTTCATTGTATCTTTTTCGGACAGCTCTATTAAAGGACAAACTACAAACGCTTGAATTTTTTCTTTTTCAATTTGATCATTTATCCATTTATATCCTGCGGCCCTTTTTTTCGGAGGAACAACCCAAGTTGTAACTTTAATCCGTCCCTTTGGCATTTCATCAAGAGTTGAGAGATCTAAATCTCCATACAAAGTTAATGCAACAGTTCTAGGGATTGGGGTTGCTGTCATTGTTAGAATGTGAGGGCTATATTTTCCTTTTTCTGATTTTTCTAGAAGTTTTAATCTTTGGGCAACTCCAAAACGGTGTTGTTCGTCAATAACCACAAGTCCGACATTTTTAAAATCCACTTTCTTGTAAATCAGAGCGTGAGTTCCTATAAAGATATCTGAATCTTTGGCGTTTTCTTCTACGTTAGCTGATGTAATTAAGGAAATTTTGAGATTTTTTCCTTCAAATATTTTTGAAAATGTTTGAAAGTGCTGGTGTGCCAGAATTTGTGTTGGAGCCATGAGAACAGACTGTAAATTATTTTTGTGTGTCAAAAACGCAGCTATTGCCGCAATTATTGTTTTTCCTGAGCCGACATCTCCTTCCAAGAGACGATTCATTGGGATTTTATTTTTTAAATCAGATGATATTTCCTTGATTGAGCGTGCCTGTGATGGAGTAAGGTCAAAATCAAGATTTCTAATAAATTTATTTAAATCGTTTTGATTTGTTTTTAAAACATGAGAACTTTTTTTCTTTTGCCAAGCCTTTTTTTTATTTTCACTTTCAAGATGTAAACTCAAAAGTTCGTTGAATGCCAGACGTCTTCTTGAGGTAACTGCTTCATCCTTATTTTTTGGGAAGTGAATTTTTTGGATTGAGTCAAAAAGAGATGGAAAGTTTAAATCTTTCAGATCCATTTCGGGAATAAAATCTTTTAAATCATTAGGATCTATTTGTTTTAGTAATTTTTTAATAATCTGTCTAAGCCTTTTAGAAGTAACACCGGCTGTTTCTGGATAAACTGGAACTAAACGACCTGTGTGAAGATTTTCGAAATTTGGAACTATTTTTTCATAAATTGGCGCAAAAATTGCTCTTTTTCTATTCCAAAATGAAAGTTTTCCTGAAACTGAAATGCTCGTTCCTATTGGAAGATTTTTGATTAGATAAAGCTGGTTAAACCAAATAAGATTGATTTCTGATTCTCCGTCAGAGACAACAGCTAGCTGAATTTTTTTGCCAGATTTTGTAAAAATATTTTGGATTGATAAAACTTGGGCTACAAAAGTTGCTGTTTCCCCTACTTTTAAACCTCTGATTTTAACTTTTTGAGTTAAATCTTCGTAACGAAAAGGGATATGATATAAAAGATCTGAAACCTTGGAAATCTCAAGGTTTTTAAGTTTTTTTTCAAATACTTCACCAATACCTTCAACTGTTGTAATCCTTTGGCTTAGATCCATTAATATCCTAAAAAGTAAGGTAAAAATGGCAGGAAAGAGGCAATTACCAGAAGAAGACCTCCTCCTATTACAATAATTTTGATTATTTTGCTTTTCTTGGAAGTTTTGTAAGTTTGATATTTTTTCATTTTTCTATTTTAATAAAAGTCCTTTTTCCAATGATTAGCTCATCTCCAACAGATAGCTGATGTTTGGGGTCTTTGATTGTTTGACCATTTAGATCTACACCTCCTTGATATATAAGTCTTTTAGCGTCAGAAATTGTAGCAAGAGAGGTGTATGGAGCAACTACTTCTTGTAATGTACCAAGGTTGTGTATTGGAATAAACTCTCTTTTTTTCTCTTGGAAAATTTTTTTAAAATTTTCTTTTGCCTTTTGGGCTTCATCTTTGTTGTGGAGTTCGTTGACGATTGTCTCCGCCAGTTTAGTCTTTTGATACAATGGATCTTCTTTTTCAATTTTTTCTACTTCAGCAAGTGGAAGGCTAGTTGCGAGAATGAAATATGAATGGATTAATTCGTCTTTTATTGACATAATTTTTCCATACATTTCCTCAGGACTATCTTCTAGCCAGATGGCATTTCCTTCACTCTTGCTCATTTTTCTTCCATCAGTTCCCATTAAAAAGGATGTAGTAATAACAAAAGACTCTTTCTCTCTTAAATCTTTTTGAAGAGTACGTCCTGCCTGCATGTTAAATGTTTGATCAGTACCCCCTATTTGAATATCCGTATCCATAAAGTAACTATCATAGCCTTGTAATACTGGATATAAAGCTTCATGAAGACCTACCTTTTTTCCAGATTGAAGCCTATTTTTGATTAGTTCTCTACTTGCAAAATCTCCAAAAGAAAAATGTTGGGTAAGTTTTATTAAATCTTTTAAGTTTAATTTTTCCAACCACTGGCTATTAAACTTAACATCTATTTTTGAAAAATCTAAAATTTTTTCTGCCTGTTTTTTGTATGTTTTGAAATTTTCTTGAATCTGTTCTGAACTAAGAACGGGGCGCTCTTTGTCTTTATCTGATGTGTCTCCTATAAGAGCCGTAAAGTCACCAATGAGGAAAGTAACCTTATGACCTAAATCTGCAAAGCTTTGTAAGCGCCTAAGTTGTACAGCGTGACCTAGGTGTATTTTTGTTGCGGTGGGGTCAATTCCAAGATAGATATTTAATTTTTTTCCAGAAAGCAATATTTCTTTTAGTCTTTCTTTGGAAGGAATTACATTTTCTACTCCCTGGTTTAAAATTTCATCAATTTTGTCCATGAGTATATTCTAACCTAGAAGGGATTTATTTAAAAGAAGATGTGAGGCACGGTTTTAGTAATTATTAATTAAATTTTGAAATTTGTATATTAGGAAAGTCGGAATGAAGTGGAGAGAACAAATAGCGCTTTTTTGTGGTGGGGCGGCCAAGCGTTTTTTTGTCCTCTCCGAGTCGTGTTTTATATCGCGTTAGTTGATAATTGGCCCCTTTTTCGCCTTCCCGGGTTCAATTAGCATTTTGTGGTCCACCACCACACGCTCCTTTGAAATACAGCGAAAGGCTGATAGAGAAATTATATCAGAAAATTATTGGATTGCAAGAAAAAAATTAGGGGGCGAGTGGATTTTGTAACCAGATAAGGATATTATCCAAACTGTGTTTTTTACACTCGTCCCCTGTGCACTACGGTGGCTTGAAAACGCGGCGTTTGCGTCCTGTCATATGGGCCTACCTTTTGTGCTACCAAAAAAAGACGCCTCGCGCTTAACTGGCATAAGGTGACTCCTTTCGGTGTCATGCAGCTAAAGCGCTTAAAAGTTATTTTATTTTCTTTGCAAGGGATACGTCAAGAAGAAAAATTAGAGGAAAATGAATCTGAGTTGGGAGGGAAACTTTTTGTACTTGTTTGCAAGTAATATATTGGGTTCCCCTCCCTTCTCTTTTAAATTTACTTAGAAAAATTATTTTTGAACTCAGGTCGCCTTTGACCTGGTCTTAATATTGCTATCAAGAATTAAAATAATAATTCTGAACCCTATTTTATCAAACTTATAGTTATTGTCAAGATATCTCATTGAAATTGTGCTAAAATTTCCTAATAGATGTGGAGAGATTATCTGAGGAGAAGAAAACGATCTAGATATTATTCAGGAGCGTATTCTTCAACTTCATCCTCTTATTTACCAGAATCTACTGTTAGAGCTAAAAGAATTGCAAAATTTGCAAAATTTGGGTTTCTGTTGGTTTTTGCAGTGGTTTTAGCTATTTTGATTGCTATCCCTGTTTTGACTGTAAATCTTCCATCGCCCGATCAAGTTGTGAGGCGTGAGGGATTTTCTACAAAAATTTTAGATCGTAATGGAGCAGTTTTGTATGATATTTTTACAAACGAGAGAAGAACACCTGTTAGTTTTTCAGATATTCCTGAATATTTAAAGAAGGCAACTGTTTCAATAGAAGATAAAAATTTTTACCAGCATCAAGGTTTTGATCCAAAAGGAATTTTGAGGGCTATATATAACATTGTTAGATATCACCAGCTTCAAAGCGGTTCGACTCTTACACAACAGCTTGTTAAAAATGTACTTTTGTCTTCTGAGCAGACAGTTTCTAGGAAAGTGAAAGAACTTCTTTTGTCTATCCAGATTGAAAGAAAATACAGTAAAGATCAGATACTTCAAATGTATTTAAACGAGGCTCCATATGGAGGTACTGCTTGGGGAGTTGAGGCAGCATCGGAGACTTATTTTGGCAAGAAAGTAAAGGATTTGAATTTGGTTGAGTCTGCATTTTTGGCGGGACTTCCACAAAGGCCATCTTATTATTCCCCTTATTCAAGTGCCCCAAAGGCTTATATTGATAGGACGAAAGCAGTTTTAAGAAGAATGAGAGAGGATGGCTATATAACAAGCGATCAGGAAAAAAGTGCTGATGATCAGTTGGCGGATTTACAATTTCAACCTCAAGGAGCAAGTTTCAAGGCACCGCATTTTGTCCAATATGTACAAAAGATTTTGGAGGATAGATATGGGGAGAATGTGGTTGGACAAGGAGGATTAAAAGTTACAACAACCTTGGATTTGTCTTTACAAGAAAAAGCTCAACAGATAGTAGCAGATGAGATTTCAAAGGTTAATGATCTTCATATAACAAATGGAGCGGCTGTTGTGATTGATCCTCAAACTGGGGAAATTCTTGCAATGGTTGGATCAAAAGATTTTGCTGCAAAAGATTATGATGGACAAGTAAACGTGACGACTTCTCTAAGGCAACCTGGATCTTCTTTTAAACCTTTTACTTATGTTACTGCTTTTAAGAAAGGTTACACTCCTGCTTCGATGATTATGGATGTTCCAACTACTTTTCCAGGAGGAGCAGATAATCCTGATTATAAGCCTGTTAATTATGATGGAAAATATAGAGGGCCTATGCAAATCAGATACGCACTTGGAAATTCTATCAATATTGTTGCTGTAAAGACCCTTGCTTTGGTGGGAATTAAAGATGTTTTAGAGACAGCTTATGATGCTGGAGTAACCACTCTTCCACCAACACAGGATACTTTGAATAGAGTTGGACTTTCACTGACTTTGGGAGGTGGAGATGTGAAACTTTTAGAGCTTACGGATGCCTATTCAATTTTTTTGAATGGTGGATCACGGGTTGAACCAACATCGATTCTTAAAGTTGAGGACTCTTCAGGGAGAGTTTTGGAAAATAACACTCCAACCAAAGGTAAAAGGGTTATTACTGAGTCTGAGGCTTTTTTGATTGATGATATTTTGTCTGATAATCATGCTCGTGAAACTGTTTTTGGACTTAATTCACTATTAAATATTCCAGGACGACAAATTGCTGTAAAAACTGGAACAACCAACGATAAAAGAGATAATTGGACGATTGGTGGAGATACTCAAAGACTTGTTGGAGTTTGGGTTGGAAATAATGATAATTCTGAAATGCTTCAGGTTGCATCAGGAGTAACTGGAGCCTCCCCTATTTGGAGAAGAATTTTAATTGAAGGCTTAAAAGATAAACCTGTTGTTTCTTTTAAAAAGCCAGACGATGTTATTACCATGGATGTTGATACTGTGTCTGGGTATAAGGCTCATGATGGATTTCCTTCAAGGCAGGAGTATTTTATAAAAGGGACTGAGCCTACTTCTGATGATCCTATTCATGTTAATTTAAAGATTTGTAAAAACGATGGAAAATTGGCAACGCCTTCTGACGTTGCTGCAAACAACTTCGATAATCGTGAATTTTTTAAGTTCAAAGAGGAAGATCCAACTGCAGCCCCTGGAGGAAAGAACCAATGGCAAGAAGGAGTTTTAAACTGGTTGAACACTCAAACTGACTCAAAATATCATCCACCAAGTGATTTTTGTGGAACTGCAAATCCTTTAAATGTTGAATTTATAAATCCAACTGACCGTGCTTCAAATCTTTCCAACAACTTTACGATAAAGGTAAAGGCACAATCTATAAGTGATATTGCGCTTTTAGATTTGGAGATAGATGGAGTTAAAGTACGCTCGTTTTCATCTCTTCCATATGAATATAATGTAAATTTAGCAAATGGAGTTCACAGTCTTCGTGCTATTGGACATGATGCTAACAACAACCAATCTGATCGTGTGATTACAATTGGAGTAAATACGAATTGGGATAGTGTACCTAGCCCTGCTCCGAGTCCAATCCCAACTCCTTGAATTGGTATGTTAAGATGTTCTTATGAAGAGAGAACATAACAAAGAAGAAGAACAAGGTTTTTCTACCCAAGAAATTGAAGCTTTACTTCAAGAGAAGGATCCTCGTTTACCGAAAAGCGTTAGAAGATATATTAGAGATTTGAAGCAGGCGGGAAAATTTGAAGAAGCTATGAGAAAGAGAAATGATGAAGTTCAAAAGAAAAAAGATAAGAGAGAAAGAATAATAGACGAGTTAAACGGTAGTGTTTATGGTTTAGCTATTACCAAGGAGCCAAAAGAAGAAATTGATAATATGGCAAAAGCGCTATGGCTTATGGATGCGGCTAGGATTATCGCGCCAGAAGAAAGGCAAGCTGAGCTTGGGGAAATTTACGACATTGCTGGATCTGAATTAGAGGGATATTTACAGGAGAGAATGCCTCAAATAAGAAATGAGGTTGCTTCAAGAATAAAATCTTTTTAAGATCTTTTCCCTTATTTTTTCTACCTCTTTATTGGTCAATGTTTTGTTTTCATTTCGATAAGAGATTCTAAAAGTATAGGAGTTTTTGTAAAGATCAATAAATTCTACTTTTTCAATTTGCCCGTCAAGCTTAAGAATTTTTTCTATAATCTCCCCTACTTTTGGTTTTTCGCTAAATGAGACGGTAATATCTTCAATTTGAGAAGGAAACTTTTTGGGTGCAATAAATCTTTTTAGATGGATTGATTTTTCAAGAGAGACAACATCAAATTCATAATAATATAGTTTTGAGTCTGAGATTGCCTTCAGATTGATTTTTTCTTTGGAATTTATTGAGAGAAGCAATGCTTCTAAAATTCCTTTTGCCTCACGATATGAGAAATCTGAAAAAATACCGGCAAGAGTTAGTTTTTCTTCTGGTAAGTTGTTTTTATTTGGTAAGTAGACATTTGCCATTTCAAAAAGATGAAATTTGCCTGATGTAAGATTTTCATTTGCTGCTTGCCTAAGAGAAGGTTTTAAAGAAGTTCTTAAATATTGGGAATCTAATCCTAATGGATTTTTAAGCTTTAAAGCTTCATTTCCCACAAACGATTTTGGTACTAAGGATAAGGTATAGATTTCAACTCCTCCAAATCCTTTTAACGTGTTTTTTAAGTTATATTCAAAATCAAAATTTATACCCTGTTTGGAAGTTGGAATTTCCCCTTCCATAATTTTACTTGGCAAGGCATGATAGCCAAAAATGCGCGCGACCTCTTCAACAATATCTTCCTCTATTTCTATATCGTTTGCGCGATAAGAGGGAATATCAACTTCTAGATTAGTTTTGTGCCAAACCGGATTAAAGCCAAGAGATTGGAGGCATTGAGAAATTTCTTTGGGTGTGAGGTTAACTCCTAGTTTTTTGTTAATGAAATCAAGAGATGTTGAAATACTTTTTTTCTTTTTAGAAGAGGCATAAATATCTAAGATTTTTGACTCAGGTTTTCCTTTTGCAATTTTTACCACTAGATCAAGTGCTCTTCTTACTGCAATTTCAACACCAGCTGAATCTGGACCCTTTTCAAAAATGGTTGCTGCCAGAGTTCGCACTCCTAATCTCATTGAAGTTTTTCTGATATTTATTGGATTATAAGTTTGAACGAAAACTAATACGTCTTGGGTTTTTTCGTCTATTTTTGAGGCGTTCCCTCCCATTATCCCTGCAAGATCTATAAGTTTCTTTCCTCCATCTTCAATAACGATATCGCTCTCTTTAAGTTCATATATTTTCCCATCCAGAGTTTGGATGGTTTCCCCTTTTTTGGCACAGCGCAGTTTCATTTCCGAACCTTGTATTTTTTGATAGTCGAACATATGTACTGGTTGGCCTAATTCGAGCATGATGTAATTTGAAATATCAACAATATTATTGAGTGGACGAATGCCTGATAAAATTAATCTATCTGATAACCATTTAGGAGAGGTGTCTATTTTTACATTTTTGACAAGGCAAGCTGTGAAACGGGAACATAGTTTTTCGTCAATGTTTACCTTTAGGTAAACCACTTTTTTGGTTAATTTCTGAGTGGATTTTGTTTTTAATGTCACAAGATGCGCTTTTACTCCAAATCTTGGAAGAATTGCAGAAGCTTCGCGAGCTATTCCATAAACAGAGGCAGAGTCGACTCTGTTGGTTGTGATTTCAATTTGATAAGCAAGATTTTTTCCTGTCCCTGTAATTTTTTCGACTGAAGGGCCGCAGAGAGAGAGAAATTTAGCAATTTCCTTTGAATTTAGAGTAGTTTTTAAGTGATCTCTTAGCCAGTTGTCTGGAATTAATATATCCATATTAGAATTGTTTTAGAATTTGTAAATTACTACTATACAAAAGTCGAATATCTGGGATTTTTAAGCCTTCTTTCATCATGTAAGTTCTTTCAACTCCCCAACCAAAAGCAAATCCTGAATAAATTTTAGGGTCAATGCCGCCGTTTCTTAGAACGTTTGGATGAACCATTCCAGCTCCACCAAGTTCAAGCCAGCCACCTTTACAAAGTTTGCAGCCAGAACCTTCACAAACATCGCAGCTAATATCAACCTCAAAAGATGGTTCAGTGAATGGAAAATGATATGGCCTCAGACGAGTTTTTCGACTCTCTCCAAAGAAGTTTTGTGCAAAATAATCAAGGGTTCCTTTTAGATTAACAATTGAGATGTTTTTATCTACAACCAAGCCTTCAAACTGGTGAAACATGGGAACATGAGAAACGTCAGCTTGCCTTCTGTAGCATTTTGCAATATTGACCATTCTAATTGGAGGAGTTCCTACCCTTTTCATTTCTCTAACCTGACCTGATGATGTATGTGGAGTTAAAATCATTGGGCCTAACTTTTTATCTTCAGGCACATCCACGAAAAAAGTTTCCCAATCATCACGAGCTGGATGGTCTTTAGTAAAATTTAGGGATTCAAAGCCAAAATAATCCCATTCCACTTCGTTATATCTAGCCTGCGAAAAACCTATTGCTTTAAAAGTCTTTGCAATCTCTTCAATTGCTTTGGTTACCAAATGGAGATTTCCAACAGGTGGAAGAATCCCTGGAACTGTTTCGTCAAATTCAGTATTTGATTTAGATTTTATTTTTTGTTTTTGTGAGGCAATAAGCTCGAGAAGAGTTTTTTTTGTTTGATTTATTTGAATTCCGATTTCTTTTTTATCCCCACCTTTAACTTCCTTGATTTTTTTGATGAGTTTTGAAAGGCGGCCGTTTCGGCCTAAATAGGTAATCTGTAGATCTTTGAGGTCCTCCAAGTTGTCTATCTCGGTTATTTGAGCAAGTGCTTGATTTTTGAGGTTTATTATTTCTTCTTTCACTTCTTTCGCTATTTTAGCTTAGAAATGATTTCTTTGAAAGTCTTTGGATCAGAAATAGCAATTGCTGAGAGGATTTTTCTATCTATTTCGATTTTGTTTTTTTTGAGAGATCCTATGAATTTAGAATAGGAAAGTCCATGTTCACGAACGGCTGCGTTAAGACGCATTATCCATAGTGCTCTAAAATCTCTTTTTCTTAATTTCCTTCCGATATATGCGTATTGACCTGCATGAAGAACCGCTTCCTTCCCTGCTTTTATTCTAGTTCGCCTGGCTTGACGAAAACCCTTAGTTTCTTTTTTTAGTTTCTTATGTTTTATTGCTGCGCGGGATTTTATTCTTGCCATTATTTTGCCTTTCTTAAATTCATAAATTTTCTTACTTTTTTAGCATAAAAACCTGTCAAGAGAATATTCTTTTTAAGATTTTTGCGTCTTTTTTTGCTTTTTTTGACTTGCAGATGACTTGTGAAGGAACGACCATGCAAAATTTTACCGTTCTTGGTAATTTTGAGGCGTTTCATTAATATTTTTTTTGATTTCAGTTTTGGCATTTTCTTTTGCTTTCTTACTACTTACTGGCGCAATTATCATTGTTAAATTTTTACCTAAAAACTTTGGTAGAACTTCTTCTTTTGCAATACCCTCTAAATCCTTTAGACATTTTTTAAGAAGTTCGTATCCGAAATTTTTACCTCTTAATTGATTGTATCTAAAAACTACTGTTAATCTAACTTTGCTTTTGTCGTTTAGGAATTCTTTAATTCTTTCTAAACGGGTATTGTAATCGTTTTCTGCTATAAAAGGTGAGAATCTTACTTCTTTTAGTTCTCCTCCTTTTGCTTTATTTTCTTTTTTCTTCTTCTTTTCTTCTTGGTAAATAAATTTTCCTAAATTTATGATTTTGGCAACTGGCGGAACTGCAAACGGTGCAATTTCTATGAGATCTAAATTAAGCTCCTGTGCTTTGGAAAGCGCATCTGCTTTACTCATTACTCCAAGTTGTTTACCAACATTATCTATTACTCTTAATTTTTCTGATTGAATAGAACTATTGACTTTGAAATTAGTTTTTAAGTTAGGCTTATCTTTTCTCAAGAATTTTATGTATTTTACTTGAAATGAATCTATATTTCAACTTAGGCTTTTATTTTTAATCTCTTTTGTAATGTTTTTAACAAAATCTGACAAATTCAATAGTCCATAATCTTTTCCACTTCTTCCTCTTATTGAAATTTTATTTTCTTTTTCTTCTTTGTCTCCTACTATTAACATGTAAGGAATTTTTTCATTTTGAGCGTCTCTTATTTTACCCCCTAAAGTCTCGTTTCTGTTATCTAAAATTACTCGAATATTTTTTTCCTTCAATTTATCGAATATTTTTCGAGAATATCCGTTATTTCTTTCAGTGATGGGTAAAATTTTTACTTGAATTGGTGAAAGCCAAATTGGGAAGGCTCCTTTATATTTTTCTATTAAAAATGCAATGATACGCTCTACTGCTCCAATTGATGAGCGATGTATAACTAGCGCTTCCTCTTTTTTCCTTTTTTCATTTATATAAGTTAGATTGAAACGTTTTGGAAAAACAAAGTCATACTGGACTGTAAATGCTGTATCTTCTTTTCCATTTGAATTGACCATTTGAATATCAATTTTTGGTCCATAAAAAGCTGCTTCATCTTTGGCTTCTTTGAAGATTTCCTTTCTACTTTTCAGGACACTTCGTAAAACTTTTTCTCCTTCTTCCCAAGCTTTATCGTCTTTGTAATATTTTTTGGTGTTTGATCTATCACCTAGGGACAGTCGATAGCTATAATCTTTATTTTTGGTGAGCCCCAGCGTTTTTGTGACGAAATCAATAAGATCTAAAACTTTATTTAGTTCTTCAACGACTTGATCTTTTCTTGCGATGATGTGGGCATCGGCCAAGCAAAAACTGCGCGTTCTAATTAGACCCATCAGCTCGCCTGATTTTTCAAATCTGTAAAGCTTGGCAAGTTCTGCGTATCTAATTGGAAGCTCTTTGTAACTTCTAGGTCGATCAAGGTAAAGCTCAAAATGGTGAGGGCAAGTCATTGGACGAAGCATAAACTCTTCATCCTCGATTTTAATTGGAGCGTACATTGAATCTTTGTAATAAGGATAATGGCCTGATTTTTTGTAAAGATCGAGCTTTGCAATATCTGGGGTATAAACATGAAGGTATCCCCGCTTGATCTCTTCATCAACGATAAATCTTTCAAGTTCGCGGCGAATAGTTGCGCCATTGGGAGTCCACAAAGGGAGACCTTTTCCTACTGTATCTGAAAAGGTGAATAAATCTAGTTTTTTGCCTAGAACTTTGTGGTCGTTATCCATTGAGCATATTATAGCGTGAAGATTGACTTGGGGCCACATCTAATTAAAATGTGACCCCAGGGGCGGCTTTTGATTACTTAGGTCGCGTTATCTTCGTTGTTGAAATCTTCGACTTTGTTACCAAGTATTTGACCGTTGAGGGCGACCTCCATTGAGTATCCCACGAACATACTGATTAACACATCTTGTATAGCTGTGCTAACCAGCTTTAAAAGTTGCGCCCAGTTATAGAGATCGTTGCTGGAAGGTATATCGATGAATTCTTGGAGGGTTGGGAGTTCGATAGATTTTTCGATCCCGTCTGTAGCAAACCCACCATTCTGCCAGTCGACTACTACTACCTTGCTTGGATCGACTTTGATGGTAACCATGTCGTAGGTTACCCCCTGGCTTAGCGTGATTCTCCTAATTTTTTCGATTGCTTCAACGATTTCGCTTTCGGAAAACGGTCCTGAGAATGCGAGTGCTATACCCATTGTTGAAATCTCCTTTAGCAAAGAATTTAAATGTTTTTTTATGTGCCGCCGATGAGTATTATAAGTCTTATTTAGCTGTTGAAGCAAGTTTGGTGGACCCGGAGGGAATTGAACCCTCTTCTCTTCCATGCCATGGAAGCATTCTACCGGTATACTACGGGCCCTTACAGGAAATATTATAACAAATTTTAAAGCTGGAGGCTTGTTTGGAGCTCTCCAGCTTTTTGGTTTTAGGGTACAATTGCAATTGTTAAAAGAAATATGATTTCCCCTAACACTAGACCTAACTTGACTGAGTTCTTTTTTTGAGTAGTGCTGAATTTGGCAGGCAGAAAGAAAAGGACTGCAATCAAAATTGGAACAACTGCTTTACTGCTATTTTTGGTAACAGGGACTTCTATTATATAAAAGAATTCTGAAATCAAAATTATTAAACTTGTGGCAAGCCAAGTTTCTGTTGGCAAAATGAATTTCTTCATTTTAAACTCCTAATTGTTCTGTTCAGATTTAGGATATTTTAAAACAAAAAGGGCGGGATAGAAAGAATTTTGTTCTTTTTACCCCGCCGTGGATGGTGTTGGGTCTAGTTTGACTCTACCTTATAGGGAAAGTACGCTGCCCAAGAGAAGTAGAGAATCACTCCGCTTCCATGATCTGCGTCTTTGATACGATTGAACCAGAGCTGATCTGCCACTAGACCGTATGGATCAGGGATCCAATTGTAGAAAGAGGCCATATCCCAGTAGTAGAGCATCTTTTCGACATCACAGTGGTTGATATACACTTTGTATCCCCACCAGAAGTTTTGTCGGAAACTGTTCCACGAACAACTCATGTCTGTGTTTGCTTTCGCATTTGACACAGTTGGTTGTGTTACCAGAAAACCCCCAACTACTACGAACACCACCAGAACTAAAACTAGCCGTTTCATGGAATTCTCCTTTCGGCTGTATGTTAAGGTTCTGGGACAATTATCTAACTAAATTTTTGAAGAATCATTGACATGTTTGTCAAAAGATTTGTTGCATTAAAGAAATGAGGTTATTTTCATATCTTTTATAGCCATGTTCTTTACTGATTAGTAGGCTATTTGTGGCGTCTTTTTCCAAATAATCAGTACTAAATGTTTTAGGATATTTTTTTTGAATATGAAGTTTTACACTGGTAAGCTGAACATGATAAATATATTTACTAGTTAAAATATTTGTATCATCTTTCGTTTTTTCAGCAAGCTCTAAATATTTAATTGCTTTAGATAACCTTCCCAAATCGTTTTCTGCTCTTGCTAGTCCTTCGTAGAATTGAAATCTGTATTCTTTTGGGTATCTTTTCAAATTTTGTGATGCCATTTTTTTAAGCGATTCGTAATCTTTTAAATTTCCAAGACGGCCAAGATTTATTAAAGATTCTCTTTGGGATAATGCTTGAACTGAAATGTTTTTGTCCATTAAAAAACCACTTGATGCTAAAGAAATTGCTGGTTTTGATTTACCCATGATATGAAATACACTCGCCAACCTGCAATTTGCAATATTTATAATCGAGTTATTTTTCAGTATATTTCCTGTTGATTTAATTTCATTTATGAAAGGAGTTGAAGCTTGAAGAAGTTTTTGAGGGGAAGTGATATCACAAAGTAAAACACACTTTTGGAATAAAGCCTTGACATAGAGGTTGAGAAAGATGGAATATTCAGGTTCCTCTATACTAGAGGAAGTCTTGTTTTTGATTTGCTCTAAAAGAAAATCAGACCAATTGAGTCCAACTACAGATTGGCCCAATGTTCTTACTTCCCAGATTCTTTCTAAATCCTTTTCTAGATTTTGTAAAAAATATTCATGGTGAATATTTAGAAAAATTTCATCCAAATCGAATCTTTTTAATAAATCTAAAAGTAGCGCTTCTCTTAATTTAGTTATCTCTTTTGTATCTAAAGAAAGGAGCTTACAAAAAATTATGAGTTGCTTTTGTGTAAAAAGACGCTCGCCTTTAAGAACACGAGAGAGAACGCTAGCATCTATTTCTGAAAAATCTAAATGTTCCCACATGGAAAGGGCAAGGGCATTCAAGCTTTGGCCGTTTTTGAAGATAATGCGATTCCTTTTGCGGGTATAATATTTCTCAAGAGTTAGGGAAAATGTGTTTTTTGTTATAGTGGACGGTGCAGGACTCGAACCTGCGACTTCTTTCACGTCAAGAAAGCGCTCTGGCCAACTGAGCTAACCGTCCTTATTATCAGGTATTTTAGCATAAATTAAATAAAATTTTGTTTTTGTCAAACTATTGGCAAGGACAAAAATGTTTATCTTGTCCTTGCCAGGTCTCTTGCTTTATTGATGTTTTAGAAAGAATCTTGTTGATTGACCACGTTGTATTGAGTGTTGAAGGCATAGTTCTATGATTTGGCCGCGTTCAGTAAGAAATTCAACCATATTTTGCCCGTATGGTGGTTTAATGTGTGGCCATTTGCCTTCTTCAACCATTTTTCTACAATCGAGACAAGTTGTAACAACAGCGACAACCTCTTGGGGTTGGTTTTGCGGTTCCATCTTTCCTCCACTAATAAAAGAGACTTTTCAATTATACTATATACCTGTGATTTTTAGCCAGCTGAACGTTGAAGATAGTGTTCTGAAGAAAGTAAAAATTTACCTCCATGTTGTTTGTATAGATTCCAATAAGTTTTTTTCTGTGTTCTTTTGTTGGCTGAAGCTAGCCAAATTGAAGCATCCTCTACTTTTTTCCTGAAACTTTTAATGAACTCTAAAATTTTTTCTAAAAAGACTAAATGATATGGACCTGGATCTACGACTACTCCTATGCTTGCCATTTCAAGCTCTTTTGTTAGTTTTGGAGTAGCATTAGCAAGATTTTGTATCTCTTTCATTATGGCTTGGAGCCTTATCTCCAACTCTTTATTTTTTTTCTCGATCAACATTTTTTCTTCTACTAAAAGTGTTTTTTCGTAAAAGATCTGTTTTCTTTCCTTTTGATTTTCCTCGTGTTTACCACTTAGAATTTCGGAAACTAGGATTTGCTCGCCTACTGCTATTTCACTTGAGAAATGTTTTGAAGGGATGCCAAAAATCTGATCAACAAAATTTTTTCCTCTGAACGTTTCACTTCCAATTTCTTTTAGGCCTTCCAAGAAATTGGAGTTTAGTGAGTTTCTTTTGCCTTTTTTGGGATCCATCTTTAAAAGTATATTAAGCTTAGGAAACGAGCGAGTCAAGAACAGCTCGTTTTTTTAAGATAGATTCAATAATGTATTTTTGATTCTCGTCTTTAACGCCTGATGCAAGATAAGCTTCGTCTATTTTTTGAGGATCGACTTTTATTTTCTCTTTTTCTGCAATTTGTCCTAAAATTAGTTCTATTGCAATAGTTTTTTTAGCATCATCTTCATAACTTTTTCTAAGTTCTTCAGGTGTTTTTTTAACTGATGCGAGATAACTTTCTAAACTTAGGCCTAATTTTTCCAGACGAGATAAAAGTGAGCTTAATCGTTGGTTTAACTCTTCTTCTATCAGAACTTTTGGAATTATGACTTTGACACTTTCCAATAAAGCTTCTAAGACTTTGTTTTCTTTTTCTTTTATATCTTTTGTTTGACCTGAAACTTTTTGGGCTAATTTTTTGTAGTCACCCACATCGAATGGAAGGATTTCGCATGTAATTGCTCTAATTGCCATTGGATCCTTGTCGTTTGTTATTTCAAATTTAGGATAAATTGCTGGTTTAATTTTATGTTCTTTGATACTATTGGCAAAAGCTTTAGGAAGTATATGTTGTAAAGCGTGTTGGAGAACTTCGTTTGGGTCTAGATTTTTTTCTGCAACATCAACAGGAACTTTTCCTTTTCTAAAGCCGGCAACTGTAAGAGTTTTGGCCATCTCTTTTACAACAGTGACTTTTTTGTCGTTAACTTCTTTTTGAGGAACCTCAAAATTTATCTGAATTGTCCCATCGTCTTCTCGTGCTAGTGTTGATTTGATCATGGAGGTATTGTAGCAGATTAGCCCTTGTGTTGCACCTTAAATGTTCCTGGATTGAATTTTGCTTGGCTACTCTTGCCAAAAATTTTTCCATGGAAAGAGACAGGATTTTTAAATCCAATTACTTTATTTTCTTTTTTCTTTATATAGGTTTTCATGACTCATATTATATCTCATTTTGCATTATTTTTCTTTATCGTGTAAAATATGTCTGTCTGTTAGTTAATCAAACTTCAGGCTTAGAAAGGAAAGGTGAAATTTAATGGCTTCCAAATTATTCGTAGGAAATTTAGAGTTTTCTATAAATTCCGATGATTTAAAAAATGCATTCTCACAAGTTGGAACTGTTACTGATGCTGTAGTTATTACAGATAAGATGACAGGCCGATCTCGTGGATTTGGATTTGTTGAGATGAGTACAGATGAAGAGGCAAAGGCCGCAATTGAAAAAATGAATGGCTTTGAACTTAAAGGACGAAAAATAAACGTCAATGAGGCTCGTCCACAACAAAATCAAGCATAATAACCACTTACAGCAAGCATAAAAACTTATTCTTTTGCTAATCTGTGAAGGAAAGAACTTACTAAAGTTAAAAGTAATGAGGCAATTGCTGCAGTTACAAAACTTTCTATGGTGAAACCTGGAACGATTAGTGAAACGATCCAAAGCAAAACTACGTTTATTAGAAACGCAAATATCCCAAGAGTTAAGATAGATATGGGTAGAGCTATTATTTGTAAAATGGGACGAATGAAGGTATTTATAACTCCTAAGACTATTGCTGCAACTAATGCTGATTGAATACTTGCGAATTTGAATCCTGGTAATATATATGCCACTACCAGAAGGGCTGTCGTGTTAATTACTATTTTAAATAGGAGTTTCATTTAGTATTATTATGAAAAAAAAGTATGTCTTTGTAAACTACTTCATTCCATGCAGGCGTGAGGTTGTGGTCTGAGCCTTCGTAAGTATTATATTTTACATCTACTTCTTTATCTTTTAGCCTTTTGACTAAATCGTTTGTCCATTTGACCGGGACAGCGTCGTCGGTAGTCCCCTGTTCTACCTGAATTGGAGCTTTAATTCTATCCAGATATTTATCAAAAGAATACAAATTTACATTATAGAGATTTTCAAACTTTGCAATTTGAGCTCTTAAATATTTACCTTCATCTGGAAGTTCGTCTGTGTAGTAAAGAATTGAATAAGGAAAAGGTTTGGAAACCGGTGCCCAAAGAACAGTTGGGTAAGACTTCCCTGTAATTGTTAGGGTAGTTAGAGCGATTTGTCCCCCATTTGAGTGAGCCCAAATAAATACGTTTTTCTGATCCCATTTTTGAACTGAACTTAACGATTCAAGAATACTTAAAACTGTTGTATAGGTTTGGAAGCGGGATTCTAAAACATCTTTTGATTCAGGACTGGACGTGCCATACCCCAGAAAATCTGGGGCAATTGTTATGAATCCGTTTTGTGCAAAAAATTCTCCGGCGTGCTGAGTTCCCACTCCAGTTTGATAAATTTCTTTGTCGACATAGCCTCTTACCATTACTATAACTGGAAAGTTTGAGCTTTCTTTTGGGACATTTAATTGGCCTGAGATAGAAGCTTCGTTTTTGTTTTCTAAAGTTGGATCAAAATTGTGAGTAAAAAGATATGAGGTGTAGGTGGGATTTTCTTGTAGAGTTTTTTCTACTTTAATTTCACCTTTTGGAATTTGAATTTTTGCAAGATTTTCAATTGAGTATTTATCCATTGTTCTTTCTGCTGGCTTGGGGGTTTCTTTTACTTCTGATTTTGACACGAGTTTGAGTCCAACAAAAAGGCCAATCAAGCTTGAGAGAGTTGCAACAAAGATAAAGATAAGATATTTTTTCATTTGACTTAGTTTAGCAAATAAAAGCTACTAAAAGATACAGTTGACTTCGGGTTTTTTAAGGGTTAATTTGTATTTATGGTAACCAAAATTAATGAACCTGTTTCAGTCTCTTTTTCTTTTGATAGTGTTAAGAAAAAAGTCTCACCAAAAGGGGTTATTTGGAATGGAAGACTTCACCCTATTGTTAAAATTGGACTTCATCATACTTATAGAAAGGGTATGAATCTGTATCATGTTTTTTCGGTTGCAACCCCTACTCTATTTTTAAGACTAGTATTGGATACTGAAAACCTTCATTGGAAGCTTGAGGAAGTTTGTGATGTAAACTAAAAAAATTTCCGAGGGAATTTCACTTGTCATGTGATATCCCTCGGATGAGGACTAGCAATAATTCCAGGCTGTGATTTGTGGGCCAGTCCTTTCAAAAATTACTCGGGAACCGATTTGTGGCTCTTGTTTTGAGAGTTGTCGGAAGAAAAAAGGCTCAAGATAAAAGACGATGCGCCTTTCGTCAACCACTTTTGCTGGCATGCGGTTTCGATTAGGATCGAATGCTAGGGGTATTGTCTCAAACGAGTCAGGGTGAACAACCCATGCTTTGTTTTCTCTTTTGAGACGGCCTGTTTGGACAAACATATTTGACTCCTCAAAGAGCTGAAAGATTTCCGATGAGGTATTATATCATACCCTTCTTGATTTTGGGTTATTTTTGGGTATATAAATAGGAAATGGAATTTAACTTCAATGAGCCGTTTATCATGCATATTGATATAAATTCCTGTTTTGCAACAATCGAGCAACAGGCTAACCCATTTTTGCGAGGAAAACCTACTGTTGTTGCGGCTTACGCAGAAAATTACGGTTGTATTTTGGCTTCTTCACATGAGGCCAAAAAACTGGGAATTAAAACTGGAATGAGAGTAAGAGAGGCAAGACGCATTTATCCAAATCTTTTTGTACTTCCCCCTGATCCTGCTAAATATAGAACAGTGCACAAGCTCTTGCGAGGCATAGTTTCAAGATATACCAATGATTTTTCTCCGAGATCTATTGATGAGTTTGTTCTGAACTTTTCTGGCTTTCCAATTTTGAGAGAACTTTCAATGAGTGAAGTTTCAGAACAAATTAAAAGGAATATCAAAGATGAAATTGGTGAGTGGGTAACGGTATCTATTGGCATTGGTGTAAGTAGATTCTTGGCTAAACTTGCAGCTGGGCTTAAAAAGCCTGATGGATTGTCTGAGATAAATAAAGAAAATTTCTGGAAGATTTATTCTTCTTTGGAGCTAGTTGATTTATGTGGAATAAACAGAAGAAATAAAATAAGGCTTAATAGAGCTGGTATATATAATGTTTGTCAGTTTTATGAATCCAGTATTCAAAATTTGAGAGGAGCTTTTGGTGGAATTGTTGGAAGATATTGGTATTTGAGGCTTCGTGGATATGAGGTTGATAATTTGGTTGTAAGAAGGAAAAGTTTTGGAAATTCTTATGTTTTGCCAGAAGCTCTTGAAATTGCTCAAACTTATCCAATCATTATGAAACTAACTCAAAAGATGACAGGAAGAGCACAAAGAAGTGGTTATAAAATTTCCGGAGTCCATGTTTCTTTGGTATTTTCTAGCCATCAGTTTTGGCATAAAGGAAAAAAACTTAATTGTCCTCTTTATGATTTTCGAGATGTGTATAGAGAGATCTTGAAGCTTGTAGAGTATTGTTTTTTTAAAGACAAAGTTAAACAAGTGGCAGTTTCTAGTTTTGAATTAGTTGCGGATGACGAGAGCCAGCTTATGGTTTTTGAAGAGCAGATTAAAAAGAAGAAATTGAATACGGCCTTTAATTTAATAAATAGAAAGTATGGCGAATTTAGTATATGTTCTGCTCGAATGGCGAAGACAGAAGGGCACGTTTTGGATAGAATTGCTTTTGGGAGCTCAGAGGTTTCCTAAATCGACTGAATCCCCAACTTTTACATTGTTTTTGTCTGACCAGTTGGCGTTTACTTCAAGAACGTGGTCAATCACTTCTTTTGGAGTATAAAGAGGAAGAGATGAATCGAGGGTGGTTGGATTTGGAGCTGGTATATTTTTGTCTATCTGAATAATTTTTCCATCTCTAATCCAAATCATATCAAGGCCAATTAACATATCTTTCATCCAAAAAGAAGGTATTATATTTTTTTGATCAAAATTAAAAAGCATACCTTGATCTTGTGGTAAAGATTTAACACCTCCCAAGCCTTTTGTACGAAGTTCGTTTGTATTAGCAAGACTTACTTTAACATTTTTATCTTTAACTTTAATTGTTTTAAGAGAAGACTTGGGAAGTAAAAAGCTAAGCCCTAGGAGAAAAAGAACTAGGATTATGAAGAATATTAATACCTTTTTCATTTAAGTAGTTGAGTGAAGAGAAGAAGGCTTAAGGTAAATAATATTGAAGGCACAAGTAACAAATATTCTATTGGTTTGTAGTTGGTAAATTGGTTTGAAATATGGACTATTGTCGCAGTTTTTTTCATCTTGAACGCTGTATCTGGTTCTTAGCGAAGCTATTTTCAACTCTGGGAACACTATTTGCGAATATAATGATAAAGCCTGCCAATATAATTGTTGCACAAATTAGGGCAAGATAATTAAAGTTTTTAATGGATTTTGCGTTCATTTGTTTAGGTTAACACTTTTTATTTGGATGGACAAATGTAACTCTTAACGTTATCCTTTTCTTCACTTGGGAGAGAATTGTAGTCAATTTTGACAGTTTCATTAGTTACTTTTTCTGTTTTAGCGCCCAGGACACTACTGATATTTTTAATGGGAGCTGGAGCTTTATCCCAAGTTAGAACTGCCTTTATTGCTCCCCGACCAAAATAAATAACCAAAGCTAAAATTGCGACTGTTGCGATAATCCCTCCAAAAAATCCGACACCAGCGCCTGAGAGCGACCAGCTTATAAATCCTCTACTCATTTGAGCTAAGATAACGAAGAGGAGGAAAACTCCTGCTCCAATTACAATAATAGGTATATTTGAGGATGATAATTGGATATTTGAAGGCAGTGTAATATTCATCTCTATAAAAGTATATAACCTTAAGACAAAAGTTTCTAGGTGCCGAAGGTGGGACTTGAACCCACACGCGATTGCTCGCACAGGTTCCTAAAACCTGCTTGTCTGCCAATTTCAACACTTCGGCAAAGAAAGATAAAAAATTAAGATTACATGTTAATCTTTTATGTAGTATATTATACTATAGAAAAAGAAAAACCCCGAGTAAAACTCGGGGCTTTTCCAGAGAATTCTAACGCTTCCCACGATAAATCGGGGTTGCCTCAGAACGTAATTGTGTACTATAACATAACTCTATGGGGTTGTCAAATATTTTTATTTTTTGACCTCTTTTTGAGCCAGGATGAAGATTGAGGGACCGAAGAATATTTTACCCATAGGAAATTGTAAAGTACTTTCTAGGTTTAATAATAATTCTTCAGGCACCCTCTTTTTGATGAATGGACTTCTTATATTTGAGACTGAATAGATGGACAGGATTTTAAAGTTATGTTTTTTGAGAAGATTCATTATGGTTTTAGGGTGATAATTTATAAAAGGAAGAGTTTTGTTTTTAATGTTTTTTTGGCTTCTTCTATCGATTGGGGTTTGGTCTCTCAAAAAGTTAAAATTACCTTTAGTGAGATTCTTGAAGACTTCTTTAAAGTGAATTTTGTTGGCAAATTCTAAAATCAAATACCCTCCATCTTCAGTCAAACTTTCAATTGTTGCAACTGCTTTTTCTGGAGAAAGTAGATGGTGCATTACTCTAACCATGACAACCAAGTCAAATTTTGACTTTCTAAAAGTTTTTTTTAGATTTTCAAGGCTTGATTGTTTAAATTCTATTTTGCTTTCTGGAAGAGTATGCTTTTTGAGAAGATGGAACTTGGCATCTTTTATGTTTTTGGCTGATGGATCAGTAAAAACTATTTTTTTAGTTCTGTAAGCATAGTATGGAGTAGTTCTGCCAAATCCTCCACCAATTTCTAAGGTTTTTTTGATTTTTTTGATTTTTTTTAAGAAGCTTTTGATTGCCAAAACTTCGCTTTCGTGTTCGTACTCACGACCTTTCCAGTAAGATTGGTAGTCGTATTTATCGTAGGCACTTGACATTTTTTCTACTGTAGATCTTTCATGAAATCAGTAACTCCGTTGGCCCAGGAGCCATTTGATTGAGGTGTGTATTTTGCCATAATCTGTTGAGGGGTAGTCAGGCCTTCATCTATATAATTATTTTTAATTCCCTGAGAAACAACCTTTATGGCCTGGTCGTAAGAGTCAAAATATAAAGTTGCCACACTTGTAATCCCCCAACCCCAACAATTGTGTGAATTTTCGGGAATTATTTTACAAAGACCTGATTCCTGACGGGCTATTGCTGGCAGTAGTCGGAAATCTAGGCCAAGTCTATCTGCTTCTTCGATTATCAAATGAGTGTAACTTAATAAGGGTGAATCAAATTTTGTAAAATATTGCTTTAGAATTTCTTCTCTGGCGTCGGCCGTTATAGGATCGGCTTCTATGGTGGGAACTGATTTAGGACGGGAGGCAAAGAGGCGTACTCCTGTTTTCGCCGTAACTTTACCATAGTTTTCTATATTTTTATTGATATTTGTGAGACTGGCGATTGACAGAGCTATAGTTATTGGGGCAAAGATAAAGAATACCACGAACTTAAGATTTCCCATATTTCAGATCAAAGGATGCCACAATGTTGGATGAAAAGTCAAGTTAAGCGTGGTAAAATGAGCACATGGCAGATGATTTGATGCAGAAAGTTATTTCACTTTGTAAAAGACGTGGTTTTGTATTTCCTGGGTCTGAAATTTATGGAGGACTCGGGGGGACTTGGGATTATGGGCCAACAGGCGCACTTCTTAAAAAGAATTTGAAAGATTTGTGGTGGAAAGAGATGGTGCAATTGCGTGATGATATTGTGGGAGTTGACGCGGCAATTTTGATGAACCCAACAACATGGGAAGCTTCTGGACATGTAAAATCATTTGCTGAACCCTTAGTTGAATGTAAGATTTGTCACGAGCGATTCAGTGCTGATAAACCCGATAGTATTAAAGAACATGAGGAAAGTCACAAAGGAAAGAAAGTCGAGTGGACGCAGCCGAAACAATTTAATATTTTAGTTAAAACATATCTTGGGGTGATTGAAGATCAAAAAAAACCAGTTTATCTTCGTGGTGAGATTACTGCAGGGGTACATGTAAATTTTAAAAATGTAGTCGATTCGACGAGGATTAAAATTCCCTTTGGAATTGCACAAATTGGGAAAGCATTTCGAAACGAAATAACTCCGGGGAATTTTACTTTCCGTTCTCGTGAATTTGAGCAGATGGAAGTGCAATTTTATATAAAACCTGAGGAGTCTGAAGGGAAAAAGTGGTTTACCTATTGGAAGAAAAACAGAATGGATTGGTATTTGTCTATTGGAATGAAAAAAGAAAACTTGAGATTTAGGGATCATGAGGATAACGAAAGAGCACATTATGCAAAAATGGCGACCGATATTGAATATAAAGCTCCGTGGGGGTGGAGCGAATTTATGGGGATTCATCACAGAGGTGATTGGGATTTGAAACGCCATAGTGAATATTCAGGAGAGGATATGAGTTACAAAGATCAGGCGACCAATGAAAGTTTTATTCCTTGGGATATTGAAACTTCGGCCGGAGTTGATAGATCGTTACTCTTTTTGTTAATTGATTCGTATACTGAAGAAAAAGAAAGAATCTATTTAAAACTGGATCCCAAGATTGCACCTTATAAAGTTGCTGTTTTTCCGCTTCTGGGGAATAAGCCTGAATTAACTAAAAAAGCGCGCGGGATTTATGAAAAGCTGAAACCAAATTTCATGACGGCTTGGGATGATCGTGGAAACATTGGTAAAAGATATTTTGCGCAGGACGAAATTGGAACACCTTACTGCGTGACAATTGATTATCAAAGTTTGGAGGATGAGACTGTGACAATTCGTGAGCGAGATAGCAAAAAACAGGAAAGAATAACAGTTGCTGACCTCATTAAAAAACTGAAGAAGTTAAATGATCAAAATTAAGCCTAAAACTTTCCTTTATGTTGCTTGGATTTTTGCAATTGTCTCTGTCTTGGGAAGCCTTTATTTTAGTGAAATTGCCCACTTTCCCCCATGTATTCTTTGTTGGTATCAAAGAATATTTATGTACCCACTTGCAATCTTGATTCCTGTAGGAATACTCAAAAAAGATAAAAATCTCCCTTACTATGTGCTTCCTTTGACTATAATTGGAGGTTTGATTGCAATTTATCACAATCTTTTATATTGGAATATAATTCCTGAAGCGTACACTCCTTGTGCTGCTGGGATTTCGTGCACGACAAGATTTATTGAATGGTTTGGTTTTGTGACAATCCCCTTTTTGTCTTTCTGTTCCTTTCTGGTTATTGCAATTTGTATGAAGCTTTATTTAAAATCAACAAAGAAAAAAAATGGAAGATTTTAAATTAATTATTGGAGTTGGGGTTGTAACTGTTTTGATAGTTTTGGGTGGAATATTTTTGGTGTCAAGGCCGCAAAAAAAAGATGTATCTACTCCAAAACCGGTGGATACGTCAATACTAATAAGAGCAGATGCCAGAGAAAGTGCGAAAACAGCTACTCCTGTAACTATTGTTGAGTTTGGGGATTTTCAGTGCCCTGCTTGTGGATATGCATTCCCTGCTGTTGAAAAAATTTTAAGTGATTACGATGGAAAAGTTAAGCTAATTTTCAGACATTTTCCTCTTGATCAGCACAAAAATGCAATGATTGCATCTGAGGCTGCTGAATCAGCTGAGCAAGAGGGAAAGTTTTTTATGATGTATAGAATTTTATATCAAAAGCAGACTGAATGGAGCGAGAGCTCTGATCCGATGCAGTTTTTCTTAAAATATGCTGATGAAATAAGGATGGATCGCGACAAATTTAGGAAATTTATTGATGATAAAAAAGGAGAGGAAAGAATTAACCAAGATAAAAAAGATGGAATTGTTTTGGGGGTAAGTGCAACACCTACTTTTTTTATAAATGGAGTTAAGTTTGAAGGAACTCCTGATTACCAGAGTTTAAAAGCTGCAGTTGATACAGTATTAAGTACTGCTAAGAAATAATTAGTGGGTCTGAAGGGATTCGAACCCATGACCATCTCCTTAAGAGGGAGTTGCTCTACCACTGAGCTACAGACCCAAGCATTAGAATTTGATTTCAGCTTCAAATTCTGATAATATTATATCATAGTTAAGGCACAATTTTGTGCATGCACATAAATAAGTTGTGTCGGTCATAGTTTCTTTGATTGGTTCCTTTGTTGCTTCAGTTTTAATTAGCATTTACGCGACGCATATAATAACAACGACTTTTCCAATGCCCTACCCAAGCGGTTCTATTTTTTCGATCGCCACTGTAATATCTTTGGTGATAATCTTTTTTAGTTGTATATGGATATGGATGGTTGTTCAAATTGGTTCAGCGTGGAACCTAGTGAGTAAAGATTCAAAAGATCAGAAGGTTAACTAGTTACATTTTGGGGAAAGCCAAACATTTAATTTTTTAAATGTGTTGTGAGTACCCAAATAATATTATTTATAAATTGGTTTAATGGGGATGGGGAAACTTCTGGGTTTAAGATATTGAAATAATATTTATTCGAAATAATTTTTTTGTTATTTTCGATACTTAGAAAATTATTTATATATTTTGCAAAGTTTTGAACTTTTCCGATACCTGCAAATAAAGCTATGTGACCTGGGGTCACTGTTTCTGGGGCTGATGCTTTAATTGGAACTGCCTCTATCCCATTTCCTGTTATGTTTATCTTTCTGGTATCCCAAATTGCTTGACCTTGATTTACAACTGCTAAAGTAAATGGAAAAAATTTGTCAGCTATCTCATCATGTGGAATTATCCCTATTAAAATTTGAGCTTTATCTATTTGGGTTGGTGACCCTTTAACTTTTGGGAAATTTTTGACTATGTCGTAGAATTTATAAAATGATCCATCTTGTTTTTTCCAGGAAAAATCCTTAAAAGGATCATCAATATAATTTAGGATAAATGGAGTGACTGCAACAATCCTTGGATCAGACCAAACATTTGAGAATGCGTACTGATAATATTCCCCTATCTTATCTTCAGTTAGATTTTTTTGAGACCAACCTGTTTCAGTAATGAAAATTGGAAAATCTTTTTTAATACTTAAAGTTTTTAAAAGATCAAGCTCCCATTGGTAAGTTTTAAGACTTTCCCTACCTTCATCTGTTGGAGGAGAGCTAAAATCAGGATTTGGATATGAGTGAGAAGCCCAACCATCAACATTTTCAAACACATCTGGAACGGATGTAACCATTTTAGTTAAAAACTCCTGTTCATCCATAGTGCCTTTTGTATTTTTTGCTGAGGCATCCAGTGCTCCCTCAAGAATAAAAAAATCGTTTGATCTTGATTTCAGTTTTTGAGAGAAAACTTTTAAATAATTTGCATAGGAAACGGGATCTATTTCTCCACCCCATTCTTTTGCGTGATTTGGTTCATTTCCAATTATTACGTAACGGTTTTCGATTACCCAATTTAGGGAGTTTAGAAAAGAAACCCAGCCATCGATTTCGTCGGGATTTGGCTTTTCCCAATTTGAACCTTGAGGGCGAGTTGCAATGCGAACAATTGGGATTAAGTGATCTTCTCTTAACTTGTCAAAAACCTTTTGCCACTTTACTGTATTTCTATCTTCTTTTTGAATTACTAAAGTTACATAGCCCCAATCACCATTTTCGTTTACAAGATTTTTGGCGTCATCAAGATCACTTTCATCAATAATATGGATCCCGAATTTATTGTTAAGGACTATTAAAGGATCGTAAATGGCAAATACGTTATTTGAGTGTGAAGGTAGAATGAAAAGAAAGAAAAAGGTGATTAAAATGGTTGTGAGTTTAACCCTATAATGTTGGAAGATTTTGTTTTTTATGGTATAATTGGTCATCGTAAACATTGTAGCAGAGGAGCCAGAAATGCGTCGGCTTAAATTTTTGCTACTGATTGTTTGCATGCTCATTGTCGCTCTTGCTTCGACAAAATATCCGATTTGGTTTTTTGTTGCAGTAGAAGTAGCGACCCTATTTATAGGGCTAATATGTATTGGGGTGATTGAGATTGCACCAAAATACAGATATAAATAAGCCCTTACTAGGGGAAAGCATCTTTGAAGTTTCTTCGAAGAATTGCCGACCCCTAGTTTTTTGTGACCCAGGTGCGAATCGAACGCACAACCTCTTCCTTAGAAGGGAATTGCTCTATCCGTTGAGCTACTGGGTCATAACTGATGTATTTTAGCAATTATCTAGCTTTGATTCTAGTTTTTGCTATAATATGCTTCAAGCCGAAGTGCTGAAATGGTAGACAGGCACGCTTCAGGAGCGTGTGCTCTTTTGAGCGTGAGAGTTCAAATCTCTCCTTCGGCACTTTGAGATTTGCGGGAGTGGTGAAACTGGTATACACGTACGCTTGAGGTGCGTATGGAGAAATCCGTGCAGGTTCAAGTCCTGTCTCCCGCACAGCAAGGGAGCCGAGGGCTCATCGCAGGCTGCGATTGGCCGCGCAGCCAGCGAAATATGTGGATTGTTTGGGGAAAAGTGGATACGTTTATCAAATAGCAAGTAGTTCGAGCCGACTTTTTTGGCAGTGATTGCCAAATCACTGCGATTCTCTTTTGCGCGCGCGATTTTGTCCGCATTTGCGGACTCAATAATAAAGTTCCTCAAAGGTTCGAGCCAACTTACTCCGTCAGCTTTTACCCTCTCAATCTGGGATTTTAAATCAAGTTTCTTGTGAAGCAGTTGATTTTTCTTTAACTGATAATCCTCAGCTTCAATACTTTCTTCAAGGTATAGTTCTAACAGACGGCTAAGTTTCTTTTCAACTGCTTCAAGAGAAGTTGTGATTGAGCAAAGCTCAACTGAAGTGCGAGCTCTTGCTTCCAATTCATCTTTTAGAAGAAGCTCCATAAAACCTTTTTCCCATATTGGTGAAAGCGAGCACTTTTTCACAATTTCTCTCAACTGAGTTTCAACTTCAGCTTCTGTTACATAAGGCTGAGAGCAAACACCTTTTTTCTTCACACAACGATAATAAATATAAACTGCGGTTCGTTTTGCACATTTGTAATGCTTGGTGTGACTCTCAGCCGTAATAAAACTTCCACATTCTATGCATTTCATAAGCCCTGTGAAATTAAATTCGTGCTTTTTGAGATTAGTTGGCTGAAGTCTCTTTAGACGCACCTGAACCTTGTCAAACAGCTCTTGGGATATTAAAGGTGGAAGTTTACTTTCGTAAGTTTCACCACCATATATAAAGACACCGTAATATAAACTGCGAGTAAGAATTGCACGAATTTGATTGTAGTGAAGTGGCCTTCCATTTTTTCGCTTTACACCCTTCTTAAAAAGGTAACTTCTGACATCTCGTGTTGAAGATAGTTCCCCTGAGGCGAAATGAGTAAATACATATTTAACAAGTTCTGTTTGCTGTGGCACGACAACAATATTTCTTGTATTACGGTCATTTTTATAGCCGAAGGGGGCAAAGGAAGGCCACTCTCCACGTCTGGCTTTGAAATGCAATCCACGCTTTACATTTTCTGAAAGATTATCTACATAATATTTGCTCTGGCCAAACGCGATGTTTAGCATGAACTTGCCTTGAGGTGTGTTTTGAAACCAGAAAGTTGGGAACTTCAAATCTTGAAGTTGGCCTGTATCCAAAAGGTAGATAATCTTTCCACCATCCACACTGTTTCGGGCTAATCGATCAGGGTGCCATGCAACAATTCCATCTGCCAATCCTTTTTCTACCAATTTCAGCAGATTGTTAAAAACTGAGCGACCAGGTTCTTTAGCAGTCTTTTTTTCAACAAAGAACTCTACTATTTCTAGATTTTCCCTTGAAGCGAAAGTTTTTAACTCATCAATCTGCTGATCTATAGACAAAATCTGTTTTTCTTTCTCGTCTGTGGACTTGCGACAATAACCGAGGTATTTAGGCTTTATTACAGAAGCAACTGAAGTTTTGCTCATGTTTCAGAATAACATTTCTGAAACATATAATTTTTGCGATTTTCTTTTTTCTATCCTTATCCTAAACGTATCCACTTTTCCCCAAACAATCCACATATTTCGCTGGCTGCGCGGCCAATCGCAGCCTGCGATGAGCCCTCGGCTCCCTTGCTGTGCTCTACATATTATACCATTCGAACTTACTTTCAGTCTCAATGCGGAGTGGCGGCTTGAACGCCACCAAGCCGCCACGTTATTTCTACCACTCGACGCGAAGCGCTGAAGTGGGTCAAAAAAGTTGGCTCGTTCCCTAAAAAGAAAAAAGCAAAAATTATTCGTCATATTCCCTATAGTTCTTGACTTTTAGCTTCATTCATGCTACTATAGCACCATAAATTACCTTCTATCTGCACATTTAAACAAAGACCTAATAAAGCTAGTGGATGCTAATTTAGCTTTAATTAGAGTTTGAGGCTAAACTGGCATTCATTTAGAATGACCATCAGCGGGCTGCCAGCCCTGAGTCCTTAAGGAGGATTAAAATGGCTAACAAATTTGGGTTAGAATTGTTGGGCCGCACCACAGGTACGGCGGTTGCGTTTCAGGCGTCGAGCAATATGCTCAATCGTCTGCATGATGCAAACAAGCCGTTGCCTGCTTGGTGGCCACCTGAGAAGGTGCAACAAGCCACCGTGCTTGTCGACCAAGGATTTGCTGTAGTCGGCGCTGGCTGGTTTTACGGCCTAACCTTGAAAGGGTTTGAAGCGCTGAGCGCTGAAAATCCAGGACTGGTTCACGAAGGCCTTAGCCGCAGAATGGCTAACTGGAACGAGATCACCTCAATCGTTGAGGCGGTCTCGAATGACCTAACCCTCTCGTATGAAGAATACGGGAACAAAGGGTTTAAAATGGTCATCAGCGGGGACAACAAGTCTCTGCTGGGAGAAGCCTTAGCGAGATTGGCTGAGGCCGGTTTCAACATCGGTGGCTGGAAAATCGGTACACCGATTTTTTACAAACGGTATCCGATTGACCTCTACCGATAGGCGTTTCGCAGGTGCGAGTTGAGTTTTGAAATCATCACGATTTCATCATTGCCTTTCAACTCAACTCCACCTGCACGTACTCTCCAGCTTAGCTGGACTGATGAGTCTTCCGAAAGTTAGCTTTTGGCAAGACGAAAGTATAAATTTGCACATTCAAAATAAAGACCTAGAAATTCTCATTTATTCCATGGTGGCACTTTGGGCATCAGTTTTGGTGCGCAAAAAGTCACTATGGAGTGGCTCACACAGAACAGGGTTTTGTGTTGAATCGTTCAACTTTAGCCTTATACCTCAGGGAGGAAATAAAATGGCTAAGAAAAGTTTGGGGCAGCTGCTAAAAAATGCTGAAATTCTTCAGCAGGCAGCAAGGCTTACCAAGAACTTTGGTGAGCTGAACGACACCATTTTGCAAATCTTGCGTGAGTACCTTAATCAGGTACAAGTGCAGTTTGCACCTAATCGTCCCCACGATTGGGATAATCACCTCGCAGTTTTGGAGGTGGTCTATGGTGGCTTTATCCTGAAGATTCCCGTTCCTGAGCTGAAAGCTCTGGATAAGGGACTATCCATGAAAGTGAGAATCAAAATGAGTACAAACGTCAAGCTTACACCAGCCGAAGTGGTTGAGTTTTTTGCGTCCCTTACAGATTGGGACCAGTGGCGCATTGTTAGTGTCGTTGTTGAGGGTACAGACATGAACCATGAGTTCATGAACTGGCTCGCGGCTATCGGTACTCGCATTGCGGAACAGCATCCCCATGTGGAGATTATTGCCTACGCCAAGCGTTGGCACAGTTTCCCGCGCGGGTCTGCTTTATGCACGGACGAATACTCTGGGCATAACTTTGCTCGTTCGCCTGAGAGTGCGGCAATCATTGCCAGCAATCTGCGGTATCGGGCAGAAGGTTCAGTTCCTACGAGTCTCAACATTAGCTTTTGCTTCCATGCTGGTGGCGCCCGTTTTACGTGGGAACGTGCAGCAGGAATGCAAAGTCCAACCCCGATTTACAATCGTGGGCTGAACGAAGAAGACGTCGTCTGGACGGCTGAGCAGGCTCTCGCTTGGGCAAAAAAGAATTGGCGTTCCAACGTCAACCTGCCTGAGTCAATTAAGGCCGCGATTTACAAAGCCTTTGGTCTCGGCACTGAGCACAAGACGTTCCGTTCTGACGGGAAAGAAAGTGCTTGGTATGCCCTCTCACCAGAGGACTTGCAGCCTGATGGCTACACGCCTATGCGTAAGCTGGGAGAGCTTCTTTTCAAGGAAGAAGACGATGACGAGTCACTCCTCGGAGCCAGCACGCTGAAGAAGCTGCGCGATGCTCATCTGTTTGACGAGAACGACGACTAGGTCTTTTTGCAAGTGTGAGCTGAGTTAATCAGTTTTACATTGATGCCTTTCTCGGTATCACACTTGCTCTTGTCTTCTATATCCCTCCAAGGGTTTGTACGTCTACGGACAATCAAATATCACTGGGGGGATTTTTATTTCGTAAAAACAAACTTGTTTATTGCCTCAATTTGATATACTTCTTTTAGTCGTCCAACACTAACAAGGAGTTACTATCATGAATACAGAGCCGGAGACTGCTGAAGAGTGGCTTGAGTTCGTCAGAAAAACCCGTCAAACCCACCATGATATTTTTGTTCGATTTACTCGCGGGAAGCGAGAACGTAGTGAACAGCTCACCCACGAAGAGCAAGCAGAATACAATTTGGCAATGCGTCGAGAGCACGAAGGTCTAGCCAAACCACTTCCTTAAGGACGTAACCCTCTTAGTAGTGAACGATTTTATATCGACACAAACAGAGGGTTTTATTTTACTAAAAAATTTCATTCTTTATTAACAATTTGCAGATTCTGCTTCAGATTAGCAAGAGTACTAGAGCCTAAATAAACACTTTCGTCTTCATCATCATCCTCATCAAATAAGTGCGAGTCATGTAGTTTTGCTAATGTTGAGGCCGACAAATAAGCCGGTAGGAATTTCTCTTCCGCTTCATTATCGTCAATCGGCTCATCGTCATAAGTCGTACTTGGTTCGTTCTCCTCATCTTCGTAATTATTGTTGTTATCATAGCTATCTGATCCCAATTGTCTGTTTGTCTTTTTCAAAACAGAAATCTCATCTTCTGTTAAAGCTCTATTTTTAAGGAGTCTTAATTCACCTTTTTTATTAAATCTATAAATACTTTTTTCTTTGGTAGAAAAATCAACTAAAACTATATGATTATTTTCATTTCGATGGGCGATTGCTTGTAAGCTACTTCTGTCAATTCCACCCATTATCACAACTTCTTGCTCATCAACTATTGTTTGATACGGTATATTGGGGTAAAAATCTCGTGTAATTGGCAGACTCCGATTAGATGGAGAGTAAAAAATACCTTGTTTGGGCAATTTACTTGAGATAAACAATGCAACTCGTTTTTCAGCTCCGGCGTCTTTTAGAGTAGTAAGGAATTTTCTAGCTTCGGTTTCATCTATTGAGGTGCTCACTCCAGGTGAAAGCCACAACCCAGGAGCTTTTCCCTCTGTATGCACTTTTAATAAGTAAAGCATATGTCCCCCACTTGCAAATTCACTAGCTCTTCTTTCTTCATCTTCTGATGTGAATTTCAGTCTTCTCGCAATTTGCTGATCCTGACTCTCCCTTATCATTGCTTGATTTAAAACCTCATCTGAAACAAGAGTCTCTCCTTGGTTAACCTCAGTATCACGAAGAACTGTTGTATTGTACGCGTTAAGTTCACTTTGTATTCGCTCAATTGGTAACGAATTAAGACTAATTGGAGAAACTCCTTCTTCCAAAAGAGCGTGGTAACCTGCGCAGAAACCGGTTGGCTCTGTAAAAACAGATAAAAGTTGTTTTGTGTCAGTTATTCCTTCACAAGCTCCACCTCGAAAAACTTTGAGTTCTTGGTCAAAATATCGTTCTCTTGACCTCTGTTGCACTTCTGGTCGAGTATCGCACCATACTCGAGAATAATCAGGAGAAACAAGCCCTCCCATGTGTATTTCTTGTGTGTTATTCCAACGTAACCAAGTTTTCCCTTCTGTGTATTCTGCAAAGTGCGAATATATTTCGTTAAGTTGCTCTAGATAAGCTCGATATTCAGTGTGCCTCATGGGTGCATCAGAAGTGGGAGGTGGATAAACAGATTGGTACACAGTGTCAAAATATGCTTGTTTTTGTAAGCCAACTAAAAAGTCCTCGGCTTTTGCGTACCGAGAACCTGTCATTCGTTCTTGCATTTGTTCGTACCTTGATTGCCCTTCTCGCACTTCCTGCACCCATTCTTGTGGAGTAAAAAATAAATCATCTTCTCCACGCCTTAAAATGGTTGGTGGTTCATTGTGTTTTTCAAGCTCTCTAATCATAAGAAGCCTTGATAATCTGCCGTTGCCATCATCAAATGCGTGTATGGAAACTATTCTTCGTTGTAGCTCTGCGGCAAGTTCAGTTTGGGCATTTGAATCTCCCTCCGCTAAATTATTGTTTTGTTCCTTGTGCCACTCAATAGTGCTTTGAAGTAGCACATTTACAAGTTTTTCATTTGTTGCGCCATACCGTAAACCTGTTCGCTGAAGTGAGGTTAATTGACTCATCACCTTCTCAAAACTTTTCGGGTCATCAATTGTGGGATATACAATAAAACCCTCTTTTTTTTCTTCATCGGTATAGCGAACGCCTAAAAGTGGATTTTGTTCAGTTGCTGTGGCTTGGCTCTTTGTAAAAGTAATAGGAGAACCAGTATTTGTGTAATCTGCTCCAATTGCACTTTTACTTCTAAGTTGTCCGCCCGTAATATCCATCCCTTCTGCTAATTTTGTATGTAGCTCAACAATTCCCTCAACTGAAAGCTCGTCCATTTGTCGTGCCGTAATTCTGGCAGACAACCAGCCCTTCCACGCTTCAATCCCAAACAGCTCTTCTGGGTGTTTGTCTTTCCTCAAAGCAGATACTTCCAAAAAGGGCATGTCTATAAACAGACTTGCTTCAAGTATGCGTTGTTCCTCTGTCTCAATCCCAAGTTGTTGCTCTAATTCTCGGCACTCGTGTCTTAAAGCCTTTTCATCATTTAAGGATAGTACCACTCGTTCTTGAAAAGATGAAAGGCGGGAGGTAATAGCTTCTCTTTGAGAGGAAATAATTGTTAAGAGCGTACGCCTGTTTTCTGTTTCTTCATCGTTCAAAATTCGCTCTGCTGTAAGTGTCTCGGATCCTGCGATGTTGTCTTCCATGGTTTAGTTTGTTTTTGGGATAATCGGTCGTTTCTTTTGCTCTTTGTTTGTAGGCAGCGACCTTTGCATCTTCTCTTCAGTAATTTTTAAATTTTGGAGCATCAATTCTAAATCTTTCTTTGCTTGTTTTTCAGGGATATCGTGCATGGTTAATTAAATAAGAGTTACCGAACAATTAGGTTCATATATATTTATATCATTAACTTGAGGCAAAAGCACGGCATCTGCACGGGTTTAGTTTTACGGTGTGGTTCTGTTTGAGTGCGGCGCGAGCCGCACTAAATTGCGTAGTCAATTTCCTCGCAGGAGCGCAACCGCCGAAGGCGGATGAAAGCGGCTTCCTGCTGGAAGCAGGAACTTAGCCTCTTCCCCGCCAAACTGGCGGGGAACTTCTGTGCCTTGCGTTAGCTTGGTACTTTTGCGAAGCAAAACTTTGAGGCATTTCTTTGCCGCTTGTTCTGCAAGGCAGTTGCTTTAGGCAACCCCGCACTTTCCTTGTAAGGGGTAAATTTATAAATCAGTCGCAAAGCGACTGTACGCGCGCAAAAGAGAATCTTACCCACGAGGCGATGAGCGCCGAGTGGTAGAAATAACGTGGCGGCTTGGTGGCGTTCAAGCCGCCACTCCGCATTGAGACTGAAAGTAAGTTCGAATGGTATAATATGTAGAGCACAGAGGACGCTTACTACCCGAAGGGAGCCAAGCGTCGCTTTGGACGCTTAACTCAGCGGTAGAGTGTTTCGTTTACATCGAAAAAGTCGGGGGTTCGAATCCCTCAGCGTCCACAAGTTTGGTATAATTGCATTGAGCCAAGATGAGCATAGCTCGTCTTGCCAAAGTCAGAATTTTGCCGAGATAAACAAGTTTGTCTCGGTTTTAAAGACTCATGCTGAGATAGCCAAGGTGGTCACGGCGGGCGCCTGAAGAGCGTCAGATCTGTGTTCGACTCACAGTCTCAGCACTTAAGCGGCGGTAGTTCAGTGGTAGAATGCTTCCTTGCCAAGGAAGAGGTCGCCGGTTCAAACCCGGTCCGCCGCTCAAGGTGTATTACGTATATATTCTTCGAAGTCTTACTACTGGAAAACATTATATTGGTTCAACTTGCAATTTAGAAAAAAGATTATTGAGACACAATAAAGGAGGAAGTAAATATACTAGGAATAAAGGTCCTTACGAAATTGTTTATAGTGAAAATTTGATTTTAGAAACCAGGCGGTTGACAGAGAATTAGAAATAAAATCTTACAAAAGGGAAATGAGTTTAAGAAGCTGATTCAAGAATGAAGTCGTCCCGCCAAGGCGGGATCCGCCGCTCAGATTGACAGATTAGATCAATAATTGCATAATGGTTATATGGCAGATCCAGTAAGTCCAAAACTTCAAAAGCTTAATAATGATATGAATGCTCCAATGAAAGAGGAGAGTTCAGAGAGTGAAGAAGGAAGTTTATGGGGACAAAGCGAGGTTTTGAAAAAAGTTGCAAAGGAGGGAAGAGGAGGCCAGCCAGTAAGTCAATCTGCTGGAGTGAGAAGTGAAGCCAAGCCTAAAGTAAGCCAAAGAGTGGCTCAAGATCCAGGACTTAGTAGCATCACCCCAGATACTGTACAGAATCCGAATGCTGGAATTGGAAAAGGGCCAAGGACAGAAGCTTGGGGCAAAGGTTACGGAAATAGTTAAACAAATCTTACTTGCATTCCATCCTGAATTTGAGTTTTTAGGCTTACTTCTTGTGAAGCAAATTTAGCGCCAGTTCCCCAAATCTTTGCTTTCTTTTTGCCTTCTGCAAAATTAGTTCCTATTTTTTCTGCCAACTGCTTTAATGTGACTCCCTTTTTGGTAATAATCGGATGATTGAAAGATGGCTCCTCGTTTGGCTCGACTAAATAGACTGTTGCAAAATTTAGAGCTTCCCAAATTTTTTCTTTAAGAATTTCTATCCCAGTATTTTTATTGGCACTAATGTATAAATAGTTTGTCCTGCCTTTAAGACTTCGGCGAGCAAGGTCAGCTTTATTTATAACATATAAAGCTGGAATATAAATTCTATTTTTATTAAATGCGTCTATCAATCTTTCTAAACTTAGTTTTTCTTTTATTGTAATATCTGCATTTTTAATGCCAATCTCGCGAGCTACTTCTTTTATTGTTTCTTTATCAAACTCCTGTTTTATGTTTGAGAAAACGTGCAGACCTCCATCAATTTTTTTATCGACTTTTACATCTGGTTTTTCTTTATTTATCCTTAGACCTGCCTCGTAGAGTTCCCTCTCAAGAATTTTTATAATATCAACTTTGTAAATATCAGTCATTAGAATTATTAGGTCTGCATTTCGGACAATTGATAAAACTTCGCGACCTTTACCTTTGCCTTCTTTTGCCCCTTCAATAAGGCCTGGAACATCTAAAATTTGGAAACGAGCCCCTTTATATTCAAGCATTCCTGGAATGACTGAAACTGTTGTAAATGAGTATTCAGCAACTTTAGATTGAGCATTGGTGAGATTGTTAATTAAAGTTGATTTGCCAACAGATGGTGGGCCGACTAGAACGATTGTTGCATCACCGTGTTTTTTAACGGCATAGCCTCCTCCCCCACCGCCACCTTTTTTAAGAGTGGTTTCAATTTGTTGATCCTTGAGCCTTGCAATACGAGCTCTCATACGACCTATGAAATGGTCTGTGGCTTTATGATGAGGGGTTTTTGCAAGTACATCCTCAATATCTTTTATTTGTTCCTGAATGTCGCCCATACCTATAATTTTACATGTTAAATGATTTAGAGTAAAATTGACCTATATTTCGCACCTATTTAGCCTTGGGGGTCAAATGTTTAATCCTTTCGCTTGGTTTTTTAATCTAGTTGCTTTTTGGGTTTTACCAAAGGATGAGTATCCTTGGGAAGGATATTTTGTAAGGTATCACAAAGAAGATTTACAACAACAACCTATCTTGGAAGACATAAAAGACTTGAAGATTTTATTGATTCTCTATCATTAAAGGAAAAACAATGGGAATTTGGGGCAGATAGAGACAGTAGTGGTCTTTTACGCTTTGAAAGGAGGTGGGTTAAGTTTTTAGTAGCACGTTAATTTTTTGCCGTTTCGGTGAGTAATTTTTTACCGAAACGGCAATGATATAATTTAGAGAAATTAGCACCCATAGCTCAACGGATAGAGCACTTGTCTTCGGAACAAGGAATGAGGGTTCGATTCCTTCTGGGTGCACTAGGCCTTTTTATTCAAGATTGACTAGCTCGCTACTATGGAAAGGTGCGAATTTGTATCCGATTTTCAACCACCAAACGTTTTTATTTCCAGGAACTCTTGAAACTACTTTCCCTGTAATTCCGACTTGACGGTTTGCCAGATCACTTTTTGTTACCAAAAAACTGTCTGTATTTGCTTTTAGGTTGTCAACTTGAACTCTTGAGCCTTCTTTGATTTGAGACATTTTAATCTCCTTCTGGCCTTGTGTCTAAAATTTGAGTGATTATACCACTATTGACAATTGTGTGTTAATTTGGTTATTTTAAAAGCTGGATAAAGTGAAATATATTTTTGTTTCAGGGGGAGTAGTTAGTGGGCTTGGCAAAGGGATTGTTACAGCATCCTTATCTTTTCTTCTCAAATCGCGTGGTTTTCGAGTTACTCCAGTTAAAGCAGATATGTATTTTAATGTTGACGCAGGAACACTTCGTCCACAAGAGCATGGTGAAGTATTTGTGACCCATGATGGAATGGAAACAGACGAGGACTTGGGGCACTATGAGCGTTTTGTTCATGGAAATTTAAAAAAAGAGAATTACATTACAGCGGGACAAGTTTATAGTGAAGTAATAAAGCGAGAGCGAGCTTTTGAATATAGCGGGGATACAGTGGATGTTATTCCTCATGTAACTGATGAGATTATAAGGCGAATAAAGCTTGCTGGAGATGTTAACAAAGCAGAGGTTGTTATTATTGAATACGGTGGGACTGTTGGGGAATATAAAAATGGAATCTTTTTTGAAGCATCAAGAATACTTAGGCTTAAAAATCCAAAAGACGTAATTCATGTTCATGTAACCTACCTTCCCTATTTAGCCAATGTGGGAGAATTGAAATCTAAACCTGCTCAAACAAGTGTTCATATTTTAAATGGACTTGGGATTCAGCCCGATATTTTGATTGCTCGAAGTGAGGTCCCTATCGACAAGAAAAGAGCGGATAAATTAGCACTATTTTGTAACATGCTTCCCGAGCGCGTGTTTAGTGCTCCTGATTTGAATACGATTTATGGTGTTCCCTTACTATTTCATAAGCAGAACCATCATTTAGCAACAGCTTGTCTTAATTTGTTGAGTTTAAGATCCAGAAAGCACAAAGATTTGAAGGATTGGCAAACAATGACTAAAAGAGCTACTCGTAAATGGGGTAAAAAAATAAAGATTGCAATGGTTGGAAAATATTTTGTAACTGGGGATTATTCTTTAGTTGACTCATATGTTTCTGTAGTTGAAGCAATTAGGCATGCTTGTTGGTTTTGGGGAGTTTGTCCTGACCTTTCATGGATAGATAGCGAAGAAATTGAAAAGAAAGGAATTGGTTTACTTAAGAGATTTGATGGAATTGTTGTTCCTCAAGGATGGGGATCTAGAGGGACTGAGGGTAAAATTGAGGCTGTAAAATATGCACGAGAGAATAAAATTCCATATTTAGGGCTGTGTTTTGGGATGCAAATGGCAACAATTGAATTTAGCCGTAGCGTTTTGAAGATGAAAAAAGCAAACACAACCGAGGCGGATCCTGTAACTCCCTTTCCTGTAATTCATATAATGCCTAAACAAAAAGAATACTTATCTAAAAAGCAATATGGAGGAACAATACGATTGGGGGCTTGGCCATGTGTTTTAAAAACTGGCACGGTTCTTTCTAATGCTTATAAAGAATATGGAAATTTAGAGAATGCTCCCTGGTATCAGGATAGAAATGGGAAGAAGGTTAAGAATATGATTTGTGAAAGACATAGACATAGATACGAATTTAACAATAAATATAAAAAGGAGTTTGAGAAGGCGGGGTTTGTGATTTCTGGAACAAGTCCAGATGGAAAGCTAGTGGAGGCAATCGAATTAAAGGATCATCCTTTTTTCGTAGGTACTCAGTTTCATCCTGAATACATTAGCCGTCCACTAACTCCCCATCCTGTGTTTGTAGCATATCTTAAAGCTATGCTAACTTAAGATCCTTTGAAGATCGTCTACGATTTTTTTGTGAAAATTTGGATTTGGATTTGGCGCTGTTTCAACAACATACAGACCATAATAGCCATAATCCTTAAGTATTTCCAGAATACGATGAGTTTCTTGATCGTCACCCACTTCTCTTGAGAGTGAAATATGCACTTCGTAAATGTAGGAAAACCAACTCTTTATAAGAAATTCGGTTGGTACATGCATGTATTTCTGACAAGATTGGACATGGGCTGTGTCTATTGCCAATCCATGGAATCCATGTCGTCTTATAGCCTCAATGTAATCTTTAGGATTTGATATCCAATGTGTTTGCATCCAACCCAGTGAAGGTTGAATGAGCATTTCTTGAAAATCAAATCTTGTGACTGGTTTTTCTCCTGGATGACTCGGATAAAGAACAACCGGAATTTCGTGGCCTAGATTTTTCATTATTCGCCGAAGATCTTTTGGTGAGTCCGGGCGGTAGTTGAAAAGAATATATGCCTTTAAAGCATCCTTTTTTCTTTGGTGAGTGATCCATTGCCAAGGCCAGCGTTCACTTCTGAAACTTTGATGTAGTGATTTGATGAAATATTTTTCTGGATTTGGTAATGAAAATCTCAGTTGAAAACCAATTGGAAAGATTGATCTGGGCGGTTGGACCTCAAAACCGTTGTAACCCATTCCTACAGCTAATTTAACGAAATACGAAAAAGGTTTTGTGAATAAGGATTTTTGATCCAAAATACTTAGTAGCGCAACATGAATGTTTGCCACTTCAAACTCCTTTTTTAAAGAGCTCAGTTTAGACTTTGAGCTGTATTATACCAGAGTTAGAAAATATGAGGCAAAGTGGGGTATAATATGATGTTCAATAGCCGAAGTGGTGGAATGGTATACACGCACGCCTTAAGAGCGTGTCCCGCTTAGCGAGATGTGGGTTCGAGTCCCGCCTTCGGCACAAACGGGGTATGGCTCAGTTGGCTAGAGCGCCGCTTTTGGGAAGCGGAGGCCGGAGGTTCGAGTCCTCCTACCCCGACACAAGCGGGTATGGTTTAATGGTAGAACAACAGATTTCCAATCTGTTTGTGCGGGTTCGATTCCCGCTACCCGCTCAGATTTTACTTCTTGCAATATCCTTAATCTTTCGTAAAATTTAATCTATGGCAAGACCAAAGGCGGATGAAATTCAAAAAGAATTAGAAAAACAAGATGAAATATATGGTGAGGAGATTGTCGGTGAAGATGAATCTTACTCAGATATAGATGAGACTAGAAAGAAGGTAACTGGCGAAGAACCAAGATTGAACGAGTCTGCTGATTTAGCTCGCAAAATCGATGAAGATGAAAAGGCTCTTGCTCATGATGAAGAAGAGGAAGAAGTTGAAAACGAGGAGGAAGAAGATGATCTACCAAGCGGATTCCATGTTGAGGATGAGCATAATGATATTGATGAGTAGACTTAGAGACTAAACTTTTTAAGAAAGATTGACTTCATAATTTCTACAAGAGCAAGATAGCTTAAAACCATTACTACTAAAATAATGAAGTAAAGGGCTGGTGGCCTGACAAAGCCTAAGCTTGCTCCAATTGAAGTAAAAGGAATAATTACTCCTATCAAAACTATTAATAAACTAGCTAGTGTTAGAAGCTTTCCGGGTTTACTTTTGAAAAATGGCGTTCGAGAGGTTCTGATTACAAAAACTACTAAAACTTGGGTTGCGAGAGATTCTATAAACCAACCTGTTTGAAATAACCCCTGTCTTGCGTGGAAAATGTAAAACATTACTCCAAATGTTAAAAAATCATAGATTGAGCTAATTGGTCCAAAAAAGACCATGTAGTTTCGTATGAAACTTATATTCCAATGTCTAGGTTTTCTAATTGATTCTAAATCAACACTGTCTGACGGTAAGCCAATTTGGGCAAGATCGTAAAGGCCATTATTTAAAAGAATTTGGGCGGGGGTCATTGGAAGAAATGGAAGTATTGCAGATGAGATTGCAGCTGAAAACATATTTCCAAAGTTTGAGCTGGTACTCATCAGAATGTATTTAATTGTGTTTACAAAAGTAACGCGTCCTTCTGTTATTCCATCAGCCAATACATTTAAATCCTTTTCAAGAAGAACAATATCTGCTTCGTCTTTGGCGACATCAACTGCATCATCGACTGAGATTCCTACATCAGAGTTGTGAAGTGATGGAATATCGTTTATTCCATCACCAAGATATCCAACAACATGGCCTAATTTTTTAAGTGTATCTATAATTCTTAGTTTGTGGTCTGGATTTAGGCGCGCGAAAACATTTGCTTCAATAATTATTTTCTGAAATTCTTCCTCACTCATTTTTTCAATTTGATCACCTATTACAATATCCTTTTCTATAGTCAACCCAACTTCAGAACAAATTTTATTTGTAATTATTTCGTTATCACCTGTTAATACTTTTACATCTACATTTAATTTTTTAAACTTTTTTAAGGCAGCAAGAGCGTCTTTTTTGGGGACATCCATAAAGGTTAAAAAACCAATCATGGAAATTCCTTTTAAATCATCCCATGAATATGAGGTTTTTTTTGTAATTTTTTTCTGTGCTACTGCAATGAGCCTAACGCCATCTTCACTTAGTTTTTTAAATTCATCAAGATATTTTTTCTTATTTTTGTGTAAGGATGCTTCAATGATCTCTTCTGGAGCGCCTTTGGCGATAAGTCTGAAACTCCCTCCCTCTTTTATTACGGTAAAGCTAGCTCTTTTTGTGTAATCAAAAGGTTTTTCAAAAATTTCTTTGGACTCATCCACCTTCAATCCTTTTTCTTTTGCATAACTTGCAATTGCTATTTCTATTGGATTTCCTCTAATTTCTTCTCCACCTGTTGTTGGATTTGTGTGAAGTGCTGATTCGATGATATCGAATTTTTTGTCGTAAACGATACTCCCAGTTAATTTTATTTCTCCTTCTGTAAGAGTTCCAGTTTTATCGGTTGCTAGAATATCCATATTTCCGAGATTTTCAATTGAAACGAGTTGTTTTGCTATGACCTTTTTCTTTGCAAGTTTTCCGGCGCCATGAGAAAGACTGACTGTAACAATTACAGGCATAAGCTCAGGTGTTAAACCTACAGCTATAGCGAGTGCAAAAAGAAGCGCTACAAGTAAACTTTTTCCAAGCAAAAAATTAACTGCAAAAATTGCTATTGTCAGAATAATAATTAGTTTTGTAAGAAAACCACCAAAGGCAGTCAAGCCTTTTTGGAAATCTGTTTGAGGTTTTATAAAAGAAGCGTTTTGGACAATTTTTCCGAAATTTGTTTCAGGTCCAACTTTAATAACAAGACATTTTGCAAATCCACTTATTATTACTGAACCCATTAGAAGTTCTTCTCCCTTTCCTTTTTCAACAGGCATAGATTCTCCAGTTAAAGCTGATTCATTTATTTCTAAATCTTTACTTTCAAGAATTTTGACATCAGCTGGAACAATATCACCTTGCAGAACAAAAACAATATCGTTTACAACTAGTTCATTTGCTTCAATCTTTTTTTTCTGCCCATTTCTTAGAACTGATACTAAATGAGAAATTTTTGTGAGAAGTCTGGAGACTACCTGCTCTGCGTTATATTCATTTACAAAACCTAAAACTATACTTGCTGAAACCATTATGAATATGTAAATGGAGCTTATTTTTTCACCAACTGAAAAAGAAATGATTGTCGCAAGAGTTAAAACAATAATTAAAGGATTTTGACGAATTTGGTTGATAAAAATAGTTCGAGCATTTTTTTTCTTTTGATAAATCTCATTATCACCAAATTGTTTTCTATAAAGCAAAACTTCATTTTCTGTTAAGCCTGTTTCAATCCTCATTTATAAAATAATGACATTTTTGGCAGTGGAATTCAATTTTTGATAAAATATAGGAGTAGTAGGATATGTAATGAATGTTGAATATTGGTTAGAGCGATATTCTGCTAGGATTGGTACTTTAACATTTCGGTCGTATGATATTACAATTCATGTATATCTATCTCAATATGCAGGATTTGTAATAAGCAGTTTTATATAAAACCAAGTCATCTTAAATTGGGTTGGGGAAAATATTGTTCGATAGCATGTAGAACAATATCTCAGTTTAAAGGAAAATATGTGCATTGTCTGATTTGTAATAAGAAAATATATAGATCTCAGGCACAAATTAGACATTCAAAAAGTGGCCTGTTTTTTTGTAGTAAGAAATGTCAGACGAACTGGAGGAATTCACTTTATGTCGAAGAAAGACATTCGAATTGGATTAATGGTATTAGTGTATATAGAAGAGTTTTGTTGAGAAATGGCAAAAAACCAATATGTGTAGTTTGCGGACTTGAAGACGAGAGAATTTTAAATGTACATCATATTGATCGAAATAGACAAAACAACAAACTATCAAATTTAGTTTGGGTTTGTATGAATTGCCATTATTTAATTCATCATGATATTGAATTTGAGAAGTTACTAAAGACAAAATGAGATATGGTGAGTGTAGCTCAGTTGGTTAAGAGCGTCCCCCTGTGGAGGGGAAGGTCGGGAGTTCAAGTCTCCTCACTCACCCTAAGGTTAGTCAAATTTAAGGCAAAAAATAACCAGTGTACTGCTTCAAGATTTTGTTCTTGAGAATACACTGGTCAAGTGAATAATAAATTAATTTAATTTGTGGCTTTCTTGTTCAGCTTCCCAGACTCTTTCTTGTAGTTGTTCTAACGTAACATCTAAGCCTTCGAATGGATCCGGATGTAATATGTCGAAGTACATGATGAGCATTGCTGCTTCGATCTGCTGTTCTCGTGTGTCGTTTGGTGAGTCCGACCAATAGAGCTGCCAGAAGCGTCTGAATTCTGGTATCTCATTCAGATGTCTTTCTAGTGTTGCATCGAAATCGTTTCTCCAGGCTGCTTCGTCTACTTCGTCTGGTCCTTCGAATTCCTCCTCGTCTCTTTCTGATGCTGGTGGTAAATTCGCGAAAAATTCATCCAAATTCTTGATTATTACGAATGGCATTATTTGCCTCCTTAGTTAATGATCTTAAAGTTTGTAACTGTTGAATTATATAAAATGTGGTGATTTTTGTCAACTATAGGTGCAAAGTAGATATACGTCCTATAATGTTGACTTTTGAACTATTTTGTGTTATATTTTAGTAATTTCTTCGGAACCTTAAATCACAATTGGAGGCTAGCATGAAGCTATTTTACGCATTTTGTGGAGTGTTATTTTTGACACTCATATCACTACTTTTTGTAGTGCATATCGTTGGTCAAATTCTACCCATAGCTGTATCAAGTGGCACTGACCGTGGTCCTTATGTAACTGGAGGACCGCATGTTGTGGTTTCCAAAGGAGTTACTTGTCCATTAGTTGTCGACGATGCTGCATTTTGGTTTTATTGTAGGTCTGGTGATGGTACGAAGTTTTCTTTGCCATTACCTTCAGTTGTTAATGGATACAAATCTGAGGGCACAGAAGACTGTAGCTATGATTCTGATGGAACACTGAAATGCTTTCTTGGATATAGGGATAATAGATATCCCATTGGTGGGTTGGATCATCTGGGTACTTGTTTTGTATGGACATATTTACGTCCATACAAAGGTAAACTGGAAGCAGAGTTTGAGTGTGGAATAGTCAATGGAGCTCTTGATTTAGGTGTCCCTCAGATTGCAGTCGGTAATCCACCTAAAGATACCCAATTAACAAATCTAAGCAAAGGGATGGGGTGCCCGACTATTTATGATTCGGACAGTCGGACATTCAGATTCAACTGTGATTTTGGGTTGAACTATCCTTTTGGCGTTAATAGCTATCAGCCGTTTGGATCTTTTTGCTCATTTTCTGATGGCAAATCATGGAGCTGTAGGATTGCTATCAAATTTGGCAAGAAGCCGCTCTCTTTACCAAACTGGTGTACTGTTTGGACAGGCTTTGACCCAACTGATCTAACTGGGGCTTTTTGGGCATTGGCGGAGTGCAAGGGCTATGGTGAATACTATTTCCAGTTGGGTGTTCCCATATATGCCAGTGTAACTTAGAGAGTTTTCAATAATTATTTAACCGCTTGTGTAGTGAAAGCCACCAAGCGGTTTTTTAATGTCTTGAAAAAATCTATAATGAGTAAGGATTTACAGATATCCAAGTTCGAAAATCGAGTGGTAAGTGACCCCAAATTCTCCTACTTTTTCTTCTTGAAGAAGACTGGAGTAGAAACTAAGGCTATAATTGTAGCTCCTATTATATATTTATCTAAATTTGTCTGTCGAAAATAAGGACCCATACAGATTTGGTATTGTTTGGCATCGTTGGCCCACATTTCAGTACATATTTTTTGAAATTCGTTGTAATTTCTTGGCAAAAGATCCAATGAAAAAAGTACCATTGCAGCAAGAAGTGTAGCTTCTATTATGACAAAGGACTTAAAATCTATTTTCATTAAATTATTTTATCAGATTGCTTTAAATGTGTATAATGATTTGCCATGCCCAAAAAGATCAGAAAAATATTTTTGATAATATTATTCCCCATAATTTTTTTTGGTATTATCGCTGTTTTTGGAGTAGTTTTTATAAAAATAAACACTCCTCTAGCTGCTCAGATTACCGATAAATATTTGCGCCCTATTTTGGGAAATAATCTTGTGATTTCAATGGAAAAGGTTTTTTATAATACTTCTGACAAAATTGCTCAGTTAACCAACAGATCGTCAAGTTTTCAATTTCTAAACGGAAAGGATGGTGAAAATATTTCTGGAGGAAACCTTGATTTAACTCCGATTCCTGTTACATATTTTAAAGCTCAAAAAGATGAAGGAATCTGGAAAAATTACAAGTTTTCGACTATCCCTGATAAAGAAGTTATGGCTTATACTTTTGTTCGACCTGATTCTAAGCGTTCTTTTGCTTTTGTTACTTTAATTCAGCTTGATATGAAAGAATTAAAGATAGCTGCTGTTGCGGGAAAAGAACAGCCTAGTGGTGTAATTGGAATACCAGGTCCTGGAAAGATTCCCTCTGAAATAGCGGGAAGTAACAGATTAATTGCTGCTTTTAATGGAGGATTTCAATATAAAGATGGAGCTTATGGAATGATTGTAAATAACAAAACATATCTCCCTCTTAAAAATGATTTGGCAAGTCTAATTTCCTACTCAAACGGAGATCTTAAGTTAATAAAATATGAAGGATCAATTCCTGCCGGTAATGTTGATTTTATTCGACAAAACTGTCCTATGCTTTTAGAAAATGGAGAAATTGTGACTTATAGCGATGCAAATAGACAGCTTTGGGGCAGAACTCCTACATCTAGCATTTATACATGGCGCTCTGGGGTTGGGATAACTTCAAATGGAAATTTAATTTATGCTGTTGGAAATAACTTAATTCCAGATACTTTGGCACAAGCTTTGAAAATGGGTGGAGCTGTTAATGCAATGCAGCTGGATATTAATCCTTTTTGGGTGCGTTTTAACACTTTTGATACTAAAGGTGATGGAACTTATAATACTTCGACACTTACAAAAGGTGTTTATGATGGATCTGCCCAGTTTTTGAGTGGATATCAAAAAGATTTTTTATACGTTTATAAGAGATAAAAGTTAATTAAATCTTGTTGCGAGTTGGATGAAGGAATTGGAACTAATTTCAAACCACAAAGAATAACTTGGTTTTCCTTCTAAAGTATTTGTATTCAAAACTAAAAGGTTTGGATCGGCCCAGCCTGTTATATCTTCCAGAGTTAATTTATCATATTTTTTAGTGAAAAAATCTGAGACGCTTAAGTATTTTTCCCCATTTTTGAATGGAGTTAGGTTTGTGGACATCACATAATAATTTGTCTGAGTGTTTGCTTGTTCTTTAAGAAAAAGATATTTATTGTTAGGCGAGAAACTGTTGAAAGGAATTGAGATAGAATCGGGAGATACTAGCTCTTTTGTAAATATCAAAATCTCTTCGTTTTTTTCAACATCTTTAACAAAAAAGGAATAAGTGATTGTATTTTGGTTTTTGTGTTTTTTGAGAGTTAAGCTGAATTTGCCATCAGGAGAATCGATTGACATCAATTCTGTATTGGGTTTGGTACTGGCGGAAGGTGTAGGAGTTGGAGCTAAAAGTGAGGATTGATGTGGAAGAACTGCAAAAAGAAATAGTAATAATAAAGCAAATATTATAAAGAATATTAATATTTTAATTGGTTTTGACATTTTAAATTTGTGTTTTGCCGTAAATTGTAATCAAAGTTCCTTGATCTTGTTGGTTTGCATAGGTTGTGTAGCCTTCTGTTGTTGGATTTACCCAGTTGTAGAGCTTTTCTGCATCGATTGGTCTCATGTTTACACAACCATGGCTCATTGGATGGCCAAAGTTGTTGTGCCAATAAGCTCCGTGAAGGCTAAAGCCTAAACCTGGGGAAACTTGGCTGTTTCCAAAAAACATAACGTAAGGAACATTTGGAAGATCGTAAAAATCAGCTCCTTCTCCACCTGTCATTCTTGTAGCTCGAAGTTTTACCCAAATTCTAAAATCCCCTGTTGGAGTTTCACGCCATTTACCAGTTGAAACCAGGGTTTTCAGATATAGTGTGTCGCCTTGATAAGCTGATAGGGTTTGTGTTGTTAAATCAACATAGATGTGCTTTTCGCCCACTCCTACCGAGTCTGCCAAAACAGTTGGTTTTAGGTCTTTATCTGACAGATAGATTTTAGGCGGTGCGATGTTTTGATTATTGTAAATTGCTGTTGCATCATTTTCTATTTGAACATTTAAATTTTTGGCACAGGAAACGGAATTTGCACAGGCTTGTTGAGGCTTAAGAGATGGAACAATTTTTGCGATCGCAAAAATTACTAGAGTTAATGAAAGAATCGGGACTAATTTTCTCACTTCTTAATTAAGAATATTAGAGAAGTGAGACAATGTCTAGAGTAAGAACATTATCTTTGTAATCAAAGACGAATTTAACAGGTTTTGCAAAGGTGTTTTTGATATAAAGATTTTGCATTTCGCCTATTGAATTTTTTCCAGGATCAGCATAGATAGCTACACCATATTTTTTTGGAATATCTGGAATAACAGCAAAATCGTGGTTTGATGGGGCAATTGATTCTAAGCCTGCATCTTTTGCAACCCAATGAATAAGGGAAGCTATGTGACAGACTCCGTCCCCTGTTAAATATCCATCAGATTTGAACCCATCTGTGAAGTTAAAATAGGCATGAGTTGTTTTTACGACATTGTCTTTGTATCCAGGTGATATTTTATCGTGGAATACAAATCTCTCTCCAGGATTAAGGCTAAATTCATAATGAAAATTATCCTCTATTTTTTTCCAGTTAATATCCTCTTTTTTGGTTACATCTCCATTTAAATAGTGAAGAGTAAGCAAGATATTATCTTTAAAGATGTCATTAACAAATGTATTTCCATACCTATCGTTAAGAGGCATAGCATGTGAGGCTAAAGTTTTAGTTGCAGGCATGGAAATTACAGGCACGTTTGAAGCTCCCAAAACTTCAGGAGTGACTGGGTTTGCAAAAATGATTAAAGCTGTAATTAGGTGTGGTATTAACATATTAGTTAGGCACAAAAAAAGTTCTCTCACGAGAACTTAATTGAATGAAGTATATCAAACTACAGGATGAAAGTCAAGGTTGAGATACTATAATTCAGTTATTTTTCAGATTACATAAATACTCTATTTTGAGTAGAATATAGAAAATGGACTTAACAACGATTAAAAAAATAGGACTTTCGGCTTTGGTAGTGTTTATTTTTTTGGTGTATGCGGTGCATGATCGAATTGATGGACGAGAGGAAACAAACAGGGTGGTTATTTCAACAGAGAGTCTTATTCCGTCTCCTTTTGCTACAAGCCAACCAGCTTCAAAGTATAAAGATGGTACTTATACAGGGCCTGTAACTGATGCTTATTATGGTGACGTACAGGTTCAGGTAGCTGTTCAAGGTGGAAAGATATCTGATGTTACATTTTTAAAATATCCAAATGATAGAAGAACATCTATTGAGATAAACCAACAGGCAATGCCTTTTTTAAAGCAAGAAGCAATTAATGCGCAAAGCACTAATATTGATATTGTTTCAGGTGCTACACAAACTAGCATGGCATTTATAGAATCACTTAAGTCTGCTCTTGATCAGGCTATTTAAATGGTAAAAGAAACAAGGATTTTGATGGGAATGCCTGTGACTTTGGAAATTGTTGATATAAAAGCCACACAAAAGGATTTAGATGAAGTTTTTTCTTATTTTGCCTGGGTTGATAATAAATTTAGTACTTACAAAAGAGATAGCGAAATAACCAAATTTAATGAAGGAAAAATTCAAAGAAGGGACCTTAGTCATGAGATGAAAGATATTTTTGAAAAGTCTTTACAGACTAAAAAGGAAGCTGATGGATATTTCGATATAAAACACCACGGAACTTATGACCCATCTGGAATCGTAAAAGGATGGGCTATTTACAATGCAGCTCAAATTTTTAAACAAAGAAATTTTAAAAATTTCTTTGTTGATGCAGGAGGTGATATTCAAGTTTGTGGAAAGAACAGTGAAGGCAAAAATTGGAAGGTAGGCATTAAAAACCCTTTCAACCAAAGGCAGATTGTAAAAGTTTTATCTGTTTCTGATCTTGGCGTTGCTACTTCTGGAACCTATGAAAGAGGTCAGCATGTTTACAATCCTAAAAAGGATAAGCCAATAACTGAGATTGTGAGTTTGACTGTTGTGGGTTCAAATATATATGAAGCTGATAGATTTGCAACAGCTGCTTTTGCAATGGGAAAGGAAGGAATTTATTTTATTGAGAAACTCAATGGGTTTGAAGGATATATGATTGATGAAAACGGGATTGCAACTCAAACATCTAATTTTTCTAAATATGAGAATAATTGATGATTTTTTAAATAATATTACGATGTATCGGTTGATTTTATATTACCTACTGGTACTGGCGATTGTTGCGTTAATCTACTCTATTTTTGGGGTTTTGCCTTTTAATTTTTTAAATCTTATTTTTTCTTTTTTGTTTATTACTTCTGTAAGCTGGCTTTGTAATGTTACTTTTGCTGAGATATTTAAAGTTCCCACTAATCTTGAATCTGTTTATATTACCTCACTTATTCTTTTTTTGATCATTAGCCCTGCAAGACACACCCACGACTTGTTCTTTTTAGGGTGGATAGCAGTTATTTCTGAAGCATCAAAATACATATTTGCTCTAAAGAAAAAACACATTTTTAACCCTGCTGCATTTGCTGTCTTACTTACATATTTTGTTTTAAATCAATCGGCAAGTTGGTGGATAGGAACTGCATCAATGTTTCCTTTTGTTTTGATTGGGGGTCTTTTATTAACTCGCAAAATTAAAAGATTCGATCTGGTTCTTTCTTTTTTGATGGTTGCAAGCCTTACGATAATTTTCTTTACCTTGGGCAAAAGAACTGACTTAGCTACTATCCTTAAAAAGACTTATCTTGATTCGCCTATTTTGTTTTTTGCATTTGTAATGCTTACAGAGCCTTTAACTACACCCGGAACCTTTGATTTGAGAGTTTTGTATGGAGCTATAACAGGGTTTTTGTTTGCGCCTCAACTTAAATTGGGTTTACTTACAACTACTCCAGAGATCGCACTTGTTTTGGGAAATATTTTTTCCTATTTAGTTGGATCAAAAGAAAAGTTAATTTTGACGCTTTCTCAAAAAATAAAAATAAACCCAGACAGCTATGATTTTGTTTTTAATTTAGTTGATCCTCCAAAGTTTAATCCTGGACAGTATATGGAATGGACTTTGGGGCATCAAAGTCCTGATAGTCGGGGAAATAGAAGATATTTTACAATTTCTTCCTCGCCTACTGAAAAAAATATTCGAATAGCAGTTAAATTTCACGAAAACGGAAGTAGTTTTAAAAGAAGAATGCTTGAAATGAACGTTGGAGATAAAATTGTTGCCTCGCAGATTACAGGAGACTTTACATTACCAAAAGATACAGGAAAAAAGTTGGTTTTTGTGGCTGGAGGAATTGGAATTACTCCTTTTAGAAGTATCATTAAATATTTATCTGACACAAATGAAAAAAGAGATATTGTGCTTTTGTACTCGAACAAGAAAGATGAGGATGTTGTATATAGAGATATTTTTGATGAGGGTGTGAAGAAATTTGGATTGAGGGTAATTTATATTGCAACTGAGACACAGGGCAGAATTGATTCGACATTAATACAAAAGCAAATACCTGATTTTAAAGAGAGAACATTTTATCTTTCTGGGCCACATATGATGGTAATCTCTTTTGAAGAGGTTTTGTCTAGCTTGGGACTTTCTAAGGGACAAATAAAAGTAGATTACTTTCCAGGATACTAGATTTATGAGAGCTCACAAGTTGGCTTTGATTTTATCTTTTTCTTATATTTTTTTGATTAGCTTTTTTATGATTTATCACAGGATCTGGTTTTCTCCTGATCAATTTTTTATTTTTGCAATTTTGGGAAGTCTTTTTTTGGGGCGTGTTCGCATGTTTTTATTTGATTGGATTCCATTTGTTCTTTTGTTTTTGGGATATGAAGGTTTGAGAAGCTTGGTTCCCTACTTTAATTTGAAAGCACATGTTTTCCCTATGATTTATGCCGATAAGTTTATTTTTGGATCAATTCCGACTATTACCTTACAAACTCTTTTGTATGATCCAAATAATCTCAAATGGTATGATTTTTTATCTGTGACTTTATATATTAGCCATTTTGTGGGATTTTTGTTGGCAGGTTATTTATTTTGGGTAATGGATCGAAAGATATTTAAGCAATATTCTTTGTCAATTCTTTTAGTTTCTTATATGGCTTTTTTTACTTTCATGGTTTTTCCAGCGATGCCGCCTTGGATGGCTGCCAGCAAAGGGTATATTCCAAAGGTTTTTGAAGTAATATCTGTTGTGATGTCACACTTTGCGCCTTCGTTTAGTATACCTAGTGTATATGCTATATTGGGAGCTGACCCTGTTGCCGCTGTTCCTTCACTCCATGCTGCTTTTCCTTTTTTAATTTTTCTTTTTATGCTTAAGAAATATAAAAAACTTTCTATAATTTTTGGGATTTATACAATTGGTGTTTGGTTTTCAATAGTCTATCTTGGGGAGCATTTTTTTGTGGACGCAATAATTGGAGCGATTTATGCCTTTGTTGGGTTTATTTTAGTTTCTTCAGGATTTGGAGAAAAGTTACGCCTAATAGTAAAAAAAATAAGGAAGTAAATATTGTTGTAATATAGTTTCCGGATGTATTGGAAAGGCCTAAGATTTGACCTCCGATATTTTGAGTTGAGGCAGCAGATGATAGAACTTGCCCACCTCCTGTGTTTGAGTTTTGTTGACAGTTAAAGTTAATGTTTTGAGCCATATAGGGAGCTTCATCTAAACCCCAAAGAGAGCCATTGGGAATGTAAAACCAGCCTTGATTTTTAAGAATTTGAATATCTTCTTGAGAGAAGTTGTTTGCCTTAATCCAATTGGTTTGAATACCTGAATTTTCTGAGTCGCAATAACATTGAACTATATTACCTTGATCTAATGTGTAGACGGTATCCGAACCAGTGTGGTTTGAGGTGTCACCTACTATTCCGTGAATGCCTGTGTCGTATTTAACACGCAAAGTGGCATTTGGGTTTGGACAAGAAGGAAAGGTTGGTATATTTACCATAGTAATAATTTATGGGATTATATCATCGATAAATCCTGTAGTCAATTTTTATATGATGTGAAGTAAATGGAGAAATTTTTTGATTTTGAAGATGATTCCATTATTTTGTCTTATTAGAACGATTTTGTGAGAAAGATTTGCTATATCTAAAGTTTGTGACTCGTAATTGGGCATTTGTATATCAACTCTCATGTTTTTATTTACATTTGGAATTTCAAAATAGCCATTTTTATCAGTTAAAACCGTCCGAATTCCGATATTTACTTTTACCGCTTCTATAGGTTTATCAATCTCGTCATCAATTGATCCTTTAGCTAAGTTTGAAGTGTAGAAATTTGTGATTTCTTGAACTGCTTGCCTTTGAGTTCCGTCATCATTCCATATACTTGTTGATCCTCCAAGATTGACCCAATAATTCAAACCAATAAGCTCTTTTGTTTCTGAGAGTTTATCTAAAACTTCGTGAATCCAATTTGCCTGCTCCCTTTCATTCATTTGTCCATTTATATCTGGAATAGGAGCTCCCCATTCTCCTAAAACTATCTTTCCTCCTGTTTTTTGGCTAAGAGTTACGATATCTGTAACTAGTTTTTGAGGAGTTGAAACATAATGATCAATGACGACGATTCCACCAAGAGCCTTTGTTGTCTGTTGATCCATGACTAAATTGGCAACATCTGCATTCATCGAGAAAAAGTTGGAATAAACATTTTTATGTATTTGGGTGAAGGCGTCCTGTGTGGCCCTGTATTCGCTAATTAGAAAATTTCTGTAAGAGATGATATCCCCTGTTTGCCTTGGGTCGCCTGTTCCCCCATTTTCACATTCAGGGCATGAACTGAAGATATCGCCATCCTGAAATAAATCTTCATTTGCTAATATAAACTCTTTTATTTTTTGGTTATGAACTGATTTTGAAATCTTGGGATAGTTGAACCAGCCTTCCCAACCCGAGAGGTTTCCGCGAAACCAAACATGAAGGTTGTTTTTTCTCGCAGAGCTCACCCATTCCTTTAAAAATGGAACGAATTCCTGATCATATGGAGTTGCTATTGCCACATAATTTGCACCAGTGGAAGCTATTTTTTTGACTTGATCATCGATTACTTTTTTAAAGTTGGGGTCCTTTATTTTTTCTCGAGCAGGATCACGAGAGTATTTCATTGTGTCGATTGATTGAATCAACCAAAGAGTTGGCTCGCTTTCACCATTGTGGCTAATTACGGGTTTATTTAAAAGCGCAATCAAAAAGATCAATACGCCTGCTATTAAGAATTTTTTAGCTAATTTCATATCTTTGATATACATTTAGGGGATTATACATTATTTTTGTTTTCCGAAGATGGGATCGCGATTTAAAAATTTTAGATATTCTGGTTTGATTTCATACACATCCGCAAAAGGATATTTAGCAACAAGGTTGTATTTATCGAGCGCTTTGGTTTTACTTAATGCCTTGTAAGTTAAATCTGATTCATCGTAAGTTCTCATAACAATCCAGCGAGCCCACCTGTCAGGAGCAGTTGTTGCTGATTCCCAATAAGCTCCAGTTCCCTCATGAATGAATCTAGCCATTGGAAGGCCAGATGAGAAGATAATAGCATCATGGGAAGCTGCTGAAATTAAAATAAAGCCAGATTTATTGGAAGCATTATCTTTTAGCCAACCTGAAACTTCTGAAACATTTTTCTGACTAGATCCTACTCTTGCATCATCAACTGTAACTGCATCGTAATTTACGAACATAAAGAAAGTTGTAAATAAAAATAGGCCTATGATTACCCATCTTAGGCTTTTGGCACGATGCACTAAGTAACCTACAAAAACTGCAATTGAAGGCATCATCATTACTCCATATCGAACATTAAACCAAGTGTTTCCAGATATTCCTTGAATAGATAAAACTGAAAAACCGAAATATAAAGCTAAAACATTAAAAATAAATGGAGCCATCAATGTGAGTGAAGCCACACGAACAACTGGTTTTATTTTTTTGTCAAACCATAAAACTATTGCTCCAATTAATCCCAAAAATGAGGTGAATGCACCTGTTGAATAAATTAATGAATATAAATAGATTTTTATGGATAATAAAATATTCCCTTTTGTAGGCAGGTTACCTGCTTTTGCAAGATCGGCTTGTTGAGCGTGAGCAGAGAAAGGACCAATTGCAAAATATAAGGCGTCCTTAAAAATAAGTTGATTCCACAAAATCCAAAGAACTATTCCTACTCCTGCTAGAGTTGTAAACAGAACAAGAGTTCCTTCTGCAACTTTGTAGCCTTTTTTCTTCAAGATAGTTAGGGCAAGCACAATGCCTGCAAACCCAATCAAAAACCAACCTTCGTATCTGATAAGAGAAGAAAGCATAATGTAAAAGGCTGATTTAATTAGATCGAGGATTTTTTCATGCTGATAGAAACAAATAAAATAGTAAACTCCGGCTGTTAGAGTTGCCAAAAGCAAAAGCTCGGTCATGGCTGTTGACTGAAGATATAAAATATTTAAATTTAAAACAAAAACAGCTACTCCTATTAAACGAGCCAACATTTTAGCTCCTAACTTTTCTAAAATTTTGTAAATTAGTGCTCCAGTTATTACAAATGAAATCATTGATTCTAGTGCCCCTGAGAGGCCTGAATGCCACATAAAGTCATTGCCGATGGTTGGAACCATCAAAAGATGTGGAAGCGGTAGCCAAACAGATCCGATCTGGGCTATACCAGGCTTTAGACCCTCTACTACGCGCCTACCGATATCTAAGTGAGATCTGGCGTCATTATATGAAAGCCCCAAGCCATTTTTGTAATAAAAAATGAAGTTATAGATAGAGATTACTGTGAGAACTAAAACTACAAAAAAAAGAGCATATTTTTTAAACATTTTTGTTTTTCCTTTCTTTGTCAAAAAAGGCAAATATGAAAGAGAATGCAATTAGAGCAAATGAGAATAAAGAAAACTCTTTTATGTAAATATCAAGACTTAGATTGTTTGTAATGAATGCGTTATAGACAAGCGAGCTTGATTGGTTTTGGCTTGCAAGATTCTCGTTGTATTTATAGGTGTATGGAATTCCAGTAGATAATGACTGTGCTTCGACTTTTGGTGGAATTGCATTTGTGGTTATTGCTCCAAGAGAGTTTATATAAACGCTATACCCTACAAGAAGGGTCATTGGTATTATAAAGATAATTTTTTTCTTATATTTGGTAATAGCTATAGGGATCATTGCACTAAGAATTGCAGCAGCTGGAATTAAATATCTTGGTCCAAACGCCCAACCTCCCCAAGGATCACCAAACATGGAATACAAAAGGATATTTGTTCCTATGATTGCAACGGCAATGACTAGAATGTCTTTAACTTTTTTGCTTTTAAAACCTATCCAAATACCTAAAATTCCGACTAAAATTATTGGACTATAGTAAAGCCAAGAGCGCTCATCGCTTATTAAGAGCGTGTAGAAACCGCTGAGCTCTTTTCTGGAATTGAAAGGAAGAGAGGATGAGCTTTTTCCTCCAACGTCTTCTGCTTTTTTAAGATAATCGTCTGAGTTTTGAATACTATCAACGCTAAAAGCATTTGATCGACCTATGTTTTGAGCGATTTTTGCGTAGGAACCAGTTGTTTTGAAATTATAGTAAGCAAAAATTCCTGCAAAAGGGATTAGACCCAAAACTATTCCAAGAAGGCTTAAAATTGTAAGTGTTTTTTTGACTTTTGTTTGAGTCTTTTTTAACCTTAGGTGCTTAAAGAAAATGTAAATTCCAATTGGAGCCATTAAGATTACATTTGGAATATCTGCCAAAATTCCGATTCCGACAAGAACTCCAAAAATAATGTTTTTGACTAAGTTTCTTTCTCCTATTGCATTTGTAAGAGCAAGCAAAAGAACTGTAGATGAAAGCTCGTGCTGAGTGAAAGAAAGAGAATATGAAAGTGAATTTGAGGCAAACAAAAACAGCAGTCCTCCAATTAAGCTTTCATAAAAACCTGCACCAAGTTTTCGAGCAAGATGAGCAACTAGAAAAATATTTAGAATACCAAAAATTGTGACTGATAAATAAGTTGTAATTTGTGGAATGCCGATTTTTTCTCCTAGTAAATAAAAAGGAACACCTATTAAAGATATTCCAGGGGTGAATATTGATATAAATTTGCCTTTGTATTGGACAACATCAGGGGAAGCGAATTTGGCTAAATCCGGAGATAAAAGAAAGGATTTGTCCTTAACGATTGCCTCAGTTAAAGCATAACGGGCATTTGAATTTGAGGATTCAAATGGACTACCGACGCTAGTATCTTTTTGTTGTTGGTAATAAAAATTGTCTAACTTGTCTACTCTTCCTTTGATGGCAAAAAGCATTAATAAAGAAGAGAAAATAAATATTAAAATTGTGAATATTATTTTTGATAGTTTCATATGTTTTTGGTTGACTCAATAACTTGCCAGGTTGGATTGAAATTTTTTGCTATTTGTTTGCCTTTATATTCTGAATATCTTCCCATTGAATAGATATAGATTGAACCTAAAGGGTTTTTGAGAAATTCAATAACTAGAGATTTACTGTGTTCAGCATTAGGTAATTTGTATTCTTTTTTAACAATATCACCAAATTGACTTATTAATAAATACTTGTTTGAATTATTCCTTGAGAATCTTGATAAGATTTCTGAATGAGAAGATGCTAACTCAAAATAAACTCTGGCGTTTTTAGCAAAACGATATTTAAAACCATTTGTTAATGTTGCGAAATACATATAAGCATCGACATTGCCAAGTCTTTTGTCTTCTTTTGGAAATTTTACTTTTTTAATTAAGTTTTTTGAAAAGGCTAATATTGCCCCATCGCACGTATGTTTGTTATCACCATCTTTTAGTTTATAAGCTGTTCTATGATAAGCGTTGAAACTTGAAAAGTAAGCTTTTTGAAAAAAATTCTTTGGGGATAATGGAATTGTGTTACCACCTACTAATCCAACTTTTTTATCAGAAATCAAAGGTTTTGTTAATTTTTCAATGAGATAATTGTCAGCGATTTTGATATCGTCACAAAACAAAACAAAGATGTCACCCTTAAAAAGGGATGCCATATACTTAAAGCCATAAGCCATTCCATGTCTTACTTTAGCGTCGATAATCTTTATTTTTTTGTTATTTCTAGCTACTTTTTTGCAGTTTTTGACGGTATCGTCATTGTTTCCGTCTGAATAAATAATAATTTCTAAAATCTTGACATTTTTGGTTTTTTGTTTAAATAAAGATTTCAAAACTTGAGGTATTGTGTCTGGCGATTTATATGTTGGAATTCCAATTGAAACTGATGTTTTTTGGTTTTTATTGTTCATTTATATATAAAATTTTTTTGGTAGAAGAAATCATTTCCCATTTGTAATTCATTTTTTTAACGTCTACTAAATTTAAAAATGAAACGTACGAGTTGGTAACTAAAAATAAAATTGCAAATATTGGTTGTTCGAAGATTAATGATATAATCTCTTTAATTAATATTTTTCTGGGCAAGATAAATTCTTTTATTGTCCAGTCACCGAAATATTTATTTATTGCTTTTTGGGATTTAACAAACCTCAAACTTTGCTTAATATGTTCTGAAATAGTTGAAGGTATTCTGTAGTAGACGATAATTTTTTTGGACCAAGCTTTTTTCAAATTTTTACTGATAGTGTACATATACAGATATGCATCGTCTGCTAGTATATCTTTTGGTACTTTTGTTGATCTGTAAATTTTTTTTGTTAGACCAATGAGTGATCCTCTGTAAGAATAAACATTGTTGCCTTTGTGGTATTGAGAACCTACTCGTTTATTTATTGTTACTCCAATGTTAACAATTTTTGTTATGAATCCAGAGATTTCAAACGGGGTTGCATTTGATCCAACTAAAGTGATCCGTGAGTCTTTATTAAAAATCTTTATCATTTCAAAAATTGCATCTTTTTCTAGAATACAATCTGCATCTAAAAGTATTAATATTTCTGAGTTTGTAATATTAAAAATTTGATTAAGCCTTTCTGCTTTTCCTATTCTTGTTCTTCCTGAAATAATTTGAATTTTTTTATCTTTAAATGATGATGCTTTTTCAACTGTATTGTCGCTACTTCCGTCAGAAATTACTATTATTTTTTCTAAAACGAAATTATCACTTTTTTGATTTAAGACAGAACGAATAGCATTTTGAATATTTGCTTCTTCGTTATAAGCTGGGATTCCGATTGAAACTGTTGTTTTTTTATTTTTCATAAAGCTCCTTCATTTTTAATGCTGTTGAGGTCCAGGATTCATCTGTCCCTACGTTTTTATTTCTTTTTTTCATATCTTTAATTTCTTTTCCATTCATATTTTTCAAAATAAAATCGATTTTTGAGGCTAATTTTTGATAATTTTTGGTTTCAACGCAGTAGCCGTTAACATTATTTTTAATAATGTATGGAAGGGCGGTATTGTTGGCTACAATTATTGGAAGGCCTTGAGATAAACCTTCATGGACAACATTACAAAAGCTTTCCCAAATAGCCATATGAACCATGATTTGTGCGTGTTTTATTAGATAATATTTGTCAATTCCTCTTATTACTCCTACGAAGATTACTCTATTTTTAAGATTCAATTTTTTAATTAAGTTATCTAATTTTGTTTTATAATTTTCATTTGCAATTGGACCTGCGATTATATATTTGAGGTCTTTTGGACACTTAGCTAAAGCTTTAATTGTAGTTTCATAATTTTTGATTGGGTAGACGCGGCCGATTTGGATAATATATTTTCCAAAACTTTTAACTTTTTGTTTTATATCGTTTGAGGCAAGATTTTCAACATCCTTGAAAGCTTCATCTTCTAATCCATTTGAAATTACCACTACTTTTGAGGGATTAACACCTTTTTTAATAATTTCCTGCCTTTCCCATTCCGATACTGCGCGAACTGAATCAACAGTAAGATTTATAAGGAAAGTTCCAAGTGTAAAGTGATAAATGCTTTTAGCCAGAGCTATTTGAGGCTTAAAGATGCTCCATTCTGGATTAAAGCCTCCATGAGGAGTTAGGATTAATTTATAATTTTTTTTGCCAAGGATTTTAAAAAATAGTGACTTTAACATGATTGTTAGATGAGGTAGAACATCAAAATTGTGTAGGGCAATGATATCTGAGTTTTTGTAATCTATTTTGGGATTTAAAAGATATTTATTAAATTCAAAACGTTTTATTTTGAGCCCTCTATATTCTTCGTAATTTTTGTAAATATTTTTTTCAACAAGAGAATTTATAGATGTGTGAATTATTACATTAAAACCTTCTTTTGCAAGAATGGAATAAGTTTCTAAGGTATTTGTTTCAATACCGGCTGCAACTGGATAAAAATATTTAACTATTAAATCGATTTTTTTGTTTTTCATATAAATTTGTAAAAAAATGTGTGTTTTACGATATTTCTGAATGTAACTACTGATGGTGTAAAACTTGCTTTAAATTCTTCGAAAGTATGGGTTCCATCAATACCTATTCTTGGAAGTAAGAATTTATTTGAGGATCTACATATGAAATTGTCATCTACCGTAAGCGCCAATTTATAACCTGATTTTTTGACTATATTTAGAGCATTTTTTGTGTATTTTCCTTTTGGATAAGCAAAATAATTTACTTTTAAGTTGAGATTTTTTTCTAAATTTAGCTTAGAACCTTTAATTTCTTCTTCTAGCTTATTTTCGTCTAATTTCCAAAAGTTGGGATGGGTTTTTGAGTGACTTCCTATTTCCCAACCGGCTGACTTCAAGATTAATATGTCACTTTCTTTTAAAATTAATTTTTTAGATGAAATCTCTTTTCTTTTTATTTTTTCTTTGTCAGAAAGAAGGAAAACTGTTGGATAGATTGACTTACTTTTGAAAAGATCAATGGATTTGAGTAGGTTTCTATAACCATCATCAAAGGTTACAATAAACACATTCTTTGTAAGTTTTTTTCTTCCTTTTAGATATTTTTCTAGATCAGATAAACTCCAAGATTCGTAATTATCAAGCATGTAATCCATTTGTTTTTCTAAATTTTTTGGTTTTACGCTAAAGGCCCAATTATCCTTTGCAATACTGTGATAGCAGAAAATGACTATTTTGTTAGAACGCTTTAAGAGATGATCAACTCTTAAAAGTGTCAGATATATCGCTTTCCTTATGTAGTTTCTTTTCTTCATATATTTTTTGATGATTTAACTTGCCAATATTCATTAGGTTTGATGTTCAATTTACGTGCAATTCTAACAAGAGAAAAAGTTGAAAGATAAAAAATAGAATGAATTGGCATTCTAAATAAAAGCGGAATTGATGAGAGAAATGAACATAAGAATACACTTCTGGGAATTGCAAACTCTGAATTTACTAAATTTTTGCCAAAGAAGCTATTACAAAATTCAATTGCGTTTAAATAACGTGAGCTTTGTTTGTAATGATCTTTTATGACGGATGGAAGTCTGTATGAGACGTAAATATTAGGAATAAATCTGAATTTATAATTGTTTTTGATGCAAAAAAGATAAGAGAACATGTCGTCCCCTTCGCTATTTTGGAAGTTTATTTTTTTATATAAGCTTTTATTGAAAGCTCTTGCTGGGCCGTGACAGTTGTATACGTTATTTCCGTTTTTGAATTTTGAGAATAGAATTATCTTCAATTTCATTGAAAGATCTAAAACTTCTTCGAAAAATGTTTTAGATGACAATTCTTGTATTGCAGGTGAAGTCATATCAGCTTTTTGGTTTATTATTGGAGTCACCAATTCTGAAATGAAATCCTGACTTGCGATTGAAATGTCAGCATCTACTAAAACAAGAAGATCGGAATCGGTTTTATTGATTATTTGATTTAATCGACTGGCTTTTCCTAGACGTTTCTTTTTTTGAATTACTTCTATTCTTCTGTCTTTAATTCTTTTAGCAGTTGATACTGTTGAATCAGTACTTCCGTCGGAAATTACTATTATTTTTACTATCCTAAAACCTTTCTCTTTTTGAGAAATCAAGGAGCTTAGTAAAACTCCTATACTTTTTTCTTCGTTTAAAGCAGGAATTCCGACTGTTAATTGTTTTAATTTCTTCATATTATTTTCTTGCTAAAACTCCCACTATACATGGAAATTCGGGGTCGTTATATTCAAGTTCATATTTGCTTAATTCTTCTTGAGACATACCTACCCAAAAACATTGGCCAGTAAGTACATTTCCATAAGATTTAACTTTGACTTTTCTCTCACCAAAAATATTTCCAAAAACATGTTTTGCTCCATCCGGTGTGAATCTCCAGTAATTTTTAGGACCTTGGATGTATATCGGACTAAAGCAAGAGGATGTCAAAAGTAAAACTCCACCGGGCTTTAGAATTCTTTTTATTTCTAAAAGCGCTTTTTCATATTCATCTATTGCGCCCAAAACATGGGTTAAGATTACACAATCATAAGAGTTGTCTTTAATTTTGTTTTTGAGATTTCTTAAATCTCCGTGAATATTTGCTTTTTTGTTTTTAATATCAATATCCAAAACATCTCTTGTTTTGACTTTAGAAAGACCAAATTTTTTGATGTAGAAGTTGTCTGTAATCTCTAAACATTTTCCTTTAATTTGCCTTCTGTTTTCTTTTAAAAATGATTCAATCCAGAATCTATCGATAGGAGTTCCCCTGTCAAAGCCGAACTTTCTACTTAAAGGTTTAAGACTTTTTGTAGCCAAAAAATAGCGTGATTTAGATTTTATTTTTTTGGTTATTGATGATCTTATTTTGTAAATTTGTTTTTTCATAGTGATATTGCTAATTTTATATTTTCTCTACTTTTTTCAACAACTTTATTAGGCACATTTCCAGTTAAATCGTATGTTGAGTTATGGATTAAGAGACTCTTCAACAGTATCTTGAATTCTTTATTTTTTTTTGCTTTTCTAATTAAACTATCTAATATTTTTTTCTGCAAGGAATAGCTATTTCTGAAGCTTGCAAATGAAACTATTTGTTCATAAACAGGAAATGTATACATCATGATTTCAGTATCTAAAATGTAGATTTTTTTACCTTTTGTAATTATGTTTTGTACATGTAAATCGCCATGAACTAATCTACTTTCAAATTTAAGAAACATAGGAACTCCTGAAATAAATGTATGTACGCTTTTTAAAAGAATTGATCTTAAATCTGGACGTTTTATAAAAGCTGCAGCAAAAATTAAAGGATAATAATATAAGAATTTAAGTTTGGATTTGTCTCTAATTAATTTTCTTTCTTTTGGGGGAATATTGTCTCCAATCCACTTTATATATTCTTGGCAGATATTCAAATATAGAAGTTGTTTTTCTGTTGATTTCAACTCCGAAACCTTTTTTCCCTCTATGTATTCAGCTATTAATATTAATTGATTATTTTTATCTATTGATTCTATAAAGCCTGGTGTTGAGACTTGTCTTAAATGAGTAGGTAAGCTCTTGATTTTAAATTTTCGAGTTTTGTTTAAAATTGCGAGTGCAGCTATTTCATTTTTAAGGCAATAATAAAATTCATCCTTTAAATTACCAGACCAAATCTTAATAACAAATTTATTTCCATCTTTTTTATAAAGTCCAACAGCGTATGGATGAATTTTTTTCTGTTGCAGGTCTTTAATTAAAACATAAGAACCTACTTTTTTGGGAAGAATTACTTTTTTGGTATTGCCTAGAATATATGCTGGAATAATGGTTAATGCTTTCATATCTTTTTAATAAAATTTAGAAAACTAATATAATTATCAACCTTTTTATCGCTTAGATTTTTGTCAGACAAAAACTGTGTAACTATTTTTATCGAGAGAGCTTTGTTTAAACCAACCTTTTGGTTTTTGAGATGATTTAGTATTCCATTTATAAAAGGTTTGTCATCCCATAAGCAAGATAGTGTAACTATAAATTCATAAGAGGGGTGTTGGAATTTGGAAAAGCCAAAATCTAATAAATAAGTTTTTCTTTTGGTAATTAAAATGTTGTCGTCATGTAAATCTCCGTGAGTTAAAACGAGGCTGTTTTGTTTTAATAGATCAATGATTGAACCTAAAAAGATTGGAATAAAGGAAACGATATTTAAGAAATATTTTGGATAAGAAAAGATTGCCATTATTACAAAATATGGATATGAAATTATGTGGAATAAAGAGCTTCTTTGGCCAATTAGCCTTTTGTTTTCTTTGTTTAATTTTGAACCAGTGTTTCTAAGATTGTTGACTGAGTTTAAGTAATTTTTTATTTTTTGAGAATCTGAAAACTTATTGAGCTTATTACCATTAATAAATTCAAATAAAATTAAGAAGAATTCATCTTTTTGAATCACACAATAAACTTTGGGAGTGAGACTTTCTAATATCTTTGTGACAAATGCTTCATGAAGTAAGGATTTGTATGATTTATCACTTTTATTTCCTACAAACATTTTCGCAATGGCTTGTTTATTTCCATTTTTGTAGATAGCAAAATAGAAATTGTGTTTTGATTTTTTATCAATTAGCTCTTTTTGGAAATCAAAACCTTTTATTTTTTGTGGAAACTTATACATATTGAAAATCTCCTTCTATTTTTGTGGTATCGTCAGAGTAGTTTTCGTTAATGATTTTGAGAAACTGTTTTGATGTTTTTTCCCAACTAAACTGTTTTGACCACTTTAGAGCCTCTTTGCTTAAATAATTTCTAAGAGATTTATCTTCAATTATTGAATTCATGGCATAAGCAAGAGCTTTGATATCCTTTTCTGGAACTAATAGGCCAGTAATTCCGTCAACCACAGAATCTTTAAGACCATTTACCTTTGATGCTATAACAGGAGTTCCTGCTGCATTTGCCTCGATGACTGTAATTCCCCATCCTTCGAACGATGAAGGTTGAATGCTGGCCCAAGTACGCCCAAATACACGGGCTTTTTCTTCTTCTGAGACTTTACCTAAAAAGAAAACATTTTCCGAAAGACCTAGATTGTGTGTTATGTTTTTGAGATACTGACCTTGTTCGCCTTCTCCGACAATTGCAAACTCTGCATCTTTGTGAATTTTGACTACCTTTGCGAATGCTTTTAGTGCTATATCAATATTTTTGTAATGCTGAAGGCGGCCAACATATGAAAATGATGGATATTTTGTTTTTGGAACCTTTTTGTAAAGCTTTGATGTGATTCCTGGATTTACGATACTTATATTTTCATTTTTAGTAAGATTTGCATTTAAAAGATCGTTTTTGGATGATGCAGAAATAGTTACAAATTGAGTGTTTCTGTAAACAAGTGGCATTAAATTTTTTTCCATGACGCTAGCCAGAGTTGAGAGAGGAAATCTTAAATGACTTCTAAAAACGTTCTGATGGACATGGTAGCTTATTATGATTTTTTTGATTCTTGAATAGAAAGGCGTAAAGAATGGAACTCCGTTAACACTTTCGACAATTACATCGTATTTTCTTCTAAAAGCAAAAAGATAATAAATAAATGCCCAAATGTAAACTGTGTAAAAACCGCCTCGACGAACTACCTGGACTCCGTCTACAACTTCATTTCTTGGGCATTTTTGGTCATTTCCACAAAAGAGAGTTACTAAATGACCTTCTTTTACCCAATTTTGGGCTAGCTCGTGAACATAGACCTCTGCTCCACCTGCCCATTTATGTTTAGTGTCTCTCCAATTAAGAATGAGAATTTTTAGTAGTTTTTTTGTACTTTTTTGTACTTTTACTTTAGAAGAAAATTCATGTAATAGAAAAACTGCACAAAGATATGTGATTCCAACAACACTTAAGACAAAACTGAAATCTCTTATGGCGGAGTGCCAAACGAAAAGGCCTAGAACTAAAAGGATTGAGAAGAAAAGACTTAGGTAAGCAAATGCGTGTTTGTCTTTTGATTGATGATATGAAACTATTGCTGAGGCTATACAAATACATGCCATTGCATAGTTATATAAAGGCAAGAATGTAATTATGCTTTGAGTTTTGGCTACTCCAAAGATTAAAGGAACTGTAAACTTTCCGAATACTCCGAACAGTAGAAATCCGAAAGAAACAGAGGCTGTGGTTAGACCTAAAATAAATCCAAATGTTTTTCTTGAGCTTTTGCCTAATCCTTCATTTTTTGAAACTAGAGGATTAACAAATTGAGTAAAGAGAGTTCCTAAGTAGAAGACTAGTTTTCCAGCTAATGACAGAAGGGCGTATTCACCTGCTTCCCTGGGATTTAAAAAATGTTTGGCGATAATTACATCTACTGAGAGAAAGGCAATTGTAGAGATTTTTGTAAAGAATGTGCTTATGTAAAACTTTTTTGGGAAGACAGGAAGATTTTCTTTTTTAATCTCAATTCCCTTTCTATTGATAAACAAGACAAGAATCCAACCGACCAAGAATGAAATTACAGCTGAAAATGAAAATGAAAGATAAACAAAATCTTTAAATCCGAAAGTCACTAAGAAGATGGTTGATGCAAACTTGGCAACAACTTCAACTATTGTTGTTATGGCTACTGAAACAAATTTTAGATTTCCATTTGTTATTCCTGAATCAATAGAGGATGGAATTCCGATAAGCCAGAGAGGGGTCAAAAGAAAGAATGGAAGAGGGCTAGATTGAAAGTAGCGAGCTAGAAAAGGAGTGATTGCAATCCAGGCAAGGGCGAAAAGAAAAGAAGGAAGGTATGAGGCGTTTCTCAATTCTTTCCAATATGTTTTGACTGGCGTACTATACTTTCCTAACAGATATGCTGTTTTATGGGTAATTGTGCGGCTGTATGAGGAAAGAGGGATTTGAATAAGAGCGATTATTCCTCCAAAAAGGCTTATAAGGCCGAAACTTTCCAAACCTATTGATTTTCCAAGATAGATATTAAAAAGAAGATTTAATACATTTGCAATCATTGAAGCTACAATTAGTGCGATTCCCCCGATTAAAGATTTGCTTAATTTTTCTGATTTAACTGGAATTTGGTTATTTATATCTACAATTAGTTGTTCTTTTTCTTTTATTTCTTGTTTTTTAAGGTGAAGACCGTGATTGGTTTTTTCCCAATAGTGAGGTTTTGTAATTAATTGAATTAGAGCAACTAAGGCGGCGTAGCTTACCATGAGCCAATAAATTGGAACTAAAAATACAAATTTAATGACAGTCCAGTGCTCTTTTTTGGCGCAACCAATCATGTAGTAATAAAGAAACATGAAGTTTCCAACTACTAGCGATGTTGCTGCCATATAGAAAATTACTGGAGGATAAAGAGCTTCAATTGTTGGGCCTACAAATTTGTAAAGAGCAAAATAGGAGAAAGTTGCAAGCCAAAGAATTGGATTAATTAACATGAAAGCGATTTTTCCACCAACTATTAGTTGGAAAATCAAAGCTTGAATTCCATGATTTTTTATAAACTCAAGTGGATTTCGCATATGAACTAAATAGGATTGAATGTAGCCTTTAATCCAACGAGATCTCTGACGAATCCAATTTTTGAGATTACTGTTGGCCTCTTCTAGTGTTGTTGAATCAATAATTGCAGTTTTGTAGCCTGCTTTAAAAAGACGAACTCCTAAATCACAATCTTCTGTGACATTAAAAGGATCCCAACCTTCTAACTTTAATAAATCAGCGGTTCTAAAGTGGTTGCTAGTTCCACCAAGAGGAATAGTTGCTTCAATTGATTGAAGACCTGGCAAAATTACATCAAACCAAAGAGAATATTCTGCAGTAAAAAGTCTAGTTAAAAGATTGTGGTTTGGGTTATAGTAATTAAGTTTTGCTTGAAGACAAAAAACGCTACTTTTTACTTTTTGAAATCCAAGATAGGCCTTTTTAAGTTGTGAGGATTCTGGAGCATCTTCCGCATCGTAAATTACTACATACTCGCCTATTGCGTGAGATAACCCGTAATTACAGGCCTTTGGTTTGGTTTTGGGATATGAGTGAGGAACAATCAAAATTCTTACATAATCAGGCAATTTCATTTTCTTGGCTGCATCAATTGTTTCTCCATCGTCCTCTTCGAGCAAAAGAAGGACATCTAGCTTTTCTTTTGGATAATCAAGATTATTTATTGACTGCAGGAAATTAGGTAAAACGTGGGCTTCTCTGTAAAGGGGGCAAAGAATTGAGTAAATTGGCAAAGACTGATCTTTGATTTGTGCAAGTTCTTCATCAGAGAAAGACAGCTCTGGTGGAAAATGAAGGCTTTTCAAAATTAAGAAAAAGTTGAAAAGAACATCCACAAAATAAACAAAAGATAGAACTCCAATAAAAATTTTGGCGGTTAAAAGAGGAGATTTAACCAGACCAAAAGCTAAAATTGAAAGAATTAATAAAATGAAAATTTTTTGCCATCTTTTGAAAGTTACTAAAGCAGATTTGTCATGGTGAAGAGTTGTGTGTGTAATAAAGCGCTTTCTTTTGAAGGAAACTCCGGCTCCGAGCATTGAATTTGGTTTCTGAGGCTTGATGTGATAGATTTTCTTTCTTTTGAGTTTTAGTTTTAATGCGGTTGTTGCGATCTGAGTTGTAGTTTTAAAAAGCGAAACTTTGGATTTTCCATTTTGCCTTTCACTAAAATCTATTTCAACTGTTTCAATTTTTAGTCCCAGTTCTTGAGCTGTATACAAAAGAGGCATATCAAAAGACCAGGGTTTTATGTCTTTAAGATCTAAGTGTTCAAAAATTTCCCTTTTGAAGAGTTTCAAACCTGATTGGGCATCGCAATTGAAGTTTAATAGTAGCTTTCCAAGTAGGAGGGCGTTGGCTTTGGAAACAATTCGCCGGAGACGACCTATTTTCTCTTTTTTTCTATTGGCGACCACAACACCTACTCCTTCAGTCTCTAGTTTTTTAAGCATTTCTGGAATACTTTCGGGTGGATATTGAAGGTCACCATCTATCATTGCGATAAAAGGAGCATTTGATATTTGAACTGCTTCGACTATGCTATAAGCCTTGCCTCCTGACCCTTGTTTTTTGTGAAGCCTTACAGGGTATTCATCATAAAGGCTTTCTATTGTCTGTACTGTTTTGTCGGTTGATCGATCATCGACAAAAATCATTGAGTAATCTATTTTTAGTTTCTTTAAAGCAGCATGAATCCTTTGGGCTAGAGGTAGTACATTCTTTTCTTCATTTTTGACAGGAATTATTATGTCTATTTTATTCATAATGTGTAATAGGAATCAGAAGCTGAATGCTTATAATTAACTACTACAGGATTATATCAAATGAGCTTGTTGTTTGCAAACTATATACAGGTTATTTTTAGACGGAGATTATATACTATATGTATTTTTTAACTTTTTCAACTATCTGTTCTGGAGTATGCATTGCTTTGGCTAAATATTCTTTTGCTCCGAGCCTAACTGCTTCCTGAGCTTCTTTGGTTACTGTTAAGTTACTTAACACAATAACTGGTATATTTTTTGCACTGGAATCATTTTTGATTTTTTGAAGGATGACATCTCCGCTTACCTTTGGAAGCATCATGTCAAGCAAGATAAGATCAGGCTTTTCGGTTAAGGCCATGTTTAGGCCCTCATCACCAGATCTGGCAATTTTTACATTAAAGCCCTCGAGTGCAAACTTGGTTGAATACATTTTAGCGAGAGCTACATCATCTTCTACAAGCAAAATAGTCTTTGGCATACTATTATTCATTATACCAGATTTTAGTTAAAATCTTTTTCTTCTATTTTTTTGTCTTTAATAATTATTAATACTCCTGGTTTAGGGTAATCATGAATATCTTCGAACTTGAAATCATTTTCTAAAATTAAGTGTTTTATGCCTGCTATCACTGCACCATGGGTGCAAATTAGAACATTTTTGTATTTATTTGTTTTTTTAACTAAATTTTCCACACGATTTTTTAAGCTCTCAAAATTTTCCATATAGTATTCTCTTAGATCTTCGTCTATTTCAAACTTTTTAGCTGAATGCTTGGTAATAATTTCTACAGTTTGACGGCATCTTTTTACTGGAGAGGTTAAATTCTTTTCTGTATCTATTTTTTTTAAATATTTTGAAATTTCTATTATTGGAGTAACTGTGGATTTTAAAATGTCTGCAGTTAAGACTTTGTCGTGATACTTCTCTTTTCCTGGCTCTGAATTTATGGTTGCAAATGTCTCAGCGTGGCGAAGCAAAAATAAGTTAGTACTCATTTATTTCGATTGTAAGAATTTTGACTGGGTTAACTGGTTTGGAGAGCTCGCCTGATTGAGCTGTTACGACATCGGCCTTTGCAATTTTATCTAAAACTTCGAGGCCGTTTGATACTGATCCAAAAATAACGTAATTTTTTGGAAGAGGATAATCCTGGTGCATTATAAAAAACTGGCTACCATTGGTGTTTGGACCCCTATTAGCCATTGCAATAGTTCCTCTTTTGTAATCTTTTGTGATTGGTTCATCATCGAAAGTGTAGCCGGGACCTCCAGTTCCATCACCTGCCGGGTCTCCTCCTTGAATCATGAAATTTTTAACTACTCTGTGGAAAATTGTGTTGTCGTAGAAATTATTTTTAGCTAGGAAAACAAAATTATTGACTGTAATTGGAGTTTCTTTTATATCTAAATCAATTACAATATTACCTTCTGTTGTTTTAATTAACGCAGCGTATTTTTTATTAGTATCTATGGACATTGCGGGAGATTTGTCCCATGTTTTTGAATTTTGTGGCATTGATGTTTGGTTAGTTTCTAAATTTATTACTGTTGTTTTGGTTGGCTTGTTTTTGGAAATAATAACAAATCCAAATACTCCTACGATTAAAATTATGACAATTGCAAATAATAGTTTTTTACTTACCACTACAGAGTAGATTGTACAGAAATAAGAGTGGTGACTTCAAGAAGAGAATTTTTTATGTTAAAATTTTACTATGGCAGAAGAGACGACAAAACCAGAACCTAGAATAGGTTTTAAACTTGTTCCAGATGATATTAAACTTAAATATGATCCATATAGAGCTCAAGAGGAAAGATTGGCAAGAAAACAAAGAGTTGAGAGAGCTACACATTCTACAGCACCAACTACCAGACCTTTAGCCGATCTTCAAAATAAAAACGCTGAGGTAAGTGGAATAATTGAAGTTAAGAAGTGATTTATTTTTTGGTAACAGTGTAATAAGCGGGGTGATAAAGAAAGGCTGCTGGTGCATCTTCAGAGAGGAATCTTTGAAAATCAAGATAAATTTTCTTTCTTTTTTCTTGATCAACTTCAGTTCTTCCGTCTTCTAAGAGCTTGTCAATTCTAGGGTTTGAATAGCGAGTTATGTTGGTTTCTATTTGAGTAGAATGCCAAGTTGTGTATTGATCGGGATCTTGTGGAATATCATAGATTGCTAAAAGAGCTTGGTAATCAGTTGGAATTGTAAGGGTAACTTGAACTTGGGCTTTTACTCCTATTTTTTGCCAATCATTTACGATTTTTTGAGCATTATCTAATAAACTTGGAGTTGTTAGAAGAGTAATTGGGGCTGTTTTTTTTACAAAATCTGATAGTAAATCTTTAGCTTTTTTAGGATCGTAATCATAAGGCTTAGTTTGAGAATTATAAGCCCATGAAGTTGGAGCAATTGAGCTTACTGCTCTTTCTCCTAGACTTGATTTGTCTATTGCATAATAAAGGCCTTGGCGAATATTTTTATCTGACAATGGACCTCCTTCTTTTGTGTTAAAAAAAACTGCAACTACTTGATGCTCGTCTATATTTTTTTGAAACTTGGCTGTTTTCCAATTTGTAAACGGTGAAGGGTCAATTAAGTCACTAATTTTATCAATTTGGCCCAACTTAAAAGCAGTTTTAGTACTATCTTCGCTTGGATAAAATTTGAATGTTTTGGTATTACCTTTTTTATCTTTCAAAAGAAGACTTTCAACATAATTTGAAGATAGAGAAATATTTGATACTTGCCAAAGACCATTGCCCAAAAGACCTTTTTTGAAGATTGGTTTAGATACAATTACTGGAAAAGGTGAAAAAGGAGATTTGAGTTTAAAAATTATCTTTTTGGGGTCTGAATTGTCTAGAGTTAAATCTTCAAAATTATAATCAATACTTTTACTAGTAATTTTTTCTCCATCTTGCCAGTAAATATTATCTTTAAGCTCGAAAACCCAAGTTTTACCGTTATCGGTTGTTTCAAAGCTTTTGGCTAGAGCTCCAATAGGTTTACCTGAATCGTTTATAGAAGTTAGGCCTGAGCTAATATTTAGAAGGATAGATTGTGGAATATCGTTAGTTGTGAAACGTCCGGTTATGCCGATTCTTTCGTTTGTTTTATTAAAAAATCTAGGTATAACAAAGAAAATAGCCAGGAAGAAAAGAAAACCAAAAATAACACTTAAGAGAATTATTATTTTGAATTTCGAAATGAATGCCTTTGTCAGACGCAACAGATAGCGTAAGTTTCGTAGCATTTAGATTATAAGCGAAAGGACTGATATGAGAATAAAAGCAAAAGCAAGGACAAATGTTGAGCGGAAAATTAGCCTTTCTAAACCACGGCGGGTGGTTGATGCGTTGATGCTTCCCCAGACACGGCCAAAACCTGTTCCTTTGACCTGAACAATAATAGTTCCCAGAAGAAGGGCTGAAACTATGATTTGTGCGATAGTAAGTGTGCTTTGCATGAGATCAATTATACTCTATCTTAGCGCACAAGCCAATGAAGCACCCCACTTATAATAGAAATTAGAAGTGAGAAAGCTAGATAGCTAATGGGAAAGATTATAACTATTTCTGGAAGAAAAATAAGACTTGAATTTAGGCCTGTGAAATGAAACACAGTTATTCTAAATTCAGGCAGAATAAGATCTACTAGATAAAGAGTAATTGCATTACCTACGAATCTGAAGAGATTAAAAGTTAATAAGTTAATTGGAATCAGAAGAAGATTGACTATTGGTTTAACTAAAAATGATGCTACTGTCAGGGCAAGGCCTGTAAAAACCAAACTTTGAAATCCTTTTTCAAATTCCATTCCCTGGGCAATTTGAGAAACAATATACAAAGAGATGCTTTGGATTATAAATGTTCTCAATACTCTTTTCATGTTAGATTTTTATTTATGAGATAGTGGTGATATCTTCGCGCAAAGCGATGTGCTTCATTTCGTATTCTCTGAACCAGATTTTTGGCAGGCCCTATTGGCAATCTTTTTTCTATATATTTATTATCCACCTTTACAATTATAGTTTCAAAGCGTTTAGCCAGTGACACAACTGGAACTTCGGTTATCACTTCCTCTGCTGTTTTTAGCTGAGTTTTTCCTCCATCAATTATAATTAAATCAGGATAGCTCCAGTTTTTAAACTGCTTTTTTCTCCTTTCTAAAACTCCCCTCATTTGGGAAAGATCGTCTGATTTTTTGCCTTTTTTGACTCTGAAATGTCTATAAAGAGATTTTTCTGGCTCACCATTGATAAAAGTTACCATAGAAGCTGTTGGAAAAGATCCTGCAGTGTGAGCTACATCAAAACACTCAATTCTTTCAAGTTTCTTAATGTTTTTGTATCCTGAAATTATGTTTTTCAGATTTTCTAATTCGCTATTTCTAATGTCTACCAAAAAATTGGGATTTTTAAGGTATTCCTCGGGAGAGGCACGAGTTTGGAGATATTCTATACCTTGGAGTTTTTGTTTGGCTTCTTGGGCTTGTTCAAACATTTCTTGATTTGAAAGCTCTTGCATTTGCTTAATTAGAAATTTTTTAACCTGAGTAAGCCTTCCGTCTAAAATTTTTTTGATTTGATTCACGTTTTTTAAATATTTTTTTCTTAAAATTTCTTTTGTTTTGAGGTTGGTCTCTAATTCTATTTCTGAAGGGCAAGGGTTACATAAACCGAGTTCACGGTAAATACAAACTCTTTTTGAGGGTAAATGTTCGCTATAAGGAAAAATTGATCTTAAGTTTCTTAAGACCTTTTTAGGGATAGAACTTTGAGGAAATGGGCCAAAATAAGCCTTTGTTTTAATTTTTCCAAAATCAGTTCTTCTGAAAGTTTTGATAATTGGATAATTGTCCTTAGTGATTGCAATATATAGTGGAGATTTATCGTCTTTTAACTCGATATTGTATTTAGGCATATACTTCCTTACCAGTCTGGCTTCTAAAAGAAGGCTTTCAAATTCTGAATCTACTTTGATGTAGGACAGAGTTTCAGATTCGGTTACCATTAATTTTGTTTTTCCTATAAGATTGCTTTTGAAATATGAAGAAACTCTCCTTTTTAAATTTTTGGCTTTGCCAATATATGTAGGAACATTATCTGAATTTTTGAAAATATAAACTCCCGGAGTTTCAGGTAAATCTTTGGGTAATTTTTGCATGTGTCAATTTTACTATTTTTACTATTTTTTTGCGCAAGATTACCAAGATTAGAACAAGAATACACAGCAAAATTAAGGAAATATTTTTGACAATAACTAAGTTTTTGGGGATAGAATAGACTGCTGAAAGAGAACCTAGCCTTGCATCGACTGTTTGAGGAAGACCAAACCCTAAAAATCCTGATGGAATTTCAAAATTTACTTCTGAGTATCCAAAAGGTGGCAAAACTGGTATGGTTCTGGTAAGGGCGAGATTTTGGTCAAAGAAAATATTTATTTTGGGACTGTAAATTGCATTTATAGTTGTATTTTTAAGAGTAACTTTAGAAAAACTTATCGAAAGATCTGGATTTTGGTTACTTAAAATTGGTAATTTTCCAAAACTTACAAAAACGTCTTTTTGGGGATTTGTGCCTAATTTATAGGAACCGGCTGGGTAAGGTAAATTAGGATTAAGCCCGTGTACTACGAATACAAAGTGACGAAGATCGAGTTTTGAGAAAAAATCTATTCCTGATGTTGATCCCCAAGTTGGATCAACAGGTACCCATGACTGTAGTTTTGAGTCGTAATATTCTGGCCAGGCATGTAGAACATCTGAGACCAAAGAAATTGGCTCTATGTCTGGATTTTCGGTGTAAGCGTAGCCGTTAATTTCTCGGGCTGGAATCCCTGCAGCTCTGGCTAAAGCTATGAAAAGATCTGTGTACTCCATACAAATAGCGTTTTTGGGATTTTCCAGTGCTTTAATTGCTCCAAACCTTTCAATGTTTGGCTTTACTCTTGTAATGTCATATTTTAGATTTTGAGTTACATAATCATAAATAGCCTTTGGAGTTTTAAGAGTTTTTGATAGCTTTTGAATTTGAGGGTCCTGGGTTTGCCAAAATTCAGTTGGTTTTAGATACTCTCCTAAATCAGTTGTCGGGGATTGATAATTTTTTCTAGGGTTTGGGAAAATCTGTACTGAACCTTTGGTCTTTACGTCAAATCTATCTCCAGGCTTAAGGTAATACAGTGCTTGCCAATTACCGTCTTGATCAATGCTGACATTTGATGGGTCTGGAGCAATATCTGTATAATACATTTTTTGGTAAGCAGTATCTGGAGGAAGAGCTATTTGTATTTGCGAGCTTATGGGGATTGGATTTTCCAAATGATATGTTAGTTCGAAACCGAAAACCTGAAAATTACCAAAAGCTGCGGATATCCCATTTTGAGAATTTGAATTGTTTTTAAAAATGTAGCTGGTACTATCTTGAGAATTTATAACTTCATCTTCATTTGGAGAAATATAAGCAAGATTACCTAAAGATTTGGGAATTTTTAAGCGAACAATAAATGATTCAAATGAATTTTGTGACTCAAGACGCGGAATCGAAATTTCCCAGATTTCCCCTGTTTTGACTGCTAAGTTTTTGTTGACATAGTTTAATGTAAATGTTCTTTTGTTACCTATTCCAACAATAGCATCAGGAAACTTAACATTTACTTTTATAGATCCATTGTTTTCTTGAGTAGTTAAATCAAGTTTTGAGCCATTGTCTTGAGTTGCTGTTACATCCTCGGGTTTTATACCTGTAAGAATTAGACTGTAGCTTACGGCATAAATGTTGGTTTTTTTGTTTTCAAGATAAATTGTATTTGAAACACGAGTTGCTCCTGTCACATCCACTTGGTAAGTACTGTCGATTGTAGACAAGAAGTTTTCGTCAGCAAATGCTTTTTTGGGAAAAATAAAAAAAAGAGTCAGCAAAAATAATACAATAATTTTTTTCATTACCTTTAATGAAGTTTAATATATTGCTTTAAGTATTTACCAGTAAAGGAATTGCTTACTTTGGCAAGTTCTCTTGGTGAACCTTCTGCAATTATTTCTCCGCCTTTGTTTCCTCCTTCAGGCCCTAAATCTATTACCCAATCAGCATTTTTGACAATATCAAGATTATGTTCGATTACAATAACAGTATTGCCTTTGGAGACTAAAAGTTTTAAAATCTTAAGAAGCTTTTCTAGATCTAGAAAATGAAGACCAGTTGTTGGTTCATCAAGAATATACAATGTGCGACCAGTTGAGCGCTTACCAAGTTCTGATGCCAACTTTACTCTTTGTGCCTCTCCACCTGAAAGTGTGGTAGCACTCTGTCCTAATTCCATGTAATTAAGGCCTACCTCTTCCAGAGTTTCAAGCTTTGTTACAATTGGGATATGGGCATGGAAGAATTCTTTTGCTTCTGAGACTGTAAAGGAGAGTACCTCAGAAATATTTTTGCCTTTGTAGACGATATCAAGAGTTTGAGAATTATAGCGGGCTCCATGACAAACATCGCAAGTTACCCAAATATCCGGCATGAATTGCATCTCAATTTTGATTTGACCTTGACCTTCACAAGCTTCACAGCGGCCGCCTTTAACATTAAAACTAAATCTTCCAACATTATAACCACGCATTCTACTTTCTTTTGTTCCTTCATAAATTTTTCTAATAAGATCAAAAATTTTGGTATAGGTTGCTGGATTACTTCGTGGAGTTCTCCCAATTGGAGATTGATCCATCAAAATAACTTTGTTGAGATTTTCAATTCCCTCAACTCTTTGAAAAGCACCTGAAATTTCTTTGTGTTCGCGGTTTATCTTTTGGGCAACAGCATGATAAAGAGTATCGACTATTAAAGTTGATTTACCTGAGCCTGAAACTCCTGTTATTGCAATTAATTTTCCGAGAGGGAAATCAACAGTTATATTTTTAAGATTAAACTGAGAAGCACCTATTAAATGCAAAAATTGACCTTCTTTAAAAAATTCGGAAGGAGGATTTGGAATATTTATATCTTTTTTGCCTGACAAAAATTTTCCAGTTTGGGAGTTTTTGTCTTTTTTTACTTTTTCAATAGTTCCTTGACTAACAACTACTCCTCCCCACTTGCCAGCCCCAGGTCCAAAATCAACAAGATAATCGCAAACTTCCATCATTTCTTTGTCGTGTTCTACAACCAAAACAGTGTTTCCTAAATCTCTTAATTTTTTGAGAGTTTTAATTAGCCTACCATTATCCCTTGGATGAAGACCAATTGTTGGCTCGTCTAAAACATACAAAACTCCTGTCAAACCTGATCCGATTTGAGATGCAAGACGAATTCTTTGGGCTTCGCCTCCAGCTAGAGATGCTGCTTCTCTTCCCAGAGTTAAATACTCAAGGCCTACATCCTTAAGGAAATTAAGACGAGATTCGATTTCTTTCAAAATTAAATCCCCAATATTTTTTTCTTTTTCTGATAAAGTGTTTTTGATTTTTTTAATCCAGTTTGCTGACTCGTCAATTGTAAGACTTGTAACATCACTTATGGATTTTGAATCAATTGTTATACCTAGACTTTCTTTTTTGAGACGGGCTCCAAGACAGGCTGGACAAACAGCTTGATACATATATCTTTCAATGGCCATTTTTGTGTAGTCAGAATCAGTTTCGTGATATCTTTTTTCTAAATTTTTCTTGATTCCATCAAATTTTTCATTAATGGAAGTTAATCTTCCATGCCTATTTTCACCGTAAACCTGATAGATGCGATCACCAGTTCCATTAATAAGAAGGTTTTTTTTGCTTTCGTCAATTTGCCCTAGAGGTTTTTTGGAATCTATCCCATTTTCACTACAAACTGTTTTAATTAATTTTGCATACCATGTGTCGTGTTCAAAGATGGTTGAGAAGGGTAAAATCCCACCTTCTAGAATAGAAATTTCGTCTGAAAAAACAGCTTTTGGATTGACCTCCATAACCTTTCCAATTCCTGTGCATCTAGGACATGCTCCATGTGGAGTATTAAAAGAAAAAAGGCGTGGCTCGATTTCAGGGAGCTCTATGTTATCAACTGGACAAGCAAACTTTTCAGAGAATAAATGATCATTAAAAGTTTTAGGAAACTCGGGAAAATCATAGGATTTATCCAAAACTTGGGAGACAACAACAAGACCATCTGAGAGTTTAAGGGATTGTTCAATTGAATCAGTAAGCCTGGTTTTTAGATTATCTTTGAAAATTTTATTTTTTAGATCTTTTGGAGTAACTACAATCCTATCTATTACGACATCAACATTGTGTTTATTTGTTTTGATTAAAACAAAATCTTCATCTAAATCTTTAACTTGCCCATCAACTCTTACCTTTTTGAAACCTTGGGCCTTGATGTTTTCAAAAAGAGCACTAAACTCACCTTTTCTATCTTTAACAATAGGAGAGAGGATCATAAATCTACCTTTTAGGATTTCGGTAACTTTTTCAACTATTTGTTCAACTGATTGATTTGAGATTTCCCTGCCACAAACAGGACAATGAGGGTGGCCTACACGGGCAAATAAAAGACGCAAATAATCATAGATTTCTGTGACAGTTCCGACTGTTGATCTAGGGTTTTTGGAAGTTGTTTTTTGGTCAATTGAAATTGCAGGAGAAAGACCTTCGATTGAGTCAACGTCTGGCTTTTGCATTACTCCCAAAAATTGACGAGCATAGGAGCTTAAACTTTCGACATAACGCCTTTGGCCCTCTGCGTAAATCGTGTCAAATGCAAGAGAGCTTTTGCCTGAACCTGATACTCCTGTAAATACCACAAGTTTATTTTTGGGAATATCAAGATCTATATTTTTGAGGTTGTGTTCTCTGGCTCCTCTAACTTTAATGTAGTTTTCCATATAAAATTTCCGCTGGATTACCAGTGGTTGTCAATTATAACACTAAATTTCTATTTCTCTGATTTTGTCTCTAATTCCTGCTGCTAGCTCAAAATCAAGATCGTTTGCTGCAAGGCGCATTTCGCGTTTTAGATTTATAACAAGCTTTTTCTTTTGCATTGGAGTAAACGAATCTATATCGATATCATTAAGCGATGAAAATGTAACTCGTGATTTGGATTTGGCTTTTTCTTCATAAATTGCCTCAAAATCAATAAGTTTTTGGCGAACTGGTTTTTGAATACTTTTGGGAGTAATTCTGTACTTTTTATTCCAACTAACTTGATATTCACGTCTTCTTTTAACTTCTTTTAATGCCCTATCCATTGATCCTGTAACTTGGTCTGCATATAAAATAACCTTTCCTTCTATGTGGCGAGCCGCGCGGCCCATTGTTTGAATTAAAGAAACATCAGATCTTAAAAAACCTTCCTTATCTGCATCTAGGATTGCAACTAGTGAGACTTCTGGAAGATCCAAACCTTCACGCAATAAATTTACTCCAACCAGACAATCATATTTACCAAGACGAAGTTTATCTAAAATATCAGTGCGTTCTAATGTTTTAACATCTGAGTGGAGATATTGAACGTTTAAGCCTTGCTCTGCGAGAAAGTTACTTACATCTTCAGCTGTTTTTTTGGTTAGGGTAGTTATCAAAACTCTTTCTTTTTTATTAGCACGAAGTTTTACTTCTTCAATTACATCTTTAACCTGAGTCTGGGTCGGACGAATATCCACTAGCGGATCTACAATGCCTGTGGGACGAACAAGTTGCTCTACAATATTTCCTTCGGACATAGAAATTTCCCATTCACTGGGAGTAGCTGAAACCGCGACAAAATTTGGAACCAATCTCATAAATTCTTCAAACTTAAGGGGACGATTGTCGAGTGCTGAAGGAAGGCGAAAGCCATAATTAATTAGAGTTTCTTTTCTACTTCTATCGCCTGCGTACATTCCCCTAACCTGTGGAAAAGTGATATGGCTTTCATCAACTACCAAAAGCCAATCTTTGCCATAAGCTTCATTAAAATAATCTACAAGAGTAAAAGGAGGCTCCCCTTCTGCTCTCCCGTCAAAATAACGAGAATAATTTTCAATTCCTTTGGTGTAACCCAACTCTTGAATCATCTCAAGATCGTAAGTTACCTTTTGTGAGATTCTATTTGCCTCAAGAAGCTTTCCTTCGTCTTTAAATTTTTCAACTTGAAATTTTAAATCATCTTGAATTTGTTTAAACACAGATTTGTTTTTGTTTGGATCAGTAACATAGTGTTTTGAAGGATAAAGAATAAAGAAATTTAAATTTTCTTCCAAGGTTTGCCCTGAAACTGGATCGAATTTGTCGATACGAGCGAGGTAATCCCCGGAGAGTTGGATTTTTACACCAACATCATCATAGGCTGGATAAACATCTATGATATCTCCCCTGACCCTAAAAGTACCTCTATGGAAACCAAAATCTGAGCGTTCATATTGAAGAGAGGCAAGACGGTCAAGAATTTGAACTCTTTGAATTTTCATTCCCGGAGTTAATTCAAGCACAAAATTGCCATATTCCTTGGGAGAGCCTAAATTGTAAATACAAGAAACTGAGGCCACCACGATGACATCTTTGCGCGTCAGAATATTTGTAGTTGCAGCAAGGCGAAGTTTGTCGATGAGTTCATTTACATCTGAATCTTTTTCAATATAGGTGTCAGTTGAAGGAATATATGCTTCAGGTTGGTAATAATCATAGTAAGAAACAAAGTAAGAAACTGCGTTTTGTGGGAAAAAGTCGCGGAATTCCTGATAAAGCTGAGCTGCCAGAGTTTTATTGTGAGAAATAACTAAGGTTGGCTTTTGAGTTTTTTCAATTACATTGGCCACTGAAAAAGTTTTACCGGAACCAGTAACTCCCAAAAGAGTTTGATATCTTTGGTTTTTCTTTAAATTAGATACGAGTTTTTCGACAGCCTGGGGCTGGTCCCCTGTTAATTTGTAGTTAGTGACAAGTTTTAGATCCATACTTTGATAATATCCGAAATTTAAGCGAAAGTGAATAGACAGAAGTGATATAATATAGCCACAGTTCTTTAACAAATCAAATTGGAGGAAGAGATGAAAAGGTTAACTATTCTATTGATCTTGGTTCTGACGGTATGGGGAAGTTTGGTGGAAGTACCAACTAACAAAGTTTGGGCACAAGAAAAAGTGTACAGGATTGCATATGTGATAGTTTTACAAGATTCTGTTTCAAACAAATATTCCTATTATTTGGAAATCGTTGATCCTGGTGGACAAAACAAAGTAAGAATACCTCTAAATCATGATGTCGAGCGACTTTTGTGGTCACCTGACCATACGAAGCTTGCGGTAATTCCTGCATGTTGCGAATACAGCTTCGTTGATTTTTATGATGAAAAAGGAATCCTGATCAAGACTTACAAACCGGTTTATTATTTCCTTGGCTTTACATGGTTTGGAAATAATAATGAGGTTCTTACTTCCAAGATGGATGTGATCAGGGGAGATGGAGTTGGTCTTTTTGTTCAGGATTTAACTAAAGATTCAGAGTATAAGGTTGTTAGTGGCTCGCATTTTGATACATGGAATATTTCTCCAGTGGTATCACCAGATGGGAGATTTTTAGCCTTTGTACATCAAGAATTTGGGTCTAACAATTGGGTTGTTGTTGTAAAACTTGATTCAAGTAAATATCCATATGATTACCTGGATTTTCACAATGAACATGTTCCAAAGGACTATGTTGTTTTGGATGGGCCAGACTTAAATCCTGATTTACGATGGCTGTCTGATTCAGATACGCTTTTAGTCAGTAGCTCATCTAACTATCTTTTTTCGGTGAGTCGAAAAACAAAGACAGAACTAGAAACCTCTAATATTCAAGGTTACTCTTGTTCGGGTGGTGATGTAATACTTGCTCATACCTCAAAGAGAATTGCATGTTGGGCTAGTAATAATAGTGCTGGTCGGGTTTTGTTGGTTTCGAGCCTAGATGGCACATATGTTATGAAGATACACACAGAAAGTACCCGTGTTCCTCTTTCTTGGTCACCTGACGATTTGATGATAGTTTACGAATGCCCAGAAAATTATCAGTCTGGAGGTTTGGATATGTATACTTTGTGTATAACCATGTCTGATGGATTTAGTTTTTGGAAGTTGCATTCGATTGCCCAGGCTTGGTATTCAAGGTTACTTGTAGCTTGGTAAACCCAATTTGATTGTTAATAGTAAGCCTGTTGTGATGATAAGTCATAACAGGCTTTTTTTGTTTTCTATGCTTTTGCGAATTCTCTTTTGACCGTAACCATTGCTTTATCTAGGTCGTTGGAAACGTCGATTCTATATGTTGTAGGTATTGAATCTCCCATTGGAAAAGAAATCTCACAATGTGCGTTATATATATTATATCCCCTTGACAAGTTCGGGTAAAGTTTGTAAATTGTTAGTGAAAGTTATGGCCCCTGTAATTTACAAAAGACAAAAACAGATAGTTGATTTTATATACCAACATATTCAGGCTTTTGGATATGCTCCAACCTTAAAACAGATAGCTGAATGCATTGGTGTTTCTTCTCTTGCAACTGTTCATGAACATTTGGAATCTTTGGAGGCAAAAGGAGTAATTAAAAGAAGGCATGGGAAGAATCGAGGGATCACTTTAACAAACGATATTGTTGCTGAATCAGGGGAGAGGGTAGTCAATGTCCCAATACTTGGGTTTATTGCAGCCGGTGCTCCAATTGAGCCAATGCAGGACCCTAATGCTTCTATGGATATTCCACCTGCTTTTGTGAATGGATCAAAAAGAGTTTATGTACTTCAAGTTCGAGGAGAGTCAATGATAGAAGAGCAAATAAGAGATGGTGATTTTGTGATTGTTGAGGAAACTGAAATTGCAAGAAATGGGGATATTGTTGTAGCACTTTTGGATAATGGAATGGCAACCTTGAAAAGGTTTTATAAAGAAGCAACAAGAATCAGACTTGAACCAGCAAATTCAGCAATGAGCCCGATATTTGTAAAGAATGTCCGAATACAAGGGAAAATGGTTGGGCTTATACGTAAATATTTGAATTAAAGTAATCCTTCTAATAAATTGCGGCCAGTCATTTCTGTGGGCTGATTAAGTTCTAGAATCTTGAGAATAGTTGGGGCAATATCAGCAAGAATTCCACTTTGAATGTTAACTTGTGTTCCTGCAAAATCTTTTGAAACAGCTATAAATGGTACTGGATTTGACGTGTGTTCGGTGTTAATTTCTCCTGTTTTTAAATCGATCATTTCCTCGCAGTTTCCGTGATCTGCTGTAACTAACAGGACTCCACCATAGGCTATTATGAAACTAATAAGTCGACCCAAGCATTCATCTACTATCTTAACTGCCTTTATAGCGGCATTCAGATCCCCTGTGTGACCTACCATATCGGGATTTGCGTAATTTATTAACGCAAAGGAGTAAGGAATTTCAGCGTTTCTAAGCTCTTTTAGAAGTTTGTCGGTAGTTTCATATGCTGACATTTCTGGTTTTAAATCGTAAGTTACTACATTAGGTGAAGGAACAATTATTCTTTTTTCTCCTGTGAATGCAAATTCCCTTTGTCCATTAAAGAAAAAAGTGACAAAACGTTCTTTTTCTGATTCGGCAACACGAAGTTGTTTTAGTCCTGCTTCAGAAATAACTCTTGAAAGTGGCATGTTCACAAGCTCACGAGGATAAGCAACTTTTACAGCGTAGGATTCAAATTCTTTGTCATATTCTGTCATGGTTACGAAACATAAATTTTTTAGAGGCTCTTTTTGTACAAAATTTCTAGTTAGTTGCCTTGGTCTATCAATTCTAAAGTTAAAAAATATAACTGAATCATTATCTTTAATTAAACCGATAGGATTATTTTGATTATCTACAATAAGAGCTGGCTCAATGAACTCATCTGTTTTTTTAAGACTATAAGAATTATCTATAATTTCAAAAGGTGTTTTGGCTTTATTTCCTTCCCCTTTTGTTAAAGCATTGTAGGCTTTAGATGTTCTTTCCCAGCGATTATCTCTATCCATTGCCCAATAACGCCCCATTATTGAAGCTATTTTCCCTGTTTGTTCTTTTTTTGTTACATCTTCTACTTCTTTTATATAAATTTTGGAAGAAGTGGGATTTGAGTCGCGACCATCCGTGAAGAGGTGAATAAAAAGTCGATTAAAATTTTGAAGCCTTGCTAAGTGAATAAGTGCGAAAAGATGATTTTTATTAGAATGAACACCTCCGCCTCCAATAAGCCCCATTACATGTAGATTGGAATTTTTTTCTTTGCAGTGATTGATTGCTTGAATTAAGGTCTTATTTTCAAAAAAAGAGCCGTCTGCAATAGACATATTAATTCGCTCTAAGTCCTGATAAACAATTCTTCCCGCGCCTAAATTTAAATGGCCTGTTTCAGTGTTACCTGGCTCACCTTCTGGTAAACCAACTGCTTTTCCAGATGCTCTTAGTTGGGTGTGTGGGTAAGATGCAGTCACTCTTGTAATATTAATTAAGTTAGCTGAAGTTATGGCGTTACCAACTGATGCAGGTGCTATTCCAAATCCATCGAGAATGACGAGGAGGGCGAATTTAGTTTCAGGCATTTTGATTTGCGAGGGACAACTCTACTTCAATTGAGCTTAGTCTATTGTATTTGGCTACACGTTCGCCTCTTGCGGGGGCTCCAAATTTTGCATAGTCAGCTCCTACTCCAACTCCAAAATCTGCTATAAACCAATCATTTGTTTCACCTGATCTATGAGAAATAATAATTTTCCAATTGGCATCTCTTGCCATTTTAATAACTTCTAAGGTTTCTGTGACTGTTCCTATTTGGTTAGGTTTAACCAAAATTGCATTACATGCGTGCTCTGCAGTTGCCTTTTGGACTCTTTGAGGGTTAGTTGCCAAAAGATCATCACCTACTATTAAGACTTCCGCACCCAATGTTTGAGTTATATTTTTCCATCCACTCCAGGAATCTTCGTTTAAAGGATCTTCAAGAATTGCTAGGTGATAGGTCCCATTAAGTTCTCTGTAGTAATCAAGCATTCCATTTTCTTCTACTGGAGCTGATTTGTCTCTTATTGAGTAAGCGTTGCCGTTAAAGAAATGAGAAGCTGCGACATCAAGACCTAAAAATACATCACGACCGATAGCATAAGGAGTTTGTTTGATTGTTTCGACAAGGATTTCTAATGCATCTGCATTTGTAAAAAGATTAGGAGCGTAACCTCCTTCATCGCCGACTGAGTGGATAGCTCCACGACGTTTTAGATTTTCACCGATACTTAAATAAATTTCTGCGCCTTCACGAAGTCCATCTGAGAATTTTTTAGAGGAAGCCGGAATCACAAAAAATTCTTGGAAATCAAGGTTTCCTGCTCCATGAAGACCTCCGTTAATCATATTAAAAACTGGTGTTGGAACTTTTAAGGTTTGAACTACTATTCCTTTTCTTTGCGCAAGCTGGTTAACCCATTTATAAGGCGCAAAATTATTGGCTATACTAGCTGCTTTTGCATTTGCTAAGGAAACAGAAAGAATTGCATTTGCTCCAAGCTTTGATTTATTTGGTGTTGAATCTAAACCTTTTAATCGATTATCAACTCCATCTTGGTCTGTTGGATCCATCCCAACAATGGCTGGGCCTAAAACTTGATTTACGTTAGTCACGGCTTTAACCACACCTTTACCTTTGAAACGTTCAGGGTCATTATCTCTTAACTCCAATGCTTCGTGAGTACCTGTCGAAGCTCCTGATGGAACTGAAGCAACAGCTACTGCTCCTGAATCGAGCTGTATTGCACACTCAACAGTGGGGTTTGCTCTTGAGTCTAATATTTCAACTGCCCAAACCTTTTGAATTTTTGCCATTTTATTTATTTTATTAATTCTTCTTCTATTTGTGCAACTACTCCTCGAACCCGACCTACTGCGTCCGGATTAACTGAGATACTAGTTATACCATATTTAACCAACTTCTTCACAAGATCATCGTAAGTTGACGGAGCTTGGCCGCAAATAGAGCTAGTAATTTTATATTTATTACAAGTTTTTATAACTCTTTTCAGAGACCAGAGAATTGCCTCTGAGCGCTCGTTGTAAGCTCCACGAACTTCTGCGTTATCTCTATCTGTGCCTAGTGTCAACATTGTAAGATCGTTTGATCCAATTGAAACTCCATCAATTCCAACTTTGATAAACTCCTCTATAAGGATAACATTGACTGGAATTTCTACCATCATCAAAAATTTAAAAGTGTTACTTTCGAAAAGGCCTTCCGTTGCAACAAGACGTCGAACACGAGCTAATTCATCTACTGACCTAACATAAGGAGTCATGAGCCAAAGATTATTATATTTTTCTCGAACCTTTTTAATTGCCTGAAGTTCTAAATTAAAAACTTCTGGAGAGGTTACATAACGGAAGGCTCCGCGAAATCCCATTAAAGGATTTGGTTCAACTGGTTCCCAAGCTTTTCCTCCTGGAAGAGCGCGATATTCGTTTGTTTTAAAATCAGTTGCACGATAGACTACTGGACGAGGATAAAAGTTTTTACAGAAAATTGTAATATCCTTGGCTAATTTGTCAATAAAGCTTGCTTGTTTTTTTTGTTTGATTGCTTCTTTGGGATGAATCCCTATTTCTGCAATCATAAATTCTGCCCTTAAAAGCCCTACTCCTTGAACGTTAAGCTTAGAAACCTCCTTTGCTCTTTCGGGTTCGGCTAGATTTACATAAATTTTAGTCGCTGTTTTGGTATGAGCATATTTTTTATTCAAATCAACTTTTTGTTCACTTTCTTGAATTTTGACCTTACTTCCTAAATAAACAGTTCCTTTTGCGCCATCAACAGTAACAGCGTAACCTTCCTTTAATAGAGTAGTTGCTACTTTTGTTCCAACTACACAAGGAACTCCTAGTTCTCTAGAAACGATAGCTGCGTGAGAAGTTGGACCTCCTTCGTCAGTAATTATGGCTGAAGCCTTTTTCATTGCTGGAACAAAATCAGGCGAGGTCATTTTGGAAACCAAAACATCACCAGTTTGCATTTTTCCTATTTCCTTGGGAGTTTTTATAATTTTGACGCGACCTGTTCCAATCCCAACAGAAGCTGGAGATCCAATTAAAATTGGTTTTTCAGGAAGGGTGATATCTTCATCGCCAAGTTTTTTGGTCCTTGCCTCTCTTCTAATTGTTTTTGTAGTTTCTTTAATAGTTGTAACAGGGCGAGTTTGAACAATATAAAGGTTGTCACCTTCTTTTGCCCATTCAACATCTTGAGGATGGTAATAATGATCTTGAAGTTTTTGGCCAATTTTGGCAAGTTTAATTATTTCTTCATTGGAAATTTTTTGGAGTGGAATTTGTGATTTAGGAACATCTCTTTCTTTTGTAACTACTCCTTCTTTTACAAGTTGTATGTGCTGATCTGAAACTTCTTTAGAAAGAATTGCATTCGTCCCTTTTTGAACAACGTAATGATCTGGAACCACTGAGCCTTGGACTATCATTTCACCTAAACCCCAGACTGACTCGATTATAATTCTGTCTTTTTCGTTTGTAACTGGATCTATAGTAAACATGACACCAGAGACATAAGATTGAATCATTTTTTGAATTATTACAGAGATTTTTACTTTTTCGTGTGGAATTTTATTTTGAACTCTATAAAAAATTGCTCGCTCTGTAAAGAGAGAAGCCCAGCATTCACGAATTTTTATAAGCAAATTTGCTTCGCCTTTTACATTGAGAAAAGTTGCCTGTTGGCCCGCAAACGAGGCATCGGGAAGATCTTCTGCCGTTGCTGAACTACGTACTGCAACTAAAGCCTGTTTGAAAAAACCTGAAATCTTTTTGTAAGAACGGATAGTATCATTAGCAACATCCTCAGGAATATCACTTTTGATTATTAATTTTTGAATTTTTTCTGAAGCTTTAGCCAGACTTTCAGTGTTATTGACATCAGTGTCTTTTAGAATTTCAGTAATTTTTTCAAGTAGTTTATTTTCAGTTAAAAAGAGATCGTAAGAGGCAACTGTAACTGCAAAGCCTGGAGGAACAGGAAATCCGGCGTTGTACATTTCACCCAAATTAGCTCCTTTTCCTCCAACCTTAGGGATGTCAGTTTTACTTATATCTTTGAAGAATAATGTTAAATCGGACATTATAAATACTATACAGAATAAGAATTTATTTTGCTAGTTCTTTTTTGAAATAATCTACCCAAGGGATTTGTGAGGGATCTATTTCATTTAATAGAGCTAAATAAAAACTTAAATAGGATCCTAGAACAAGAATTTCAAATATTTCTTCAAGTTTTTCTTTCGAGAGAGTTTTATAAACACTAAACTCGTAGCCTTCTTTTTTTACAACATCTTCTGTAATGGGATATCTTTTTTGAGCGTTTAGAGTGTAGTTTTTAGATTCAAAAAATAAAAAGTGAAACACATGTTTTGAAGATTTGGGGAAACCAAAACCTTCTAAAAGATGATGGTTTGCTTCTGGCAAATCAAAAAGAGTACTAAAAGTTTTTGAATTTTCGTTAACTTGGTTTTTGAAAGCATGAGCAATTCCGAGAAGATGGCCGCTTGCAAACAAAATTGGAGCTTTTAAATATAGTTTTTGAGCAAGCTTTTTGGCTATATTTTCGTTTTCAGTAACTGTGGAGTCAAATAATTTAATAAATTTCGACGAAGTTTTAACTGCTTTTTTAAGATCATTTTCTGAGACATTAAATGCTCCCAACTTAGCCAAGACTACTAGATTTATGGCAATTGAATAACCAAGCGCCATTCTGGGCTGGCCTGAAGGATTATTTTTTGGGTTAAATAAATATGCTGGAAGTTTTGCTTCGATTAACAAATCTTTGAGTTTTCCTCCTGTTGTGACTCCAAAAATTTTTGCACCTTTATTTTGTGCATTTGAAAGAGTTGATATTGTTTCTTCAGTATTTCCTGAATACGAAGAGAGAATTACTAAAGTTTTTTCTCCAACGTAATATGGTAGAGTGTAGTCAGTTATTATTTCTATAGGAATTCGAGAAGCGGGAGTTGTCAGAGCTTTAACTATGCGTCCACCTAGAGCTGATCCACCCATTCCGCAAACTACGACATTTAAGATATCTTTGTAACTGTCTGGAAGGTAAAAAGCTTTGGTTTCTTCTAAAACTTGGGAAATTTGTCCATCAAGAGATCTTATTGACTCAAGAATTTTGCCTTTGTCGGCGGTTTCTATTTCTTCACTTAAATTTAAATTAATCATTAGTTTGAACTTATGATTTGATTTACAAAATCAATTCCTTTTTTAAGAAGATCTTTTGCTTTTTGATCCTCATTGCTTTCTGCAAAGACTCTGAATTCAGGTGCATTACCTGAAGATCTAAAAAGTATCCAGGTTTTTTCATCAATCCAAATTTTTAGACCATCAAGCTCTTCAACTTTGATTCCTTTAAAGTTTTCACGCGCATCATTAATTATTTTATCTTTTAGTTCCCATTTGTAATCTACTTTGTCTTTGTAATTGTAAAATTTAGGTAATTCAGCTATTAATTCTGATAATTTTTTGTTGTGAGCCTTTAATATATTCAAAACTTCAATTGATGTGCGCCCGCCATCGCGGCTTAACATATCTTTAAATATTCCACCGCCATTTGCTTCAAAGCCAAAATGAGCGTTAATCTCCTTCATTTTTGCACTAACCTGAGGAGAGCCTACTTTTGTACGTACTACATTTTTTCTTATATTATCGATGACTTGAGAAGTACTTATGGGTGTTACAATTGTGTCACCTTGAGCCTCTTTAGCAATCAAGCTAGCAGAATAATCGCCGGGAATATATTCACCATTTTCGTTTACAAAAACAGTTCTATCTCCATCTGAATCATAAGCGACACCAAAATCGGCACTAACTTCCTTTACTTTGTCCATCAAGCTTTGAAATTCTTTAGCATCCTCTGTATCTCTTGAGAGAATTTGTTGATCAAGTGAATTGTTTACAGGTATGATTTCAATTCCCAGCTCTCGAAAAAGTGAAGGAATAACCATTGTTTGTGCGCCATTTCCAGTGTCGACAACAACTTTCCAATTAGGATATGGAACAGATGCTAACTTCATTAAATGTTTTTTGTAAAAATTGAGGGCATTTTGTTGGGGTTGGGGAATTTCTTTTTCTTCAAAACTAACTTTTTCTTTGAGATCAAAATAAATTTTATCAATTTCTAGTTCGTCTTTTTTAAGCAACTCCTCTTCGAAAATAAAAAATTTAATCCCGTTTAAGTGAGATTTAATATGGCTCCCTGTAATCATTATTGACCCTCCGAAGGTTTTGTCTGCCAATAAAATATAGTTCATTGAAGGAATTGGAGTGATACCTTCATTTGTAACTTCAATCCCCTCTTTAATTAAGCCAGACATTACTGCTTTTTGAATACGACTACTGGAAGGTCTTGGATCCATACCTATTGCAGCTTTATTTTTTTGATTATTGTTTTTGAGAAAAATAGCAAAAGCACGTCCAACATCAAAGCAGAATTGATTGGTTAATAAACTTTCGGCGTCTCCTCTAATTCCACTGGTTGCAAAAAGGGTTTGCATGAGCTTCATTTTAGTTCTTTGAAAATAAGGAGGTCAAGGGAAGTTATTAAATTTATTTGAGAAGTTTTTGATTTTATATCTAATTCTGCCATGGTTTGAATAAGTTTTTTGAGTTTTAACCCTCCAAATTTTTGTCCTAGAGACTTTAATTTATTTACGCGCCAGGGCTGATAAGGAAGAGTTTCTGGAGAGACAGAAGCCCAATACAAATCTTTAACTAGAGATGCCAACATGGCAAAAACTAGCTCTACAGGTTCCTCTTCTAAAACATCATGAAAAAGTTTAATACAAATAACTGAATTTTTGGGTTGAAAAGAATCTAGAAATTTAAAAATTAAAAAGGGAAGTTCGAATTTTTCTATATTGGTCTCTTTTGGGAGAAGTTTAAGATTTTTTTGTAAAGCTTTGCCCGATTGCCAGAAAAGGATATTTGAATCTGTTTTAAGATTTTTTAATTTTGAAAGCTCTGAAACTGAAAGCTTGTTGAATTTATCAACTACAAAAAGAGTTTTGTCTGAAAAAAGGCTACTTGAGGTAGAAACTTTATCAGAAAATTTTAGCTTATCTTCGAGATTAATTTTAATTATTTCCCAGTTTTTCTTTTTTAGAGAGTTGATTATATTTATATATCTTTGTCTAGATTTTTCGGTATCTTCTCCGTGAATTAGAGTAATTTTCATATACTTTTTTTATATTGAATAATCATTTGTTTCAATTTATCATGAAAATTTCCTTTTCCCCGCCTCTTATGTGGCATCAAGCTCCCTGAAAAATTTTTAGGGATATGAGCTATTTCATGAAGAAGTATTTCATCTTTTTGTTCCTGTGAAAGATGATCAAATTTTTCAGAAATCACTTCGATTAGATAGGAAGGCTTTAGATCTAGAGCTTGCTGCCAGATCCTGCCTAAGCCCCAAATACGAGCATAAGCTCTCGTGTTTGCATTAACTGATCTAAATGCATAAATATTTTTGGGTGAAACCCAATCTATGGGTACCTTTTTGACAAGGAAATTAATTCTTTTTTGAATATCAACTGCATTTTCCCAATTAATCTTTCCTCTTTTTTTCTTCACTTTATTGAAAAAATATGACATAAAGCTATGGCTAGTGCATCTGCTGCATTATCAAAGTGTGTTTTTTTATTTTTTTCACTTTTAACAAATGACCCTAAATGCTTTCTGACAGCTTTTTGCATTTTTATTTTATCAGCACGCCCATCTCCTGAAATGACTTTTTTAATGGTGCCTGGTGCATATTGAACGACTTCTTTATTAAAGGCTGATGCTGAAAGCATAATTACTCCTTGAGCTTGACCTACCTTGATTGCTGTTTTTGCGTTTGTGGCAAAAAAAAGCATTTCCATAGCTAAAACGTCGGGCTTGTATAGTTCAATAATTGAAAGCATTTCTTGGTAAATTTTGGCGAGACGAACTTCAGGGGAAGAATCTTTTTTGGTTTCAATAAGACCCCAATCTATTACCTCATAGACGGGATAGTTGTAGCTAATTAATCCAAATCCAGTTGTAGCTGTTCCTGGGTCGATACCTAGAATTATCATTTAGATATTAATTCTAGCACTAAATAAAAAAAAAGGACCAGATATTGGTGTTGGAGGAGGTAGACGAAACAGATACAACCCGTACATTACCACCAATATCTGGCCATAGCACCCGAGAGGATTCGAACCTCTAAACCTTCCGATCTAGCGGAATGCTCTGCCTTTGAGCTACAGGTGCAATAAATTGTCAGTAAATGAATTAAAAGGTCAAAAAAATAAAATTTCAAGTGGAACGAATAGAAATGATATAATGTAAGTAGCAAGGAATGTGGGAACCAGAAAAAAGATAATTTTTGAATCTCGTGAGTCTGACAAGGCAATAACTAGAGGGGAAGCTGTTCTTTGGAAAATTAAATCCATTTTTCCTTTTGACCTGTTACCTTCTATATTGATTGTTGATAGACATAAGGTTAGTTTAATAAAACGCCCGTTTATCTTATCTGAAAGAGTAACTAGCCTTTCGTATGATGATATTTCCAATGTGATAATTGAACATAGTATGGTCTTTGCTTCACTAGAGATTGATCATAAGATATTTGGTATGCCTCCTTTGACACTCCATTATTTGAGAAAACAAGAAGCCAATACAGTTAAACAATTGATCCTGGGGTTAATAATTGCCAAAAAGGAAGGTAATAAAGAAATATTTTTTTTGAGTCGCAAAGAACTACTTAAAAAGGCAGTTGAACTAGGCCGTGCCAGAATTGTAGGCCAATAAAAAAATTATTTTTTTGTCGAAGATTTTTTGGCAGTTTTGGCTTTTGTCATTTTTTTAGTCACTTTATTTTTAGGTTTTAAAGCTTTTGTTTTTTCCTTAGAAATAAAACGCGAATAAATTTTTTCAACTTCGCGATTACTTTTATATCTTGTGTAGTAAAGTTTTGCATGACGAGACCCTTCAACACCATGTCTCACTACTTCAACTTTTTCTATGTTTGGAGAAAGGATCGGGAAAATAGCCTCAATTCCTATTTTTTGGCTACCTATTCTTCTTACAGTGAAAGACTTTCCTGTATCGCGATTTTTGATTGCAATAACCATTCCCTCAAATATTTGAGATCTGGTTTTTTCACCCTCTGATATTTTTTGGTGAACTTTGACTGTATCTCCAATTGAGAATTTATTTTCTTTGTGATTTAAATTTAGGGCCATAGTGAGGGTATTTTATATTTTTTTGAAGAGTAATTCAAGTATTTGATGACTTAGATCAGCACTCCAGGCAACTTTGAAGGGCAAAACCAAACTTTTATTTTTGCCTTCAAAGCTAAGAGTAACTGTTTGAGAACCTTGGTTTTTGAGAAGTAAAGACTTAAGGTCTTTTAAAGTTTCAACAGTTGTGTTTTTTGGGATTTTTATAAAAAGGGTACTTTCTTTGTTTTTTAAAGAATCTTTGGTTTCTACTTCATCTACTAAAAGAGCCGGTTCATCATCTTTTGAATTGTCCATTTTTCCTGTCAAAAGTAGTGGATTTAGATCAACCCATAAATTTTTGGTTTCGTTAAAAAGCTTAGGGAAAATTACCAAGTTTAAAATACCCGTATCATCGTGCACTTTGACAAAGGCCATTTGTTGATTAGATCTTTTAGTTACTACAACGCGCACTTCTGAGACAACCGCGGCAATTTTGATAAGCTCGGGAAAATCTTCCTCTGATGCGATTTCTGAAATTTTGTGAGTTGCAAAATTTGAAAGGTTGCCTAGGATATCGGAAATTGGCTTTGCTGAAAGAGAAAATCCTAAAAGTTGACGCTCTAAAACTTGAATTTCATCATCAGAGAATTCTGGAGTATCAGAAATTATTTGAAAAACTTGACTTTGAACTTCCTTAGGATCCTCTGTTGCAAAAAGATCCTGTTGGCCAGATGAATTTTTAGGTTTTACTTTTGAACGTAGCTCTTCCATTGATTCCAATAGAGCCGACCTTTTACCAAAAGTCTCTAAGGCTCCTACTTTTATTAGGCTTTCAAGTACTTTTTTGTTGACTTTTCTATTATCTACTCGAGATAGAAAATCGGCAAACGAGATAAAATTTCCTTTTGCTCTTTCGGTTGTAATGGCCTCAATTGCAGCTGCTCCTACATTTTTGATTGCTGAAAGTCCAAAACGAATAGCTTCTCCATTTAAGGAGTCTTTATTTTTTACAATAGTAAAACCGACACTGCTTTCGTTAATATCTGGAGGCAATACTTTAATTTCCATTCTTCTGCATTCATTGACAGCTAGAGAAACTTTGTCTGTATCACCTGATTCAGAAGTTAAAAGAGCGCACATATACTCAACTGGATAATTCGCCTTCATATAGGCAGTGTAATATGCAACCATCCCATATGAAGCTGCATGAGCTTTGTTGAATCCGTAACTTTGGAATGGTTCAAAAAGTTTCCACAGATTTTCAGCGAATGTTTTCGTTTGACCATTTGCAATAATACCTGAGATGAATTTCTCTTTTTGGGCTGCCATTTCTTCTGGAATTTTTTTACCTACTGCTTTTCTAAATTTATCTGCCTCTTCCCATGTGTAACCTGCCAAATCTAAAGCACAGAAAAGTAGATCATCTTGATATACCAGAAGTCCATATGAAGCGCTTAAGAATTTTTCCATTCTTGGATCTAAATATTTAATAAGTTTAGGATCGTTTTTGCGGGCAATATATTCAGGAATTACTGCCATAGGTCCTGGACGATATAAAGCAACCATTGCCATCAAATCCTCTATTTTATTAGGCTTTAGCTCTTTTAAATAACGAGTCATTCCTGAAGAAGCAAATTGGAAAACACCCATTGTTTCACCCTCTGATAACATTTCAAAAGTTTTTTTGTCATCAAGAGGGATTTTCTTTAAGTTAACATTTATATTTTTGTCTTTTTTGACAATTTGAATAGCAAGACCCAAGATCGACAAATTTCTGATTCCTAAAATGTCGAATTTAATTAACCCAACATCTTCTGCTGCATGCATTTCATATTGAGTTATTACTCTATCTTCCTTATTTTCTTTCTGAACTGGGCTAAAATCAGTCAAATCTGTTGGGGCAACTACTACCCCAGCTGCATGGACTGACAAGTGCCTTGCGCTCCCTTCAACTTTGCGAGCAAGATCTAGTATTTTTTTGGCATCAGCATCTGTATCGTAAAGCCTTTTAAGTTCGGGGCTTTTAGTAAGAGCTAATTCTAAATTTATCGGAAAACCTTGCTTTGGGGGAGGTACTAGTTTTGAAATCCTATCTCCGATAGCATATGGGTAACCAAGGACTCTCGCAACATCTCTGACCGCAGCTCGGGCAAGCATCCTTCCAAAAGTGCAAATTTGGGCTACTTTTTCTTTGTCATATTTTTTGGTGATGTAAGCAATTACTTCTTCCCTTCTGTTATCTGAAACATCGAAATCAATATCTGGAGGAGAAGGTCTGTAGGGATTTAAAAACCTTTCGAAAGGAAGGTAGTAAGTTAAAGGGTTTACTGTTGTAATTCCTAAACAGAAAGAGACTAGGGAACCTGCAGCTGACCCCCTGGTGTTTGTAATAATGCCTTTTTTGTTTGCCCAATTGACCATATCCATGACTATCAAAAAATAAGGAGCATAGCCTTTTTGAATGATAATTCCCAATTCGTAATCTAGTCGTTTTTTGGCTTCAATATTTTCTTTACCTATTGCTTTGTCAAAATGACCATAAGCTAATTTTTTAAGATACTCATTATCTGTTTGGCCTTTTGGTACTTCAAATTTTGGAAAGAACCATTTTCCAAGAGTTGAAATTTCAAGCTCACATTTATTACTTACTTTTAGTGTGTTTTCTAATGCATCGGGAAGATCTGGGAAAAGAGTATTCATTTCCTCTTTTGAAGTTACGTAAAATGTTGTGTTATCTATAAAGCGAATTCTTTGAACATCTGTCACGAGCTTTCCAGTCGCTACACAAACCAGTACGTCTTGAGCTGTTGCATCTTCTTTATTTAAATAATGAGCATCGTTTGTTGCAACCAAAGGAATTCCCAATTCCCTGGACAATTTTACTACCCCGTCGTTTATTGTTTTCTCGTTATCCCGCATTTTTGTTAGTTCAGCTTTTATTTCTGAAACGGTTGCGTTTTCGATAAAACTGTCATAGCTATGCCTTTGAACCTCTAAATAATAATCTTTGCCAAAAACTTCTGAAAACCATTTGGCTGTTTCTTTGGCTTTGTCGAAATTATTTTCGATCAAATGCTGAGCTATTTCTCCTGCAGGACAAGCTGATGTACAAATTAGGCCTTTGTGGTATTTCTCTAAAAGAGTTCGGGTAAAACGAGGGCGGTAGTAATAACCTTCCAGATGGGCAATTGAAGTTAATTTCATTAGATTTTTATAACCTTCTTCGTCTTTGGCTAGTAAAACTAGATGATGGTTTTGGCTTTTCAAGCGTTCGCCTCTTTTTTTGTGATCTATTGTAGTTGTATATGCCTCCATTCCGATAATTGGCTTAATTTCTTCCTTTTTGGCGTTTTTATAAAACTCAATAGCTCCATACATTGCTCCGTGGTCAGTTATTGCACAGGATTTCATATCAAGCTCTTTTAGACGTTTGAAAAGCTTTTGAGTTTTGGTTAAACCATCCAAAAGAGAATATTCAGTATGTAGATGAAGATGGACAAAGTCTTTGGACATCAAGCTATTTTATTATTTTTGTAAAGATTTTAATAGTAATTCGTTGATTACTTTAGGGTTTCCTTTTCCTTTGAGTCTTTTTTGAACTTGTCCAATTAGAAAACCTAGGACATTTCCATTTCCATTTTGATAATCTGAAACTGCTTTTTCGTTTTCATTTATAGCTTTAATAATTGCTTCTTTAGTTTCTTCATATGATGCAAATTCCTTTTTTTCTAATTCATAAAGTTTTTTAATTAAGCTTTCTGGGTCATCATATTTTTGATCTAAATTTTGATTTACCATTACACTTGCGATTATTTTGGGAGAGATGTCGAGCTTTTTAGAAATATTAACGGCCGTTTCAAAGAATTCAGAACGAGCACGATCTTCTGTTAGTGTTTCTGCATAATTTTGAGGAAGAGCAAAATCTGATATGAATCTTTGTCTTTTAGTTTGTGGCAATTCTGGAAGAGAAGCACTTAAATCATTAATAAATTTATCAGTAAAAGTTAGAGGCGGAACATCAGGTTCTGGAAAATATCTATAATCATGAGCTTCTTCTTTGCTCCTCTGACTAACAGTGGTTCCTAGTTTTTCATAAAAACCTCTGGTTTCCTGTAAGACAATTTTTCCTTTCTCTAAAATATCCTCTTGGCGTTTAAGCTCGGATTCGATTGCTTTTTTTAAAAATCTGAAGGAATTTATATTTTTAAGCTCAACTTTGTAGTTTGGAAGAGAACTGTCTTTTGACAATGAGATGTTTGCCTCTAATCGCATTGAGCCTTTTTCCATATCAGCTGGGGAAATTTCTAAGAATCTGACTATCTTTTGAATTTCTTTTAAGAATTCTAAGACTTCCGAAACCGATCTAAAATCTGGCTCTGTTACTAATTCTACAAGCGGAACTGAGGATCTATTAAAATCAATCAGAGACTTGCCTGCCTGATGCTGAAGCTTTGCAGTGTCTTCTTCTAAATGAATTCTTCTTATTCTAAATTTTCCTAATTTTCCATTAGTTGCAAATGGTAAATCATATTGGCTTATTTGATAGGCCTTTGGAAGGTCTGGATAAAAATAGTGTTTTCTATCAAATTTGCTAAATTTAGAGATTGAGCAGCCTAAGGCCAAACCGAATTTCAAGGTATCTTCTACAGCTTTCTGATTTAAATAAGGAAGAGCTCCCGGAAGACCTAGGCAAGTGGGACAAACCTGAGTATTTGGTCTTTTGCCAAAATGATCAGCTGGACAGCCACAAAATATTTTACTTTTTGAAGATAGCTCAATGTGAACTTCTAGTCCTATTATTGGTGTATATTTCATATCGAAATCTTATTATATACCTTAGATAAAACAAATATTGTTAAAAGAATAAAACTCAAAATAAGAATAATTGAATCTGCTCCTAAGATATCTGCAATAGTTCCAGAAAGAATCACTGGAAAAAGTGTTGCAAGAGATGCTAGAAACCAGAAATTACCAAAAACTCGGCCCATAAGGCCCCCGGGAGTTTGTTCCTGAAGAAAAGTGATAGAAGGAATTAAACTTGTGACGAAAAGATAGCCGATCGTTGCAAATAAAATTAATGAAGCGAAAATTTTGAAGGGGCCTTCTATAAATTGAATAAACAAAATTGCAATTAGATTAAGGCTAAGTAGGGCGAGGGCCCCTTCAATTACGTTTTTCTTTCGAACACGGCCTTTAAGCATTTTTGTAATACTTAAAGTTGCCGCAACAGCTCCGATTGAGGCCGGTGTTACTATTAAAAGCCCTGAATCGTTGGCTTTTACTTTTACTATTTGAGTTGCTATTACCGGAAGGCTAACTAGAATTACTGATAAAAGAACCTGCAAAACCAAAAGTAGTAAAAAGGGAGATAAAATATTTGAATTGTCTTTAATAAATCTATAGCCTTCAACTATTTCTTTGAAGAATTTAGTAATTTGATCCTCTATGTCTTTAGAGAAAATAATTTTTCTGGACTTTTGTTTTGGAAGGAAACTGACACTGATAAATGCAATAAAAAGATTTACGGCTGCAATTATCGCACTTACTTTAAAACCAACCAGTTTTACTAAAATTCCAGAAAGACCAAAGCCTAACATAAGGGAAGCTTGTTGTGTCAAAAAAAATAAGCCATTTACCTCAGGAAGATCTTTTTTTTCGACAACGCTTGGAAGGGTTGCTGCTTCAGCTGGGACATAAAATTGATTTAGGAAGGAATAGGTAAAAACGAGTGCATAAGGAAGAAAAATTATATGTCTACCCGAGACAAATGCATAAATTAAAACAATTGTTGCCTGAAGAAAATTGGTGATCATCAAAGTTTTTCTTCTATCAATCCAGTCAACCAAGGCTGCTGCAAATGGGCCAACGATCAACGCGGGGATCGTATATGAAATCCATAAAAGCGATGTTGCAATACTTGAGCCTGTTTGTTCGTAGAGTCGAACAAGGATCAAAAAACTTAACATATTTATTGTAAGTTGGGATAAAAGCTGAGAGATCCAAAGACTTACAAATTTTCTATTTTTAATAACCTTGAGGTTTATTCCCATGAAAGTTAGTTTTATTCTGATACATTTTTCCCAAATGGAAAAGGGTATCTTCTTCAAATTTCTTTCCCATCAACTGAAATCCTAAAGGGAGTTTATTCTTGGTTAAGCCTGATGGAATTGCAAGAGACGGAATTCCTGAAAGATTTGCTGTTGCTGCAAAAATGTCGGTTAAGTACATCTTAAGAGGATCTGAAACCTTTTCGCCTAGTTTAAAAGGTGGAGTTGGTGCAACTGGAGCCATTATTGCATCAACTTTTTCAAAAGCTTTTTCTACTTCTTTTATGATGATCGTTCTTATTTTCATGGCTTTTGAATAATATGCATCATAGTAGCCCGATGAAAGAACAAATGTTCCAAGCATTATTCTTCTTTTAGCTTCATCACCAAAGAAATTTCTATCATTTCCATATCTTATTCCATCAAATCTGCCTAAATTGGAGGACACTTCAGCTGGTTGGATTATATAGTAAGTTGATATTGCATATTTTGTTGACGGGAGAGTAATTTCTACAAACTCAATGTTTAATTTTTCAAAAACTTTTCTAGCTTCCTCAATTGATTTTTCTACTTCGTTGTCTAAGCCTCCTTCGAAAAATTCTTTTGGAATACCAATTTTTAAGTTTTGTCCTACTATAAAATTTTGGGAATTTTTAAGTGTTGAATCTTTGCCATCTACCCCTTTGGTGCACTCAAAAATCTTTTGGCTATCTGAAACTGTGTGGGTTATATGGCCAATTGAATCAAGTGAAGAGGCCATTGCAATAACGCCATATCTAGAAACTGACCCATAAGTAGGTTTTAAGCCAACAACTCCACAATAATTTGCAGGAAGGCGAATTGAGCCACAGGTGTCTGTAGCCATTGCGGCGAGCGAAAAATCTGCTGCAACTGCAACACCAGATCCAGACGAGGAGCCCCCTGGAATATAATTTTTGTTCCAAGGATTTTTAGTTGGTCCAAAATCTGAATTTTCGCCTGAGGATCCATGAGCCCAGGCATCACAATTGGTTTTTCCGATCATAATTGAACCAGCCTCTTCTAAGCGTTTTACAACAGTCCCCGAATACTCAGGAATGTAACCTTCTAAAACTTTTGAGGCGGCGGTTGTACGAATCCCTTTTGTTAAGTAGATATCTTTATAAGATATAACAACTCCGAGTAGCGGATATTCTTCAAAAGCTTTTTGCCCTTTTTCATTTATAATTCTATCTGTGCGTTTGGCATCTTCATATGCTTTTTCTTTAGAAATTGTAATAAAACTATTTAAATCTTTGTCGTATTTTTCAATTCTGGAAAGATATGTACCTACGAGATCAACTGCTGAAAATGATTTATTTTTTAGTCCATTTTGAAAATCTTCTATTGACTGAGGAATTTTATTTATCATTTTTGTTTAATATAGAGGAAACTACAAAGTAATCATCTTTTGGAGGCAAAATATTTGTAACATCTATCTCATCATTTCGTGTGATATTTAAAAGACCTGTTGTCTGACTTGTTGGCTCAACACCCGTTGTATCAACCTTTTGAAGTTCGTTAAAGTAATCAACTACAGCAGAGAGTTGTTTTTGGAATTTTTTGGTTTCTTCTGGAGTAAGGGTAAGTTTTGCAAGTTTGGCAACATGGTCAACTTCATTAATAGTTAGCTTTGACATTTATGATTATCATACATTATGAAGCTACTTGGGGCAACTTTAAATTTTGGTTACCCCAAGTATAATTTTATTGGCCTTTAAATTCCTGTTCTCTTATTTCGATCATTTTGGTTGCGTCTTCTGGATTTGCTACAATTGCTTGAAGCATTTTTGGCTCAAGAACAAATGCTAGTGCAGTTAATGCTTCAATTACTTCGTCAGCGTAAACTGAATCCATGCAGTCTAGTCCACAACGTGGAGCGAATAATTTGTAATAATCTTCAGCGCCATATATCGCACGAGTATTCACTTCTATGGCAAAGAGCACAGATGCTGCATTCTTATTGCTTCTGGCCACTTGATAAACTGTTTCGAATAGTAACTCTGCAAGCAATTTTGCCATGTATGGAAATACGACGGATACACTAGTTTCTATGTTATTTCCTTTGATGTCTTGCTTGAGTATCCACAATCTATTATTTAGCCCTGTTGGAACTTTATCTCTTATTTTTGATATCCTATCCAGGATATCTCCCATCGTGAGAATGGAAAATGCATTATTCAAATTCTCGATAAACTTCTCTTTGGACAAGATGGCGATCGACATTTTTACCTCTTTTTTATATGAATTTAAAGAACAAGAGAATTATAAGCTATTTAGGCCACTTTTTCCAAAGCTTTGATGCGATCGGGAATTGGAGGATGGGTATTAAAAAGATTCGCAAACCAACCCACCGCTCCATGCCCTTTTTCTTTGAAAGGGTTAACTATATATAAATGAGCTGTTGCTTTGTTGGCTGCCTCAAGTGGCTCATTGTCAGAAGAAATTTTTTTAAGAGCAGAGATTAAACCATTTGGTTGATGAGTTATTTCAACAGATGAGGCATCTGCCAAAAATTCACGACGACGGGAAATTGCGAGTTGAATCAATTGTCCAATGATCGGGGAGAGTATGGCAAAGATAAAACCTACAACTATTATAATTACTCCAAGTTGGCCTTCTTCCCTATCGTTTCTTCTGCGCCCACCCCAAAAACTCATTCTTAAAAACCAATCTCCAATAAGGGCTACTACTCCAACCATTACAGCAACAACTGCCATAAGTCTGGTATCGTAATTTCTAATATGAGAGAGCTCGTGGCCAATTACTCCCTCCAACTCAGTTCTATTTAATTTGTCCAAAAGTCCGGTTGTTGTACAAATTGCAGCGTGTTTGGGGTCACGACCTGTTGCAAAAGCATTTGGGGCACTATCGTTAATTACATATAACTTTGGCTTAGGTAAACCTGTTGCAATACAGAGATTTTCTACAACTGTATAGTATTCAAAATCTCTTTTTCTATCTGCAGGTCTCGCCCCTGAAAGAGTTAAAACTATTTTGTCGCTATAATAATAACTTCCCAAACTAATCAAGCCTGAGGCTATCATTGCAACACCAAAAATTCCTAACCCTCCAGCCTGATAGCCAAAATAATAACTCATGGCTTGAGATATTACATAAACTACTACAAAAATAAACAAAGCAAAGCCTATTACAATAATTAGGCTTTTCCTTTTGTTGGAATCAACAGCTTCGTAGAAATTTTGCATCAAATGTTAACTTTTGGTGTCTTTGTCTCTTCGGGACTAACTTTTACAAATTCACCTTCTTCTGGTGTGATAAGACCTGGAAGCTCTTCGAATTTGAACATATTTGCAATAACGCTTCCTGGAAATGTAACTCTTTTGACATTGTAATCTGCTGTTAAATCTATAACGAGTCGACGAGCGTACATTACTTTATCTGCTGTATCTCTTAACTCGTTCATAAGATCAGTAACTACAACTGACCCTTTTATTTCTGGATTACTTTCAACCGCAATTGTAAGGCGTGGCAAGACATTGGCAAATTGAGTTCCTGCTTTGGCCATTTTTTCAAGATTGCCAGATTTTGAGGCAGCAACAATCGCCTTTCTGGCGTCTGTTAAATCTTTGAAAATTCCCTTTTCGTGTTTTAGATAACCTTTAACTGAGCTTTCTAAATTAGGAATTAAGTCAGCCTGACGCTTTAATTGGTTTCCAATTTCTTGGACGGCTGCTTTAATTCTGGTTTTTGCGGTAACGAAGAAATTGTATTCAGATATGAGCCAGAAAACTAATACACCTAGTATTAACAAAATTATTAATGGCATTATTTAATCACCTCCTCAAATTTTTCTAAACTTAGCGTGTTTATTATATCACTTTCTGTTACCCATCCACGACGGGCAACGGAAATTCCCCATTTCATATTATAAAGACCTTCTTTATTGTGAGCATCTGTCCCCATGCTGAATTTAACTCCATATTTTAGAGCTTCGTGGATTAATATATCAGGGAGATCAAACCTTGAAGGATCCGCATTAATTTCAAGGTATATGTTTTTTTGTTTTGCTTTTTCAAAAATTTTTTCCCAATCAACATTAATGCTTTCTCTTTTATTTAAGATACGAGCAGTTGGATGGGCGAAAATTTTTATTTTTGGATTATCAAAGGATCTTAAAATACGGTTTGTTATTTTGTTTCTTTCTTGATCAAAAGATGAATGAATAGAAACTAAGGCAAAATCTAAAAGATCGAGAGCTTTTTCTGAAACTGGAAGGTTTCCTTCTGATAGTATATCAATCTCAAGGCTATTGAAAACTTTCTTTACTCTTTTTTTCACAGATTCTTTTAACGAGTAATTAATTTTTTCTATTTTTTCTTTTTTCCTCTTTAATATGTCCAAAATTTCGCTTTCGCTGTGTTTACTTTTGCTTGGATTGTGTTCCGTGAAAGCTACATATTCATAATGAAGATTATTTACTACTTCTATTACTTCTTCCATGCTTGACTGGCCTATATCATGGCTAGTTTCAATATCAAAGTCAGAGTGAATTTGGAGATCCCCCTTAATATCTTTTATCTCAACAAGGTTAGGAAGTTTATGATCAAGAGCTTTTTGAATTTCCCCTTGGTCTTCGCGAAGTTCAGGAGGAATATAATCAAGTCCTAGAAAGTTATAGAATTCTTTTTCTGTTTTGAAATTTAATAGTTTCTCTTTTCTTTTGATTCCGTAATCTGAGACGCTAAGTCCTTTTTTGATTGCATACTCACGAAGGGCAATATTATGATGTTTTGAGCCTGTAAAATGTTGAAGAAGAGAGCCAAAATTGTTTACTTGTGTGACCATAATGTCAACTCTTATATTTCCAGGTAGCAAAATCGAGGCTGAATGATTCCCTTTTTCAAGAGTTCTGACTTTATTTTTGTAGTTTACAAACCTCTCAATTACTTTTTGAGGGTTATCTGTTGCGGAAGCTAGATCAATATCACCAATAGTTGAAGCACTGCGCCTTAAACTACCTAAAGCTTCAATTTCCTTGACAGACTTTTCTTCATTCATCCATTCAATAATTTCATCTGCAATTTGTCTGGCATACGGAAGAAGCAGTCGAGCAGGTTTAGCTGTTTTATACTCTTCTAGAGCTTTTTTAATGTCCTCTTGAGATTGTTTCCCAAAGCCTTCTAGTTTCTCAATTTGTTTTTTAGCTATTTTTTCTTCTAAATCTTTAAATGGATTGGTGTTTGAAATTTTAAGCTCAGTAACAAGCCTGTATGCACTTTTAGGGCCAACTCCTTTTAGCTTCATGAGCTCAAACATGGCTTTGGGTAAATCTTTTAAGAGAGAGTCAAAATGAGAAGATTTACCAGTTCTAAAAAGTTCATCTAAAGAATCCGCAATACTTTTACCGATACCAGGAACTTCATCTAGTTTTTTATCATCCCAAATATCTTTGAGTTCAGATGATAAATGCTCAACCGAGTCTGCAGCACGTTCATAAGCTACTATTTTGAAACGATTTTGAGCTTCGTTTTTAAGTTTGTAAGAAGCGGCAATATCTCTTAGAAGTTCTGCAATTTCAACATTGGTTAAACTTTTCTTCACTACCATATTATAAGCGAAGCTTGAAATTTTTGCTAATAAAAATTAGGGTGAGTTGGAAAAAATTCTCACAAGGAGCACAATATAGGGTATAAAGTTTGCTAGATAGAAGCTAGGAGGCTAAAGTGTTCTTTCAAAATCAAGCTTTGCGATGGGTGGCGTTCGTATTTTTTTACTTAGCCTTTATTATTTTTAGTCGTTTGGAGAAGAGGGGTAGTCGAGCATCCTGGCAAATAATTGCCGCGATTATGAGCCTTATGCTTGTTTGTGGAGTTTTGTGGTCAGAGTTGATTATAATTGTGGGATTTAACTTTTATCTTCTGTCCAACCTGATGATTTTACTGGATGTATCTGTTCTTTTTTATGTAAGTCTTAAATTGGTCAAAGAACTTTCAATTCAAATTCGAAAATTTCGTGCTAGATGATTTAAGAAAATAATAAGAACATAACCGAAGTTTTTTAAAAAGACTTCGGTTTTTTATTTAGAAAGATTGTCAATTTCTTAAAAAGTTGTAAAATATAGAATAAGAAGGTCTCTGGATAGACTTTGGGAGGAAGACGTGATCTTTGAAAATATCATTCTCAATTGGGTTTTGGTAATTGTTGCAATAGTAACTTTCAATCTCGAACGTAGCGTCAAAAAACCTCACGGCAGAAAGCTTAAAATTTTATATGCCATGGATATACTAATTTTTTGTTTAGCCTGCTCATACATGTTCTCACTCTGGCTCTATCTGGCAAGCAAAGATGTTAGCTTGGGCGTTCAACCTTTGATTGTTTTGTTACCTTTATGCGGTTTGTTTTTGTTAATTTCATTAATACGATTGGCTATAGAGGACTACTTTGAAGATGAAATTATCAAAATCAAAAAATGGATTTAAAACAAGACAATGAACGAGAACCATAATTAGCCAAGGCAGTTGAACACCGAAGGATAACTCTTTGTTATTTCCAGAGACCTTCGGTTTTTTATTTTTCGAGGCTATGGTATAATCGAATCTAGACTTGGGGTTGTAGCTCAGTTGGTTAGAGCGTTCGCCTGTCACGCGAAAGGTCGCGGGTTCGAGCCCCGTCAACCCCGCATAAAAGTCCTCTTGACACAAAACCTCACATGATTTAAATTGCGACTTAATAAATATCTTGCCCCATAATTAAATCTTATGATTATTAATTAAACTTATGAATCTTAAGTCTATTTTAAAAGCATTAAAACTAAACGAGTCTACAATTAGTATGGCTCTAGGAATTTTCGTGATACTGGCTATTGGAGTTATAGTTATAAACTTTTTTAAAGGAAGATCGAATTCAACTCCTTCAATTGAAAGTGGACAGACTACTGAATCTGCAAATGAATATACTGTTGAAAAAGGAGATACTCTTTGGTCAATATCACAAAAGTTTTATAATGATGGATTCAAATGGTCAGAAATTGCCAAAGCTAATAATATTGAAAATCCATCAACTATTGAGGTTGGTCAGAAATTGACTATACCAGCAAGCGCTAAAGCAGCAGAACCGTCTTCTAGTCCAGAGGCAACCAGCACCTCAATTATTGCTGAGGTAAGCCCTACTCCTGAACCTAGTGTTGAATCAACGACTGAGCCCAGTCCTACTCCAAGTCAAATTGTTGTAAGTGGGGGTAATGTTGATCAAAAGATTACTGAGAATACATATACAGTTGTCCATGGAGATAATCTTTGGAAAATTGCAGTTAGGGCATATGGCGATGGTTATAAATGGTTAGAAATAGCAAAGGCTAATAATCTTAAAAATCCAAACATTATTCACTCTGGAAATGTCTTCACACTTCCGCGCTAAATGATATAATATAGCCACAGTGCGCGGGATTAGTTCACCGGTAGAATGCGTCCTTCCCAAGGATGAGAAGGGAGTTCGATTCTCCTATCCCGCTCAGCAAAGATTAGGGTCAAGCCGATGTAGCTCAGCTGGTAGAGCAATGCTTTCGTAAAGCAGAGGTCGGTGGTTCGAAGCCACCCATCGGCTCAGATGCGCAAATATTATTCCAGACTTTCACGTTTGGAGGAAAAAAGAAGTATCAGATCTGCTTTTGTTTTTGGAGTTTTGACTATTGGAATATTAATTTTAATGGTCTTTTTTGGGATTCCACTTGTTACAAAATTTGCTGGAATTGTAACTGATATAAAACAAAGTAATCAGCCAATTCAAAAAAACGACACAACTCCCCCGCCTCCTCCAAATTTTAATTACATCCCTGATTTTACAAATCAAAATAAGATCGTAGTAAGCGGAAACACTGAGGCTGGGGCTACTGTTACTATTTATTTTAATGATACTCAAACGGATGTTGTTTCGGATAACAATGGCAATTTTTCAAGTGAGTTTAACTTAAGTGATGGAGCTAATAGTTTTTATGGAATTGCAAAAGATAAAAGTGGAAACAAAAGCAATGAATCTCAGCATTATAAGGTAACTTTGGACAAAAAGGCTCCAAAATTGACTATTTCGAGTCCCCATGATGGAGATAAGTTTTTGGGAGATAAAAATAAGCAAATATCTATACAGGGGATGACTGATCCTTCTACTCAAATTACTATTAATGATAGGTTTGTTTCGGTTTCTGATGATGGATCATTTAAATACCAGACAACACTCTCTGATGGAGATAATAATTTTAGTGTTAAAGCAATTGATTCTGCAGGAAACAAAACCGAGCAAATTCTCAAAGTGAATTATTCTTCTGGTAACTAGAAAAGCTCCCTAGAAGTATGGCCATATAACCCATAATCCAAGAATAGAAGAGAGTGTTTGTAAAAAGTGAGTGGATTAGAATTGCCGAAATTGCTGCTACTACAATAGGTAGATTTTCTTTTTTTAAACCTTTAATTAAAGAGTGACCTAGAACTAGATAACTTAAGATTCCAGCTAGTCCTGTTGTTACCAAGATAAAAAGAAAACTGTTATCAAGACCTTGACAGGAATGAGAGCTGAAACTATCATTTTTGTTTAGAATTTTAACTTTGCCTTCGCAGACATTATCAAATCCAATTCCAAAAATTGGAGATAATTTTGCTAACTTTAAGGAATCTTTGTAGTTTTCGACTTTTAAAACTATTGAGTTTGTTCTTTCAAGTTTTACTCCCTCACTTGAAGGTCGGGGAAGAAAAGGTAGACTTATCAAAAATAATATCGGAAATACTAATGCAATAACTTTTTTGTTTTTTTGAAGAATATAAAAAACTGAGCTTACTATTAGAGCTATAAAGCTACTTCTCGAATAAGTTAGAAGAAGAGCAGTCGTGACTATGAAAATAAGTGGGATAGCTATTTTTTTATTGTTTTTGAGTTTAGAGAAAAGAAGAATGTCAGTTAGAACTAAAATTATGCCAGTAAATGCCGGGTCTAGAAAAGTTGAAACAAGCCTAAAATAATGGTCGTCCCAACCAAAATAATATAAATATCTTAAATCAGGTAAAAGAATGTATTGGAGTATTCCCAGGATTGAAACAATGATTCCATCCAAAATTAAACAGTTTATTAGGACATTTTTCATTTTTGGATAGACTTTAAGTAAATCGAAAATTGCTAAATAAAATATTAAATAATTTATAAATCTAATTAAGTAGGGTATTCCTAGTTTTATGGATTGAGAATCAAAAAAAATGACAGAAAAAATGGTAGAAAATATAAATACTGTGATTGTGAAAAAAATTTCTTTGGAGGATTTTGGGTAATTTTTTTCTTTTGTAAAAACAAAAATTAATAAGGAAAGCAAAACTAGCAAATCAGTTAAGTTAAATTGCTTAAATTTGGCGAATTGACCTAAAGGAAACAAAATAAAGTATAAAAATAATAAATTTAATTGTAATTTTCTTTTGAATGAATCCATAATCTGGTCCAAGCGAGAAAAGAATGAAAACTCATTATAATAGCTACTATAAACCCTTCTAAACCGTCAAGGAAACCTAATCTAAATATATAGTTGTAAGCAAATTTTCCTACTGGCCAAATGATTATTTTTAAAAGACTTACCTGTTTACCTTCTTTTTCGAGAGCTTTTGAGTGAAAATAAGAAAAGGAATCAATATTATCAATAAAACTTTTCAAATCAGGATGAGAATAATGAAGGATTGGATTTTTTAGGGAGTTTGTTTCTCCTTTTATTTCCCAAAATTCATGCACATTTCTTTTCCATTTTCCAGCATTTTTTCTTGCTAATCTCAATAACTTTGCATTCCCAAACCAACCATATGTTGAAAACTCTCCATGTTTCATCTCCTTACCAAAAATATAATCTTTTCGTACTAGAAAGTAACCTTGAATATCAGGTTTTTTAATTTTATCAATAATTTCTTTTTTAAGATCTGAACTGACAACTTCATCAGCGTCTACAAATAAAACCCACGGATTTTTGGCCTTAATAAGCCCGAAGTTTCTTTGTAGAGCGAAATTATTTTTGAGTTCTCTTTTGAAAATTTTTGCTCGAAACTTTTTTGCAAATTTAGTTGTTTTGTCTTTTGAAAAATCATCAATTAAGATAATTTCATCGCAGAATCTTAGATATTTAAGGCAGTTTTTTATATTTTTCTCTTCATTTTTTGTAAGAATAACTGCTGATATTTTATCTTTCATTTTATATTCTTAATTATTGAAATATCTGGAGGCGACTCTACAATTGTATAAACAAGATTTTGAGGATTTTCACTAGGCTTGTTACCTTTTAGCCAGGCTAAATATACATAATTTTGTGCGTAATTTCCTTCAAATTGATCTGAAAAACCTTTCCTTTGAAGGTTGTATTTCTGGCCTTTTGCATCACTTACGATGAAATCAACAACTTGGTTTTGTAACTGATATGGAACTGTCTGATTTTTTTGAATTGTATTGGTTGGAATATAAAACCAATTTTTTGAAAAATAAAATTTTAAATTTAGGAAAGTTATGACCACAAGGAAGCCTAACATAACAAATTTATTTGATTTAGAAAGAGCAAAAGAGAGCAAAATAATTGGGACGAAATAAAGAGGCATTAAGTAGTGGCTTGGCGGGTTTCCATGAATAAAAAGTGTGATAATTCCAAAATAAAACCAAATTAGAGTCACTGAAATTGGATTTTTGGTTTTTTTTACGAATTTGAATGTTAAATTAAGAATAATTGCTAAAAGGAGAAAAAATAGGATTTTTGAAAGTGTGGAATCGGTAATAAAACTTTTAGTTATGAAGTCATATAAAAGACTCACTGAAAATGATTTTTGAGAGGTCAGGGTTCTATAAGGAACCCATTCAACAAATTTTGTTAACATTTCAAATTTGTGAGTTAGATTATATACAAAAAAAGGGGTTTGTGTAATTAATAAGCCAGCCAAAAATCTGATTGTTTTTTGAAGTTCTAGGATTTTATTGATGTAGAAAATTAGCAAAGTGAAAGGAATCAAAAAAAGAGGTGTTAGATGAAAACTTAGAGAGAGACCTAAAAAAAATCCTAAGATTAGAAATTTTTGAGATTTTTTTTGAATGATTTTTATTAAGAAATAAAAAAAAGGATAAAGAAAAATGATTGAAAGAGAAAAGAAACGAGATTGACGGGTCAAATCCATCCACAAAGGTGAAATTGCAACTAAATAAGAGGAGATTGCTGCGATTTCACTGTTGAATATTTTCTTTATTATATAGAAATTGATTACTATAAGAATTAGATTTTCGATAGCGAAAAAATATGCGCCGGCAACTGGTTGGTAATGAAATAAAACCAAAAAAGGTGCAAAAATCCAATAAAAAAGTGGACCGAATGAAAGCCAGGGATGAGAAGTAGGAGGGCCAAGAAGTGGAATTTGCCTTAATTCAACTAAATTTTTAATAGCAAGGTAGTTGTGTCCCAATTCTCCATGAAAGATGAGATTTTGTGGAATTCTATAGAATCTTAGGAGAAGAGCAAGAAGGAGGGTTAAGATTAACAAACCATGCCATTTTGAAAATCTAGCGAAAATTTCGACAATTAAGGCATTTAGAACTCCATAATGCTTTTTGAAATAATAATATCTACTTCCCTCAAATATTTTTTTAATTTTTTTTGTTCTTGGAGTGTTACCTTCCCAAATATGAATTAGTTTTGAATTTGGAACTATAAATATTTTCCAGCCTTTCTCTTTGATTCTCTTACAAAAATCTGATTCCTCAAAATATAGAAAGAAATTGCTGTCGAAACCATTAATTTCTTCGAATGCTTTTCTTCTGATAGCCATAGCCGATCCTGGAACGACATCTACTTCGTATGGTTTTTTGTCTTTTATTGGCTTTTTGAAATAAGAGCGTGATATTGGGTTACTTGGTAGAATTTTATTTAAAAATGAAAGCGAAAAAATTGCTCTTAGAGGAGTAAGTTCTGAAGATCCGAGTTGTTCATATTCCTCCCTATTATTATTAAGTAATTTTGGGGCTAAAATACCTGCTTGATGACTGTTTTCAAGTTCTTGTATTAAAATATTGATTGTTTGGGCCAAAATTTTAGTATCTGAATTTAGTACTAATATATAATCACCCTTTGAGTTTGTAACTCCAAGGTTTATGGCTGCCCCGTAGCCAATGTTACCTTTACTTTTGATGTATTTAATTTTTGGAAATTTTGTAAGAAGTTCTTTTTGAATTGTTTCCTCTTCATCATTATCTACTACTATAATTTCGGTGATTGTTCTAGATTTGCTTTCCAAGATTGAATTTAAACAATTACAAAGATTGATTATATCCCCATAATGAACAATTACTATAGAAAGTTTTATTTTTCGCATATAGCTATAAAGTATTCACAATTTTTTATATTTTGTGAATGAATTGGGAAATTTTTGAAATTAAGTGAAGCTTGATCACTTCTTCCAAAAAAAAATCCAACGTATTTCCAAATCCACTCTTTGTATTTTTTAGGAATAAGTTTTCTAAAATTCAATTTGTCGAAACCTACAATTTTTTGTCTTCCTTTTTGTGAATTCATAAAGGATTTTAATGCCTTTTTAGTTCGTTTGGATCTAAATTGCCCTTTGATTTCTACTTTTGAAAAATTTTTCTTTAAAAGTTTTTTAAATTCAGAATATTTGTATTCTCTAAAATGATATGGGCTTGAAACTTCAGATTCTGGTGACCTTGTTTCTTTGTTAGGTGTTGAAAATATAACTTTTCCGTCTTTTTTTAAAACTCTTTTTATTTCCTTAAGATATTTCTTTTGTGGATTCTTAAGGTGTTCTATTACCTCGAAAGAGCAAATTAAATTAAAATAATTATCTTTAAATTTTAATAGTTCAACGTTACCAATTCTGAAATTTGCCTTTTTGGGATAATTTTTTTTCGCAAAATTTATAGCCTCTTTGTTGATATCGATTCCAATAATTTCGGGCACTTTTTCGCCTAGTAATTTTGTGCCATATCCAGTTCCGCATCCTAAATCCAATACTTTGAATTTTGGCTTAAGGTATTTTTGGGCGAATTTATATCTGGCTAATGCTTCTTGATATAGAAAGTTTGCAGAAACATCTGGTATTACTCGTTCGTTGAAGTCCATTTTCCGTTAAATAGCTTTATTGTATAAAATATCGTCATCGGTATCATAACACTTACAGCTATTATTGTTGATATTCCTGCTCCTACTAGTCCCAATTTCACAGTAAGAGGAATTATACTAATTCCAAGTGTTATCGTACCGAGCAAAATTACAGAAGTAACATATTCTTGTTTTTTCACTGATAGAAATAAAGTTAGGGCAGGATTAATTATTGCACGAAGAATTGCGTAAACGGTTATAAATTGAACAGCCGGAGCTGCATCTAGCCAGTTTTTTCCAAGAATTATTAATATAATTTGTTTAGAAAAGAGAATTAGTACTATTCCAAAAGGAATCGTTAGAAAGGCTATTCCTATCGTTGATTTGATAAAAGCTCTCTTAATTCTTTTTGTGTCGCCGGATATTTTTACATAGATTGGAAGAGTTACCTTACCGAATACATCAGCAACTTCAGTGATTGGAAGCGTGGCAAGCTTATAAGCCATTTGATATAGACCTAGCGGGCCAGATCCGAGAAATCGGCCTACTGTTATATCATCTATATTTTCGAAAAGGTAATCGAAAATTCCAGCGCCGGTTATCCATTTTCCTCTATCCAATACTTTACGGGTTTTTTCTATTTCAAGGATGAATTTTGGCCTTGGTTTTACTATCAAGAACGACAATACTACTTCTAATATTGCCCCTGCGATTAAACCAAAGATTGCTCCTGCGGCGTTTTTAGTAATTAAGGTTGCAACGATTGCAACCAGGGCATCAAAAGTGAAAATTGTAAATCTAAACACAAAGTCTTTTTTGAACTTTAAATCTTTTTGCAACTTGATTTCTGAAGGATTGATAAATCCTCTAATTAAAGGTACCAAGCTTACCAATATAATTAATGGTTGACTTTCTGGAGATTTAAAAAAGGATGCCACCAGAGACGAACATAAAACTAGTATTATAGCGATCAATACTCCTCTAAATATTGAAACAACCCATGAGGTGTTTACAAATTCATCTACATCATCCTTTTCTTGAAGTAAAAAAACATTAATACCAGTTTCTGTAAGTATTTCAAGGAGAGCCATCACCACCATAGATATACCAAATACTCCGAAGGCTGAAGGACTGAGCAAGCGTGCGATAACTGTTGTTTTTATTAGAGCGATGACTCTTGTGGTAACGCGGAGAGCTCCAATCCAGGAGGCGCCTTTAATTGTTTCTTTTTGATATCCCATATAGAAAACCAGCCATGACTGCGAAGTCAGATGCTATTTGAATTATAGGGATTAGAATAGTAGTTTGCCAAGTTTTTTTTATTTTTGAGAATTTATTAATTGACCAAAATAAATAAATTATTAATAAAATAGCCGTAAACGGGAAAAGCAAAAACATTATTAGATATCTTAAATATATTGAAAAAATTTTAATGCTATGGTGATTAAATTTTTTGGTAATTTTTAGCATTTCCCCATCTCCTACTGCATATAAGAAGAATTTTCTAATTAAACTTTTGAAGCTCTTGGGGACTTCCCAATATACTATTGCTTTTTTTTGCCTCGCAATATTCGAGTAATTTAGGAGAGCTTTGTAGTTAAAATGAGTGTCTTCTCCTGCAAAACTAAATTTTTCTTCAAATCCTCCAAGTCTTTTCCAAAAAGATTTTTTGAAAGCCATTGATCTTGCGGATGGGAGAAAATTATCTTGTTTAAAATTCTGAGGTAAAACTCCAAGAAATAATTTTGCAGCTTTTTGAAGATTCGATTCACCTGTCATTTCGTAAAATCCAGCAACGTGTTCAATTTTTGGATCTTCAAAAGGCTGTGTGATTTTTTCTAGCCAGTCTTTTTTGGCAATGCAACCTCCATCAATAATCGCAATTATTTCATTTTTTGATTTTTTGATAGCTAAATTTCTACCTTGAGCGATATTTAATCCTTTTTTGACAAATAATTTTATCGATTTATTTTTCTTTTGAGAATTTTTTATAATTTTGATAGTTTCATCGGTCGATCCAGCGTCAACTATAACGATCTCTGATGGGTTTTGTGTTTGAGATAACAGAGAATTTAAAAGAGATTTGATTGCCTTTTCTTCATTTAACAAAGTAATGGCGATGGAAACTTTCATGAATATAATTAAGAATAATTATAACTCTTGACTAGTAATTGTTTAGGTTTAATACTTAGTTAAATAGTAATGTGAGATTTGATTTTTGTTTAAAATTATTTTTTTTACTCTCGTTAGTGTTTTTATTGTTTTCAATTTCTCCTAAGCAAGTAAGCGCCAATACTATTATTTTCAATGACGATTTTGAGAATGGTGTTGTCGATAAATGGACGGAAATTTCAAATTTATGTAAATTTAATGGCTCAAAGGCTGAATGGATGGAAGTGAATGGTAAGTTTGGCATTATTATCAACGGAGGTTCTTGTTCTACTTTCATTATGCCAGACTATGTCACGATTGATTCTACTACCAACTATTCCGTGGAAGCAGACGTAACTTTTACTCAATCAATTTATATGGATAGGAATTTAATTGTAAAATTTAAAGACTTACATAATTGGTATGGATTGCATTTTGTTGGGACAGATGTTTATCTAGATAAAGTAGTTAATGGAGTTGAATATTTCTTACCTAATAAACATTTTAATTATAACTTTTCGGAAAATGGGGAATATAATATCAAAACTGAATTAAATTCAGGTGTATTTAAAATATTTATAGATGGAACTCTTGTTCAGACAATAGTTGATGAGATGCCTTTTTTTGGTAATTTAACTGCAGGACTCGCAGCTAGCGCGGGAAGTATTCCACAATCAGAAGTTTGGTTTGATAATTTCAAAATAGAAATTTTAGATAACTCACTTCCTGTTCCTGATCTGAAGCAATACTCGGACCCGTGGGGTGGAGTGGAATATGATTCTGCTAGTAAATGGGCCTTACCTGATAAAATTTCAATTGCAAGATGGGGGTGTGCTCTAACTTCAGCTGATATGGTTTTAAGATATTATAATCATGATATTTTACCTGATGCTTTAAATGATTGGTTAAAAAATAATAATGGTTATAATAGAATTGGATGGATAAATTGGCCAGCAATATCTAGATTTTCTAAAATTAACACAACAAAAATTGATCAAAATAAGGATTTGACACATCTTGAATGGAACTATTTTTCAGCTGACAAAAATATCGTCACCGATTCGCTTTCTAATAATATTCCGACAATTTTACACGTACCAGGACATTTTTTGACTACAAAAGGGGTTCAGAATTCAGATTTTATTGTAAACGACCCCGCATCAGACAAAACACTTCTTTCTGATGTTGAAAATCTACATGGAGGAAGTTTTGATAGAATTGATAAGTATACTCCAGCAAATACAGATCTTTCTTACTTGGTTTTCTATGTTGATCCAACAATAAATATGCATGTTTTTGATTCAAATGATAACGAGATTACTGGATTTAATTTTGTAGAGGACCTCCTGATTGATGATCTTGATAGTTCTCCTGCAAATACAAATTCTCTTAACACTTTTGCTTATCCAAAACCCACAGATGGTAATTATAAGGTTAAGCTTTCAGGCAACAATGGCAGTTATCAATTGGATTCGTATTTATATAATAGGAACGGAGAGCTTACTTTAAATTCCTACAATGGACTTATTTCAGATGGAGAAGTTGATCAATTTTTAATGACTTCTGGAAATACACCAAAATCTATACAGATTGTTAGCATAGATTCAATAATTGAAGATTTGGACAATGCATATAATTTAGGATTAATTAACAATAAAGGAATTTATAGAGCCTTAAGGGCTGACCTTTTAGTTGGTAAAAGGTTTATTGATAAAGGAAAGATTGGTTTGGCTAAATTGGCATTAGGTTTAGAAATTGCAGGAATTAAAAGGGCTACGCCTAAATTTATTGAACAAAACGCTTCAGATATTTTGATTTCTGAAATTAAAATATTGATAGAGCAACTATAGCTATTTATAAGTTGAGCCGGGGTGTGTGACTTCTTTAATCATTGTTTTTATAAAACCAAAGAAGGTTTTAATTAAAAATTCAACTCCATGAATTAAGAGTCTCATGGATTTTACAATTTGAAGCTCAGTTTTAACTGACATATTTTGGGTGTCAGTTGTATATTGAGGCTTTGTGGCCTCCATGAATGCCATATTTATATTATATCAGACTTGTGAGCAGTGCAGGATTTGAACCTGCGACCCCTTCGATGTGAACGAAGTGCTCTACCACTGAGCTAACTGCTCTGATACTGATTTTTGATATTTTAACACAGAGAGAAAAACATATATAATATTTACATGTTAGTAAAACGCCTGGGGGCATTTTTTTTGGACATTTTACAGGTAATTGTTTTTGCTGTTTCAATTTTTTTGTTTATTTATCTATTAATCATGCAGCCTCACAAGATAAAGGGAAGCTCAATGGAGCCTGACTTTCATGATGGAGAATTTTTATTAACTGATAAAGTAACTTATAGGTTTGGTGAGCCTAAAAGAGGGGATGTTGTAGTTTTTAAAGCTCCACCTGATGACAGCGATGAATTTATCAAAAGAATAATTGGAATTCCTGGAGATACTATTGATATCAAAGGTGGAAAAGTAATCTTGAATGGGAAAGAAATTTCTGAGCCATATTTAACTAGTGATACATTTACATCATCTGGAGTTTTTGCCAAAGAAGATGTGCCTTTTACAGTTCCTACGGATTTTTATTTTGTAATGGGGGATAACCGGGAACATTCTTTTGATGGTAGAAGCTTTGGACTTATAAACAAAAGCAAAATTACAGGAAGGGCTTGGGTAATTTATTGGCCAGTTTCCAAAATGGGAGTAATTAAAAATCCCCTATCTTCTTAGTTTTGAGCTAAGGCTTTGTAGATTTTTTGAAGATTTGTTTCGGTTTCTTCTAGGTTTCCTTTAAATTCAAATGTAATTTTGGTTGCTCTTCTAGATCTTATAAGTTTAATATTGACTTTTTTGTTGTCCTCTTCTGAATATACAAATGCTTTGTGAAGATTTTCCTGCATTTTGTCAATTTCTTCTGATACTATTCTCATTTCATCAACCCTTGCAGATGGTTTTGGCTCCTGATTTGATTTTGCCTTCATTCTTCGGGCTAATTCTTCTGCCATTCTGACTGAGCCCGATTTTTTAAGAATTATTTTGTAAGCTTCAACCATTAAGGATAGGTCATCAATAGCAGAAAGTGCTCTGGCATGACCTTCTGTAATAAGACCTGAAAGAAGACCATCTTTTAGAGCATCTGGAAGAGAAAGCAGCCTCATAGAATTTGAAACATAGGAAACTGATTTTCCAATTCTGACTGCAATTTCTGAAGTAGTTAGACCAAATTCGTTCATTAATCTTTCAAAACCTTTTGCTCGATCTAAAGCATTAAGGTCGACTCTTTGGACATTTTCAACGAGGGCCATTTCAAGCATTCCTTTGGGAGATGTTTCACGAATTATTGCTGGAACATGAGTTAAACCTGCAAGTTTTGAGGCGCGCCAACGACGTTCACCTGCAATAATCTGATAACCTGCTGGAGTTTTGGCAATAACTAATGGCTCTAAAACGCCGTGTTCTTTGATTGAATCTATTAAATCGACTAAACTCTCAGGAGTAATTGCGCCCCTTGGTTGGAGAGGGTTAGGTTGTAATTCGTCTATTTGTACGTATGCTATTTCTTCGGCCATAATTTATCGGACTGAAACTTGTTTTTTGCCAAGTTTTTGACCAAATTTAACTGTTCCGGAAACTGTCGCATAAAGACTATGATCGCGACCAACTTTTACACCTTTTCCTGCGGCAAAAAGAGTTCCTCTTTGACGAATTAAGATATTGGAGACTAAGACTTTTTGACCAGAGGCTACTTTTACACCCAATCTTTTACCTTCTGGGCGGACGTGTTGTCTTGTTTTTCCTGCTGCTTTGTGTTTTGACATATTCTTTTGAATAATATAGCGAAGTTTTTCACAGATGTCAATAGATCACTAAGATAGCTTTCGATATATTTGTAATTATGATATCTTTTCAACTAGAAGTTGTGATTTTTGTGCTCTGAAGCCTATTTTTTTTCTATATCTTGATTTTGCTTTGTATTTTCGAACATAAATTTTCTTCTCTTTTTTGTCGTCAAGTTTCTTGAATTTTATTTCACAACTTTTAACTGTTGGAGTTCCAATACTTACTTTATCTTCGTTCACAAAAAGAAGAACCTGTGGGTTTATTTCTTTTGAAACTTTATCAACAACAATTATCTGCCCTTCTTCGAGTTTGTATTGTTTTCCTTGTATTTTTGCGACTGCGTATTTCATATAAGATACCTATTTTACTACGAATTTCTTTTAATTCCAAGTAACATGCCATAACTAGCCATGGTAGCAACTAATGACGAGCCCCCTGCCGAGACTAAAGGAAGAGGAAGACCTGTTACAGGAGTCAAACCCATATTCATGCCAATATGAACAAAAGTTTGCATAAACAAGGTCATGAAGATACCTATGGCAAATGTGCGAGCAACAATATTTTTTGTGCTTTCTGAAATTATAATTATTTGATATAGGAGATAAAAAGAGGTTAGAATAACAAGCATAGAGCCTACTGTCCCTAACTCTTCCGAAATCGAAGCAAATATAAAATCTGTATGGCGCTCTGGTAAAAAATAAAGCTGAGTTTCGGCACCTTTTCCCAACCCTCTTCCATTAATTTCACCTGATCCGACTGAAATCATTGATTGCAGACTATTATAATTTGCTTCTCGTTTACCTGAGTTTAACAAATCAATAATTCTAGTTTTTTGGTAAGGCCTTAAAAGTTGCCAAATAATTGGTAAAAGTGCAACAACTGTAATTATTGATATGAGAATAATTCTTTTTTCTATTCCGGTTGTTAGAGTAATTCCTATTATACCTATCGTTGTGACCACAGCAACACCAAGAGATGGCTGAAACCAAATTAGTAAAAATGGAATTGCGAACAAAATTAAGGCAAGAATAAATCTTTTAATTGTAATTCTTTGCTCTGATAAGAATTTAGCAAAAAATAAAAGAAGAAAAGGTCGAGCTATTTCTGTTGGCTGGAAATTAATGGGTCCCAAAGGAATCCAGCGGACAACACCGCGGGTTGCCTGTCCTATCAAAAGAGTAATAATTAACAAAACTACCGAGATTACATAGAAATGTTTATAAAAAACTTCAAGTATTTCAAAATCAAGTCTGGAAAAGCAAATAAACGCGACGATCGAAATTATGATATATAAAAAATAATTAGGAAAAATACTAGGGTAAATTGCTCGAAGAGTAATTATCGATAAAATTATCAAAACAGATATGGCTACCCTCATCCACTTACCTTAACGCTAAATTCCCCTTTTTGCAACGAGGTAGCCAAGGTTTTTTCAATAATTTTCTGAGTAAGTTTTTCGTCTTTTGGAAACCATTCATTTGAAATTTCAACTTTTTGAGTAAGATCTACATTCATCTCTTTTCTTTTTGCCTGAATTTTTCTGATTAATTCACGAGCTTTGGCTTCTTCTTCAAGCTCGGGAGTTATAGTTGTATCTAATTCTGCAGCTTTTTTACCTTTTAAAATATCTTTAACGTTTAATTCTTCTTTTAAAATTTCTTTAAGATCGAGGGTGAATTCATAACTAGTTTTTAAAGATAACAAAGGTTGACGAAGAGGAATGGATTTTTCTTTTCTAAGCGAATGAGCTTTTTCTGTAACAGCTCTCACCAATGTCATTTGATCAATTATTTCTTTACTTTCGAGTTTAGCTTTTGGCCAGTCACTTAAGTGAACTGACTCTTTTTTTGTTAAATTTTTGTAAATAATATCTGCAACAAATGGTGTAAAGGGAGCTAAAAGTTTTGATAAAGTGACTAAAACTTGATAAGTAGTATTATAAAAATTTTCTCTGTCTTCACGTTCTCTTGACCTTCTTATATACCAATTTGATAAATCATCAACAAAATTTTCTATTTCTGAGGAGGCAGAGTAAGCATCGTACTTTTCAAGATCTTTAGTTGTTTTTTTAATAACCTCATTTAATCTGCTTATAATCCATTTATCTAAGATGTTTTGACTATTGTCTTTATTCTTCAGCGGGTCCCAATTGTCTAAATTTGCATAAGTTACAAAGTAGTTATAGATATTCCAAAGTTTTAAATGGAATTTGCGACGAACTTCATCTGCAATTTTAAAGCCAAAGAGAAGATTATCTGTTGGGTTTTGTCTGACATACATCCAGCGCATGACATCAACTCCAATTTTGTCTGCACCTTCATTAAATTCTATTGCGTTGCCCCAACTTTTGTGCATTGGACGGCCGTCTTCTGCAAGAAGACTTGCAAAACCCAAAACAGATTTAAATGGATTTTTGTTTTCCAAAACTGTTGCCATTGCAATAAGCGAATAAAACCAATTTTTGAATTGACCTGGAAAGCTTTCAGTTATGAAATCTACTGGAAACCATTTTTGCCATTTGGTTTTATCAGTTTTGTATAAAGGATCACCTTGGTTATTTTCTGAAATTGTAGAAAAAGGAACGATACCTGCATCAAGCCAGACATTTCCTACATCAGCAAGTCTATCAACGATTTCATCACATTTGTCACATTTAATTTTGACTTCATCTATCCATGGTTTGTGTGGAGAATGACCATCAAAATTTTTCCAACCTTCAACTGCTTTTTCCTTTAATTCCTCTTTACTACCAATAACTTCAAAATTTCCACATTTTTTACATTCATAAATTGGAAGAGCCAATCCCCAATAACGATTTGGTTTTGAGATGAGCCAATCGTGCATGTTAGAGAGCCAATCAAGTTCGCGGTCTAGACCAAATTTTGGAATCCAATTTATTTTTTTGGCAACATCGACCATTTCTTTTCTTAAAGTTCTTTTCTTTGAATCTTTTGGGTCAACCTTATCCATTGAAATGTACCACTCATCGGCAACCTTCCAGACAAGTTCAGTTTTACAACGCCAACATGCTGGATATCTGTGTGTATAATTCTCGACTTTAAAGATCCAATTTTCTTTCTCTCTTGATAACAAATAATCTATTATTATTTCTGGATGTTTTTTGGCATTTTGGCCACTTAAAAAATTAAGACCTGGAAGGTAATCGGCATTATCCTGAATGACAGGTATCATGGGTAAACCATATTTTTTGCCCAGCTTGAAGTCTTCTGCTCCCGCAGATACTGCTGTATGAACGAGACCAGTACCTTCGGTTCCAGCGATAGGCAAAATTAGTGGATCTGTGGCTATAACTTTATGAAACAACTCTTCATTTTCTTTTGCTACTTTGGCTATTGCCGAAATATCATCGAATGCACTTGTGTATTTTAATCCAACGAGTTCTTTGCCTTTGACGGTTTTAATTTTTTTCTTGAAGTCTTTACCAAAAACTGCATCTAGTCTTTCCTTAACTATCCAATATTTGTCCCCAGTTTTTCCTTCCACTAAAACATAGTCCATCTTTTCATCAACAGCTACAGCAATATTTGCTGGAATGGTCCATGGGGTTGTAGTCCAGACCAAAAGATATTCCCGACTGCGATCTACTATTGGAAATTCTAAATATACAGATTTATGTGTAATTTCCTTATAATCCTCAGTTAGCATCTCGTGCTGAGAAATTGCAGTTTCGCATCTGGGGCACCATGGAACTGAATCAGTACCTTTATAAATCCAACCTTTTTCGTGGCAGACTTTTAGAAAATGCCAGATGGTGTAATTATTTTCATCAGACATTGTGAAATATGAATTGTCCCAATCCATAAAATTACCAAGGCGTTTAGATTGTTGGGTTTGAATATTACTGAACCTTTCTACTCTTTCTTTACAAAGATTTACAAATTTGGCAATGCTTTCCTTTTTGTTACCGGGAACTAAGGCCTCAATATCTTTTTTATTGCGTAGTCCCAATTCTTTTTCTACTTCCACTTCTACCCACAAACCTTGACAGTCAAAGCCATTTTGAAAACGTTCGCGAAATCCTCTCATATTATTGAATCTCTGCCAAAGATCTTTATATGTTCGACCCCAAGCATGGTGAACTCCCATTGGGTTATTTGCTGTAATTGGTCCATCCATAAAAGAGAAGTATTTTTTAGAAGTTTTATTTTTATTTAAATATTTAGCGACAACATCGTTTTCGTACCAGAATTTAAGCAATTTTTTCTCTTCTTCGGGGAAATTTATTTTTAAATCAACTGAGTCAAAGTATTGTTTTTTGGCCATTTATGGGTATTATAGATGAAAACATCTGAATAGGAAAGAAAAGAAGAATACTGGGTGGGGAGATGATGTGAAACGAGAAGAGATCCCCACCCAGTTTAAAAATATGTCTAACCCAAAAGGGGTAGTTTGTAGAAAACTTAAACTCCCACATCTGCGTAAGGCATTGTTCGACCTGTATACCAGCCGAACCGAGTAGAATATCACAAAGGCCAATTTTTCGCAAGAAAAAAGCGCCTTTATGGTTTTTTGTGCCAATAAGGCGCTTAACTAATGAATTCAAACTTATTGTTAGCTTGTGCAAATCTTTCAATTTCTGTTTTTACTCCTTGAATATTGCTTGAATATATTTGCAAAAATTGAAATTTATTACTTTCAATAACTTTAACCCGAAGACATCCAGTTTCATTTACAACTTTAATTTTTGTTTTATCTGCCCTATGCCCATGTCCAGGTATGATTCTACAGGGAGCAACACCTGCAACTATATCTAGACATTTTAAAAATTCATAGAGATTCCTAGCTGAAGATATAAAATCTTCATGGCCTCCTCGCAGCTTTTTTGAATACAAGATGCCTCCTTAAAGAGCTAACTAAATTTAAAAATTATAACACTAAAATAATTATGGATCAATGTTAGTGGACTTTACGAAGGAAAGCAGGTATTTCGAATTCATCACCAAATTCATCTTTGTCGCGGGGGTTTGCAAATTCTTCTTTTTGATCTTCATCCATAGGTTCTTCCTCTTTTTTAATTCCTTCACTTACTACTCCCTGAATTGGAGGTGGGGGTGGAGCTGAGTGAATTTCATGAATTTCTGCGGCTGAGCCGTCAAATCCTGTTGCAATAACTGTAATTCTAATTTGATCAGACATATCCTCTTTAATAACAGCTCCAAACATGATATTCGCATCAGGATCAGCTGTTGTTGAAATGACACGAGCTGCTTCGTCTACCTCAAACATTGTAAGGTCAGGCCCACCTGCAATGTTGAAAAGAACTCCGCGAGCTCCTTCTATTGAAAGATCTAAAAGTGGAGATGAAACTGCTGCACGGGCTGCCATTTGTGCACGATTTTCTCCAACACCAGTTCCAATTCCAAGAAGTGCGGAACCTGCATCGGACATAATGGCTTTAACATCTGCAAAGTCAACGTTAACGAGACCTGGAGTTGTGATAATTTCGGCAATTCCTGCAACAGCCTGACCCAAAACGCTATCTGCAACTTTGAATGCTTCTAGAAGAGTCATTTTTCGATCAACAACATCCAAAAGCCTTTGATTTGGAATAACAATTAAAGTATCAACTTCTTTTCTTAATTTTTCTATTCCTTCTTCTGCTAGCATCATGCGCCTGGCTCCTTCGAAAGCAAATGGTTTTGTGACAACTGCGACAGTAAGGGAGCCTGATTCTTTGGCAAGTCGAGCAATTACAGGAGCTGCACCAGTACCAGTTCCCCCACCCATTCCTGCTGTAATGAAAGTCATATCTACATCAATTAATACCTCCTTTATTTTTTCTGTTGATTCTTCTGCAGCTTGAGCACCAATTTCGGGGTGACCTCCCACTCCCAGGCCCTTGGTAAGTTTTTCTCCAATCTGGAGTTTGGTTGGAACCTGACTTGCGAGGAGAACTTGGGCATCTGTATTTAAAGCTATAAATTCGACACCGTTTATTTGGCCACCATCAACCATCGAAGCTACTGCATTTCCACCACCACCACCTACTCCCATTACTTTAATTTTTGCGATTCTAGCTGAATCTGGTTTGACTAGTGCCATTTATTATATATTTCCCACGATTCTACATCGTGAATGTTTTTATTACAAGCATCAAGGCAGAAGATTTTTTATTATATCTATAATTTTATTAGGTAAGTGAATGCCTTTGGTGGGCATTTTAATTTTAGGTGCAAAATTTTTTTGAGGAATTTCTTTGAAACCTTCTTTTTCTTTTGCGTAAAGAATTAATCCGACTGCAGTTGAAAAAGCTGGAGTGCCTATGTCATCTATTAAGCCAGTAACTCCGGTTGGGATTCCTATTCTTACTGGAAGAGCTAAAGTTTTTTTAGCTGATTCCAAAAGCCCTACAGTTTGCGATCCTCCACCTGTAATGATTGCACCTGATGGGATTCTATTTATAATATTTGATTTTTCTAAATCGAGTTTAACCATGGTAAATATTTCATTTAGTCTTGGTTTTATTATTCCTTCAACTAACGTTCTTCTTGAAACTTTTTTGCTTTCCTCACCTGAAAGGGTTCCTATATCAAAAAATTCTGCTTTTTCTTCAACCTTTCCTTGCTTTTTTTTGCTAGAGAGCGCGAGTTTTATTTTTTCAGCAGATTCGAGAGAAACTCTTAAGCCAATTGCTAAATCGTTTGTTACGTTTCGAGCTCCAATTGGAATTGAAGATGAATAGGAAAGAGAGCCATCAACAAAGGCAGCTACTGATGTTGTCCCTGCCCCAATATCCACAAGAACACAGCCAAGCTCTTTTTCAGTTTCCGTGAGAGTTGTAAATGAGCTTGCTAAACCCGAAAAGACTGCTTCGTCGATTTTTATTCCTACTTCGTTTACAGTTTTGGAGAGGTTTTTTAAAGCTGCCGCTGAGGCTGTTACTAGATGAGTGTCTACTTCAAGACGAACACCTGCCATGCCAACAGGATCTTTAACTCCTTGTTCTCCGTCAACTGTGAACTGTCTTGGAATAACGTGGATAATTTCTCTGGATGTTGGAAGTGAAACTGCTTTGGCTCCTTCAATTACTCTTTCAACATCACCTGGAGTTACTTCACCGTTTGGATCTGAGACGGCAACTACACCTGTTGAATTTTGGCAACCAATATGGCCTCCAGCTACTGAAATAAAAGCGCTGTTTAGGTTATATCCTGCCATTCTTTCAGCTGCTTCAACAGAAAGAATTGTTGCTTCAACTGCATCTTCGATGTCGACAATTTGACCTTTTTTAACTCCCTTTGATTGAGCAACTGCCACACCTACTATGTTTAATGAAGAATCAAGAGTTACTTGATCAACAACAAGTTGCGCTATTAAAGTTGTTATTTTTGATGATCCTATATCAATCGCAGCAATTATTTTATTTTTACCCATTTTCGCTTCTCACGACTGGATTTTTGAATCTTAGATCCAGTGTTTTCATTTTAGAAGGTAAGAAACTATTGTTCAACCAGGAAAGAACGAATTTCAGCCTTCCAATTAAAAGGTCTTCGTCATCTTTTGTGGGGAAGAAAACTTTTAGGTTTGGAAAATTGGCTGAAATGTCAGTTTTTCCTAAAGTAATTTCTTTAATTGCATACAAATTTGAGAGATCGCGAGATAAAGCACTAGCGAATACTAGATTTTCTGGGAGCTTGTCACCTATTCTAAATTTATAATTTTTACCATCGTAGATATTAATCTGCGGAACATTATCTTTTTTGTCTGAGAATTTTATAACAACATCTTCATCGTCGACGTAAACAAACTTTCCATTTGCGGCAAAGCCTGCACTTTCTTTTCTCTCTATAATATAAACTTCTAAACTATCGGGCGGTTTTATTCTCATTGAATAGTTTTTAACTGTAACTTCTTTTTTTAGAATATCTAAAACCGTTGATTTTGATGTAAAAAGAGGTAGATTTTGAGCTTTTTGAAGTTTCTGGGTAAGAGTGATACTACAGCTAATGTCACTTATACATCTGATTTTTTTAACTATTAAAAATTTCTTCAAAAAAATAGTAACGATTATAACAATTATTCCAAATTCTAGGAAGTAAATTATTTTTTTGTTCACTTTATGTATTCAAATACTAGATTGGTCAGATTTTTTGCTGCTTTTGTATCATTTTGAAAACTTTTATTGTTTTGTTTCTTGAGAGTGCTCCAATTGTTTTTCAAAAAATATATTTTTTGAAACAGTAAATCTGGGCTTAGCAAATCTTGTTTTATTATTTCTATAGGAGCATATTTTTTCGCAAATAAAGCGTTTTTTGTTTGTTCATTATATCTTGTCCATGGAATGGGGATAATAATCGAAGGAATCTTTAGAAGCATAATTTCTGCAATGGTATTGGCTCCAGATCTGGAAATTATTATGTCTGCCGTTTTATAAAATGAACCTATCTCGAAAGGTGATATAATCTTGTAGGCTTTGTAATTTTTTAGATTCAATTTATTGAACTTTTCGAAATCTAACTCACCTGTTTGATGGATGATTTTAAAGTTTTTAGCTAGCTTTTCCAGAATTGGAAATAAAGCATTATTTATTGTCTGGGAGCCACGAGAGCCACATGTTATGAAAATAACTGGAGGTGAACCTATTTTGTTTTTAGGCTTGATGTTTACAATTGATCCAAGAATTGGGTTTCCGGTTAAAATAGTTTTTGAGATCGGGAAAAAGGCTTTACTTTCTTCTCTTGCCAAGGCTATTTTTGTTGCAAATATAGAGGAAATTTTGTTGGCAAGACCCACAGAAACGGTTTGTTCATGGATTATTATTGGAATTTTTAGCAAATATCCCCAAAAACAGACTGGAATTGATGCAAAGCCACCAAAAGAAAGGATCAGTTTTGGTCGTATTTTTAGAAGCAAGTTTAAAGAATTGTAAAAACCAATTGGGATTTTGAGAAGAGAGGGAATTGTATATCTTGTGAATTTGGCTTGAAGACGGCCCATGGTAATTGTACGATAATAAACTCCAATTTGTGGAAAAATTTGCGATTCTAATGTCTGAGTATTTTTTCCTTCGAGTGCTTTTTTTACACCTATAAAGTAAATTTCTAAATTTGGGTCTTTGGTTTTTAAGCTTTGTATCGTTGCCAGGGCCGTTGTTGCTGCATGCCCGCCTGTTATAACTATATTATTTTTTTGCATATTTACTTATGTTTAATACTATTCCAATACCTAAAAGCAACATTGTCAAGCTTGAGCCTCCATATGAAAAGAACGGTAGTGGTACGCCAGTTAAGGGAATAAGGGCTACAATTGAGCCAAGATTGATTAGGATTTGAATTCCAAGCCAGATACCTATTCCACTAACCAAGATGTTGGAAAAAGTGTCAGGTGCGCTTTTGGCAATCTTAAAAATTCTTAAAACTATCAAAAGTAAAAGAATAATAATTGCAAGACTTCCAAAAAATCCTATTTCTTCTGCAATTATTGCAAAAACAGAATCTGTTGCCGCCTCAGGCAAAAAAAGATATTTTTGTTTTGATTGGCCAATACCTACTCCGAAAAGACCACCTGATCCTAAAGCGAAAAGAATTTGTTTTACATGATAGGAGCTATCCAATGGATCTTTCAGACCGCTTAAGAAATGCATAAATCTTGTTTTTCTATAATTTGAAAAAACTATTAATATGAATCCGACAATTCCCCCTGTACCTAAAATTGATGCTAAATAAACAAGAGGAATACCTGCAAGAAATATTTGAGTTAGACCAATTGCAACAACAATAATTGTTGTTCCTAGATCTGGCTCAAGCATAATGAGCCCTGCAACGAGTGCGACTGGAATTAAATAATAAAGAACTTCTTTTTTCCTATCAGCAAGATTTGCAATGTAAAGAGCAAGAGTTAGTTTTACCAACTCTGATGGTTGAATTGTAATAGGCCCAAAACTAATCCACCGCCTAGCTCCAAGAAGCTTATTACCAAAATGCGGAATCAAAACCAAGATTAGTAAAAAGATATTTGCGAAAAATAAATAGTATGAAATTTTTTTCCAAAAAATATAGTGAATTTTACTTGCAACTATTAGCGCAATTATTCCTAAAACTCCCCAAATCAATTGTTGTTTTACAAAAAAGTAGCTGTCGGAAAAGAAAGCTTTTGCTTGTGGAGCTGAAACATCGGCTACAAAAATTATACCTATTAGTGTAAGGAGAAATGTGAGAATTAAAAGAAGGCGATCAACTGGTTTTTTTTGCATTTTAAATTGCGGCAAGCCAAAGCCCAAAAATTGCCAAAATTATACCTGCAATCCAGGCTCTCATCACAATTTTTGGTTCTTCCCAGCCAATTGCCAAGAAGCTGTGATGAATTGGAGCAAGAGGAAAAACCCTTTTGTTGAAGAATTTGATTGAGATGATTTGAATTGCACTTGAGGCTGCTTCAATTACAAAAATCCCACCAATCACAAAAAGAGTTGCGACATTTCCTGTTAATAAACCAATGAGTGCTATGGTTGAACCAAAAGAAAGAGCTCCTGCATCCCCCAGAAAAACACGAGCAGGATAAACATTAAAGTAAAGGAAGGCAATTATTGCGCCGAGCCAAATTGAAATGAACATAAAAAGAGTTGTATCAAGGTTACCTGCACTTATAAAGATATAGCTAATTAAATAAATTACAAGTAGGCCAGATGCTAAGCCATCAAGCCCGTCTGTGAAATTAAAGGCATTTGCAAAGAAGACTATGACTGTTGCTGCAAAAGGAACATAAAAAATTCCGAGATCTATAACTGAGTTGAGAAGTGGAAGATGAAGGATATGGATTCCCAAAAATTGATAAAGGATAAAGGCTGTAATTAAGGCAAGAACCCATTGAATTGAAAATTTTTGTTTTTTAGTTAGACCAAAAACAGCACCTACGTTTCCTGTTTTGGGTTTTCCAAATGTTTTTACAAAGTCATCGAGAAGTCCTAAAAGACCAAACGAAATGAATGTAAAAAATATGACTAGAAGTTCTTTAAAGAGATTAAAAGATGAATGAATAAAAACTCCAAAATTTAAAAGGATTGGAAAAAGGACTGCAAAAAGGGTAACAACTATGACAATTATCAAAACCCCACCTCCAATTGGTGTACCTGATTTGATATCATGAAGTTTTTCAAAAAGAGTTTTTTTCTTACCCATTGCTTCTCGACGACGGGTAAGCTTGATTTTGTAAAGAAGGTTAATAAATGGAACAACTAGAAGGCTCGAAACAAAGAACGAGAACAGAATTAACCCTAAAACCAAAGGGAGAATGTTTGGGACATTCATAACTTAGATATTATATCATCCAGACCGATTGATCGAGAACCTTTAAAAAGAACCACGAAGTCTTTTTTTATTAGTTTTTTGAGAGTCATTACTATTTCTTTAGTTTGGTTTTTTTCAAACCAGAAAGATTCTTTGATCAAACCTTTTGTTGCGTTACCTACTAAAACTATAAATTTTGGTTTTAATTTTTGTATTTTTCGAGCTATTTTCTTGTGAAATTTAGCCTCATTTTTGCCTAATTCAAGCATGTCACCAAAAACTATTCCAATTTTTTTACCACTAGACACTGATTCCAATGTCTTTAAAGCTTTAAGTGCTGCCTGAGGATTATTGTTGTAAGTATCATCGATTATTATACATCCTGATTTATGTTTTATTATTTTCATTCTGTGATCGGTAGTTAAAAAGGATTCGAGTCCTTTTTTGATTTCAAAAATTGAAAATTAGGACTGCCTGTTGGCTCACTATCCGGTGCGTAACGAGAAGGAGGCCAGGTTGGAGAAACCGCGATTTGCAGTCGAGTTCTACAAAACGAAACAAGGCCGGTCACCAGTTCAAGAATATATCGAGAGGTTGCCAAATTTAGAGCGAAGCGCTGTAGAACAACTTATCAGACGACACAAGCAAGAGGGAAATTTACTGGGCAGTCTACATACAGGACAGATTGATGGTAAACTGCGGGAACTAAGACTCCCCAAACGAAAACACTGGATCAGAATCTTCTTCATCACCAATTATCGTACAATCCACTATTTACATATAGTAAAAAAATCCAGAAATGATCACAAGCTGTCAGTTTTAACGAAATTTGTAACAGAATTTATGTGAAAAATGAAATGTCTATTTACTATTTATCCCAATAATAAGGGATAAGTTTAATTTATGATTTCAATTTTGTTGTAAAAAATCCTTTCATTTTTCGTTAAAACTGACAATCATAGCGAAAAACAGGTTAGATGCAGAAGATGTTCGGCAAATGACCGAGGAAATTCGGTTCATTGGGAGATTCTGGAGTCGGGCGTACCTGTGGGAGTAGTATTAGGCAGGGGTAGGGAGCAAACGAAGTGAGAGAGTAGGGTGGCCGAACTCACCATTCCATTGGATCTACCTGATGTAGAGGTGGTGAAGGTCGAGGTACAGGGAGCCAAGCAACTGAGCATCAGTGTGGAAAGCACACACTGTAAACGTTGTGGACGGGAGATACGGCGCTTTGCCGGGTACAGTGAGTGGGTACAGGTGAGACATCTGCCCAGTTTTGGCTGGGAAGTTGTGATCCGCTATCGCCCCAAGCGCTTCGAGTGTCCGTGTTGTGAGGGACGGCCCAAGACGACCCAAACCCAGGAAGCAGAAACTCAATCGTTGATTGCTCTGTAAAAGAATATAAGTCCGATTGGGCGATTGTCTGGCCGCTTTTCAACCTCGATGAGTTTGCGCTCCTCAAGTATTGCCAGTGCAGTAAGGTGGCTGCCAGTCAAGCGTTTGCGGCCTAACCCTTTTGCAATTTCACTCCTTTTCATCCATTCGCCCCGCTGGCGCAGTAAATCCAAGATCTTATTAGCATAAATTGAGAGGCCCTCGTTCATGATCAGACCATTCCCCCTGAATCTTAACATGACAGCATGTTAACACTTTAACGGGTTGACATAATAGCACAAAAACATGATAATGTCATTATATGTTATCTTATTGTGTCATCTTATTGGAGGATGAGCTATTGCCGATTCGCGCGTCGGGCGATCGGAATACTCATCATCCTTCACATGTAGGGAGCAATCATGGCTTCTAAAGAAAGAGAAAAGAGTCGATTGAGAGGATTTGTTGCCTCGATTATTAATCGCTCAGAGAGCACGCAACCTCATCATTCTTTTGAACGAAATCGAAAAGTGTCCGTAGCAGCCGATCTTCGGGAAATCAATTATACGGACAGCAACGTTGATTGGATAAGTGAACTTGCTCATGTTTTTGGAAATCCTGTCGAAGTCCAACAGAAGAGCGATGATCCTGATTCAGATCAAGAAGTTGCTGTTTATGAAATCTCTCTCGTCGAAGACAGTCTGCTCCATACCAAGGATGACACGGTTATTTTGACAGTTACACGCGACCTTTTCAGCAGAGCGCCGCATTTCAAGTTGGATGTTCGACACGCGAAGTTTGACCGTCAGTGCAAACCATATCATTCTCTGATTTCTAAGATTCAAATTGATCTCAATGCGCAATGGGCTTGTTTTTCTCCGCCAATAGCAGATAATGGCACTGTCTTGCGTGGAACTGTTGAGTCACACGACATAAGGGTATTTTCTTCTGGGCGAATTGAACATATTGATTGAAGCGGCAGTTTGACTTCCATATAATTCGACCACTAACTACATATAGTGTATTCTATAAGACTTGCTCAACGGATAAGATGAGCAAGCCTTTATTTATTTCATCGCTACTTTAGCAGGATCTTTATGCCGGACAGTGAAGAAGAGAAAATTGGAAAGTTCATGCGGGCTGTAAGCATCTCTGCTCGTAACAAAAATGAAGCTGAGGTGCATTCACAGCAGGATCGGCTCATTCTTTTGGGGCCAGGTTCCCTGCAAAACTGGTACGAAGGCAGAAAATCATTCGATCTTTTAGCTCAGGCCATTCATCAGCAGATCAAAGTAAAAGATACGTATGTATCTATACAGTGGTTAGGATACCGTGATCCAGGATTCTCTTATTCCAAAAAGGATACGGTTATTCAGTCAATTTCTGATTTTGCATATCAGTTTGATGATTTTCTTAAGTTTTATAGACGGTCTGTTGTAGATATGGTATGCCATTCATTAATGGGAACTATCGCATTATATTGGGCTATCACTCGATCTCGCGCAAAATCAGATACTGTGAAGCGGGTGCGGTCTATAACCATCATAAACTCACCATTGCGAGGCTCAGACAAATACTGGGAAGCCTACAAGGCAAATTTTCTTGAAAAGAATAGACCGTTTCTTGGTTCGCAGCAGCCTCCGCTAGTGTTCCAAGAACTTCGGACGAATGGTTTGATGAGGATTATCGAAGGCTGCGCTGAGGGGAATTCCCCAGTACAGCGAATTATAAACATAGTTACAGAGGGCGATGAGATAGTTGGTCTAGATGAAGGCAGAGTTCTGTGTGCAACACAACCTCATATCATAATCCAAGGAATCGACACCAATAGGCAGTCCGTTCATACTTTTGCACTTCAAAACGACCGATTGATCACTACGGTGATCGACATACTTCGGGATTCGACATAAAATCATCGAAAGGGTTAACGATCACCCCTGTGTTCCACCCCATAGCCCCAATAGTGTCGTCACCCCCTTTGCTCAGACTATAAGCCAGAGCTTTTTTCTTGAGTTTGCTGCCCATTCTAGCTCTCCCTAAGTGACTCTGTAGGGGTAGGAGTTACGCAGTTGAACCCCAAGTTAGGCTTCCTGTGCAGCAAAACGCCGGTTTGGGCATTTCTGCGGAATCGGCTCGTAGCGCCAAGAACCCCTCCAACTGCGTAAGTCCTATCCTTGTTATACCCCCTTCCATCCAATCCCTGCGCCTAAAACATGTCGCAAAAAAGTATTATTGTGCGTCTCATTGTACTGGTTTTCGTTACCGCCCTTATTCCCCTTTCCTCCTGTAGCTTGATGGAAACGGCGCAGACTACGGCAATTGATCGGACTCCTCCCTCTGTTTGGACGGACATTTTTTGCTCCCATACGAGCAAAACACGCAGCAATCGCCAGGCTTAGGCCGTAGTCGTGTGTGACAATTTGTGCAAGTATAGAAGAATTGGCAACTATCCGTCGGCATGATTTCCTCTTTGGAAAACCCGCATACTGGACACTTAAGGATGGATTGCAGGTCCAAACTCTCACTCACACTGGTTTTCTCGACATTTAACTTCATACGCTTTAGACGCTTTGATCGTGGCTCACCTTTCGCCTGACTTTTCCAACATTCCGCGACTTTGCGCGACAAAGAACAGATTCTCGCTGTACTGTTGGGGCAACGAGAATTACCTTGTCCCGCCGACTGGAATCGGAATACGGGAGGATCAGCCACCTATACACCCAACAAGTCTCGAATCACTTGTTTGAGTTGTGCCACACCGATTGGTTTGGCAAGCACGACATTGCAAAGAGCCGTATCCTCCTGGGCAAGCATGTGTGGAACAACAGTTAGGGCAACAATTTTCATTGGCGCAAACTGCGCATCCTTCCTAATGGTACGTATCACATCTGCCCCACTCATTCCGGGCAAGAGAATATCGACTATCAGGAGTGCCGGGTGCGCATTCTCAAGCAGCTTGAGCGCTGCTTCGCCGCTCGGTGCCGTTGCAATGTAGCACGGTAACGGTCGCAGTACCAGGCTATACAACATCAACTGCGCAGGATCATCGTCAACGATGAGGACAAGTGGTACAGCCATGATCCCCTCTGCCAAGTCAATCTGTCATGCGTGATCAGTATAGATCTCTCTGAGCCAATGCCCTGCTCATTTGTATAGTCTTGTACAGTTCTAGGAAGTTTCGGCTACGAAGGTCTCTTGGCCCAATATCACACGGTTGCATCCCCTCCCCTACTTCCTCTATCATGACCTTATAACCGATGTCAATTGATGAATCACATCATCGCCCAAGCAAGCTTCTTCAGATTGCAGTCCCCCTGCTTGGTTCGGACCTCATTGAGATAATCGGCGCCCTTTGACAATGCACTTTCTCGTCATCAGCTTGTCTTTCACTGGAAGGAAGGGAATAGTGAATCTAGGTTTTTACCGTGAAGTGGAAGCAGTAGTCTATAAATATCGCTTACTTTAATAGAAGTTTCGTTTGAATCGCTTATTATCCGTCGACCTTTAATTAAGTTAATACACATTGCAGCCGAAGATGGTAAACACATCCGATTCCCAAAATTATAGTTGGGAATCTTTGCGAGTTGTTAATATTTAGGTCTGAAGGGTAAAAAGTTTGCAATTCTTTTAAAACTGCTGCCGTATCGAACCCTGCTTTTTTTTGATCGACATAGGCATAAATATATTGGTTTGCTTCTCCTTCACCTATCCCTGGTCTTCTATCTTTAAACATTAATTATTTTTAAAGTTTTCTTTCAAGACTTCGAGGTTGAGATAGCTCTACGACTTCTATTTTAGAAATAACAGCAGAATGTTCTTGATTTTTTGATTCACATATACAAGGTAGTGCTTCTGGTGGAGTATCGTCATTTAAAAACTAAATTGTTTTTGAAATTCAGTTTTTCCTAATTCGCATCTATATATGACTAAGACTACTTTTTTTTCTATGTTTTCCATGATTAACTTTCCACAACGTATATAATTATATCAGAATCAGTCAATTTTCTGGATGGATACCAAGCATTGGGAATAAATCGCGAGCAATATCTGCCCACAAGGGAGCTGCTGTTTCTGCTCCCCACTGAGAGCTTTGAGGTTCAGTTAACGAAACTAACATGATAAATTTTGGATCATTGGCTGGAGCAAAACCTACAAAGCTTGCGATTGTTTTTTTTGAGTCGTAATGTCCGGCAACTGGAATTTGAGCTGTTCCTGTTTTTCCGGCTATCAAAAAGCCTTTTGGCATTGCCCATTTTGCTTCACCGTCTTTAACTGCTTTAATCATCATATCTTTTACTGTGTTTGCTGCATCTTTGGTTATTACTCTAGTTGGAGCATCTAATTCTACGTTTTTTGTAAAATCATCTTTTTTAATACTTTGGACTACATGAGGTCTTACTAAGAAGCCACCATTGGCAATTGTAGATAGACTCCTTATCATTTGGATAGGAGTTACTGCAACTCCTTGTCCAAAAGTCGCGGTGACCTCATCGACTATGTTCCATTCATCTTTTTTTCTTGAAGGAGGAGTATCCTCACCTTGTAAATCAATTCCAGTTAAGTGACCGATCCCAAATTTATCTATATAATCTATTAAGCGCTTACCTCCAAGCTTTAGACCCACAAAAGTCATTCCAACATTATCCGAATGAACAATAATATCTGTCATGGAAGAATTGGGAAAGTATTGTTGGTTCCAAGTTTCTATCTGATACTTATCAACTTTGTAAGGTTTATCACAAATGTCACAGAAAGTGTTTTTATTAATAACCTTAGAGTCAAAGCCAGCTGCCATTACCAGAGGCTTGAAAATGGAGCCTGGCTCGAAACTATCTGAAATATTAGGATTTTTAAAAAGTTCGTTACTATAATCATAGTATTTTCTTGGGTCGAAAGAGGGATAGGAAGCCATTGCTAGAATTTTGCCATCCTTAGGATCCATAATTATGACATTTCCCAATTTGGCTTCATAGGTTTCCATTGCTTTTGAAAGTTTTTGCTCAACCAAAAGTTGGATACCTTTATTTATTGAGGTTACTAAATCTACGCCTCCAAGTTCAGGAACCGAGCTTAAATCGCCTGAAAGAATTGGATGGCCAAATGGATCAGTATCTCTAATTGTAAAGCCTGTTTTTGCTTTAAGAGGAAGGTCGTAATAACCTTCTAAGCCAAAGTAACCAACATCTCCGCCTTCCTTATCTTTGCCAACAAAACCTAAAAGTTGGGCTGAACTTGAGCCTTCTGGATATAGACGATCTTCAATACTTTCAAATCCCAATCCTGTAAAACTTAAATTCTCAATTTTTTTCTTTACATCATCGCTTATTTTTTCTTTTATTGGAATATAAGGAGAGTTACTATTGAGATCATTCTCTATAAGAGAAACTTCATCTTTTATATCTTTTGGGTCCTCAACTAGAAGTGGGGCAAGAGTATTTGCTATAACTTTTTTGTTATCCTTAATTTTTGGAGGATTTGCAAATAATCTCCAGGAGGTGACACTTGCAACAAGATATGAACCACCACTGTCAAGAATTGCCCCACGAAAAGCTTTAGTTTGAGACTGACTTTGATATTGAGATGTTGCAATTTGGGAAAGGGAGGATCCTTTTACAATTTGCCAAAAAAAGAGACGGACTGAAATAAAAAGAATACTTACTACATAGATTAATGAAAGAGCAGTTAATCTTTTTTTCACTTCTTATTTAGTGGAAGCTTGAGCGACTGTTGGAATAGTCTTTATATAGACAATATTGTCTGGTTTTTGGAAACCATTTTGGAGCTCTTGTTGTTCAATTTTTGTTAGAGAGTCAGAGGCTATTATCTGTTGTTTTATTTTTTTGTTCTCTTCAGTCAGTGTAAGTGATTTTTTTTCGACATCTACTAGGTTTGACCCAAAATTCCCATTTCCAACTGAAACTAAAACATTGGCCAAGAAAAGTAGGGCGATAATTATTAAGTTGATTTTTACTTTTTTATTTTTAATCATGTTTTTGTAAGAATCCTAAGTTTTGCTGACCGAGCACGGCTATTTTCGTCAATCTCTTCTTTTGTGGGTATAATGAGAATTCCTTCTTTTTTAAAAAATTTCTTAACTATACTATCCTCGCCTGAATGAAAACTTATAATCAAAAGTTTTCCATCCTTTTTAAGCAGTGAATATGCTTTTGGAAGAGCTTGGCTTAAAACATCAAGTTCTGAATTAACTGCTATTCTTACTGCCATAAATGCGAGAGTAGATGGAATTAAGCTTCTACCTCTAGAGGAAACTGAATCAACAATTTCTTTGAATTGGCCAACAGTTTTTATTAAGTTTTGAATTCTATAATTTATGATTTTTCTGACAAGTCTAGATAAATCAGGCTCTGTAATTGATACTGAAAAAAGTTCTTTTAGCTGATCTTCTCTTAGAGTGTTTAGTAGATCTGATCCTTTAAGTGCAAGACTATCTGGATCAAGCCTCATATCAAGAAGGCTTTCACGCTCTCTAAAGCTAAAACCTCTTTTGAAATCGTCTATATGAAAGCTACTTATTCCAAGATCAAATAAAATTGCGTCCACTTTTTCAAAATTGTTATTTTTTGCTATTGAGTCGATATCTTTAAAGTTTCCTTTTGCAAAAATTACTCTATCCTTGAAGCTTTCTAGGTTTTTTCGGGCAATTTCAAGCATTTTTGGATCTGTTTCGACACCTAAGACTTTTGCTCCTCTTTTAACTATTTCTTGTGTGTGGCCACCAGCTCCTAGAGTTGCATCTATTATCCGAGATTGACTATTAATGTGCAGGCTATCAATTATTTCTTTAACAAGTACACTTTTGTGCATTTAGTTCTACAAAGTTTTGGATCTATTCATTTTGATATATTTTAGTAGTAGATGTCAAGAAGAGATCAATTGGTACCAATGAAGATTCCGGTCTCAACAGAAGAGCTTGTATCAATGCTTTGCCAGCTTCCACCATTCCATTCATAAGGCTTTGAACCACTTAAAGTAACTGTTCCTTTATGAGAAATTGTGTCTGATGGAAATATTCCGTAAGGACCTGAGGCTAAAACACCTGGAGCCTTATCTGGAAGCCCAAATGTTTTCATTGCTATATAAAAAGTTTTTCCGTTATCCGATGCTAGAGTGAATTTAAAACTGGAATCTGAGGAGGCTAAATTTGTTGTATTACTTGAAAGAGTAAAGTTTGTTGTGAGTTTGCCAGTTAATTTTCCAGAATTGTCTCTGAACTTGAGAGTTAAAGTTCCACCTTTTACCCCTTGATCATATCTAAACTTTCCCGAGGATTCTGAACCTAAAAGTAAATCTCTTTGAATTGCGTCTTGGCCTTTTAGATCTATTGTACCTGGAACTCCCTGTGTGCGGCCATCAGGAAGGGTGTATAAAAGTTCATAATCCATGCTTTTTGCACTAAGCTTTATTCCTTCAACTTTAAGCTTGAGCCAATGACCATCGGCTGAGGGAGTTAGAGAAGTAACAGGACTTTCTTCAGTCTTAAGCTCAACAACTGGTTCATCTGTTGGGGTCGGCTCGGCTGCTGGCTGAAAAGATTTTTTGATAAACATAAAAACTACAATGAAGACTATTACTCCACCTCCGAGAAGAATAAATGGTAGAAACTTTTTCATTTATTTATTTTGTAGCAAACGAAGTTGTTTTGTCAACTTTTACTCTCCACTTTCAAGCTCTTCGATCTCTAAACCTTTGACCAGAGGCATTGAAGTACCAACAAGTCCTTGGATGCCACCATAGATGCTTGCAGTTGATGTAATTAAACGCTTATTCCTTGCTTCTCTAGCTTTCCAAATTTTTTCGAATACGGTTCGTTCTTTTTGAATGAGTTCCTGCTCTTCTTTGAATATTTCAACCACAGCTTCAACTTGTTGTCTAAACTCATGCCCCATTACATAATCATACAATAAGCTCGCTTTATCACTCTTTTGAGCATTTACGGCTTTTTGACGTGCTACATCTAAAATATTCTTACGTAGAAGTTGAGCTAGAACCAGAGCTAGTTCAAATTTAACTACCCAGACTCCTTCATAAAAACCCAATCCGTTTGAAATACTCTTAGGTACGGATGTTGTCACAATAACAGGAATGTCTGCCTTTTCAGATCTCAAATCTGTTTTTAATTTAGTAGCCCACTCGTCAATCCAATTCTTGGTCCTTTTGCTTTCCCAAAGGATCACGCCACAAATGTTACCTTTAGGACTTTTAACAATTTGTCGAATATCTGCTCCCTTGACTCCTTTTCCAACAGGTTCAATATCATCTTGAGGATAGTTTGATCGTAAATTTTCTTCTAAATCTAGCTCCAATACTTCTCCTTGTGTTTGTTGAGATCCTTGTTGAGCTTTCCTTTTTAATTCCTCTATGAGCTTTTCCATATCTGAAATTTTCTTTTCCTTATCTAAATCTTTTAATCTATGCTCTTCGGATGCTCTCTTTAAAGCTTCTTCTTCTATTTTTTGTCTTTCTTCGTCTATTTTTCTTTGAAGTTCGATTTCCCGATCTTTATCTTTTTCCATGAGTTTTCGATTCTCTTCTCGTAATTTTAATTCTATAGCTCGCCTTTCATCTTCTTTTCTCTCTTTTTCTTTAAGCGATTTTTCAAGATTTTCAATTTCTAACGACGTTTCTTCTTTAACTTTTTCCCTTATTTGCTTCTCGAATTCAGCATCTACTTCGACTTTGATTTCGTGTCGAAGAGCTTCTGTAATTTCAACTATTTTTCCACAATGTGGGCATTTGATTGTATTTGCCATATTAGCGTCTACCTCGTGAGAAATATTGTATCACGAGCTTAAGAGTTTTCCGATTTTTATACTAGACAGTCTTTTTTCGGCAATTTCTTCAACCAATTTATCAGGAAAGTCGATTTTTTTGTATGAGGGCCAAAAGCCTAAGAGAACTACACTATCTTTTATAAAATTTTCTCTTAAAACTCTTAGTTTTTGCGAGGTTTGTAAATTTTTGAGAGTATTAACTACTAAAAAAAATAAATCAAGATGAGGCTCTTCGTATTGAGTAAGGCGAGAAACGAGTTCACAGATAAAAAAGGCTACTGATGTACGTTTTAGATTATTTCTAATTTTTGGAAAATTATTTATTGCAGTTACTTCTGTAATTAAATTAATTGAATTTGTTTCTGAGGCTTGAAAACTCACAAGAGTAAAGATTTCGAGAGAACCGCGTTTTCTGCTTTTTGGTTTTCGAACGCCCTTTGCAAGAAGAGTGATTTTGCCAAAATCTTTGGTGAACAAAGTAATTAAGCGATCTGCTTCTGAGAAGTTTTTGCGAGAAATAATTATTCCTTCACTTTTAAAAGTTTTAAATCTCACAGCATATTATAGCTTAAAAAAATTCCAGGAATCTTTGGCTTTAAGAGAAGATTCCTGGAAAAAATTATGATTTAGAAACAGGCTGAGATTGTTCTTCAAGTAGTTTTTCTAAATCATTTAGCAAACCATGAATGAACGAGAAGCATGAATTTATAGTTTGTCCAAAAGTGGGAAGTTTACCTGGCTCCTTGTGATTGAATGGAATTTGTTGTTCATTTAAGGTCTTTGTAAAGTCGGAGATGAGAATTAAGGTTTCACGCAGATCATCTGACCCGTTTGCATCGACTCTCCCAAAGGCTATGTTGATTCTTTTAATTACTTCTTGGTATTTTTTGTCGAATTGGTCTTTAGCAAGTTTCTGAGTCACACTCAACGACATTTTTACCTCTTATACTGAAATTGTGCGAATTGCCTTTATTGGCTAAGGGAATTATATGCAAGCTAGAGATTTAGGTCAAATTTTGAAGTGGAATTCACGATCTGTTTTAAGCTGAAATTCTTCACTTTGGCGATTTATTTGAACTGTATAGTTAGGAGCATCTAGTCCTGGCTGTTTTTGGATTAATAGATCATATCTGCCATTTGTTACTTTAAAAGGAAGCTTGTACTTGAGAGTTAGTTTTGAAACTCCAAGCGGACGTAGCCTATATAGTCCTGCAAAAACAGTTTTTCCCAAATCTTCATAGGGGTCAGTTTTATCTTCAAATCCTTCTGTTGATATTAATTGAGAATCTTTTGGAACATAAACCCTAACATAACTTGGGAGAACTGAATTTAGCCAACCATCTTGACTTTGGGTATTTTTATATGTGATTTCAAGATTTACGGTCAGACTTCCATCGTTTGCTTTTGAAACATTTTGGACTACCTCCTGAGTTACATAAAGATTTGATTTGCGTCCTCCCAAGTTTGCATCGTTTATTTCAAGGTAATCGCCTGTATAGTCTTTAAGACGGCCTGCAATGTTAAATTCTTCTGCTGCCTTTTGGGCATCTGAGTTTAGTGAATAGAAAAGAATATGCTTTTCGGTTAGAGATTCCCAAGCTGCCTGGAAAAGTTGGGGGAGTTTTGCTTTTGGCTGACCGAAAGCATTTGCCATGATTGAGTTCATTAACGGGCCTAATATCTTTTTTCTGTTGTCGTAATTTGGTGGGGCAAAAACAATTTTACCTGGTTCGTTTTCGCTCCAAACAACAGGCCCTTCTATATCCGCAAAGCTTTCGAGCTCGTAAATTACCTGAGGGCAATTACATCTTGCATCGATTTGAGTTGAATAATTCCCAAAACCAGGTACTCCAATTACTCCAATTACATTTAGAAGTTTAACTAAAACTTGGGTATCTACTGAAATTATTCCATCTATATTTCCAATTCCTACTTTTTTGGCCTCAGTTGCAAATGAATCCATACTGGTTTTGAAATCTGGAGACCAATTCATATCTCGCAAGCGAAGTTTATTTGATATTACGTAAGGGCCTTTAAGATATTTAATCATTGGATCGGGAGCTGCGATGTTTCCAGAATAGAGCGAATCTAAATTATAAATATCATTTGATGAGACTGGTTCAAATTTACCATTAACCACTTTCATAACTGAATATCCAGTTATAAATCCACCAGTTGGACGAAGTTCTTTGTCGTTTTGGAAAAGAACAAGGTAAGTTCTGGGTGAATCTTTACCTAGTAAGTAAGGCGCTTCCTTTAAGAGAGGTTGGCCTTGAGAAATAAATTGAGTAGCCTCGTCCATCAGAGTTTGAACTTCGCGAATTTTTTCTTGTATTTTTATTCCTCTAAAGTTTTGCGGGTAACGTGCAGCATCTATTTTATTTATCTCGGCCTGGGCAAGTTTGGCTTTTTGAGAGATTTCATCGAGTTTTGGTAGAACATCGTTAATTGTCTTTATAAGAAAATCAATTCTTTGGTTTGCTGACTCTCCACCATCTTTTGGTTTAGCAGCTCCTGCTGTAAATCCAATTATATCTGCATAAGGCTCTATTGTTTTTATGACGACTTCACCAGTATCGAGAGCATAACCTCCAGCATTTAGGGCCGACTGGCCATCGCTATAATAATTTGAAACAATTGGAATTACTTTTAAAAGGGCTAGTTTTTGATACGAACTATTAAAAGCTGTTAGATCTGTTTTTGATTTTGTGAGAACATCTTTTACTTTATTGATATCTTGAGACTTGAAGGCTTCTTTCGCCAAATTCATATCAGAGGTTAAAAGTTTAGATTTTTGATAGACAGAATATGCTGGAATTCCAATCAAAATAGCAAAAATTAAGATTATGGCAAGTATTGTGCCTCCTGTAATTCCTAGTATTTTGAGAAGTTTGGAGTTGATTTTGAATTTAAACTTGGGTAGTTTCACTTTTGAGTTGGGAGCAATATCACCTTCTATGTTTTTAGCACTTTCCAAATGGATTTGAGGTGGATCAATAATCGATGGTTTTATTTGTGGAATATTTAGATCTTTTTCGGGCATTGGAATTAATTATATTATATCAGACGGCTCCCTTTCCAGAAATCATTGCCCAAGGGGTTTTGAGAAGAATTTGTATATCAAGCGAAACGGACTTTTTTCGAGCATAAAAAGCATCCATTGCAATTCTTTTGTCAAAAAGAACCTCTGATCGACCAGATACTTGCCAATGCCCTGTTATACCCGGTTGAACAGATAAAACCTCTTTTACAAGTTTTTTAGTTTGAGGATAAAGTCTTTGTTGTTTCTCAAGTTCTTCAGGGTAATAAGGTCGGGGACCAACTATGCTCATTTCTCCTTTTAGGACATTAATTAATTGGGGTATTTCGTCAATAGAGTGTTTTCTTATAAATTTTCCAACTGGAGTAACCCTCGGGTCATTTTTAATTTTATAATTCCCTGCTTTTTGCTGTTCTTCGTAAGCTTTTTTGAATTTGGGATCAGTTTTCAGGAGATTATAAGCATTTACAATCATTGAGCGAAATTTGTAAGGATAAAAAAGATTGCCATTTTTTCCAACACGTTTTGGAGTGTCTGCAAAAATAGGGCCTTTCGAGGTCAGTTTAATTGTTATTGCTGTTGTCAATATAATAGGAGAGAAGATTATTAATAAAAAAGAGGCGAGTGTAAGATCTATCGTTCTTTTTACTAAATGGTAAATCATATAAATTAAAGAAGGTCTTTTTGCTTTCTAGCTTTTAGCTCTTCTACGATTTTTTTAACATTTTGGGCACGACTTTTACTACAAATCAAGAGTGAATCTTTTGTATCAACTACAACAATGTTATCTACATCTATTATTGCAATCATGCGTCCATTGGTGTGAATTAAAGAGTCGGTTGCATCTATATTCATAATCTCTCCACCTTTTTCTTCTCCGTCAATTATGACGTTTCCATTTTCATCTTTTTTAAGATTATTCCAAACTTCTTTCCAATCGCCAATATCTGACCAATAAAAATCTCCACCTATTACAATCATGTTTTTGGCTCTTTCTGAAACTGTATAATCAACCGAAAGGGGTTTTCCTTCTTTTGTTTTTAGTGGAAGTTTTTCATAAACTTCTTTTATAGTTTTCAGTTCTCTTGAAGTATCTATTTCCTTTTCAATTTCTTGGAGACCTTTTGATATTTCTGGCTCGTAAAGATCCAAGGCTTTTAAATATTCATCAGCGCGCCAAACATATTGACCTGCATTCCAGTAATAATTTCCAGATTTTGTGTATTTTTTAGCTAAGGCAAGTGGAGGTTTTTCGATGAATTTTTCTACTTTATAAAATGTATTGTCATTGATTTTTATATATTCTTTTCCTTTTTTAATATGTCCTAAACCTGTGTGTGGATATTGAGGTTTGACTCCTACAGCGATTAACATTCTGTCATTGAAGGCTACTTTTGCAGCAGTGGTCAAAGTTTTAAGATAAAGATTTATTGGATCGACTAGTCTATCAGCTGATTCTGTAATAATAACTGCATCCGGATCTTGCTTTTTTATGAAAGTTGCACCAATTCCGTGGGCTGGCCCAGTTTCACGCCTTAAAGGCTCTACAATTATATTTTTAGGAAGAAAGTCTGGAATTTCTTTTAAAATTTCCTTTTTGTAATCTTCTGAAACTGTGACGATAAATATTTTTGAGAGGGGCAGAATTTTTTTAAATCTTTCTATTGTAATTTGAGTAAGAGTTTTGTTGTAGAAAAGTTTTAAGAATTGTTTTGGAGTCTTTTCGCGAGATTTTGGCCACAACCTGGTTCCGCCTCCACCCGCTAATACTAATGCAAATAAATGGTCTTTGTAATTATTTTGTAACACGTTCAACGAACTTGGTAATCTTTTTCTTGAAAATTTTTTTATCAAATCTTTTAGCACTGTTTTTAATGATTTTACTATCAAAACGTAACGAATTAAAACGTTTAACTGATTTTAGCAAACTTTTCACAGTTTGTCTTTCAAAGTAGATTCCATTGACTCCATCTATTATTGTATCCAAGCTTCCTCCTTTTTTAAAAGCTATAACAGGAATGCCCGAGGCGTGAGATTCAACCGCGACTATGCCAAAATCTTCAATTTGGGGAAAAATTAATGCTTTTGAGGAGTTATAAATTTCGGAAAGTTCTTTTTCTTTAACAAAATTTTTAAAAGTTATATTTTCTCTAGCGATACTTTTCAAATAACGCTCTTCTGACCCTGAACCAACTACAGTTAAAGGAAGATTAAGCTTATTAAAAGCTTTAATTGCCAAGTCTACTTTTTTGTAAGGAACTAGCCGCCCAACTATTAGGAAATTTTTAGATCTTTTATTACTGATTTTGAAATTTTTGGTTTCGACAGGCGGGTGGATTATTATTGAATCGCGATTGTAATATTTTTTAATACGATTTTGGACAGTAGTTGAAATTGCGATCATATAGTCGGGCTTTTGAGCGGACATCTTATCCCAATTTCTAAGATAAGAGACTATTGGTTGGCTTAATTTTTTAAGGGTTTTATTTTTGAAATAGGATTTATAACCACTCCAAAGATACCGGGTTGGGGTTAAACAATAACAAATATGGACTGTGTTTTTCCCTGTTATTATTCCTTTGGCGGATTCACTTGTCACAGAGATAACTGCGTCATAATCTTTTAATTTTAAATTTTCAAAAGCTAAAGGCATAAGGAAAGGTATATATTCGTGTTTTTCTTTAACAAGTGGAATTTTTTGTAAAAAAGAGGGGATTACATTTGGAAAAACTTTGGCCCAACTGGCACTTTTGGGAGAATAGACTGAAGTGTAAAGAGGTGCGTCGGGGAAAATTTCGTTGAGGGCTAATAAAACACGCTCTGCCCCACCCCATTTATTAACCCGATCGTAAACTAAGGCTATTTTTTTTGTAGGTTTCTTCATAAATTTTTAAAGTTTCAAGTGCCATTTTGTGCCAGCTGTATCTTTTTACAAAACTTTTTGCCAATTTAACTTTCCTGGCTCTTTTTTTCAAGTCCATAGCATATACTTCTTTCATTTCTTTCTCAATTGATGTGAAATCGTAAGGATTAAAATAAATTGCATGATTTTTATAGATTTCTTTAAAAACAGCGATATCTGAAACTAAAGCTAAAGTCCCATTTGCCATTGCCTCAAGTCCGGGAAGACCAAAACCTTCAGAAAATGATGGGTAAACTAAACCAAGGGAATTTTTGTAAAGAAAAGAAAGAATGCTATCACTTATATAGTTTATTATCCTAACTGAATTTTCAGCTTTATAAAATTTGATTGATTTTTCGAGTCTTTTGACAAAAACATTTCGAGGACAAACTAAAACTAGCAAAATTTTTTGCCCAAGAGCGTTATTTAAACTCTGAGTTGCTTCAATCAGTCTTTTTAAATTTTTATGGGGGTATGCGTTTCCGGCATACATAAAATATGGCCTATCTATTAGAAAGTTTTTAAAAATATCTCCGTTTTTTAAATTTGAGTGAATATTTTCATCAAAACCTTCATAAGTTACAGATATTTTTTCTTCAGGAATTTTATAATAAGAGACAATATCTCTTTTTACTGAGTTACTTGGGACAATTATTTTTTGAGAATCGAAAACTGCATGTTTAAAAGTTTTTTTGTAACCTACCCTTTTTGCGAAATAAAAAGGAGGAAAAAGTGTGGTTGCCGATGTCCCTTTTTCTCTGTGCATTAAAAGGTCGTGGATAGTTACAACAAAATTCCCATTAAACAAAATTGGAATATTGAAATGTGGAAAATGAACAAGATCGGGGTTTTCTTTTTTGATAATTAACGGTAAAAACATTTGTTCAAAGAGTGAATAGTGGCGAATGTTTACTTTAACTTTTTTCCAATTTTTAGGAACTATTAAACTTTCATAATATTTTTTTTTGAGAAAGATAGTGTAATCGTTTTTAAGATCGATATTCTGAAGTTCACGTATTAAATTGATGAGATAACGACCTAAGCCTGCATTCTCAAGTCCGTAAAGACGAGCATCAATTAATATTTTCATATGTAATTTACAAGGAGTCTCATAAATCTAAAAAGTTTTAGGGAATTGATTCCAGAAATTACTAAGAAATTAACAATAAAATTATAGTTTTTACTTAGCCTTTTTGTGTAAAATATTTCCATTGAATTAACACCAGCTAAAAGAAACTGAAGTCTAGATTTAAATGAAGTTTTGAAATTTTGATTTTTGCCTTTAGTTGCACCCTTTAAATGAGTGATTTCTGAAGTTGGCAAGTAAACAATTTTGTAGCCTTTATCTTTTATCTTGAAACATAAATCAATATCTTCGCCATCTAAAAAATAATCTTCGTCAAACCAATTTACAGAATCTAAAATATCTTTTTTTGCAAGAAAATACGCACCTTGAAGAGAGTCAATTTCGTGAGATAAAGTATCAGAAATAAATCCATACCAATATTTAGAAAAGACTTCTGATTTTGGAAAAATTCTATCTAAATGGGAAAAATGAGTAAATGCGACAAATGGAGTTGGAAAAGATCTTCTGGTATCAGGATCAAGTTTTCCATTTTTCAGGATAACTTTGCATGTAATTGCACCAACATCACGGTGATCTTCTAAATAGTTAACTGGAAAATCAAGACAGTTGTTTTTGGTGATGGTATCTGAATTTAGAAAAAGAATATATTTTCCTTTAGCAACGCTGCGGGCTGAGTTATTTCCTTTGGCAAAACCTAAATTAGCTTTATTTTCAATAATTTTTAAGTTTTTAATTTTTAAACTTTCAACCAATTCAACTGAGCCGTCAACGGACCCATTATCAACGACAATAATCTCAAAATTGGTTTTATCTTTTAACTTTACAAGAGAAAGGATACAATCTTTTAAAAGATCTTTTGTGTTGTAATTTAGAATGATTATTGAAAGCATTTTAGGATAGTACATCTTTGTAAATTTTATCTTGAATTTCTACCAGTTTTTTCCAATCATAATTCTCTTTGGCAAATTTTTGACCAGCAAGTCCTATTTTTTTGGCAAGAAGTGGGTTTTTGAGAAGTCTTATGGTTTCTTGAGCCAATTCACTTGGTTTATCCTTTATAATTGCATGCTTTCCATTTTCTAAATCAAGGCCAGCTACTCCAATGCTTGTTGAAATAACAGGTAGGCCAGCTGCCATTGCCTCCAAAATCTTTAATCTTGTTCCACCTGAACCTTTAATGGGAGCGACCATAAGAGTTGACTTAAGATACGCATCTCTTGCATCTGGAATTGACTCTGTAATTTCTATATCTGATCGTTTTTGAGATAATTCAACGATCCATTTGGGTATTAGACGTCCCACAATCCAGAGTTTGGCTTTGGGAAATTTTTCATGAACCTCAGGCCAGACATCTTGTATCAATGTTTGAACTGCTTCAATATTTTGGAGCCATTCGAAATTGGTGACGCCATACAAAACTCTGGGGGGTGATAGTTTTTCAGCTTTTTTGGAAACGTAAAATTGAGCGTCTACTCCATTTGGAATGATATCAACATCTATTCCGGGAATTAATTTTTGCATGATTTTTTTATCGCTTGAAGAAACTGCAACTAACTGGTTCGTTTTTTTCCAGAAGTAAAGCTCCCAAAAACGAAGTTTTAGAATATCCAAAAGATAAATTGGTTTTAGAATCCAAGGAACTTCTGTGTCAACATAGTGTTTATAAACCATATACTCGATTGTTTGTTCAACCAAAATTGATGGGATTTTGGTTTTTGGAACATGAGGCATAACATAAAAGGCCTCTGCATGAATAAGATCATATTTTTCTTCTTTTAGCTCTTTTTTGATTGCGTGTTTTTCTTTTGATGAGTAATTTCTAATGACCAAAAGGGGATAAAAACTAAAGGCGGTAAGAAACAGATTTCTAAAAGTCCAAGGAGATTTGGGACGCTTAAAAACGCGAACTTTTTTACAGTATTTTTCAAGTTCTGGCACGAAACGCCTTTCTGACTCATCTTTTATCAAAGAAAAAAGGGTAATTTCATGAGAAGCAGACATATATTTAATGAGGTTATACCATCTGGTTTGACCTCCGGACATTGAGGCGTTAGGAAGAAAGGGAACGAGCATTAAAATTTTCATTTCTTTTTACTGATTTCTTTTGTGAGGTCGAGAACTATGAACTGTTGGTTTTCTTCAATTGTTTTGAACCTTTTTTTGAAGTTAACTGTATCTGTATCGTTAAAAGTCACAGAAACATAATATTTGGCACCTAAGGTAATTGTTTCATCGATTGAGCGATCTAAAACTGGCCAACCGAAACGTTTGGTTTGGTAAAGAAATGCAGTGTCTCCATTATTTGGAGCTATGACTTTGGCATCTTTAGGAGCAATTTTGTCGATATATGCACCGGCTAACATAAATTCGGGGTGATTGATTTTGTAGTATTCTTTGACCTGATATGCTCCAATTAAGAGCATTAGAAAAATTGAAGCGAAAATAACTAGTTTTGGTCTAATTTTACCTAAGTTCCAAACATAAGAAGTTCCTTTGGCAAGGACAAAGACAACGGCAGGAATTATCATTGACTGATAGTAATCGTGTCTGACATTTGCTGTTGCAACAACTGAAACAAAAATAAATGCACCAAGCGCCATTGATTCAACAAATAAGTTCTTTTTGTCGTTTTTAGCGAAACCTAAGACAAATAAAGCTGTTCCCCAAATGCCAAGAATCAGACTTCCCAATCTTTGACCAAAGATCCACCACCAAAAGGCTGGCCTGAAACGGATTCCATCTCCATTAAAAGCCCATTCAACTGGAGGAATTCCTACAACTTTTTCAAAAAAATAGGCTCTCCATAAAAATAATGGAACTAAAGCTAGATCTAATGCAAGATAAAAAGTAACTTTAAAGAAAGATTTTAGACCATATTTTTTAAGTGCAAGATAAATAATTGGAATAGAATAAAAAGCAACATATGGATCTACTAGAATTGCCAATGAAAATGATATTGCCGATAGAAAAAGATAGAGGTTTTTTTCTTTTTGAGTAAAAATTGAAAATATATAAACTGAGGCAATTGCAAACATAACAGCCATTTCTTCGGGCAAAATTACACGACTAAAGAAAATGTTAAATGGTAAAAATGCAAAAAAGAATGCGCCAAAAAAAGCTGCTGTTTTGTTTATATATCTTTTACAAAGAAGATATATAAGGAAGGCAGTTGTGAGTGAACTAAAAATTGTAATTAAACGGCCCGCGACTTCAAATCCCAGATTAGGGATTAATTTATACAAAACAACATGAGCAACGTTATATACAGGAAACTCGACATATCGAAGACCATCGCCGTTGTAATAACCCGTTTGTATGCTTGAGACATCGTAGTAGCGCGGATGAAGAAGATCAATTCCCCTATCTGAATATATTCTTGCAACAGAGGCTGTGTCTGCTTGGCGCCAGGAATGCCAATCAGCAATTGGAGAGTTGATTTTATAAAGCCTTACTGCAAATCCACCAATCAAGATAATTGATAAAATTATAATCGTTAGTATTTTTTTGAACTTAAAAGTCTTTAATATTTTCATCTTTAATTTTTTGTAAACCTACCCCGAATCCTAACATTAGCCAAAAAATCATTGCAAACTTTGAAGCCTCAAATACATCAATAAATAGCGAGTTTAGAAAAATTGCTGGAAGAGTGGCAATTAAGGCAATTAAATAGGCATTTTTGAAATTTTTAGATTTAAGATTAATTTCATCTAAAAGTTTTTTAATGATTCTAATAAATATAGTTATGAAAGATAAAAATCCCAAAATTCCAGCTTCACCTAAAACCCTTAAGTAATCGTTGTCTGTTGCTAGACTAATTGAGGAAAAACCAGTTCCTAAAAATGGATTAATTTCAAAAGCTCGAATTGCCCTTGGCCATTCGACATTTAATCTAATTGATGTTGACCTATCTTCTACAACTGGTATTGGAGTAGGTGTTGGTGATTCTTCTTGGGCATAAACTTGAACATGAGTACTTGTTATTATTTTTTTGATAGTTACATCAAAAATGTTAGTAAATCTTGAAACTAAATTTGGAGAAAAAAGAGCAAAAATTGCAGAAATAACTAAAAATAAAGCAATAAATTTATACTTTTTCACCAGGATCAGAGTTAATACAATTGCTCCTTCGTAGGCTACAAAAGAGATTCGAGCAGCAGCATTTGAAAGTAACCAGAGGGAGGAAAGCATACAAAAAAGAATTAAAACTTTTGGTTTTTTTGATATGTCACTTACTAGTGTTGTGTAAAGAAGTGGAGATACTAATATTAAAAATGTTGAAAGATCATAGTGTCCTGCAAAAGTTGATATCAAATGACTTCCCTGCATAAAGCGCAAGGCTATGCCTTTTGAGTATTCTGAATTTTGTGTAGTAATAACTGGTAATCCAAAATATTTTTGGCCAATTCCAAAGAAAAAAACAAAAACTATTACGATCATTAAACATTTTGTAAAAAATTTAACATCTTTGATTGACTTAACTACCTGAATTCCAACAAAAAATAAAATCATATACTGGATACGGCGAGCCCAGTGAAGAAAACCGATATGAAAAACTACTGTTTTTGTAAGGAAAATTCCAGAAAGAACAGAGAGAAGAGTAATAGCAAAAAAAAGAATAAAGCTAACGGCAAATTTATTTTTAAAAATTGATTTAATTTTTTCTTTTAGATTTTTAACTTTCAGATCTTTCAGAAAAAGAAGAGTTGAGATTAAGACTACAAAAAAAACTAAAAAATCTTCTATTCTTATAGACACATAAGTTCCTGGGACGTTTATGAATGGAAATTTGGGATACAGAGGAACAGCAATAAGAATTGCTGCTACCCCGAATTTTAGTAGTGAATCAAATTTCTTTAAAAGTTTTTGCATAAACTGCTCCTTTGAAAAAAGATCTAATAAGACTTCCCAATTTTAGCATTAACAAAAGTATTGGATATTGCCATTTTGGATAATTTTTTTGAAAGAAATATTTAATTCCATTAAATTCGGCAATAATTGAAAAATCGGAAGTTCCACTTGCACCCCCGTAATGAGTAACCGCTCCAATTGGAGTAAAGAATACTTTCCAGCCCTTTTTTTTAGCTCTCAAGCAAAAGTCGACTTCTTCTACATACATAAAATATTTTTCATCAAAGAGCCCAATATCATCAATTACTTTTCTTCTTACGAAGAAAAAAGCTCCTGTAACCCAATCTTGTTCGTGCTCTTTTTTGTAAAAATTTTCTCCTTTATAGAAAGGTGAATTGGGATGATATGGGTGAAAAGGCTTGATTATAGAATCAAGAAAGGGAATATCTTCAAGAAAAAACATCCAGGAGAAGATTTTGGGAAGGCTTGGAAAAAAACCTCCTGTTCCCTGAAAAGAGTTGTCTTTATTTTTTAGAGCACAGCTTGCTATTCCAACATTTTTATTTTCTTCCATCCAATTTGTCATGTTGGTTAAAATGTCATCGTTAAGTTTGGTATCTGAATTTAATAGAAGAATATAACGACCTTTGGCAATCTTCATTCCCTGATTATTGGCTTTGGCAAATCCAAGATTTTCAGAGTTTTTAATTATCCTAATATTTTTAGGTTTTAGATTGCTAATTTTTTTAACAGTTGAATCATTTGATGCGTTATCTATTAAGATAATTTCATATTTGATTTTCGGATTTGAAGATAATATTGATTTGATACAGTCCAGAGTTAATTTTTCTGTATTGAAGCTTACTATGATTATTGAAAGATCAAGCATCTATATTTTTTTTAACCTAAATTCTTTAATTGACTTTAGAAACTGCGCAATTACAATCCAGACAAAAAATTGTGTGGGAATAATTACCAAAAGTCTAATTATTGGGCTATTTGGTACATAAACAACTGTTATTTTTTCAACATAATGAACCCCTTTATACCAAATGTCATCTTTTGCTTTTATTGGTTTAAATCCATTTATATAAAACGATTCGCGAAATGGGTGAACCAGTTCTTCTAGAAAAGTGCTTCTGGTTTGATCTCGGATAAGAGTTTGAGCATCTTCTGGAGGGTAATTTAATCTGAGAGTAGGAAGATACCAAAATTCTTTTTTGTAATAATTTATTATTTCCTCGCGCTGCAAGTTTGTGAAATAAGCACGCCTAAGTGAAGTTTCGTTATCTCCTTCTTCATCTGATCTGACTGATCCAGGTAAAGGATCAGGGAAGCCTCTTGAGGGAAGAACAAGATAAATACAAAAGGCAATTGAAATTAATACATATAATCCTGGAATGATTTTTTTCATTTTTAAACTTATTGGAAAAGGCGAGCTCGACCGAGTTTATAGTCTGGTTTTTTATTTTTTCTCTCACCTATTGCTTTAGCTGGAACTCCACCTACGATTTCAAAATCCATAACGCTCTTTGTTACAACTGCTCCAGCTGCGACAACTGCACCTTTTCCAATCGTAACACCAGGTAAAATTATGACCCTTGGACCGATAAAGACGTAATTTCCAATTTCAACCTTTTCGTTTCTGGCTTTGAATTCAGAACTTTCAAGATTATGTTCTGAATTATAGATTAAAACTTGAGAGGCTATATCAACATGGTTGCCAATTGTAAGTTTGCTGCGACCATCTAGAAAGATGTGGTCACCAATTATTGAATCTTCACCAATTTCAATATTTCTTGGATCAAAAAAATTAGCCCACATATGAATAACAGATCCTGAACCTATCTTTATTCCTGCGAGTTGGTAAAAGAATTTACGGAAACGATGAGATGGAACGAGACCTACCCACCTTAAAAGCATTAATTCAAAATCTAGCCAATAATTAAAAATACGATTAGTTATTTTAGGAAAAGCCTGACCAAGACTTAGATTGTTCCCGTTTTTGTCTTTAAACATGTTTTAAATGCTTTCCAGAATTTTCAAGGTTTTATTAGCAGTTTTTTCCCAATCAAATTTTTGTGCCCATTTAGCTGAATTTCTGGATAGCTTATTATATTCTACTTTTTTCATAGATAAAACTTTTTTCAAATTATAGGCAATTGAATCAGTATTTTGAGGGTCCGCATATAAAGCTACTAACCCACCAACTTCTGGAAGACTCCCACGATCAGATATAATACACGGAACCCCTGATGCGAGGGCATTTAACACATCAAGGCCAAAACCTTCCCAGAACGAAGGAAGGCAGAATATTTTAGCTGACCCGATAAGGGAAGGCTTATCTTTTTCATCTACGAAACCTGTAAAGATAACTCTATTTTCTAGATTTAATTCTTTTGCTTTATGGAAGATACTTTCAAATAGCCAACCTTTTTTCCCGGAAATAACTAATTCAATATCAGGGAATTCTTTACTTATTTTTGCAAAAGCGAGTAGTAAACCTTCGATGTTTTTACTAGGTTTTAAAGTACCTAAAAATAGGATATAGTTTTTGTTAATGTGGTATTTGTTTTTGACTTGTCGCACATCTTTATTTATAGTTTTTTGATTGAATTTATTTTTATCATAAGCAAGAAGAGTAACTTCAATTTTTTTAGCTGTGTTTGGATAGTGTCGTAAAATATCTTTTTTAGTGCTTTCCGATATGGCTATTATTTTTTTAGCCTTCTGTAAGGAGCTGGCAGTCCAATATTTGAGTTGCCAAAAGTCATATTTTTTAAATTGTTCCGAAGAATTGAGGTAACCTAAGTCCATGATTGAGCAAACTGATGGAATTTTTAAAATTAAAGGTAAATAATGACTTGGAGTAAAGAAAAGGTCTAACTTGTCAGGATTTGGTAATAGATATGGAGTAAGACGAGTGAGAATCCAAATTTTTCGTCCAGGTAAAATTTTGTATTTGAAATTTTTTGTTTCTCTAGGCATGTCAGGAAGAGGATTCCTTTTAAGATAAACTATAATTGTATGTTTATTTTTCCAATTCTCCTGTAGTTTGGAGATAGCAGTGAGGAGCTCGAATGCGTATACATTTACTCCAACTCTGTTTTCAATATTTGCTTCGTTTCCGTCAAGACCTATGATCATTATTCTATTTTACCTTCCTGATAGACTTTAAGTGTGAGCGCTGCTGTTTTTTGCCAAGAAAAGTTTTTGGCTTGTTTGGCTCCTTTTGAGATATAAGAATTTCTATTTTTAAGAATTTTTAGGACTCCATCTGTAATTGAATCAACGTTTTTAGGTTCTACCAAAACTGCTCCAGTTCCTGCAACTTCTTTCATACTCCCTAAGTTTGAGGTCACGACAGGGCAGTGACAGACAAAGGCCTCTAGGATAGGCAAGCCAAAGCCTTCATAAAGAGATGGGTAAAGCAAAGCTTGTGCGCCTGAGTAGAAGATTGGCAACTCTGCTTTTGGAACATGGCCTGTAAAAATTGTGTCTTTTTGATTTTTGAATTCTAGATTTTTGCCTATTAAAACTATCTCTAGATTATTATTTGTATTACATTTATTAAAGGCCTCTATGACTCTTTGAGTATTTTTTCTTCCACCCACACCAATACAAAGTAAGTAATCCTTTTTAATATTATATTTATTTCTAAGATTTATTATTTTGTCCTCAGATTGAGGTTTAAATATTTCATCAGCTGCCTCCGGAATAACTCTTACTTTATCTTTATCGACATTTAGTTTCATTAAATCTTTATTAATTGAATTACTGGGGACTATGATCCTATCTACTTCTTTTTTAACCCATTCAAGGCGACGTGTGTGAGCATCTATCGTTTTTGGATGAGTTTCGTTTTTAAATAAAATTGGTGCAAGGTCGTGAATCGTTGTTACTTTGAAAGCTTTTGACTGTGGTTGAGTCCAATCAGATGAGTGGAAAACATCAATTTTTCCAACAAAAGATTCAATCGTAGGGAAGCGGAGTTTATTAAAAATTAAATTTGCTGCCGTAGGTGGAATTGGAAATATTTTGGCTTTAAAGTTGCCTTTTAGAGATTGTGTGAATTTTTTTAAATATTTGAGTTTTCTCAAAGATCCACCAAACAAAATATATTCATTTTTTGTATCTATTGCAAATAAATTTTTGACTAAATTTTGAGTATAAACAGAGACACCAGTCTCGTAGACAATTTGAGAGATATCTATAGCAATTTTCATTTTTGGTATTTCCATACTATAACACCGTTGAAGTCGTATTCACCAGTTTTTTTGTAATTCAGATTTTCGATTCTTTCCCGAACTAGATCTTTGGGATCTGTAATGTCGACGACGTAACGCATTAAATATAATTCTTTGTAATTTGTATTTAAATTTTGTGGCTCAACGATATTGGCATTTGGATTGTAGTAGAGAAGTGCCTCTCGTTGAGATTTTGAAGGAAAAACAACTGAGCTATTATTTAGAAACGTAGATAGATCCTTCCAATCTTCTCTTTGATACTTGGAATTTCGTAAATAAATAAAGGATGCGGCAATGTTAACAAGAATAATTATAATCAAAAGTTTTTTTTGTAGTTTTTTGTCTATATTCATAAGACCAAATGAGATTATTAGATAAAAAGCAGGGAGTATAAATAAAAATCTGAAATAATTTAGTACTGGAATTTTTATACTTATCAAAATGGAAACGAATAATGGAATAAATAGCCAGAGAAAAAAGAGTTTTGTCTTTTGAAAGGATTTAGTTGATTTGTAAAATAAATACCCAATAATTGGAAGTGCTGGAAGAACGTAGATACTACTTATTCTTCCAATTATGAATTTAGTCGGGATTAATAAAATTTCTTTAAAAGAAAATCCTCCAAGGATGGATACCCAAAGTGGGGAAGATGAGGCAACTTTCAGTCCCCCACTTAATTGTTTTGAAAAATAGGGGAACCAGATTGCCCAAATCAATATTAATGGTAAATGGAAAAATATGAATTTTTTCCACCAGGAATATTTTTGTTTAGTTAAAATTGCAAATATCCAAAAAAAAGGCAAAATTAAAAGGGGCAAGTAATCGGTTATTCCAAGAAATGCTATTGATATTGAAAAACATATGAAATCTCCTACCCTACCCTTTTCTTTTGCGATTTTAGTGAAGAAATAAACAGATAACGAGGCTAGAAAAGTTGACATTGTATACATTCGAGCTTCTTGCGAGTAGTAAATGTGAAGAGGGGATGTTGCTAATAGCAACGCAGCTATCATCCCTGCTTTTTTGTTAAAGACTGCTTTTCCTATCAAAAAGATTACATAAATAGTTAATAAGGCAAAAATAATTGATAAACTTCGCGCACTTATTTCGTTGCTACCTAAAAGGTTCACCCAGAAACGAAGAGATAAATAGTAGAGAGGAGGATGAAAATCCCCAACAATAAAATTGCTAAAAAAATGAGTAAGGGACATTTTTGTAGACAGCATACTCGTTGCTTCGTCAAGCCAAAATGATTGGTTAAGAGAAATAAGCCTAATTACTAATCCTAAAAATAAAATTAAAAAAATCATTTTGAGTATTTACCAACTATTATCATCTCTAAAATTCCTACAAAAATTCCGAAATCATAAACTACTTTAAAAATTAAAAAATAAAAATTAAGATTAATAGTAGATTTGACTAACCCTATTAGCAAAGATATTGGAAGCAATGACTTTAAAACTGTGTAAATTTCACCGATCAACCCAAACTTGTAATCTCTTTTCCCGATCCATTTTGCTTGTTTGAAAATTTCCGTGAGAGTATCTGGATTTTTGTGATAATAAATTGCATTCTCAGAAACGGTTGCTTCGTAACCCAACTTTTCTGACAAGGTCCAGTCGTCAGTATATCCGCCTTTTGAAAAGCCGTTTACTTTATCAAATTCTTTTTTTAGAATACTACGAAAAACTTTTTGGTGTTCGGGATAGTTTTTGGAAAGCCTTCGTTTAGGAGGCAAATTACTATTTATATTCCAGCACCTAGCCCAAATGTTGTCCCAATTTGCTACAAACTCGTCTCTACTAAAAGTTCCTTTTGATTTTTTTTCTAAAATTGGGTTTATTAGATTTTTAATAAAATTAAAATCAAAAGTCATATCGGCGTCGACAAAAACTAATATTTTTCCTTTAGAGTGTTCTGCGCCCAAATTTCTTGCTACTGCCGGTCCTTTATGATTCTGAGAAAAAGTTTTTATTTTAAAATCTTTCAGATTTTGTAAGGTTTGGTCGGTTGAGCCATCATCAACAACAATAATTTCAAAATCTTTGTATGTTTGTTTAGCAAGAGATAAAAGACAGTCAGCTATTGTTTTTTCTTCATTAAAAGTTGGAATAATTATTGAAACTTTCATAATGATTTAAAAAGATTAACGTAATCAAGCGCTATTTTATCCCAATCGAATTTTTCTACTTGTTCTCTTGGTTTATTTCCCCAACTAGTATCTAGTGCTTTTTCTATTGCTTTAGCATAAGACTCAGAATTTTGTGGATTTACTACTAAACCTGCATTACCGATTATTTCTTTTCTAATTGGGTCATCATTGGCAACAACTGGTAAACCTGACGCCATTGCTTCGAGCATCGATATTCCAAAAGATTCATAATTAGAAGTTGGATAGATAAATAAATCTGCAGATCTGTAAGCTTTATCTATTTCTTTGTATGGCAAATTCAGGATTTTAAATCTACCAGGAATCATTTGTTTTGCTAGTTTAGTTAAATACTCATAAAGCTCACCTTGTCCGACAATTAACAGTGATCCTTTTTTTACCATCAAAAAAGCCTTTATGCTTAATTCATGACGCTTCATTTGAGTAAGTGCTCCAACCGACAATATTATTGGGCTGGGTAAGTTAATGTCTAACTTCTCACCTTTAGGTTGAAATTTTTGCATGTCAACGCCGTTTGAAATTTTTTCTACTCTAACAAGTGGGTTAATTTTTTTAGCCCACATTTGCGCATAGGTTGATATTGCTACAAAAACATTAGGAAAACAAAATAGATTGTTTATATCATCGAAACCAATTCCCGCCTGGCTGCTTATAATTAATTTTCCACCATAGAGCCATGTAATAATTCTTAAAATTGCTGGTTGCCATCCACCATTCCCGCTTATTATTATTTTTGGTTTTTCATTAAAGATGCTTATTGCTAACTTTAAAGTGAATTTTCCGACAAGTAGATTCCAATAATCGAAATATATTACTTTTAAGAATTTAGATGGTCGTTTATTCCAATCTATTTTTAATCTTATTTCTTTGGTTTTGTATTTAGTAAGTGGAATTTTAGGACCATTTTGATAAACAACAACTTCATACCCCATGTCTACAAATCGATTTGCTAATTCATGGACATATGTCTCAACTCCTCTAAAGATTTCTCCATTGTAAAAACTTACAAATGCTATTTTCATTTTTTGATCCACATCCAAATTCCTTTTTGAATTTCCTTTTCCCTATTATAGTTTTTCTTTATCCAATTTGTAATTTTTTGAGGTTGATAGCTTCCAATTTCGTACCATGGCCCACTTTGTGGGTTTTGCCAAAAGATGGCAACAGGAGGATCATGCTTCCAACTTTCAAGTGTATTTTCCTGAATTTGCGGGATTTCAAAATACCAACCAAAGTTGTCTAGCCAAGGTTTTGGAGGTAGTCGATTTGAAAGAACATATAAATTAGCAGGCAATCCGAGTAGGTAAATTTTTTCGTCTTTTTGCGTTTTGTTTTCAATAATACTGGCTAGAACTATATTATTATTTTCAAAAAATCTGGTTTGTTTATTCCAATCTTTTTTAATTCCAAAGTAAGTTATTACTAGTAGAAATGGAATAATAAAAATAAATAAAAATTTTGAAATATTTTTTATTTTTGCGAATAAATATCCATAAATTAATATTGTGATTGCTATCGCAGACTGAAAATGGAAAAAAGAAAATCTTGGGTATACGCTTATAATTCCTACGAGTAAAAGTAAGAAAAGAAATAAAAAAATTTTGTCTTTAAGAATTTTATTGTGTAAGAAAACTGCAAACGCAATTGGAATGAATATAAAAGCAATTATTAAAATTTGTTTTAGATTTAACTGCGTTTGTACATATCCAGGAAATCTGATCCAATATTTGGAAGGGTAAATTATTGTCCAATTTAAGAAATCCAAAAAAGAATTCTGTCTAATTAAAATTAATAAAAATGGGATTATGGCAACAAAAACTCCAACTACATATCTTGCAATTTTTTTATTTTTTTCTTTCTCTAAAATTAAAAAGGCAAAAATTGGAATTATAAACAGAGCCCCTGTCTGTTTTGTTAGGAAAGCTAACCCAATCAATATTCCTGAGAAAAAATATTTTTTGTTTAAAACTAAATAGACGGAAGCTAAAATGAAAGGAATGATAGCCAGATCAGGCCAAATCATATTTCCTTCCAAAAATGTTTGTAGAAACACATAACCAAGAAGAGAAATGATTCCGATTTGAAATTTATTGGTTATTTTTTTGATAATTAAAAAAATTAAAAAGTCGCTTATTAGAATAAAACTCCAGCCTGAAATTTTTACTGCATCTTGAGAGTAACTAAGAAATTTATAAATTAAAGATAAAACTGTTATTAAAAGAGGTGGATATGCATGAACCATATCGCGATAAGTAACAAATCCATGATTTAAGAGATATGGAAAAGCAGTCATTTCGGGCCAGGCTGTAAATTGAAGAGATTTCAAAAAAAACAAATGCAGGAACAATATTGCTATTAATGAAAATTTTCTGTGCACTATTTATTTTCTCCCAATCATACTTACGCTATCTCCCCTATTTAATAAAGTTGTTACTAGTGAATATGGAAATAAAATTATATTCGTAAAAAATCTTTTTTTGAGACCTATCAATGACTGCCATAATTCCAAAATTGGATTTGAGAACTCAAAAATACCCGATCGAGATTCAAAATGGATTACTTTAAAATCTGCTTCTTCAAATATTTTTTGTAATGAGTTTTTTGTAAATTGATGTTTATGTTCTTTTGGTAATTTATAAGGCCATTTATCTCCCAAAAACTCTGATCCGATCCCGCCTGCATTTGGAACATCTATAAAAACTAGTCCATCTTTTTTTAAAATATTATGCACCTTTTTTAGAATACTTAGGGGGTTATCTAAGTGTTCAAGAGTATGGTTTGCTATAACCAAATCAAAATAGTTTTTAGGTAAAGATGCTTTTTCAAAGAAATCATTTATTATTTTATGACCTTTTCTTTGCGCTATATTTGCATTCTTTGAAGGCTCCACTCCCCATGTTTCCCAATCATTTTGTTTAAAAATATCAAGCATTACTCCGTTTGAAGCGCCAATTTCTAAAACGGAACCTGGTTTTTTTTTAAATTTTCTAGCTAAATTTACTCTTTTTTCAAAAATATTTTTAAAAAGGCTTTCGTTTTCTTTGTAAGTTTTATCTCTGTGATAATTTTTATAATCCATTAGTAACCAATTTTTTCTGGCATATATCTTCTGTTAATTTTTCGTAAAGGTGTTTCAAAAAAACTTCTTAACTTAAAAATAAAATTCATATTTTCCCAAACATTCGGTACTATTTTAGGCCTAGATTTAAAAAAGACTTCTGGATAATAAAAATCTTTAGGAAACTCTATACCCAATTCGTGTTTTAATTTGGATGATCTTTTTAGCACTTCTGAGTCTTTTTGAAATTCTCCTGCTCTTTTTAAATGGGTTGCATGTAAATAAGGAGCGTCTAAAAATTTAATTTTACTTACAGATCTTTCTTGAATCATTTTGTTGTCTTCATCTACCCAGCCCCAAACCCCATGCTCTCCTAAGGACTTAAGCCCTGGGATTTTTTTATTTACGGCTCTTAAATTATAATGACCTTTACGCCCGAGTAAATTGTATTTTCCTGCTTCTTTTTCTTGATAATGAAAAATATCTCCAACAAGATTAATTGTTGGAACTACGATTGATTCAATATTGTTTCCATTGTTTCTAATTTCATCTGTAACTTTTTTGATTGAATCGTCCCACCAAATTTCATCACCATCTACAACAATAAACCATCCGTCAGGAGTTTCCTGAAGCATCATTTGTCTGGCTTTTTGTTCATCGTATTTTTTGAATTCTAAAGAATGCAAAAATATTTTTTTTCCAAGAACTGACTGTTTTTTAATTTCTTTTGTGATTATTAATGTGTTATCTGTACTTCCCGTATCCCAAAGCATCAATCTGTCTACAAAATTTGCAACTGACATCACAGAATACCAAATAAAATTTCCTTCATTTTTTACTAATACATGCGCGGTAATCATTGTTTTCTAAATCTAGAAATTACCCAAATAGCTGAAATTACAAAATTTGAAATATTTCCGATTAATACTGCCATTGCTGTTCCAATAAATCCAAAGTTGGAAGTTAAAAACCATCCACCTATTCCAATAATTGAAAGATTAACAAGACTTACTAAAACAAAAAGTTTTGGATAAGAAAAATAATAAAAAACTGCTGTGTGAGCAGGAATCGAAATTAAGAACAATGCTTGAGCTATGAGCAAAATTACGAAGGGAACAAAACTATCAAGGTAATTCTTTCCATAAAATCTAGTGATAAAAATATATCCAACTAAGATTCCACTTAATATTCCCAAAATGGAAAGACTTGTGACAAAAATTTGTAATTTTTTTAAATATAGAATGACTTTTTCTTTCGTATCAAATCCCGCAATTTTAGGAGCTACTACTGTTGCTATTGCTGATACTATTTGAGGGACTATGGATGAAAGGGTAACAGCAACAGAATAAATTCCAACATCTTTAAGAGTTAGAATTCTTGTAACTAAAAAGGTGTCGAGACGGCCAGAAATTGCAGCGACTAAAATAAAAACTGCTACCCATTTATTGTAATGAAAAAATTCATTTTTGACAGAGTTTTCGTTTTTTGCTTTTAAAAAAGGTGGCAAAAAATATAAAGACATAAAAAAACCGAGTAATGGAATAGTGACATATGTAAGAATACTTAAGTTGACACTTAGAAGACCGGCTGAGAATAAAGTTAAAATAATTATGAGCCTTAATAAATTTGAACTTATATTTACTGCGGACCAAATCCAAAATTTTTGTACTGCTTGTAGAGAGCTAGTAGCAAATGAGAAAAGAAGTGCAATAAAAGCTCCAAGGAGGGCAAGTCGTAAAGGAAACTCAAGCTCTGGTTTTGCTAATAGATAAGTGGCTACAAATGGAGCAATAATCCAACCAACAATAATTACTAAAGTACCAACTAATAATTTTATTTTAAGTCCTAGTTTTAGAAATTTTAGAGCTTTTTCTTTATCTTTATTAATATATTTACCTACAAAATTGATGATTCCAGTATCTGTTCCTAAACTTGCTATATCTGAAATTAAAGTGAGAGTGACTACTGAAATTGAAAAAACTCCGAAAGCTTGTGCTCCTAAAAATCTTGCCAGAATTATATAAAACCCGAGACCTAGAATTGAATTAATAGCAGTTCCTGAAAGTGTAGCAAATGAGTGTACAATTGTTGCAGTTTTTATTATTTTTTTAACTTGGATTTCCATGGTTATATAATATCAAATATGAACAGAAAGAGTATAAGAAAGCCCATTATTGTAATAGTAATGCCCGCATATAATGCAGAAAAAACTCTCAAAAGGACGTATGAGGATATACCTAAGGGAGTGGCTGATAAAGTAATTTTAGTTGACGATGGAAGTAGGGATAAAACAGTAAAGCTTGCTAAAAAGTTAAACATAAAAACGTTTATTCACCCACAGAATAGAGGTTATGGTGGTAACCAAAAAACTTGTTACACTCTTGCTTTAAACGAAGGTGCTGATATAGTCGTTATGATTCACCCCGATTATCAATATGATAGTTCTTTAACTTATGATTTAGTGAAACCAATTATAGATAATAGATTTGATATTATGTTGGGTTCAAGAATAAGAACTCGAAAAGAAAGTTTGGAAGGAGGAATGCCATTTTATAAATACATTTCAAACCGTTTTTTGACAATAATTGAGAATATTTTTTTAGGTCAAAATTTATCTGAATACCACACAGGGTTTAGAGCATTTGATAAAAGAGTTTTAAAAAAAATTCCCTTCCATAGATTTTCTGATGATTTTGTTTTTGACCAGGAAATACTTATTTATTCTATTAAAAATAATTTTAAAATTGGAGAAATTCCTGTCCCTGTACGATATCTTGCTGATTCTTCTTCTATAAATTTTTATAGATCTGTAAAATACGGAATTATGACTTTATTTTGCCTTCTTAAATCTTTTTTTGTTTCTTAGAAAAATAAAACCTAGAATCACTAAAATAATTAGAGAGGAAACAATTGATAAATATATTCCTTGATCGACATATTTTTGACCAGTGTAGATTAAATTAAGTTCTGATTTTGTATTATTTATATAATAGGCGTTGAGCATGGAGTAGACAGGTAAAGGGTCTATATAGTCGCTCATTGTTTTAACCTTCCAATTTTTCTCAAATTTATCTGAAAAAATAATCCAAAAATTATTTTTAGGATTTTCAATTCTGTAATTTTCGCTGTCTATTTTTGTAAAATTTATTTTTACCCAGGAACTTTGGAAAAGAGTGTTGATATTATTTATTTTATCGATATCTGTTTTGGTGAGATCTATTTTTTCAAAACGATTAACTAAATTATTTGCTTTTGACAACGCTTCTTCTAAATCTTTTTTATTAACTAATACGAAAGTATTTAGAACTTGAAACCCTTTTGTATTTTTAAAAGTTAATGTATATTGCCCAGCCTTTAATTTGAGAGGGCCAACTTCTGACCATTGAAAATTTTTGCTTTTAGTATTTTTTATACTTCCTTGATAATTTTCAATTTCCCATTTCAGATCTTGAGAATTCTCTGCTGACATATTTCTAACTAATAGATAATACTCTCCGCTACTTGAGGTACTTACGTTAAATTTAATTTCTTCTGATGGTTGAGAAGAAAAAGCGACCCCGAGATTATAGTCAAAATCGTGGGTATCTATCTTATTTATGAGGAGTTCGTATTTCCAGTTTAAATAATCCTCAGGTCTTCTTATTGCCCATTGTGATGTTGTGGACATGTCTGGATTCACAAATGAACTTTTCAAGAATCCCATTTTTAAATCCGTTATACCTTTGTCGTCGAAAATCAAATTTAGAGATTTATCGGGAAGATTTGTTAGTTCTTCTAGATTTAGTTTTCCGTCTTCTACAAACAAAAAGCCTTGATTTCCAATTAAAAAGTTTTTGTTTACTTTTCTAATCCTTTGGTAAATATCATCAGGACCAATTACTAAATACATTTTTGAAACACCATACAAATGCTGTTTGGATGATTTTGTCTGAAAAATTGGAAGATTGGTGCCAATATTTATTTTTTCTAGATTTTTATTATTCTTAACAAGATTTAGCAATCTATCCCAATCTTTTTGATCTGATTTATCCAAAACTGGTTGACGAGGGTTCCCTGAAAATATTAAATACTTAATTCCCAAAATATCAAACCAATCCAGATATTCGTTATTATTTATAAAATTAAATCGATCGCCGGTACCGACATTTATAGAGGCGAAAGGTCTAAAATTTGTAAGATCTTTTGCGTTTAGAGCCTGTTTTTCTTCCGTATGAAATGTAAACGGACTTTGCTCTGGAAAGTATGCAGTTCTGAAAAATCCCTCTTTTTGAGAAACATATTCGTATAAATTGCTAAAATTTGAAGTATTTGGAATTTTTCCTAATATGCCGTTCATCTTTCCTATTAAAACCGGATTAATCAGAAATAATATGTAAATAAAAACCAAAAATGCAAAGAGTTTGGATTTTATAATTTCTACACTTTTCCCAATAAAAATTCCTGAAATTAAAACGAGAGGAATAAAAAATTTAGTGGAATCTCGAAATACTGATCCAAATGGAATTTTGTTTATAAAAAATCTGTAGAAGAATCCTGCGGGATAAGTCTCACCTTTTGATAAAAAAATAAACAAAAGAAGAATTAGATAAAATTTTAAAAGAGTTTTGTTAGCTTTTTTTAGCAATAATGGTAAAAAAATTAGAAAAGGAAGGCCTACAAAGTAAAAATTTGGAGGGTTTACTTTACCAAAAATATTTCCAGGCCAATGTGGTTGAAATAAAAAAAATGGATTTAAGAGGGATACTAATTGCAAGGAAGATGCACTACTTACTTCTGGTTGAGATATTTTTAAAGCTGGAATAAGCCAATAACTATTGATAGCTACTAGGGAGACTAATAAATAAATTAACGATTTAAAGTTTTTTCTGCTGTCAATCAGAAAACTAAAAAAAATACAGATAGCTGCTATTCTGAAATCAGCAATTGTCAGAAGCTGAAGTGTTAATAGTGAGATTAGGAAAGTAAAAACAGATGGTAGTTCTAGAAAATTTAAAAAACAAACCGTAGCCAAAGGAAAGATTCCATAAGATAAAACTATACCCACTTGTCCGCCATCAACCAGTAAAAGATAGTATGTGTTTATTAAGTAGATTAGAGCTGTAAAGAACTGAACTTTTTTTGAGAATTTGAATTTTTTTGCAAGCAGGATTGAACCTATAACAGAAAACACAATAGAGGGAAGATAGAAAAGAATTCTTATAATTATGTCGTTTCCGAGATTAAGGTACTTTCCTAAGAAACCATAAATATACATTAACGGGTATATCCATAAAAAATTATTAACTCCGCCAAATGGGTTTCCCCTAGAGATTTGTGCAGACATGGGAAAAGTGAGCTCAGCTAAACCTTCTTTGAAAAAATAGGGGGCGTCTCCCCATATTGTTGGACCTTTAATCAAAAAATTTCTAAAAATTAGAACGATGGGAAGAATTAGAAAAAAAATAAGTTTTTTATTTTGTTTTAAAAAATTCATATAAAACTATAAATAATAGTAAGAAAAACAAATAATTTATAATTCTTATTGCGATACCCCAATGATTGGTGAGTAGCATAAATGAAATGATTAGAAATCCAAAAAAAGATATTAGAATCAAAATTCTGCTGTTCATATTTTTTCTAGATTATACTAAAATCTATGCCCAAAGATATTAAATGAAAAAATCATTAATGATTTTGTTTTTTTTAGCGGTTTTAACGTGTCTTCCTTTTATAATGTATCCCTCTATTTTGGTATCAAGAGGAAATGACTTAGAGGAATTTTTTTGGCCCACAATTTTTTTTGTTAAATCACAACTTTTGATCAATCACTCAATTCCACTTTGGAATAATTTATTTTTTTCTGGGATGCCGTTGATTACAGATCCCCAATCGCCGATTTTTTATATTCCTAATTTTATTTTTCTTTTTTTGAATTTAGATACTGCCTTTTTAGTAAGCGTTTTTTTACATATATTTTGGGCTACTTTGGGAATTTATCTACTATCTAAGAAAGGGTTTAAATTTAGTGAGAATACAAGTCTTGTTTTGGCAGCATTTTATGTTTTTTCTCCTAAACTTTCTGCATATGTAGAAGCAGGACATTTAGGGCTTATTTATTCTTACGGTTGGCTTCCATGGGTATTTTTATTTACAGTCCTTCTTTTTTCTAAACCTACAATTAAGAAGTCTATATTTTTGGCAATAAGTTTGGCAGCTATTTTTTTTACTCACGTTTTAATTTTTTCGATATCAGTAATATGTGTTTTTTTTGTTTACCTTTTTCTAATCTTGACCAAAAGAGTAGATTTCAGAAAAAAAATAATCTACTTTTTAGTAGCCTTTGGTTTTATGTTTGGTCTTATTTCAATAGCGTTTCTCCCACAACTTGAATGGAGCCATGAAACTACAAGACTTCTTTTGATCACAAATCCAGATGTTTATCCAAAATGGTCAGGATTAAGGGATTTTTTTATTTCGAGTGTGTCCCCTATTTTTTTAGGTTATAGATTTTTATGGAATCTTGATACTGAAAAATGTATTGCTTTGGGGTTGGGTACTTTAATACTCGCCTTTTTTGGTTTTTTGCAAATTAGAAGAAAACTAAAAATTTTAATCGGTTTTTCTATTTTGATAGTAATTCCAATAAGCTTGAACAACGTTTCGCCTATTTATCAATCATTACTATCCCAAAATTGGTATTTGCTACTGAGAGTATCTACAAGATTCTGGTTTATTGTTATTTTTTTAGTTTTGTTTTTGGCGGGATTTGCTTTCGAGATGTATTGTCATACTAAATATAAAGTTTTAGTAATTTTTTTGGCTTTAATTACATGTGGTGAGCTTTTAATTACCTCATGGATAAAAATGATGAAACCGATTGATTCAAATTATGATTTAGTTTCGAACCGGATTTATCTATTTTTAAAAGAGGATAAAGATAATTTTAGAGTTTTGTGCACTACAAAGTGTTTATCTCAAAAAAAATTGGCCATTTATAATATCCAATCCGTGGATGGATATGGAACATTACAACAAAAAAATTATTATGATTATTCTCAGCAACTTTATCAAGCTTTTTGGAGAAATAAGTATACCTTGGCTATCCCGCCTTATGAAATTTATAATTACGAAAAGTTTAGACCTTATCCTCCATCTTTAACGACTTTCAGAGTCAAATACGTTATTTCTCCTTACGAAATTGATAGAAAAAATCTTTCTTTTGTTAATAAAATTGATGGTTATTTAATCTATAAAAACGAACTTTTTACAAATCCGAATTATTTAATTTATTCACCAAATAAGATTAGATTTGACACTTCTGATAACCAAATCAATATTCCTGAAGTTTACAATTCTGGGTGGAGCGCTTATATGGATGGCGGGAAAATACCTGTTAACGAAACTGTTGTAGGAACAATTCAAGTAAAGTCTAATGGCAAAGGAAGATATATTGATCTTATATACAGGCCAGAAAGTTTTATTATTGGTTTGCTAATTATGTTTTCTACTATATTATTTATAATTATTAGTAGTTTTTTTTCTAAATTATGAAAGCGAAGAGAATCGAATCCCTATCTTTAATTGTTCCAGTACTTAATGAGGAAGAGGTAATCAAAGAAACAATTGGAATTTATACAAAAGAGTTACAAAAACTATGCAAAAAATATGAGATTATTGTAGTTGATGATGGGTCTGAAGATAAAACTGCTTTCATATTGCAAAAACTCAAAAAAGAGAAGAAACATATAGTTATACTCACCCATAAAAAGAATTTAGGTGTTGGAAAATCTATACTCGATGGCTTTAAAATCGCTAAATATAAATGGGTTTTTCATAATTCGGCTGATCAACCATTTGATTTATCTGATTTAAATAAAGTGACAAACAAGATGGAAACGAGCGATGTTGTAGTTTTTACTAGAAAAGACAGATCTGCAAATCCTTTTTTCAGAAAAATTACCTCTTTAGTAAGTTATACTCTAGTAAAAATTTTCTTTAACGTTCCAATAAATGACTTTCATTTTGTACAGCTATACAGAAAAAATGTTTTAAAAAATATACATATCCACTCAGAAGATACCTTTGCCCCAGCTGAACTTCTTATTAAATTGTACAGAAAAGGATTTAAATTTAAACAGCAGAAAGCCGTATTTCACAGGAGAACTGCTGGGTCGTCAAAATACAATAATCCAATAAGATATCTACGCTATTTAAGAGATCTCATCTCTCTTAGACAGCAGCTTTTATAGGCTAGCGCACTGAACTGACTCTAGACCAAATTAAAAAAATGTGCAATTATCTATCTCGATTTAGGTAGATCTTAGAAGATGATTAAAAATAAGAGAATTCTAATAACAGGAGGAGCAGGTTTTATAGGTTCAACTTTAGTTAGAAAGCTGGCAGCAAATAATGATATTGTTGTCTATGATAATTTGCGTAGAGATGCTATGAAATATTTTCCAAAAGAAAATGGTATTTCTGATGTTAATTTTGTCAAAGGTGACATTTTGGATGCTAATTTACTAAGAGGAGTAACTTCTTTTTTTAAACCTCAGATAGTATTTCATTTAGCTGCTATGGCTGGGGTAACTGATTATTATCGTCAACCAACAAAAACTATGGAGGTGAATGCTGTTGGTACATATAATGTATTACAATCTGTAAAAGATCTACCTATTGAAAGGTTTATATATTTTTCTACCAGTGAGGTATATGGCCCAACTGTTTTTGGTGTAAAAGAGGACGCACCTACTGCACAAGGGGAACTTAAACAGATGAGGTGGTGTTATGGAATTAGTAAACTTGCAGGTGAAAGTTTGGTATTTTCTTATTCACAAGAATTTAAATTACCTTTGACATCGATTAGGCCTTTTAATATTTACGGTCCTGGGCAAGTAGGTGAAGGTGCAATCCAGATATTTATTAGAAAGGCTCTTTCAAATTTACCAATCGAGGTAACTGGAAATGGAAACCAGATCAGGGCTTGGTGCTATATTGATGATTTGGTGAGCGCAACACTTACTGCAGCCCAGGAAAAGAAAGCTTTAGGAGAAATTTTTAATGTTGGTAATCCAGAAGGTACTGTTACAATACTTTCCTTGGCAAAAATAATAATCAGGCTTTCCAATTCTAAATCTAAAATATCTTTTGTACCACATAAGGGTGTTGATATAGATTTGCGAGTTCCTAATGTTCAAAAAGCTGAAGAAATTTTGAGATATCAACCTAAAGTTGATTTAGAAAGTGGGCTTTTAAAGTCTATAGCTTGGTATAGGGACAATAATATCAAGGAACCTCTTTAATTTGAGATGATACCAATTTCAAAACCTGACCTAGGCAAAAAGGAAATTGACGCAATAAAAAAAGTGATTACTTCTGGTTGGATTATGAACGGCCCTGAAACTGAAAAATTTGAAAGTGAATTTGCTAAATTCATAAACGCTAAGTATGCTGTTGCTGTATCTTCAGGCACTGCAGCTTTATATTTAGCACTTAAAACTTTGGATCTTAAGAAAAACGATGAAGTAATTACTCCATCTTATTCTTTTATAGCTTCTTCGTATGTAATAAATCTAACTCAAGCAAAACCAGTTTTTTGTGACGTAGAAGCAGATAGTAATATGAGCCTTAAAAACATTCAAAAAAAAATTAGTCAAAAAACAAAAGCCATTATTGTTGTCCATCAATTTGGATTTCCTTGTGATCTTGATCAAATTTATGCATTTGCAAGAAAAAATAAAATTGCGGTTATAGAAGATGCTGCTTGCGCGTTGGGATCAAAATATAAAGGCTCATATATTGGATCTAAAGGAAAGCTTGTTTGTTTTAGTTTCCACCCCAGAAAGATTATAACCACTGCTGAAGGGGGAATGATTGTTTCATCTAACAGAAAACTCATCGAAAGAATTAAATCTTTACGAAACCATGGATTAATAAGAACAAATAATGTCGACCTTTTGACTGAATTAGGTTTTAATTTAAGAATTACCGATATTCAGTCGGCTATTGGTTTAGTTCAACTTAATAATTTAAAAAAATTTTTAAGCAAAAGAAACAGTATTTCTGGTTTTTATACAAAAAGCCTTAAAAACAACCCTTATTTAGATACTGTGAAATTACAATCTTTTTCTAAACCCAATTGGCAATCTTATCCTGTTAGCCTGAAACCAAAATACTTAAAAATTCGAGATGAATTAATCAAGATTCTAAAGGAAAATGGTATTATCGCAAAAGAGGGGATTTATCCCATACACAAACACCCATACTATAAAAATTACAAAGCTAAATTCGAAAATAGCGAGTATTTAGAAAAAGCAAGTATGTTGCTTCCAATATATCCTTCACTTACAGCAAAAGATCAAAGACATGTAATTAGGACTTTGAACCAAGGGCTTTTTAAGCTTATTAAATGAAAACGCTTATCGTATCGTCAAGATCAAAAGATATTAAGCTTTATCAAAAGTTTTTGGAAGAAAATGATAATTATTATTTTCAACAGAGTATTTTTTGGGCGCATGTAATTGAGAGTTTTGGAAAAGATAAATTTTGGGTAATTTTAGTGTTTCACGAAAATAAAACAATAGGGGCACTTCCTCTTTTTGTTTTTAAGTCAAAATTTGGAAATATTATTAATTCTGTACCATACTCTGGACCTTTGGGGGGAATCATTATAAAAAATGGTTATAAGAAAAAAAAAGTAGAGATCTATACTAGAATATTCAGTTCTCTAGCAACATTTGCAAAAAAAGAAAATGCTATTGCTGCGACTTTGATATCTTCACCTTTTTGGCCTGATGTTAATTTGTATCGGAAGATTTGGAAACCAACTTACGATTTAGAAAACTATACTTTGTACATTGACCTTCAAGCAATTCCAAGAAACAATTCTCACTTTCGAAATAACTTAAAAAGAATGCTTAAAAAAGCGAAAAATAATGGATTTAAGGTTATTGCTAGTACCTCAACTTATTACTTTAATTCTTGGTATAAAATACATCGCCTAAGACACAAGGAATTATCAGTTACTCCTCTACCTAGAAAACTACTTTTAAATTCGATTAAATTTTTAGTTCAGAATAATTTTGGTAGATTTTTCTTTATAATAGATAAAAACGAACAGGTAGTTGCCGGCTGCCTTACTCTTTATTCCAAACGTGTAATTGATACTTATATTTACTCAGGAAGCTTAGAGTCTTATAAAAATGGGGCAATGTATTTATTAATTTTTCAAGTAATGAAGTGGTCCAAAATGCATAAATTTAAATATTTTAATTGGCAATCTTCTAAACCTAGAGGGGGTGGACCTTATAATTTTAAGGTTCAATGGGGAAGCAGCGAAAAGCCTTATTTCTTTTTTACAAAAGTTTTTAAGTCAAAAGAAATGCAAAGATTAATCAATTTGGGTTTAGAAAGAATTAAAAAAGAATATTCTTATCATTTTGTTTTGCCTTTAAGCATCCTTGACAAGGCTAAGAGCTAATGTACAATAAATAACAATGAGCGCTGAAAATTCGCGAATTGAGGTGTTAAGAACTACGCTTGGCGAACCTCCAACAGAGTTGGAAATTAGACATTGGCAGGGACTTCCCAGATCGGTGAATTTAGATGTCGTTGAAAATATATGTAACTTGGCATGTCCCCACTGCCCTCTCCCTGAGCGTATGCTTGCGCGCACAAAAGCTTTACATCGAGGTGAAGAAGTAAGACCTCCTTTTATGGACGCGAGAGTTTTATTTAGAGCATTGGATGAGATTGCTACTTGGCCTACTAAGCCTGCTTTGCAATTAACAGCAAACGGAGAGCCTCTTATGCATCCCAGAATTGTTGATATAGTTAAATATTCGACTGATAGAAATTTTCGAATTGGAATGACAACTAATGGTATTCTTTTGGATGATCAAATGGCATTACAGCTTTTACAAGCCAATATATCTATGATTAATGTAAGTGTAGATTCACCAAGAGAAGATCTTTACTCAATTGTTAGAAAATCGCAAAGCGGCACGAATTATTTTCAGACTGTAATAAAAAACATATCGAACTTAGTTAATCGGAGAGAACTAATGAAGAAAGACGGCAGAAAAGTGGGTACTAAAATTATGATGAATATGATTTTGAGACCAGAAACTGAAGGCATTGTAGATGAATTTGTAAAATTGGCTGCAAAACTTGGAGTAGACAGCGTTTCTATGCGGCCACTTAATTCAAACGCGGGTTTAACTGGTCAAGAAAATGTTGATGAAGTAAAAATAGTAGATGGTGTTATAACTGAAATGGGAAATTTAAAAAGATGGCCCTGTCATTTTCCATTCTTGAGAGTAAGTTTGGCTGTTGGCAATGAAGATGGACAAATAAGAGTAACATGGTGCCCTCATGGATGGGACAGACAAGAATTTGACATTGGAATGTTTCCAGAAGATGGAAAAGTTGAGGAATTGTGGAATTCTCCCAAGATGCAAGAGATCAGAAAAAATCATCTTTCGCAAACTATTCCTACCGACTCTCCCTGTGCCAAGTGTACAGATTGGCATTACATTACTCGAACCGGTAAAGATCAAAAAACTTACGCAGACATAATAAGATAATAAGAATCTATTCTGTTTGAATATTTATTGAATTGACACTTACTTTTATGGGAATATTAGGAAGTTGTAGTATAAGAGCTTTCAAAACTGTTCCTCCTTGTGGTAAAGATATGTGGTAATTGTGGGGTTTACCATCCAGGAAAATAGGTACTTCTATCCTTCCGGCTTCGTTTTTAACTAGATATTTGTCTGATATGGGATAAATATAAAGCTTAATATTTTCTTTTATGGAAGAGAGAATGATGTTTGCCTCATCCTTACTTTGTATATCAGCCATTGGGTTGTTGATAATGAAATTTGCCAAACGAGAATCGACATTATTAGAATTGGGTAGTAATTCGATTTCGGATATACCTGGAAAGTCACCTGTTAGCGTTTTTGTTATAACCATTTTGAACTTTTTAGATCTGATCGGAGTAAATGAATCTATTATATAAACATTATTTAAATAATTCATTTTTTTAGATTTATAAAATAACTCCCATCTGTCTGCTTTTTCATTAAAATAATAATATTCATATTCGATGGGTAGTCTACTTGGGTGTGAAGTAATAAATCTTATTTGCGACAGAAGGAAAAGATTATCAAATTGAAATTCTAGAGATGCTGTTTGAGTATCTAGCCAGTCTCTTTTGTCAGCTTCCCATTCTGTATCAAGATTGCCATCTATTGCATTTTTAGGATCTTTGCCTTCAACGTATTTACTGGATGATAAATGGACAAGGTTTCTAAATTTTTCTCTATCTTGAATATAAGAAAGTAAAGTATTGAGATAATTTTTTTCGTGAATCATTTTTATTGGTAGATTGTCTGGAACACTCGATGATTCGTCCTTATAAGGAAATTTTTTAATTTCAGATATTAAATCTTGCGCTGTTAAGTTTAGATTGATTGAGAGACGACCAAAAAGTGGAAAATTATCCATTTTTAAATTAATGAGATTATTTGAGCTGGTGCTTTTATCTTGAGTGATTAGAATATTGGATTTTTGGCTTATTGGTTTCTTGGCAAAATTAAGTTGCAATTTTTGAGGCTTTGTTTTTGTTGGGGTAATTTTTATCAATTTTTTTGAAATGTCATAAAAAAACATGTATGAATCTGAAAGATTATTTTTTTCTTTAATATAATCATCGTAGTTATCTGCAATCTTTATGTCTGACATTTTGACACCATAATAACTTGCTAAAGAAGCTTCTGTTGGGTAAAAACCCACTCTTAGGATATCTCCAAATATATCTTCAGTTGCGGGATCTGAAACTGTATCAAAATAGAATATAGTTTTTCTGTGAATTTCTGGAACTTCTTTTTGAAGATCACTAAAAAAGTTGGTTGTTGCCTCTGCTCTTTTCACAATATCTTTTTTGTAAAGAAAAGTTTCTCTCAAGTGAAAAAATATTAGCAATATAAGTAGTAACGACCCAATTATTTTTAGAGACAGATTTTTTTTCTCAAAAATCAAATATTTTAAAAAGTAAGCAATAATTGGAATTAAAAATGGATATGAGAAAAGTAAATACCTTTGAGTTGAGTAAAATACTATGTCGGGAGTAGCTATATAGTAACTAACAAAACTTGCTATCCAAACAAGAAATGAGAATTGCAAAAAATTTTTTGTTTTTTTATCTGATGGTAATTTTATCAAAATTAAACCTACTATTAATGAAAAAAAACCGAAAATAGCAGATTGAGTGAGAGAAAGATGAAAACGGTCGGGAATAAAAAAACTTGTAAAATCTGCAAAAAAAAATTTTATATAATTTAAGTTAAAGTTTTTAATAAAACTAGTAATCACTTGCAATGAAGATGAGGAAGAAGCTTGAGGTGTAAAAAATCGAGGCAAAGAAATAAAAGCGATGGCGGTGGTTATGAGATAAGGACTTGTTCTCAAAAATGTAGTTTTGAAACGTTTAATGCTTAAAATAGGTGTTTTGATCTTAGAGAAGAACAGATCCGTCAAGAAAATGATTGCAAAAAGTGAGTGTGCTCGATGAGGAAAAAGGAATAATAGAACTAGATACAAGCTGAAAGGAAGAATGTGTTTTGCTTTTTTGTTGGTTCTAAGAGTTTCTTCGTATAGGAAAATTATAAAGATGCTGGGTAGTATATATATTAAACCAGACATGGATGTGCCAACCATATACATAATTTCTAATCCTATGTAACCTGTTGCAAGAATTAGCCCTGAGAGGTAAGAAGTAAATTTATCTTTCGTGAAATACAGAACAAATTTTACTAAAAGAAAACAAAACGCAAAATAAAGTAAAAATGAAATTAGAAAATAATAAACTGGATTGGCTTTGAAGAAAATATAAAAAGGATAATATATTAGAGTAATTGCTTGGTAAGGCCAATCAAATAAACCACCTTGTTTTAATTGATATAAAAGTGCGTAGTCGTCTCTCCAAAAAAATAAATTTAAAATAAAACCGTATGAAGCTAAAACTACTAAAAAAAGACTAACTGAGCAAATTAGCCAAAAATATTTATTTTTCATTATTTTTAAAAATTTGCATAAAAATTCCGAGTGCAAAAAGAACAAACACTACATCCCCAACCAATTCTGCTAAATAATCACGTTTTATAAAAACTAGAAAAAAAGTAAGAAATAATAATAAAACCGTTATTTTGAATATTGTTTGTGACTTTAAACCAAAAATTAATATAACTATTATTGTAATTATCAAATAAACCATCTCTTTGCTTATTAAAATATTGAAATAAGGCAATATAGAAAAGAGATATATTATCGCAATTGCAATAAGACTTAGAATTATCTTTACCCTTTTTCGGATAATCCAGCGATAAATAGCAATTTCGATCTGATCAGTTTTATACTTTTTCATGTTTATATTCTTTTACTAAAAGGAAAACGCCAAATAAAAAGAATGCGAGTATAGAGAAGATTGTAACTAAAGAACCTAAAAAGAAAAATTCTTGAGGAACATATTCCAAAACCCATGTTGTTTTTTGATCATTAGAATTGATGAGCCAACCGTTTTCAAAACCGTTTACTATAAAATGTGAGGTATTTTGTTTTTGAGTAGTCCAATTTTTTATCCAAGCTAATTTGTCGCTAAGATTAAAATTACTATCAATCTTGTAAAGTTTCCAGAACTGGCTAAAGCGTTGCGCGAATGTAATAAAAGCGTAACCATTTCCATCTACGTTAATTAAGTATTTGGTTTTATCTAGTATTTGGTAGGAGATTTTAGAATTAGATGAGAAAAGTGAACCAACTGTTGTTTCCATAGCTTGGATCCTAGGTGAGGTAAGTTCGTAGATTGATATTGCACCAATAATGGGTAAATCTCTATCTTGACTACAAATGTAAACTGTTGGATCGTTATCTTCGTGGTCAGGATGATATATATAAATAAAGGGTTGACTGATTTCTATAGGGTAGATATCAACATTTCTTTTTAGTTCATTGCTTCCTGAATTTTGAAAAAATAAATTTAGTTGCTGAGCTTTATCGTTTACTAAAATTTTTATTTCATATGTCTTGTCTGAATTAAAATTATAGATTTTCCCTTCTGAACAACCATGGTTTCCACTAGGAAAAGAATGAATTCCACTTTTTCCTTGTACAAACATGTCTGGCTGATCGAACTGTAAAGTAAGGATTGCAGTATCTGCCATATTATTTGGCATGTTAATTTTTTGCCACCTACTGTCTGTATTTTGTAATGTAATTTTTTCTTCGGAATTGGCAGTTTTGTAATAAATTGTAGTGGGTTTGTGAATTTTTCCATTTTTATCTGTACTTAAACTGTTCATATCCAAATATAATTCAGTTTCCTTACCTAACTCATATGTTTTATTGTTTTTTAAGTAATCTATATCACGATAAATTGGTTTATAATAATCATTAAGATTATTGAGAAGGTTTATTTCAGTGTAAACAAGCTGGCCGATTTTGCCTTGGTTTTGACTAAACTCGCGGGTTTTTACAAATTTTTGCAGTTCTTTTAAGAGTGGAAGGGTAGTGTTGAGAGTTTGTTTAGCCATTAAATAATTTGTTGATAATTCGGGATGCTTATTTAAAAGCGCAAGGCTGTTGGCAAGATATTCGTTAATTTTTTGCATTCCTATATTTAGATATCTGTCCTCTATGTTCATAGCAGCCATTGATTTAACTTCAGCAGTTTTTCTGAAAGCAAGTATTAAATAATTGATGATTTTACTTGAATCATCTGAAGATTGATTAATTGTATTTTGATCATTTCTATCTTTCAAAAAATAAAGTGGCGAATTTGGCAATACTCTAGTTGGAGGTAAAGATTGATCATTATTAACCTGTTCAAGTAGACAAGAGTCGCAGAAATATGTTCTTATTTTTTTGTTTGCGAAAGGAGACAGCGTTTTTTCAACATCAGAACCTTCTTGTGTAATTACTGTTTCGTTTGGCGCAAATTCACGGGAAGTATATGCTCCCTCATTGGATGTTAGTGTGATTGATTGGGAAATATCTATAATTTTTGAGTTAACGTTTTCAGCGCGATATAAACTCCATTCTCCGAATTTTTTATAACTTGTGATTCCTGCTAGATTATCAAGTGTTTTTTGTATTTTTTGATTGCCTTCTGAACTACCTGTATCGTTTCTTAGTAAAAGATAACGTATGTTAAGTTTTGAAGCTAGTAGATTTATTTCTTCGGCATCTGATGAGTCGATTGCGGAATACATTTTGTTTACCCAAGCCATTTCCCCTCCATTTAAATCTGCCTCGTTAATTAACCCAGGAACTGTAGCTAGAGTGTATGTTAACGGAGAAAGACTCCAATATTTCCAGACATAACTGTCTGCAAAGTATCGATCGTTAAGCTTTGGGAGTAGGAGGATTTTTCCATTTTTTAAGTTTTCTGAGTTGTTCCACTTGTAAAAATCAAAAACATAACTTGGAATATTTACCTTAGTTGTGAAATTTGTTTTCCAAGTGAAAACCTGATCAGGCAAAAGTAGTTTGTAGTGATAGGTAATCCATCCACAGATTATTAAGAAACTTAAAAAAAGACATATAAACTTTTTGTTTATTTTAGTAATTATGAAGGAGAAAGCTCCTGCAATAAGTACTGACATCCCAATTAAATATCCACCTGCAAATTTGTAATACGGATTTCTGAAAATAAAAAAACCAGGTAAGTGTTTATACAAAAATGTGTAAATTGAACCAAGAGGAGGATGGGTTCCACTTGAGAGAAAAGCTGAAGTAATTACAATTAAACCAAAAAGGGACAATAATTTTTTTTGTTTATGACTTTTGTAAAGAACAAAACAAGATATTGCTAAAACTGGAAAAATAAAACTTACAAGAATTTGAGAATCGTTGTCTAAATAAAACGAGGCGTAAGGGTGCTCGGGGTTTGCGGTTATGGAATCAGAATACCAGCTTGGTACTCCTTCTAATCGAAGCAAACTTAAGAGAGATGTGTTCTTGCTAATGTAATCAACCCAATCGATGCTTTGAAGTGTTCCTGCTCCTCCAAGGGCATCAAAATAGCTTTGACTACGACTTTCGTGGAGAAAAGGAAAAATTTGATAGCTATTTAATAAAACAAAGATTATTGCAGTTAACAATAAAAATACGACATAACGAATTGTCTGAGAAAAATTCCTGGTTTTTATGTCTGAAGCGAGATTGAAAATGAATATGCATCCGATAATTACAAATAAGCTACCAAAAAGAGAGAGTCCAAGAAGACTTCCTCCATTGAAGATAAAAAATATAAAGGCACTAATTATTGAGGCTAGTGACAGAGAAATTTTTTTATTTAGAAATTTGAGAAGGATGGGTACAAAAAATAATATTCCAATTAATATACTGTATTTTGCTCGTTCTAAAATAAATATCGATTGGAAAAGGTAGAAATTAAAAATAACAAGTGGAGGGAAAATAAAAACAAAATATTCTCCAAAAGTGTTTTTAAAGTGGTTGGCAAAGAATACCGCGGAGATAAATATTAACCCTAGCCAGAAAAAGATATTTAACCAATTTCCGGCAAAAATATTTCCGCTAATTGAAGAAGATAAATAATCTACAAAATGCAAGGTGAGACTTCCGAATAAAAAGGAATTATCTACACCAAAACCTATGTTGGGATTCCAAGCAAACAACCTGGAAAGTAAAAATTGTTTAGAATCTAGAGATAATCCTGAATCATGGCCAGCTATTGTAAAACCATTAGGTAACCAAAACTTAGACAAAAATAATAGGCCTATTAAACCCAATATCGTATAGATTAAAGTAAAAATTATTGATTTATTTTTCATTTTTTTTGGTGATTTGAGTAATATTCCAGCCTTTTACTGCTGAAAGATAATAATCGAATTCTGGATTATGCATAATTTTGTGAAAAAATATATGATCTTCCACTTTTCGAATTTTATTTTGAATATAAAATCGAATGGCTATAGTTTTAGGCAAATTGATTATATTCCAAAAAAATGCTTTTTGTATGGCTAAAAATACATGGAATTTGTTTCTTAATATGAAAATTAAAGAAAGAAATTCGCATGCAAGAATATGTATAGGTAAAATTATCAAAAGATTTTTGAGGGAAAGATTTTTAATATAACTGTTGATTCGATTTTTGTAAGAGTGATATTCAATAAATGGTTTTGCTAGAAGAATGCTTGTTGCTCCGAATTTATGGTAAATTATTGATTTTGGTGCAAATACAATTTTGTAACCTGACAACCATACTCTGTGGCAAAAATCTGTCTCTTCGAAATACGCAAAAAATCGACTATCGAAGATATTTCCATCTATCAAGATTTTATCTATTACTTTTTTCTTAAAGATCATGCAAGCTCCTTTAGCAGAAAAAATCTCAAATTGTTTTTTAAAATTTTTGGGGTTTTGATAAATTCCTAAGTGATACAAAAATCCAGTGTAAGTCATGTACGAGCCAGCTGAGTCCAATTGACTAGGACTATCCATAAAAAGGATCTTGCTTTGTGCTCCTCCTATTTTTGGATCTGATGATAAAACCTTCAGAAGTTCTTTCAAAAAGTTTTTCGAAACTTTAGTGTCATTGTTTAGAAACAAGATATATTCCCCAGAAGCAATTTTATAGCCAACATTATTTCCTTGAGCAAAACCCAGATTTTTTGAATTCTTAATTATTTTGATTTTGGAGAAATTTTTTTTAGTCCAAACCACAGACTCATCAGTTGATGCGTTATCAACTAGAATAATTTCTATTTTTTTGTAATTTTGTTTATATAAAGATGGAAGACATTTTTTTAAATGATGAAGACCATTCCAATTGACAATAATAATTGTAACTAATTTTTGTTTCATGATTTAATATTCTTGATAATCATGTATATAATTCATATTTTCAAGTTCTGAGTATTTTAAAGGTTTTATGCTCACATTCTTGATTGTAACTTTTAAAGCATCTGGGGATGGTATGATTATTTTTTTAAGAACAATTCCATTGGAAGGTACTATTAACGTGTATTTTTTTTCTGTGTTGATTGATAACTTAACAGATTGACAGAATGGTTTTTCTGACTTATCTGTATAAAAACAAAAGCTTGAATCTAAACCATTACTTGTTAAGTATTCTTGAAGTAAATTGGCATCCGATTGGTTCTCGACAAAATCAAAAGGATTTTTTTGGATATTATCTGCAAGGGTAAAATCCAAATCAGAATATGCTGCATCAACTACTTCCATTTCTAAGAGTTGAGGCGAATCGTCAGCTTTAGTTTTAGTTATTTCATCTTTTACAAATCTACAAAACTGTGGATCAAATTTGTCAATTATTACACCTGTATTTTCAATTGGAATAAAGGAGAATTTCCCTAACAGCTTCCAGTTTTTATTGTCATTAGAACAAAAATATGAATATTCACTTGGAACTAATAATTTTGATTGATGGAACATTTTTACTGCACCAATTTTTCTTACTTCTCCTAAGTCTAAGGTTACACTTTCAGAGTGTTCGTTATGCCAATGAAACCTACTTCCCGACCAAGGTGTGGTTAAATCTCTGTCTACTAAATATCTAATTTCTTGATATTTCCAATCTGAAATAGAGCTAGCGGATACTTTTTGATAGTATCTATTTTTAGATTCTATATATGAGAAGTATTCTTTTAGATTATTTACTTTAGTTTCCGAGCGCTTTAGAGAAGAGATGTTCACTCTATCTACGACATTTAGGGATACTAAAATAGGTGAAGAAAATTTATAGTTTATATTTTGAGGATCGATAAAAGTTATTGTTTGACTGCCGTTAAATAGATTTTTTTTTGTTTCTGAACTTGTATTAGTTAGGCCATATGTCGAACTGTAATAAAAAGTGTAAACATGATCTTTTGTAATTTTTTGGGCTCTTATTAAACTTAAAATCTCATCAAAATTTTCTGGAAGGTATAAGTCATATCTATCAATTTTGTAGTGCAAGGCAACTGATGTAGTTGAAGGCATAGATCCAACTGCAAGAGCATCCCCTACTTGACTTTTACTTATACCATCATCTCTAGAATCAAAAAATAGCGCAGATCCTTTAGGAAGAGTTTTTATTTCACTTGTTAGTTGTTCATAGAATTTTCTAGTTGGATTACTTCGATTTTTTATAATATCAAGTTGCTGTTTATTCAAAAGAATTAAATGTATCAAGATTACTATTGAACAAGAAAAGAAGAATTTAAAATTATTTTTTTTGAAAATTTCACTAAAGACAACTGGCACAAAAAGTGCAAAACCTGTAAGGGATGTGGTGATATATCTATGAGATGATTCAAATATTTGACCTTGATTAGTTATATAAGGGACAGCTACTGGCGCAAGCATGATTATTAAACCTAACCAAAGAAGCTTTTTCCTTTTCCAAATTAAAACAATAACTAACGAGATTAAAAAGAGGGAAAATGATAATTTAAAAATGTCTGGTATTATTATGTTTTGTAAGGTTTTTAAAGGTGAGAATAAGAGGTCGACATTTCCTTCATCAATTACTTTTTGTTTCATAATTATAAGCCAAGAGCCGAGATTGCCATTCGTATACCATCTTGAGTATAGATAGACAAAAGGTATAACTCGAACTGCTGAAATGAACCATCTGAAATTTAATAAAAGTTCTATTCCTAAAATTATAAAAATAATTCCATGAGCTCTAATGTAACCTGTTTCCATCGTGTAAACATAAAACAACAAAGCTAGGATGTAATAGAAAAAGCGTTTCTTTTTTGATTTAAAACTTAGTACAAAAAAGGTTAAGGTGATATTTAGAGCAATAATCATATGTAATGTATGAAGAGATGTCGCAATTCTCCATACGGATTCTGCGCCAATATAGCCAGAAGCAAATATAAGAGACCCAAAGAATGCAATTTTTCTTTTCTGTGTCAAAATTTTTATCAGTGGATAAACCGAGAGTGATGCTAAAAAGTAGAAAAGAATTCCAAACAAAAAAAATCCTGAAGGATTTATTCCAAATAATTTATAAACTGGATAATTTATAGCAGCAACACCTCTGTAACTACTTCCGGGATCGTAAATTCCTCTTCCAAAATTTCCAGCGGGACCTTCAATATTTTGAATTTTAAATACCAAGGCGTTATCGTCTTGCCAGAAATACATTTTGAGGGTTAATCCATATGCAAATATTGTAACTAGCAGTACAAAAAGAGAGCCAAAAATAATTCTTTTCATTGAGTAGCAAAAGTTATGTCATCTATATTGATTGTGTCTTTTTGTGTAGAAATAGGTTGAATTGAAAATATTGCAAAATCTACACCTTCTGGGGCTTTAGTTGTTATCGAAATCTTTTGCCATTTAGAATTTAGCTTTGTCAAACTTGAAAAAGCTAGCATTTTACCTGGAAGGTCGATGTCGTCAAAGATCAAGGTTTGTTGTCTTTTCTTTTCAAAATACATAGGTGTTGGTCCCTCTTTTACAAGTAGAATTGTATTTTTAAGAACCTGTTTAAATTTTTCCAATCCAGTTGGCTTAATACTGCTGTAAAAATCTATCCTTGCAATTACGGTTGGAGATTGATCGTCAGAATTTTTATCTACTTTTGACCAAAAAGAAAAAGTGTAAGTTTTGTTTGGAGAGATTTTTTGATTATTACTTGCTATTCTTGGTGCGGTATAGGCAAAAGAATCTTGAAAATATATAAGCGATCCGTTTTTTTGTTTACCTGTTGCGGATGTTAAATTTATATTTGCTTTACCACTGTTATCTGGAATTGTAATATGCCAAGATTCAAGATCTTTAGAGGAATCAAAATTAAAATTTTTAATAAGTTTTGTTGCTTCTTTTGCTAATTGAGGTAGCTGATAATAATAAATTCGTGAGACGTCACACATCCATGGTTTTTGAACTCTACCTAAAACCTTTGCTCTTGATTCGTATTCTGATATCACCAAAGAATAATAGGAATTTTCGAATATTTTATCTGGTGGAATAAAAAAACTGTTGAAATAGTTATATGTATTATAGTCGAGTCTTGATGCGTTTATGAAAGCATAGTCGTTTTTTCTAATCATAGCTTCTTCGAGTGATAATTTTTGTCCAGGTTCGAGAGCAACCCAGCCGAATTTTTTAGGAGGAATACTTACCATGGTTAAATATCCAATATTTACATTTTCAGGAATACTTTTATTTACCCAATCATAGCTTTGATTCTGAATTGTTTCCTGACTACAGGTAATACTTGCTTCTAGGGCTTTTGAAAATGGCAATATGCTAACCAACAAAATTGAGACTAGAAATGCTATCTTGGTCGTTTTTTTGCTCCAATGTTCTTTTAAAAAAAGATATAAGTTTTCTAAACAGATTGCTGTAAATATTGCTAGAAATGGCAATGTTGGAATAATTAACCTTTCGTATGTGGCTGGAATGAGATAGCTTATATAAAAGAAGTTGATAAGTGGAATAGATGCTAATAATATAAATTTTTTGAAGGATTTAATCGCTAATGTAAACATTGCAAATATGGCTAAAATTGTGGGAAGTATTCCATAAGCGTTAAAAAATATCCAACTTGCATGAACAGGTCTGAAAGAATGCGGCATTGAATATAAAAGGTGAATACTGGGGAGACTTTCCTTACCTTTCGAAATAATACTTACAAAGATAGAAAAAATATAATTGGTGATTGGAGTGCTGTACCAAGGCAAAGCGTATTTTTGTAAATCTGAAATAAAAAGTTTGGGCCCTTGAGAATCCAAAAATAGGAATGGTAAACCGATAAACACCCCCACCAAGACGAAAAAGAAGCTAATCAAAATATTGCGAAACCATTTTTTTTGTTTTTCGAAGCTATAAAGAATCGCTGAAAGATAAGCAAAAATAGCAATTGGATAATACCTGACTGTTACAGAAATTCCCATCAAAATACCTGATGTAATAAACCATTTTAATTTTTTGGTCTTATAAAGATATAGAAAACTTAAAAATGCGAGGAGAATGGTTAGTACAGATAAAACATCGGTTGTTATATAATGGGAGTCCCGAGTATGAAGCGGAGCTATTGCCAGGAAAAGAGCTGAGATAATTCCTACTCTTTTGTTGAACATTTTTTTTCCAATTAAATAAACAACTATTACACTTGCTACTCCAAAAAAAGCGGTTTCTGCTCTTCCTACTGTTACCAAGGGAATAACATATTTACGTATTGCTTCGCCATAAAATAAGTCAAATCTTAACCATTTGGCTGTGAATGTAGACGAAACTAGTGTATTTGCGATTTCTAAAAGATAGGTTCCAACTAAAACTGGAAAAGCCCCAATTGTCTGAAAATAAAACATTAGTGTTCCATATTTAAAGGTATGGGGATTTATGTCGCGACTAACAATAAAATTTTTAACCAAATCCCAAGAATGGTCTTGTACATAAGATTCGTCCGCGTGAAGGATGTTTGGCATCAATCCTACAAATCTAAGGATTATGGCGATTAGAATAACTAAAAAAAGTATTTTATTTTTTTTAATGAAACTTATGGCTCTTGCTGTTAATCTCATTTTTACTATAATAGGGGCTAATGGACAAAAAGTCTAGGAAATTAAGGTTAAGTGACAAGATAATTTCTTTGATAGCTGTAACAAATAACGATGAGGATATTATTGAAAAGAGACTTAAGGAAATTAAAAAAATTTTATCCAAACTTAGAACTAATTATGAGATTTTGATTGTTGATAATAACTCTTCCGATAATACTATCGATAAAATAAAAAAATTAAAAAATATCATTCCTTACACAAGAATTTTGGTTCTTTCAAAAAAGTATGACAATGAGATAGCCTTGACTGCTGGACTAGATAACTGTATTGGGGATAGCGCTATACTTTTTAACCTTTACACAGATTCTGTTGAAATCGTAGTTAGCTTATTAGATAAAATTGAGGAAGGTAATGATGTAGTCGTTGCAAAATGCAATAAAGATATTGTTAGTTACGATTTTGTAAGTAAAATTTTTCTTTGGCTAACTGAGAAAATTTCTAGCCATGGCTTTCGTCATGGGTTTAATTTTACTATGGCACTAAATAGAAAAGTGATAAATTCAATAGTTAGTACTAGACGCAAGAGTAGACATTTTAGTTACATAAATTATTTGGTAGGTTTTAAAAAGCAAATCATTTACTACAGACAAATTCGAACATATAAATATAAGTTAAGTAAACAGAAAATAAGTGAGGTAGTTTTGGGTACAGCTGACACAATAATTTCAAATTCTTTTAAACCTATTCGAATAGTCAGTTTCCTTGGATTATTTTTAAGTTTCCTGTTTCTTTTGTATGTTTTAGGGGTTGTAATATTAATACTAGTATTTGGAATGAAACATTTAGCACCCCAAGGATGGATTAGTACTTCGACTGTAATTGGAACATTGTTTTTTATATTGTTTTCTCTACTTACCTTAATATCGGAGTATGTAATTAGAATTCTCATTGAATCAAGAGATGAGCCTTTTTATTTTGTTTCGGAGGAAATTAATAGATCTACTATTCTGCCTAAAAGAAAGACTCTTAATATAGTATGAAATCAGCGCTAATAGGTTACACGGGATTTGTGGGGTCGAATTTGCTTTCACAGTATCATTTTGACGATTTATATAATTCGAAAAATATTGAAGATATTAAAGGCAAAAAATATGACTTAATTGTTAGTGCAGCAACTTCTGCTTTAAGATGGAAGGCAAATCAAGAACCAAAAGATGATTGGAAAGGGATTAAAAAACTTTTAGATAATCTTTCGAAAGTAAATACAAAGAAGTTTATTTTGATTTCTACTGTTGATGTTTATCCAAACAAAGTAGGAATAAATGAAGATACAAAAATTAAATTTTTGGACTTAAAAGAGGCCTATGGTAAACATAGATATAAGATGGAGTTATTTATTAAAAGGAATTTTTCTGACGTGACAATTATCAGGTGTCCTCAATTATACGGTGATGGTTTAAAAAAGAATTTTATTTATGATTTAATTTTTGACAACGCATTGGATTTTACGCATAAAGATACCTTAATGCAGTTTTATCACTTAAAAAATATATGGAGAGACATTCAAATTGCAATTAAAAATAAAATAAAACTTATCAATTTTGCGACAGAGTCTGTAACAGCCTGCCAAATTGCAAAATATTCACTTAATGTAAATTTTAAAAATATTACTGAAAAACCACCTTTGGTTTTTGATTTTAGAACTAAATATGGAAAATTGTATGGATCAAAAGATGAATATATTTATCACAGATCCCAAATACTTAAAGAAATTAAAGAGTTTATAGTCAATGAAAGAAAAAAACTTGGGAAATGAAAATTGCAATTTCAAATTTAGCATGGGACCACTCAGAAGATAGCAAAGTTTTAAAATTACTTCAAAAATATAATATAAATGCCATTGAAATAGCTGCATCAAAAATTTGGCAAGATCCAGTTGAAGTAACTGACGCTAAAATTAATAAGTGTAAGAATTTTTGGAAAAAAAATGGGATTGAAATAGTTGCTACTACTTCCCTACTTTTTGGTCACCCTGAACTTCAGATTTTCGCTGATAGAAAAGCAAAAAACGAAACTTTTAGCTATTTATCTAAAATGATTGAGCTTTCAGTAAAACTTGGTGCAAAGGCCATGGTTTTTGGATCTCCAAAAAATAGAGTAACAAATGGTAAATCTAAAAAAGAGGTAGAAAAAATCTCTATTGAGTTTTTTGGGAAAATTTCTAAAATTGCAAGAAAACGTAATATTTACTTCGGAATTGAACCAAATCCTCCACTCTATGGAACTGATTTTATAAATACAACAGATGAAGCAATTAAATTAGTTAAAAAGGTAAATAATTCAAACTTTTGTGTGCATTTGGACACAAGCACCATGACTATAAATCAAGAAAATTATCTTAAAACAATTATTCAAGCGCTTCCTTACACTCACCATTATCACATAAGCGAACCAGGCTTAAAACCAATTCCGACTGAGGAAACAGATCACAAAAAAGTATCAAATGCCTTAAAAAATTCAGGTTATAAGGACTGGGTATCTATAGAGATGCCTCTTGGTCCAGATATTAAACATTTGGAACAAATAGAAAAAACATTAAAGTTTGTTAATGAAGTATACGCTCATTGACAAGTTTTGGAATAACATTTACCATACTGCCATGAGTATAGAAAGAACAGGGAGACTTCAAGAAAATATAGCAGGAATAAGAGAGAGTGCTGCTAGAACTAAGGAAATCATTGAGCAGTCAATTTGGAAAAATTTTTCTCTTATTGATAAAGTAGCTTCCGCAAACAAAAGAGAGATCGCTCCTTTGAACAAGGAAGCGCAAATTGGAGAGCAAATTTTTTCTCAAGAATTTGATCTAAGTCCAAGAGAAGAGTTAACAGCAGAACTTCACGAAGGAATGGAAGAAACAATTGGTGTACCTAAAGAAAGTGGAGGAGTAAAGGTAAGAGCAGATTTGCTTTATCCATTAACAAGAACAGAGCGAGCCGTTCTGCTTAGAAATCCAGGCGAAGAAGTTGTCATCCCTCCGTACACAATTCATCAAACAACTAATTTAGGAGACGAGAAAGCAACTCTAACAGCAAGAGGAATCAAAACAGGAGAAGGAAGAACTATTAAAAATCCTGACGTAAAAGAAATATTCAACCCAGATGAAGTAGCGGTTTGTATTGCAACTCAATATAAAGACTGGACGCCAGGAAATATTGATTTGTCGAACGAGACAAGAACTAGGGGGTATCTGGCTTTAGGTTTAATTCGTGAAGCAGCACACCATGGATATAGAGTTATAATCGCAGATACTGGAAGTTCAAATCCTTTTTTAGAAGAGCTGAAGATATACAGAAATGTCACTATTGTTAATGATAAAGATATGTCTAACTTTGCCAAACAAAAAAAGGCAGCGATAGAAGCAGCATCGGAAATCAATGGAGTTAAGTACATTTTTAGAATAGAACCTGAGAAAGTTGACTCAATTACACATATACCCGCACACGTTGAATTACTTCTTCAGTCTCAAGCAGACGTAGTCGTTGGCAAGAGAAGATCACAAGAATTTGAAGCATCTTATCCAGATTACGGATTTACTATAGAAAACGAAACAAATCGTCAAATGAATGAGCATCTACGAAACAATGGGATATTAAAAGACGGGGAAGAAGATTTGGATCTTTATTCAGGATTGATTGCATTCAAAAACAATCCAGCGGTGGTTGAACTATTTACAAGGAGATTTAAACCTGCCGGAGGAGAACAGATAGATCCAAAAATACTAGATAGTTGGATGAACGCACAAGTTTATGGTGTCGTATTGGCATTACATAAAGGCTTAAAAGTAAAGCAAGTTGAAGTTCCATTTTGGTATGCTGGATTACAAAAATTAAATGAGTTGCACCCCAACAAAGTTTCTTCATTCAAGGATAAGAGGATAATGCAGCAAAAAGTTGGTAGTGATGGAGTTCAACTACTAGCCGAGACACTGAGTGGTAAACATCTTCATTTAGTACAAGAATAAAGGTAGAATTGATATATGAAATTAGATCCTAAATCTTGGCAAGTGCCAGAATATAAAATAAACGAATTTTTTAAAAAAAGAAATAAATATTCCCTTATTACTCCAGTTTTAAATGAAGGTAAGAGAATTAAAGATCAACTCCAGAAAATGAAAAAATATTCCAAAATGGTTGATATCATATTAGTTGATGGAGGAAGCACTGATGGCTCAACGAATAAGACGTTTCTGAAAAGACAAGGATTACGAGCAGTTATAAATACTCCAAGAGGTCAATCAGTTCAGATGCGAGCAGGACTTGCTTGGGCTTTGAAACAAAAATATGAGGGTATTATTACAATTGATGGTAATAATAAAGATGATGTATCAGCAATTCCTTTATTTATAAAGGCATTAGATGAAGGATGTGATTATGCACAAGCTTCTAGATTTCTGAAAGGAGGAAAACATAAAAATACCCCTTCAGACAGGATTTTTTTTAACAGGTTTGTAATATCACCGGTTTTAAGCCTGGCAGCTGGAAAATGGTATACCGATACCCCACTTGCATTTCGTGCGTACAGTAAAGATTATCTACTTCATCCAGGAGTTAAACCCTTCAGAGATATATTTCAAAGATATGAATTATTATTTTACATGACGACTCGTGCTAACAGATTAGGGCTTAAATCAAAAGAGATTCCGACTACACGAAATTATCCTAAGGGAGAAGTTCCAACAAAAATAGTTGGTTGGAAAAAAATAAATGATTTATTAAATATTTTTAAAATTGTATTAGGTTTTTACAACCCTTGATTGTAATGCTACACTCTCTTTGAAATGAAATTAAGGCATTTTGTTTCAATAAGCGATCTTTCTTCAAAGGAAATTGTTAAAGTTTTGGATTTGGCAGATAAATTGAAGCGTGAATTAAAAACAAAAGGTAAAAATAAAAAAATTCTAGACGGTAAAACTTTGGTTATGATTTACGAAAAACCATCTCTTCGTACCCGTCTTTCATTTGAGATTGGAATGACTCAACTTGGAGGACATGCAATTTATCTGGGACCAACAGACATAAGCATGGGAAAAAGAGAATCAGTTACTGATATTGCCAAAGTGACCAGCAGAATGGCAGATATTATTATGGCTAGAACTTTTAGCCATAAAATTGTTGAGGAACTTGCAAAAAATTCAAGCGTTCCAGTTATTAACGGACTTTCTGATATGGAACATCCTTGCCAAATTTTGGCTGATCTGATGACGATAAGAGAGGTAAAAAAGAAACTTAAAGGCTTGAATATTTCATATGTCGGGGATTGCGAAAATAATGTGGTGCACTCTTTTGCACTTGCATGTCAAATTCTTGAAATGAAATTTAAATGTGCAGCACCCAAAGGATATGAGATGAACAAAAAAATATTGGCAAAATCTAAAGCGATTCAATTAACTGATCCAATTAAAGCAGTTAAAAATGCAGATGTAGTTATTACTGATACTTGGATTAGTATGGGTGATGAAGCAGAAAAGGAAAAGAGACTTAAAATTTTTAAACCTTACCAAGTTAACAAAAAGTTAATGAAGGAAGCTAAAAATAATGCTATCTTTTTGCATTGTTTGCCTGCTTATCGAGGAAATGAAGTAACAAGTGAAATTATTGATGGAAATAAATCTTTTGTTTTTCAAGAAGCTGAAAATCGGCTTCATGCGCAAAAAGCACTAATCATATTTCTTCTCAATGCTCGATTTCGTAAATGATATCGTAGATATTATCAATTTTTCCGCCCATAACTACATGGAACCCTGGTATTTCATAATTCTTTTTATAAAGAATTGGCCTTCCATCGTTTTCTTCTTTATCCAAAAGAACTGTTTTTGTTTCAAAAAGTGACTGTTCAAATTTCATATCTTTTAAGATTGGGATATATCGTTTTGCATCTTTGTACATGAATTGATAATTAGATTTGTTGGAATAATCTAGAAGTTTATCTTCTAAATTATCTTCTTGTGGGTCAGTCCAGTTGGTATGTATTGAGTATCGAACATGCCATAGGGAGTGGTTTTTGGTATCTGGAAATGGCAAAAAACCAAAAAAAGGGCCGTCCAAAATTGTTACAGCTATCTTGGAGAATTCATCTGGTACTTTGACTAATGGCATTTCAATATATTCATGTTTAAAAGGCAAAATGTTTAAACCTGATTGAGATAGAATTTTGTTAATTTGTGAGTATGTGCAGTTGTAAACCTGAGTGGCTGTAAAAGTTTTTGAATTTTTTGTGAGGAGGATTATTTTATCTTTGTGTCTTTCTATTTTTGCAACTTCACAATCGTAAAAAACTTTCACTTTTTTAAATAACTCTTTTTTTAAAATTTTTCTCATATTACCTGCATCGAAAACTCTTTCTTCAACTTCAAAAACATCTTCAACCAGTCGATTATTAAAATAATTTTTAATTACTTGTGAAGCAGGTTTTATAAAGGAACCAACATGCTCACAGAATTTTAAGAATTGACGTGCGTTTGTTTTTGAGGAAATTTTAGCAATTGCGTAGTATTGCTTAAAATCTTTGTAAACGGCGGAATCGAAGTCTTTGATAAATTTTTCATAATTTAAGTGAGATCGAAGAGCTGTAATAAAATGTCTTGGATAATGATAACCATTGTGGATTCTAGCTTGGTTTTTATAAGATGCTCTTTCTAGTAAATCTTTTTCTTTTTCTAAGAGAGCTACTTTCAAATTTTTGTTTGCAAAAAAAAGAGCTAAAGCGCAACCATAGAAACCTGCTCCAATAATTGCAATGTCATAGTTTTTTGAGTACTTCATCTTTAATGTTTTTTAATTCCTCTTTTTCTGAATCATAATAAAATGCCTGAATATTATCCTTTGTAAGTTTGTTTTTAAAAACTACTTCTTTCAGTTTTTCTAAATCCCAAAAGTATCCAAAACCAAATCCATTTATTTCTTTATATCCTTGGCCTCCTATTAGTTCCCAAAGATAGTGATCCCTTATAAAAGGCAACAACTCTGCAGGAGCTTTTTGATGTGCTTCATACCAGACCAAAAGTGTATAGCCCATTCCCTGCTGCATGGGTAGATAATTTCCTTCTGAAACATAGTGTACTTGATTTCCTGAAATATAAAAGATTGTTTTTTTGTCCAAAAATGGCGTTTCTTTTAAAAAATTATTTAAAATTTGTAGACGTTCTTGACTTCTTGATACTTGAATATCGATTTGACTGCTAATAATTTTTAGATGCAGATAATAAAAAGGTATTAGCAAAAACAGTAAAGCGAATAATTTTGTTTTTTTTAGATCTAAAATTCTTTTGACACATAATGCAATAAGAAGACCTGCTCCGATAGCAGCAGTGTAGTAGTAACGCGACTCTAAATATGAATAGCTTTTGCTTATTATTATATAAGGAAGATAAGATAGCAAAATTAAGATAGTTACAAAGATTATATATTTTTTTGTAACGGACTTAGCTTTCTTAAATAAGAAATAAAGAAGAGTGAAGATAAAAAAAGAAGCAAATAAAGCTAGGATATCCAAAATAGCTGTTTGCGCTACTAGGTCATATAGATCTTTTGGAAAAAACGGGTAATATACCCAAGTGATATGTTTTGTTATGGTCAAAATCGTTTCAGAAGGAATATAGATTAAAGAGAAAGAAGTAAGTGGATACATTATTGCACGAACTACTAGTGTTAGAGGAACCGAGTTTGAAGCTCCTGTAATAAACAAGTCTTGTTTAGTAGTAATGTTTTCAAATTGTATAAGTCTGTAAAATATCAACAGAAAACTGAAAGAGAAAAATATCCAATAAATTTTAATAAATTTTTTAAAAGGGATTTTTTTGAAAAGTAAAGATGATAGAGGAAGTAAGAAAAATAAAGGGACAGCAGTTTCTTTAAAAAAAAGTGATACATAAAGACAAACAAACGTAATTATAAGTAACCTCTTTTTGTTCTTAGCCAAATACTCTAAGAAATATAGCAGTGATAAGAGAATAAAAAAAATAGAAGGAAGAGTAGATAGTCCCGATGCTGGCCAGATGACAGAGCCAGAAGAAACACTGTTAATAATAAAGAAAATAGCCCCCAAAAACGAAGGAATAACTTTTTTTGTAAATTTGTAAGCTAATAGATAAACCAAAATAGAATCCACGGCGTGTAAAAAAATAATAGTCAAGGAAATTGGTAAAAGATTAAATGGATAACGACTATAAAAGAAGTAAACAAGGAGATTACTTAAGAGCCTTCCTCCTCCAAATAAAAGGCTAATAGGCCCTGCTATTGTTATAGATACAGAATTAAAGCCTAGAGACAAGACGTCTCCCAACCCATGCCATTCATCCTGTTGGTAAAATGTTTTTGTTACACTACCAAAAACTAATAGTGTAGTTAGGATTAATAATAAAAATGGCCAAATTATGTGAGATTTGGTAAGGTGCTTAAACACTTTTTATGAAATTTTTTTGGATATTAAATAGTCTTCGAGTGCCAAGTGCTCGAGTCCAGAGTTTTCAAATGTGTTTATAGCTTCAACTGGACCTAGAACAATTGGAAAACCATGCAAATTGAATGAGGTATTTAAGATTCCTCCAATTCCTGTTATTTTTTCAAATTCTTTTATAATTTTGTAGTATTTAGGATTTGCTTCTTGTTTTAAAAGTTGTGGCCTTGCGGTAAAGTCATACTGATGAAGTGCTGCAGTAAGTTCTTTTTTGGCTAGCTCTGTTGTAACAAAGCCCATCATCATATACGGAGACTCTATCTTTTTGGGATTTATAATATAATCTTGCATTCTCTCCCAAAGAATTGTTGGAGCAAAAGGCATCCAAAAATCACGGCCTTTGATTTGGTCATTTATTTTTCTTACTACATAAGGGTCAGTTGGGTTACCCATTATCGATCTATTACCAAGAGCTCGTGCTCCAAATTCCATTCTACCCGAAGCTCTTGCTATAATTTTTTTCTTTGCTAGAAGAGTTGCAATTGTCTTTTCAATGTTTCGAGAACGAATTACCTTATACTTCCTAGTAAGTCTTTTAGATTTGATGATTTTTTCGACTTCACTATTTCCAAATTCTGGTCCAAAATATAAATTTTTAAGAATAGAATTTTTAAGTTGACTTTGTTTACCTAATTTCATATATCCCAAAAAAGCGGCTCCAATTGGAGTTGATTCATCACCACAAGAAGGCATTACAAACATTTGTTTAACACTTGGTAATTCTGCAATTTTTTGGTTAACCTTGATGTTCATAAATACCCCACCGGAAAGGAGTAGTTTTTTGGCTTTAGTTTTTTTGACCGCGTAATCGACCCATTCAACTATCTTGTCTTCAGTAAATTTTTGAAATGCTGCTGCTAAAATATCGAATCTTACTCTTTTTAATTCTCTTTCTAAAAATTTATCTGTATCAACTGTATTAAATTTTGATTTAAAAATTAGGCGATTTTTGGGATCTAGATAAACTATATTTTTTATCTTGTCGTAAATTTTATTGATTTCATCACCTTTTGCGTAAGGAGCTAAACCCATTACTTTATATTCATGTTCATTTGCTTTCATTCCCAAAACTTCGGTTAATCTTTGATAAACATATCCGAGAGAATGCTCGCGATCAGAAGTGGCTAAAATTTTATATTTATTTTGGTCAAAAATTGAAACTGTTGCACATTTGAAGTCACCTTCTCCGTCAAGAGTTAGAACTAAAGTTTTTTCTCCACTAAAAGGTGAACTAAAATAAACAGATGCTGCATGCGATAAATGATGATCAACGCTTATTACTTTATTAACAGAAATTCCTAAATAATCAGCAACGTATTTTCTCTCACTTGCCATGTGGAATTTTTCAAAAATAATAGATGCTGTCCTAAACGACCATTTGCCTATTGGTATTAGGTCTGGGTATCTGTAAGCCAATTCACCCCATTCTTTTCTTACAACTGATACGATTTTATAAATGTTTAAAAAAAAGTTCAGTTTGAGATCGCGATTTTCTTCTCGAAGTGAATGTTGAGGAGGTCCATATTTAAAAGGGATAACAACTAAATCTATATCTGAAGACTTAATTTTTGCTTGAGAGATACAATAATCTATGGCGTGTTTTGGAAAACCATATTGATTTTTTTTACCTGTGAATCTTTCTTCAGAAACACAAGCCACTATTACTCCATCTTTAACTAAAACGGCAGTTGCATTGTGAGCGTTATAAATTCCTAATACGTTCATATCGGCACAAGTATAACATAAAAATTATTTCTTTTTAGAGGCTTTGATTACCAAAAAAGGACCTATTGCTAGTTCATCCACGCAACCCCAAATTAAATGCTCTATTGCTTCTTTGGGTGAATGGACAATTGGAAGCCCGTGTTTATTAAAACTTGTATTTAAAATCACTGGAATACCTGTTAGTTTTCTGAATTCATTGATTACCGACCAATAAAGCGGGTTTGTTTTTTTGTTAACAATTTGCGATCTAGCAGTGTTATCAATATGAATTGCAGCAGGAATTTTTTTGGCGACATTTTTTTTGACGTCATCAGTTAATGTCATATAAGGGGTTCCAAAATTATGGACTAGAACTTTTTTTGAAAATTCTTCCAATATTGCTGGAGCAAAAGGCATAAACCAATCTCTTTGTTTTAGTTTTGAATTAATCCTGTCTTTTGTTTCAATAAATCTTGGATCAGCCAAAACGCTTCTTGCTCCTAATGCTCTTGGCCCCCATTCTCCTCTTCCCTGAAACCAACCGACCACCTTGCCATTTGCAACGTGACTAGCTATTGTTTTTGGTAGTTTGTCAGCCAAATCAATAAATACAATTTTTTTATTAAATTTTTTAAGTTCTTTTTTAATTTCATTTTTATTGTACTCACAACCAAGATAAACATTATTCATTCCCACTACAGGAATTTTTTTACCTAGCTTTTTATAAAGAGCGAGTGCTGCACCAACTGCCACCCCACCATCCCCTGGATTTGGATATATAAAAAGTTTTTTTGCAATTTTATTTTCGAGAAGTTTCATATTAAATTTCACATTTAGAAAAATCCCCCCTGCTAAAGCAATATTTTTCTCCTGATATTTTTTAACCAAATATCTGAAGAACTTTTCTGCCTCTACTTCCAAAATTTTTTGTGCTGCAAATGCAATTTGTTGATTTCCGTACATATCTATTAATTTTTTTATTTTTTTATAAGTTGAGGTTTTTTTAAAAAATTCAGTCCTTGAGACACTGTTTACTTCCAACCAATTACTTCTAGGAATCCATTTTTTACCATCGAAATAAGGAAAGATGTCTCTAATCTCTTTTACTGCAGGACTTTCTTTCCCATAAACTGCAAGTCCCATTGTTTTTCCTTCACCATCATTTAATTTAAAACCTAGGGCGATGGTTACTGCACCATAGTAAAGAGCAAGAGATGCATATATTGGAATTTCTTCCAAAAGTGTTAATTCTCCATTTTGACCCAAATAAATACTTCCGCAGAGAGGTGAACCATCTTCATTGAGACCATAGCCATCCCAAGCAACAATTAAGCATTTATCCATTTCTGAAAAGACGTAAGCGGTTTCTGCATGAGCGAGATAATGAGATATGAAAACTAACTTCTTTTTTGGTAAGTTGGTTTCATAGTAAGTATTAGGTATATGTGAATTTTTATTTTGACTATTTGAAGATATCATCTGAAGACTTCGACCTAGAGTCCAGCGAAAAAATTCTAATGTTGAAGTGTAAGTGAAACCTTTAAAATAATGTGAAAGTAACTTTCCGAGATTGGTTGGAGGTGAAGCTGAGGCGAAATAGTCAATGTCAGAGATTTTTAGTTTTTTATATTTTAAATTATGTTTAATAGATTTAATTGGAAATTGCCTGTCGTGCTTAATTCTTGTAATTCTTTCTTCGCTTTCGGCAAACACGATTTTGCCATCGATTAAAAGCGCAGCTGAATTATCGTGATTTCCCGTGTAGTGACATGTAAGTCCAATTATTTTCATAAAGTTTTATGATAATTTTTTTCTATAAATATAGAGTTTAGGCCATTGTTTAAGTATTGCCTATACCCTACTTTAGCTAAATAATTTTTAATTTTGTTTTCTTTTATTTGAGAAACTTCAATACATAAAATTTTAGGGCGGAATTTTTTCCAATTATTGCTTTTTAAAACCTCTAAATCATATCCTTCTGTGTCAACAGACATAAGGTCTATATTTCTTTTACAAAATTTTTTAAGTAAGGTAGAAAGCTTTTCTATTTTGATTTTTTCTACTCCTAACATTTTAAATCCCTGTTTTTCGTATTTGTCAGAACTTTTTTTTGAGGTAGTTGAAAGAGTGTCAGGAAAAAATTTGTAAAAATAAGTTGTCTTTTTTTTAGTTCCTACCCCCAAATTCAAATTTAAATCCTTTGGCCTAGTTTTTTGTAGCTTTTCAAATGAAAGAGTATCTGGTTCTATTGTTATACCTCTCCATCCTTTTTTATAGAATCTGAACGTATTACTAAAGCGAATTGGATCGTTGGCTCCAACGTCAACATAAAAACCTTTTTTTTTAAACCCTAAAATTTTATCTATTAGAATATCTTCTTGTAGTTGGCTATATGAATTTTTTATCTTTTGAAACCATACTAGATATTTCATTTCTCCTAATAGAAATAGACTAAAACGTTTTAAACCGTAAATTCTTAATTTTTTGAAAATATTTTTCATATATTATTTTTCTTTTTTGAATATTACAACTAAATTGCTTGCTCCGAAAGGAATATTTTCAAATTTCTGATCAAGATCTTCGAAAAAATAATCTATTTTACTAGAACTACGAATCCCTCCCAAAAAAGGTCTGGATATCAAAAACCATAAAAATTTAATTAAATGACCTGTGTAGTATACTTGTTCGATTTCTAAGCCGAATTTTTTTTGGAGAGAATTTAGATCATAACGTCGTAGATGCCCAAGCATACGATCATATAAATAGTTGACTAGCCAAAAAAATGGCCAAATATATTTAAAACTTAAAGGAATCGTAACAAAAATCTTTCCGTTATTTTTAGTAATTCTTTTCCATTCAATTATTGCAGCAGACTCATTTGGAATATGTTCTAAGACACTATTTGCAACAACTAAATCTGCTGTTTTTGCTTTAATTGGAATCTTTTCAGCGGGACAAATAAGAGTTTTAACTTTTAACTTTTTCTTTTTAGCGTAAAAAATTATATTTTTAAGAGTTGATTCAACGATGTCTGTTGCTAAAACACTCGAGTCTAACTTTGCCATTTCTATGGCGACATAGCCGCTACCAGTTCCAACATCTACAATTGTTTTTTTCTTATATTTATAATGTAATGCCTTTTTTATTCTTTTGATATAAGAAAGGCGCCAAGCATTTAAACTTTTGTCATAGTTTTCATAAAAAGATAAATCTTTTTCGAAATATTCTTTTTGTTTTTTAAAATGAGTTTTTTTGCTCATAACGAAGATTTTAGAGCTTTAGCAAATATTTTATTCCAATCAAATTGTTTTGCGTAACTTGATGCATTATTAGAGTATGTTCTTAATTTAATTTTATTATTAATTAAACTTATTATTTTAGCGCAAAAATCTTTTTTGTCGTATCTACAAATTAGTGCGCATTTTTTGTCTTCTAGATCGGTTGCAATTGGTGGCACATTGGTTAGTATAACTGGTAAACCTGCTGCCAAGTAGTTTTTAATTTTTCCTGGATCTGCAAAATAAGTGAAACTTTCAGGATCTGGTTTATAAGTGGCCACTGCCATAGATTTTTGGGAAAGTATTCTCTCTATTTCTTGGTGACTTTCTATATACCCCATGAATTTAACCCATTTTGATAATTTGAGTTTTTTGACAAGAGAAACAAGTTCTCTCTCATAAGGACCTGTGCCGATAATTGTTAAGCTAACATCTGGTATTTTTTTAATAATTTCAGGAAGTGATTCAATCACTATATTTAACCCTTGTTTTTCTAATAAATGTCCCATGAATATAATTGAATTTTTTTGTCTTTTATTAAAAGGAGTTTTAGGAATTCTTTTGTACCAAACTCCTAATGGTACGACAATTTGCTTGCAACTATCTTTAATTCTAATTCCTGAATATTCTTCCCGAGCTTCTGAGATTTTTGAACTGACATTCCATATAATTTTGGATTTTTTCATGCATATTTTATCAAAATAATGATAAAGGTAATTGAGAAAAGAATTTGTGAATCTTTTAGGCATATAGTCAATTGTATAAAGTATGATCTCGTCGACTTTTCCAATTTCTTTGAGAACTATCCCTACAAATCCTAAAAAATTATCTGAGGCAATGAATAGATTAATTTTCCTTGGAGATCTAATTGTCCAAAAAAAAGTGATTATTGCATCTTTAAAATAAGATAATGTGTCCAAGAAGGAGACGTTTAAAAATTTGTGCTCTTTTTTAAGCTTCCCTCTTAAGTAGAATCGATAAAAAGATCTTTTTTCTTTACTGTAAGGAAATGGATTTCCGATAAAAAGAAGGGAGTTAACTTTGTTTTTAAGATATTCTTCCAGTTCAAGTGCAGGGCCTGTAGCAAAAATATGCGTTGCGATTGCAATGTTAAGATTTTGAAGAGATTTTTTCCCCATACCAATCTATTGTACGTCCTAATCCTTCCTCAAAAGTTGTAGTTGATTTAAAATCAAATTCCTGCTCTGCTTTAGAAGTATCGAGTTTGCGTCTAGGCTGTCCATCTGGCTTACTTGAATCAAAAGTGATTTTACCTTCGTATTTTGTTAATTTGGCAATTAGTTCTGCTAACTCTCGTATGGAAATTTCGAAAGATGAGCCAATATTTACTGGGTCAGCTTTATTATATTTTTGGGTAGCTTTTACAATTCCTTCGGCAGCATCATCAACATATAAAAATTCACGAGTTGCTTTTCCTGTTCCCCAAACTACAACTTCATTTTGGTTGCTTACTTTTGCCTCATAAAATTTTTTGATAAGAGCTGGTACTACATGAGAGCTGTCAGGATCAAAATTATCGCCTGGACCGTATAAATTAACAGGCAAGAGATATATTGCATTGAAGCCATATTGTTGACGATACGCCTGACCTTGAACCAGAAGCATTTTTTTTGCTAAACCATATGGTGCATTTGTTTCTTCAGGGTAGCCGTTCCATAAATCTTCTTCTTTGAAAGGAATTGGCGTGTTTTTTGGGTATGCACAAACTGTTCCTATTCCTACAAACTTTTTAACATCTGCGCGCCAGCTTTCGTGAAGTATTCGTGTACCCATTGTTAAGTTGTCATAAAAAAGTTCTGCTGAATGAGTTTGATTATAGCCAATTCCCCCAACGCGAGCTGCGAGGTGAATAACAATATCTATATCTGCCAATGCTTCAATACAATTCTTATCAACTCTTAAATCACAAGTTGCGGATCTGGGTACAGAAATTTTATCGGGTGAGCAGCCTTCAGATTTTAATTCTGCAACTACTCTTGATCCTAAAAAACCAGCTCCTCCTGTTACCAAAATATTTCTTTCAGTGAGAATTTCTCTTGGCATTTATGGCTTAAACATTATCACAGAAGTTTTGAAAAATCCAGTTATTCCAACCGCGCTTATATACCCTGCAGTTGCCCATATGCTCTCTAAAATTCGTATAAATATAAATGAAGTGCCTAAAAATGGATTTTTAATAAAATTTTTCCAGTTTTTAAAATATGCCTTTCGAAAGAAAAGATTCCCTTGAGTTTTTATGAGTTCGGGATGTTTTCGTGCATATAAAGCACCTTTTGAAGCATAGTAGTACTTTTTTTTGAGAAGTTTTGTTAAAGTTATATTTTCTTCATGATGGAGAATATATTCACTACATCTTGAAATTTTGTATTTCTTGCCAATTCTATAAGGAAGATCGTAATCTTCTGGTCCAGTAAGGCTTGGATCATATCCTTTAAATTCCCAAAAGACTTTTTTTTCAAAAAAACGAGCTAATTCTATTGTTTTATCTCCTAAATACATTTGTCTTTCAAATGTGCGGATTTTTGCAATTAAATTATTTCCAACCGTTTTTTCTGCAATTGTTATTGCTTTGGCTTTGGTTTTTCTTTGAACTTTTATGCTAGCCTCAATAACTTTGGGAGTCAACTCCATATCTGCATCTAAAAAAACTAGAAAACTGCCGTGTGCTTTTTTAGCTCCAAAATTTCTCTGGATACTTCTTTCAAGATGTTTTCTTTTATAAACATATTTACTGAATCGTTTTGATATTTCGACTGTTTTGTCAGTAGAGCCATCGTCTACTAATACTATTTGTATTTTTTTGTAAGTTTGTCGCTTTATACTTTCAAGAAGTCTACCTATATTTTTTTCCTCATTTTTAGCTGGAATTATGATTGAAATCAGGGGGTTAGTCATGTGATATAAGATATGATATGATGTCAGCCAGAAATACGCAAAGAGTAAATATGCGAAATATTAAATATTCATTTGTGATCCCTGCAAAAGATGAGGAAGGGTCTGTTGTAATACTTTGTAAAAATATAGAAAAAGTGATTAAAAAAATTTCTAATAATTTTGAAATAATTTTTGTAGATGATGGATCAAAGGATAACACTTTCAAAATTCTCAAGACTTTGGCCAAGCGAGATAAAAAGATACATGTAATAAAACATCGAGGAAATTTTGGGAAATCAGTTGCACTTCAAAATGGTTTTAATCTGGCTCGAGGTGAGATTATTTTTACTATGGATGCTGATCTTCAAGATGATCCTAAAGAAATTCCTAATTTTTTAAAAAAAATCAAGGAAGGATATGATTTAGTATCTGGTTGGAAAAAAACTAGGCATGATCCTAAGTTTTCCAAGGTGATCCCTTCTCGTTTTATTAACTATACGGCAAGAGTTTTAACAGATGTTAAAGTTCATGATATGAATTGTGGTTTTAAAGCTTACAGAAGAGAGGTTGTAGAAAATTTAAATCTTTATGGAGAACTATACAGATTTATCCCTATACTCGCAGCTAAAATGCGTTTTCGAATTTCTGAGATACCTGTCATTCATCATTCAAGAAAATATGGGAAATCAAAGTTTGGATGGAGTAGGAGTATTAAAGGAATATTAGATTTATTAACTGTAGTTTTTTTGACTGGATATGTGCAACGCCCAGGGCATTTTTTTGGAGGTTTAGGATTTTTGTCTTTTTCTGGGGGATTTATAATTGGGCTTTATATTACATATTTAAGAATTACAACTGGAAGTATTCAATTTCATCAACCATTGCTTTTTTTAGGTGTTCTATTGATGACTTTGGGAGTTCAGTTAATTACAACTGGATTACTTGCTGAAATGGTTGTTTATTCACAAAAGAAACAAGACTATAAATCATTTATTCTAGAGGAAATTTAAGTAGACCAAATAGACTAATTATTGGGTTTTTCAATATGCACGAATTTTCCATTTGGGTATCTAAATATAAAAACCTTGCTTTTTTGGCAACGAAAAGAAATACAAAATGATTATTATCTTCACCGAGCCATTTGATAGGTATTTGAGGATAATCGATTGTTTCGGGCTCTTGCTTCCAGTTTTTTTGGTCAGACGAAAGCATTACGTAACCACCTTTTTGAATATCGCAATCTTGGCTTGAGTGAGCAATTTTGATTTTTGTTAAATATATTTCTTTGCCAAAATCGATAGTTAAAACACTTTTATTTATACTTTGACTTACTGGTTTATATTCTATTTCTTTCTCAAACCCTTTTTTTAAGTGACTAGGATCGTTTTTCCAAATTGTTAAGAGTGGTGTCTCATCTACTTTTAATATATAGACTGGGTTAAGATATGTTTCGTAATAAAGGTAACTGTAAATTTTTTTAAGTCCAAAATTATTCGACATTTCCATTACATACTCACCATTATGAGCGAACGCACTTGGATAGGCGTTAGAAAAATCAATATCCAATCTTAATTTTGGGCGAGGAACATTAACCATATTGAGTATGGCTAAACCCAGTTTCGCATTGGCTTGAGCATTTTTGTTAAGATACTGGATCCCTTGAAGGTAAACATTTCCATAGTTATATCCCCAAAAAGGAATATCCTTTTCCATTGCACCATTTAGCCCTCCTACTAACTGATTAAAATATACATTTTCGTTAGGATGAAGACGTGCTACTTCCCAAATAACAAAAGAAAAAGAAACTAAGAAAATAGCAATAATAAGAATTTTAGATTGTAATTTAAAAGCCAGTTTGTATATGGTTAAAGTACCCATCCCTGCAAGGATTGCCATTGCTGGTAAAAATTCAAGGATATGTCTTACACCACTAAAGATCGTCGTACCAGGAACAACAACTCTTGTGATCGGCACGAAAAACCATATTACAAGCAGAAGATATACATCTTTTTTTAGTTTAAAAAACTGAAAAAAAGATGAGACAATGCCAACAAGAGTCAAAAATAAAATTGGAATCGGAGTTGTTACTGCAATCCAAAAAGGCGCAAAAAAATTAAACCCATGATAAATGTAGTTTGTTAACTCTCCAGTTGATGATGTACCAACATCTTCGTAGAACTTTAGAACTTGGCCAAAATGATTGATTGGATCACTCCATAAATAGGGCCAAAAAATAAAAAAAATAAAAAAAATAATTGCAGGATATAAAATTAAACTAATAATTAGTTTTTTGTTAGAAAAGAACTTTTTGAAATTTTTTTTCAGAAATACCAAAAACCAAGGACCCACAATAAAAGGCATAAAAACAATATTGAATTTGGTCCCCAATGCAAGTCCAGCGCTTATTGCTGATACCAAAATTAGCCACCATTTATTTTTTTTGATCCCTAAATAAAATAGAATAATTGCTATTCCATAGAAAGATGCCTGGGGAGGGTCTTTAATATTAAAGTGAGATTCAGAAAAAAAGAGTGGATATGAAGATAAAGCAAATGACGCTGTAATGGAGGTAAGCAGACCAAATTCTTGGTAGCAAAAAATTGCAACTATTAGAACAAGGGTAAATCCTGCCATTACTTCAAATAAATGATAAGATTCGATATCGCCTAAAACTCCAAGTTTGTGAAAAAAGATAAAATTTGTGAATGATGAAAGAATGTCATTGGTTGGTGGATGTCCATATCCATCGTTTTTTATAATATAGTCAAAATTGAAAACATCTGACATAAAATAGCTTCTTCGGTAAGAAGGATTTGCGGCAATTGTACTAGTTTTTGCATTTACTGATATATCCTGCTCCCCTGTTTTACTTACAAAATCTGAATCCCCTTTTGGTTTTGGAAAGGCTGGTATATTCAGATAATTATGCCAACCAAATAAAATATAATTTAAGTATGCTTGACCTCTATTAAAATGATAAGGTTCGTCCCAATTAATTCCATAGTCAGGTAGTGTGATTACAGCAGTTACTAAGAATGTTAAGGGTATAAATGTAACCAGAAATATTTTGAGAAATTTGCTTCGCACCATTTTTAGATATTGTATTATAATTCAGTTTATACTATGAGTTTAGAGCAAAAAGTAAAACATTGTTATGAAGATGCACCTTTTCCTGATAGTTTACGAAAGGCTAAAAATTTTAACAAAGAGCTAGATCGGATTGTCAAATGGACAAAATTAAATCTTGATTTTTTATCTAACGAACTCATATCTAAACATCCAAAGGCAATTTTATGTGCTGGTTGTGGAACTGGTGAGGAAGTAATAGCACTTTCGAGAATCTACCCTAAATCAAAAATATTAGGAGTCGATATTTCTAATGCTTCAATTTCTATAGCTTTACAAAATATCAAAAAAGCTAGAGTTAAAAATGTAAAAATTTTAAAGTGTTCAATTATTGATGATTTGCCGAATCTTTCGAGAAAATTTGATTTAGTCTACAGTTGTGGAGTGATACATCATCTTTCGAATCCCAGAAAAGGATTTAGTATCTTATCAACCAAACTAACCAAGAGAGGAAAAATGATAATAATGCTTTACAATTCCTATGGACTGTTTTTCTATAAGTGTCAACTTTGGATTTTAGATTTTCTTTCCGGCAAAAATATTTCGATTAGGATGTTTTTGGTTAGACTCTTAGATCTTGGTAAAGGAAAAAGTAAAGCTTTTGTTTATGATGCATATATAAACCCACAAGTGACGACATATAGCATAGAAAAGATAATTCAGTGGTCTTACAGAAAGAATCTTAAAATTACTGGTGTAGTGCCTCCGCTTAGTTTAAAGCTCATGATAAATTACGGAACTGAGGGTAAGGATTATTATTTTAGAAGAAAGGGATTAATTTCTTTTGGACTAAAAGTTGCTAAAAAGATTTTTGGTCAAAATAAAAGAGATATTAATATAAGCCTAAACCTTAACCCAGTTGTCACTTTTTTATATCAAATTATTTTTTTAATTTTTGGGAGGGGAGAAACAGTTTATTTGTTGGAGAAAAAATAGATTATAAAGTTTTTATTTTTTCAGAAAAAGTTTTAGTGTTATTTATGTCATTTTGTATTGCTAACCACCAACCAGAGTCATGCTTAAATTTGCTTTGGAGGTTTGTTAAAATTTTGGAGTGTCTTTCAAACATTTTTACAAGATCGCCTTTTTTACTTGTAACTTTATTGGCTTCCACATAATTTGTTAGTACTCCAATATATGTAGAATACCTAGAAGCAGTTGGCTCGACAGAATCTATTTGATTTGCTTCAATAACATAAGAAATTTCAGCTAAACGTTTCTCTGCGAGATACTCATAAAAATCAACCTTTGAAGTTTTTGAAAATTTTAAAAAGAGAGTGATCTTTTCTCCTATTTTCTCAAAGCCATTAGCTATATGGTTGACCTCAAATTTAAGTTCCTGGGCATAGATTTGAGAAGATGAAATCATTAGTCCTAGTACCAAAACTGATAATAATGAAATAAAAATCTTTTGGAATTTGCGCATCAATTTAGTATATAACAGTTTTATTCAAAATAATATAACCTTGACGATTTGATATTTTTTAAACAAGTATTTGATGGAGTTAATTCAAGCTTGATAAATTTTGCGTTCTGACCCACAAAAGGCTCTATAAATTTACCGTGAGATGGCTGTTCACCAAGAGATGTAATTCTCCAGTCATCTGGTAAAACTCCTGGCAGACGATCCCAATTTTGATTGTCTTTTGAAATTTCTATAACTCCCGAAGAAAGTTTTGGAGGGCAATTTTTATCTAAATAATCAATCTCTAATCGAGATAGTTTTTGTAGTGTCTTTGTTTGTAATAAAATTCCATCTTTATTAATTTTGTAAGTTAGGCTTTTATCAAGATTCTCTTTTAAAGGCATTTTAAGATGCTTAGAATCGTTTTTCCAGAGTTTTAGTACATCTACACCATCAACAGTAACTTTATATACAGGATTTAAGAAATTTTCTAAATACATATCGTAATAAGAGCGTTTATCCACACCTTGGCTTATTAAAGTCACTGCATACTCTCCATTCATTAAATATCCACTTCGAAAAGTATTGGAGAAGTTTATGTCAGTTCTTAAAAATATTATTGGAATATTTGGCATAAGCTCGTATGCAAATACCAATTTGGAGTTTTTGGAAGCATTTTTAGCAAACCATACAGTGGCTTGTCTATATGTCTCGCCGTAGGTTTCTCCCCAATATGGAAAATTTCTCTCTTTAGCTCCTGCTAGACCACCAATCAAAGGATTGTAGTAAAGATTTTCGTTTGGGTGAATTTTTATAAATTTAGCAATAAGAGGAACAAAGAATAGAACTAAAAGGAAATATACTAAATTTTTATTAAAATGAAATTTTTTAATAATTTTTTCAGCAATGGTTTGTGCCCCTAAACCCGACAGTATTGCCATTGCTGGGATATATTCCATAATTTGCCTTAGGCCTCCATAGATATTTGTGCCTGATATGCTTACTCTAAGAATAGGAATTGCAAACCACAATAGAAACAAAAAACCAGTTTTTTGTTTCTCGGATTTTATACGTTTGATGACAAAAATAATTCCTAAAATCGCAAAAAATAAAATAACCAAAGGAGTTATAAAAATTAGACTCTGGATTGCGAAAGTATTTACTCCCGCAACTGGAATTAACTGTTGGCTTGTCTGTGATAATCCTATTTCTTTGTAAAAGGAAATCACTTTTGAAATATTTTCGACTGGATCACCCCAAAGATATGGCCAACTTATTAAAAAGATCGAAAAAGCAATTAGAGGAATTAAAAAAAGTGAAATTAAAATTGATAAATTTTTTTTGACAAAAGATTTAATTGCGAATTTTCTTTTAGGAAAATTGGAAAGTATAAAGGAAATAAGCCAAGGCATAATTATAAAAATTACAAATGCAATATTTAGCTTTGTTCCAACTCCAAAACCTAAAAATATTCCAGAAAGAATAATCCATTTTGTACTTTTTTGGGTAATCCCCTTCCAAAATGAATAGATAAAAAAGGCTATAAAGGCTGTTTCTGGTACGTCTTTTTCTGTGTTGAAATGTGATTGAGAAAAGAAAAGTGGATACAACGACAAGGATAATGAGGCTATAATACCAGCAAATTTAGAGTATGTTTTTGCTGTCCATTTAAAAATCAATGCAACTAAAATACTTGCCAAAAATATTCCGTACAAATGATATGAATCAATGTCATTTATGATTCCCAATTTCTGGAAAAACACAAAATTAAATACAGAGGAAAAAATATCACTTAAAGGTGGATGTCCGTAGCCGTCATTCTGTATAAAATAATCAAAAGTGGTAGAGTCGTGCTGGTAAACGCTTCTTTTGACAATTTGAGACTTTGAAATATCTGACTGTAAAAAAAGGTTTTCAGGGTTTTGAAAATAGCGAACAAATGATGGAAGATCAGAATAATCTTTTTTGCCTGTCAGAAAATAATGTAGATAAGCTTGCCCCCTAGAAAGGTGATTTATGGCGTCGAAATTAATGTTGTAATGAGGTAAAGTGATAACTCCAATTACAAAAAAAATAAGTCCTATCAAAAACGATATTTTTTTCATTCTAGTACTTTATTTATTTTTTTAATGAAACTTTTAATTGACACATCAGTGTCGTAAATTTTTCTTGGTTTATCGAAATTTCTTTTTCTTCTATTTTTAAAATTTTTGCCTTCTTTAATGGCCCTTGTCATGGCAACAGCCAATTTTTTAGGGTTTTCTGGATCTGTTGTAAAACCGATTTTGTATTTATTGACCATTTTTTTCATATCCCCTACGGTTGTTGTTACTGCTGGAAGTCCTGCATATATTGCTTCAATTAAAACAAAAGGCATACTTTCACTTCTTGATGGTATTACCAAGCTGTCCGTTGTTAGAAAAAGATTTGATAATTTTTTTCGATTAAATATCGGTCCTAATAACTTTACATAATCTTGTAACTTATATTGATTTATTTTTTCTTTCAAAAATTCATACATTGTTCCTGGACCAACCATTAGGATTTCAAATTTTATTTTTTGTTTTTTCAGGATTTTGGCTGATTCTATTAAAATATCAGGTCCCTTTACCTTTTCTAACCTTCCAACAAAAAGAAAGGTAAATTTTTTATTCTTTATTTTTAAGTTTTTGGGTATTTTGATTTTTAAAGAAGTTGAAAGTGCTAAAAATTCACATTTCTTCTTGCTAAGGTTCTCTACGGCATCACAAATTCTGTAACTATTACCAAATAAAGCGTCTGCATTTTTACAAATGTAAGAAATTAAGTATTTAGCAGGAAGAAATTTTGTATAGACGAAAATATCGGATCCAAGAGTAATAATTCCATAAGGGACTTTTGTGAATTTTTTAGCGACAATTGTAAAAAAACCAGATGGATAAGCCCACATACAGATACAAAAATCTATCTTATTTTTTTTGACAAATTTAATTGTTGCTATTGGTCCTCGAATCATTAAATCAGCAAGATATAGAAGATGTGTTGGATTTGTTAAAGAAAGATCTCCTAGTTTTTTCTTTCCACCTAGCCAGGTAAACCAAGTGACTGGTGCTTTTGTGTAATTCTCTTTTTTACCTTTAAAATTAGGACTTAATATGTATACTTCGCAACCTTTACTTATCAAGTTCATAGCAAAATCGTATACAAAAGTGCCAGCATCTTTCCTTTCTTTGGAGTTACTTGGATAATTGTGAGTAATAATGCCAATTCTCATAAACTACATAAAACAAACTTATGTATTTTATCACACAAAACAGTATATAATTACCCATAATCATGAGAAGATACCAAGAAAATTATGCATCTCAAAGGACTCAAATGTATGACCGAAAATCAAGAGAGTTGAAAGGACTTAGAATTGTTAAAACACTTGGTGATTTTTTTGGGGATGATAATTTGAAATATAAGAAAGTTTTAGATATTGGTGCTTCCACTGGGATAATTGATAATGTTTTGGCTAAACATTTCAAGAAAGTGACAGGTACCGATATTGATAAAGAAGCAATAAAATTTGCGCAAAATAAATTTAGGTCTTCTAATCTTCGTTTTGAAATAGAAGACGCAATGAAGCTGTCTTTTAAGAAAAGTAGTTTTGATATAGTTATTTGTACCCATGTTTATGAACATGTTCCTGACCCGAAAAAATTATTTTCTGAGATTTATAGAGTATTAAAACCAAATGGGGTTTGTTATCTTGCTGCTCAAAACAAACTTTGGCCTATGGAGGCACATCATGATTTATTGTTTTTATCTTATCTTCCCAAACCACTTGCAGATATTTATATAAAAATTTTTCGTGGAAAAGATGAATATTACGAACACCCTATGAGTTATTGGGAGTTAAAAAATGTTTTGAAAAAATTTGAGATTAATGAATATACTGTAGCCATAATGCTTTTTCCTAAGAAATTTGGATATAATCTCCCTTTTTTTTCTTTTCTTTTTGCCCCAATTGCTAAATATTTTGCTCCAACTCTTTTTTGGATATTAGAGAAATGAACGGAACTTTTTGCATATCAATTGATACGGAACTACTTTGGGGACGAAAAGATCTTGATTATTCAAAATTTATAGAAAGAACAAAAAAAGAAAGAGATATAATTAAAAAGCTTTTATCGCTTTTTAGCAAATATAATATTAATACCACTTGGGCAATTGTTGGAAAATTGTATGAAAAAGGAGATGAATTTTGGTGTGGCAAAGACATCGTAGAAATGATAAAGAAAAAGAGAATCCACGAACTTGCAAGTCATTCCTATTCCCATGAAGACTTTACTAAGATATCCCGCAAAAAAGCAAAACAAGAATTTAAAAAGCCAAGAGCTTTTAGCTTTATATTCCCCAGAAATCACATTGCTTATTTAGATTTGCTTAAAAAAAGTGGATTTAAAGCATATAGAGGTCCTGATGAAACTAATACGACTAAACATATTATCCAATTAATCAACCTATTACTTAATATTCCGCCTAGAACAAGTAATCCTATAAAAGATAAAGGGCTTATAAATATTCCTGGTTCGATGTATTTTGTTTCCGCCCGAGGAGTACGAAAATATATTCCTTATGGATTGCGATTAAGAAGGGCAAAGTCTGGAATTGACAAGGCAATATCAAAAGGTCAAATTTTTCATTTATGGTTCCATCCTGTTGATTTTGCTGATAATGAGAAGTCTCTTTTTAGAGAATTTGAGAATATTTTAAAATATGCAAAATCTAAAAGAGACAAAAATTTATTAGAAATAAAAACTATGTCTCAAATAGCTAGGGGTTTTTCAAAATGAAAAATTATTGGGTTAGATTTACTGAGATTTTTGGAAGAACTATTTTTCATCCTCAATTTATTATACTATCTTTTGCATGGGCAGGAGTTTTAGAAATTAAAAAAAGAGGTGAGGTTGCTGTTTTGGATATAGGATCAGGGAGGGCTCCTTACAAAGATTATTTATTAAAATATATAAAATCTTACACTGGAGTTGATCACCCAAAAACATCTAAATTGTATAAATCTTCACAAAAACCTGATTTCTATGCTGATGCCAATAGTCTACCTTTTAAAAAAGAGAGCTTTGATATTGCCGCTATGCTTCAAGTATTAGAATATCTAGATGAACCACAGTTGGCCTTTAATGAAGCTTTTAGGGTATTAAAAAAGGGAGGATCAATAATTTTGACAACTCCTTTTATGTATCCAATACATGATGGTAATTTAGACAAGAATAGATTTACAAAACCGAGGCTAGAGATGTTTTTAAAAGATGCAAAATTCAGAATTTCAAAGTCAGAATATCAAGGATCCTTCTTTGATTTTTGGATTCAATCATTTTTGGTTTTTTATTTCAAAAATGTGAATAGTATTTCTCGAAAAAATAGATTTTCGAAAGTGTTTTCTTTATTTCTTTTGTTTTTTGGTCTTATCGCCACACCTTTTTTAAATCTAATAGCAATAGGAATAAGACATTTTGTGGGTGATAAAAATACAGAGTTTCCATTAGATGTTTTGATAGTAGCTAAAAAATAGTTATCCTAGAAGTTTTTTCACTAAACTTAGTGCATCTTGAATTTTAGATTTGTCGGCAGAATTTTTTGTTGTAAACCAGGTTAAAAATTTATCAAGTCTAGCTAACCTGTCACTTGTCTCGTCTGTTCCTTTACTGTTTTGAGAAACGGCTTTATTAAGGTCTTTTATTGCTTCATCCATTGTTTTATTTCCTAGGTCCTTATTTTTGTCGTTATAGAGTTTTTCAGCTTCCAATATACGCTTAGTGGAAAGATAGACAGAGTAATTTACTTTTTGTGGTGTACCAAAAATTAAAAGTCCTCTAATTTTTTCTTTTAAAGATTTAAGAAAATATAATGAGTCAGCCATTGTTTTACCTGGAGCCATCGGCCAGAAAAGTTCAAAAGAATTTACATTTTCTATTTTAGGAGTAGGAGTAGGGCTAGGAACTTGTGCAAATGTTGGAGAAGCTAGCCCTAAAGAAAGTGCTATTAGCAGAGTAAAAGCAAGAAACCTTTTAAACATACACATAGTATGAATGTAAAATTATAAAAAATCAAGCATTGTTAGTGATTTCGTTAATTAAATTTAAACTTAATTTTCTAGATTTATCCCAAGAAAAATTTTTGCTCCAAATCAAGGAATTTTTTTTTAATTTTAGATAGAGTTTGTGACTTGCGAAGATTTTTTCTATATTTTGTGCCATGTTTTCGGGAGAATTGTTTTTGCAAATCAACCCGTTAAATCCGTTTTGTACTGAATCTACAAGACCTGGAGAATTATAGGCAACGACTGGAATTTTCATTGCGTTTGCCTCTATATTCACAAGTCCCCAACCTTCGAGTATGGATGGGTTTAATAATAGATGAGCTTTTGAGAGTAGCTCAAATTTCTTTTCTGAAGAGACATATCCCCAAAATTTAATTTGTTTTGAGATTTTTAGATTTTTAGACATTTTTTTAAGTTTTTTTAAATAAAAGGTATCGGATTTCCCAACTACCCAAAATTGAAATTCTCTTTTTGATTTTAGAATTGAAAAAACTTTCAATGCGTCCTCTATTCCTTTATCTTTTGCTAAAGTTCCCAAAAAGATTATGGTTTTTATTTTTTCCTTGATAATTTTTTTTGTTTGTTTTTTTGTAATTACACCATGTTGAACAACTGTGATGTCTTTTTTTTGAATTCCAATTTTTTCTAAAGCAATTTTTGCTGAATTAGAACCAACCATAAATGGAACTTTTTTGTATAGTTTATAAATTAAAGGTTCAAATAAGTATCCCAAAAATCCTATTATTAAATTTAATGGCCAGATTAATTCATTTTTAAGCCAGACTTTGCCTGCAACTTCTTGAAGAACGACCATTTTTTTTTCTTTTATATAAAGTGGGGTGAAAAAAGGAATTCCATGAAATTCATCCACTACTAAATCAAACTTAGGATGTTTCTTGAGAAAATACCAAAGGAATGCCGAGAGATGTACTCCTAGGATTTGGTTTCCTCTACGAATAATTTTTACCCCGTCTATAATCTCTTTTTCTTTCCCTTTTTTAAAATTTGAGGTAAAAAGAACTACCTTATGGCCCGCTTTTATCCAGCCTTTGTGGTGTTCATGATCTACTTGTTCCGCTCCTCCTGCTAGAGGATGTTTAGGACCTCTCCATGAAAATACAAGAATATTCATTTATTTTTTCCCCATTTTTTGCGATTATAATCATTATAATAATGTAATATTTTTAATCTATAAAAGACTGCTATTGTGTCCCATGCCATTTTAATGCTAGTTGACCATTTTATAGCACTAGCTTGCCTACTGAAAGTAACCTCTATCGGAGCTTCGTAAATACGATTAAATCCCAAATATTTAGCAACCGCAAGCATTTCTATATCCATTGCGTATTTTTTAACTAAGAGTCTAGGTAAAATTTTTCTTACAACTTTTCTTCTAAATATTTTAATACCACTTTGTGTATCTGTAAGTGGAAGGGCGAAAAATATTCTAACTAGCTTATGGTAACCTATACTTAAAATGCGTCTTTCAAGAGGATAGTTAACTCTGGAAACGGGGTGTCTTTTTGATCCAACCACAACATCTGCGTTGTACCATTCTAAATGGGCCATAAGCATCATTATTCCTTTTGGGCTAATATCCATTCCTGCATCTAGAAAGGAGATGAGATTTCCTTTACATTTTGACATACCAAAGCGTACAGCATGCCCTTTTCCCTTGTTTTCTTTATATGAGAAGATTTTTATATGAGAAGATTTCGCTTTTTTAGCTTCTTTTAGAGTGTTATCAACTATTCCATCAACAATACAAATTATTTCATATTTTGTGTTTTTAAGACCTTTTTTGAGAGTTTTATCAATTATTTTAAGGTCTTTTTTAATAGTTTTTTCCTGTTTATAGGCAGGGACAACTACAGACAAAAACTTTTTATTTTGCCTTCGCTTCATTTGTTAAACTTAGCCGATTATAAACTAAATATGTAAATAATATGAGGCACAGAAATATCATCTCAATTAGGGACACTTGAATGACTTGCAGAATTGAGTTGTGGTAGAACCAAATTAATATAATCTGGAGAATTGCAAAAAACAAGGGAACTAATACGATTTTTAATTTATCAATCGATAAGAAGAAATTAGTTAATAGATTTGCAATTGTATAGAAAGCGATAAAGGCTCCCATCCAGACCAAATATGGAACAGCTTTAATATATTTAGCGTATAGAATTTTAACTACCAGATTTGGGAAAAGAGCATAAATAACCACTACTCCAAATGAAATACTTGCTGTAAGAAGTAAAGCTCCCCATAAAACTTTAATGTATTTTTCTCCCCGTGAGTGTTTACCGGAAACATAGGGAAACATCACTGACGCAACAGGAGAGGCTCCAAAATAGACAATTTTTCCTAAAGTTGAGAGAGCTGCGTACAGCCCTGCGTCGAATGGACTAAAAAAATGCTTAACCAAAATTACATCTGTTGTGAATAGGGAGGTAAACGCAAATGCTTGAAGCAAGACTGGCTTTGAATAATTGAAGAATGGTTTCAAATCAAATTCTTTCTTAGAATTTCCTGAAAAATGCTTTTTAGCCATTGATTGCGAAAGAATGTAGGCAACTGCAACACCTATCACAACTGCAAACATTGCCCCTTCAACAGAAAAACCGACCCAAACTAAAACTACCCCTAGAATAAGTTTTATTGCACTTGAAACGAAGTTGGGAAGGACAACTCCCATAAATTTGAGTATGCCTTGCAAACTCGCCTGATTTACGAGAGTAATAAGACTAAAAAATAATACCCCTGCGGTAAGTAAAGTGCTTACTACATCTTTAATATTTAAAAAATTTGAGATTATTGGAGAAAGAATAACTACAAATGCTGAACCAAAAATTGCAATATACAATATCAATTTTTTAATTGCATTATATACAACCATTCTTTCCTTTTTGCTTTTAGATTTGGATATAAATTTAACTATCGCAACGCTTGAAGAAAGTGGAACTATGCTTAAAATGTAAAGGATTGAGTAAAGACTTAGTAATGTTCCATAATTTACTGGACCTAAAATATTACCCATCACAAAGTGATATATTAGATTGATTACATTTATTCCTAAACTCCCAAAGATAAGAAGTGCACTACTGGAAGCCATTGGATGATTTAATACTTCTTTGATTTTTTTCATGAAATAAAGTAACCTCTCATAAAAATACTTTCCGCCAAAACTAAAGTAAAGAGCGATATTGATAGTATTAGGACTTTAGCAAATTCTGATTTTTTCTCCAAAAATTTTCCTATTAAAATAAATGCAGGAAATAAAACTAACATATATCTTGGCAATGATGAGAAACTTCCTGTTAAAGTTGGAACAATGTAGCCAGATATTAAAAATATTGAATAACTTAGTCTCAATTTAAAAAAAGAGATTACAGATAATACTAAAAGAATTATTCCAGATGCTAGTTCGATAAATGTTAAAAAATTAGTTTGAAAATAAGAAAGTGTTAAGTTTGGAATAATTTTAAAAAAATATCGGTAAAAAACTTGAGGAAGAAGAATAAGATGAGACGACCTTTGATTTCCAAAAATATTTATAGTATTTAAAAAAATTAAGGGATCCCCCGTCTGTCTTTTAAGATAAAACATAAAACTTAACAGCCCCAACGGGATAAGTAACGTAAATAGACTGTTAACTATTTTGTAGTTAATATTTTTTCTGGTCATTATTATTTCAATAAATACTACTGGTAACATTAGTATTCCAACTATTCGTGTAGCTGACGCAAAAAGTCCTAAAAGACTTGCAAAAAACCATCTTTTTTTTCTTGCAAAGTAAAAAGTCCATATAATAAACGCAAAAAATATTGACTCTGTATAGGTTGAAGTAAAGAAAAAAGACATTGGGAAACAGAGTAGTGTAAAAATACAAAAAAGTGAAAATTTTTTGTCGTAATCTAGTCTTAATAATTTCCAAAATCCAAATAATGAAATGATAAATGAAATGTTTGAAATTATTATCGATGTTACAAGGTGAGAAACAAAAGTATTACTGAAAATTTGTGCTATAAATCTAATTAATAGAGGAAAAACAGGAAAGAAAAAATATTCGTACATTCTGTATCCATCTCTTGAAATTGTGAGGTAGTGCTCACCGTCAAAATTGGCCCAACCATAAAGATAAGGATTTGTTAAATACCATTTAAGCCCTCCGCCAAGATAACTTCTACTTAAAGGAAATATAAATTGTGAGATAAAAATTGGGAAAAATAAAAAGACCCTCCAAATAATTAAAGTTAAAATAAAAATTTTTAGAGTTTTATTTTTTTTGAAAAACTTTTTTATAAACTTCATATGTTTCAAGTGCTGTTTTTTCCCAGGAGTAGATTCTTGGAAGTTTAGGATTTTTGACAAGTTTTTCAAATCCTTTAACGATACTAGAAGGATCATATGGATCGACATATGTTGCGGCTGAACCTAAAATTTCAACAATAGCTTGAGTTTTAGCTGCAACAACTGGAGTTCCGCAAGCTAAGCTTTCTAAACAAGGAAGTCCAAAGCCTTCATATAGAGATGGCTGACAATAGACAGTTGCAAGATTATTAATTGCAACAACTTCCTCTCTATCCAAAAAGCCAAGTCTTATTATATTCCTATCGTTTTTGTATTTTTTAAGAAAGTTAATCCAAGATAAATTTTCAATATGATTATCCAAGTTTTCTACCTTGGTTTGTTTGCCTACCATCACAAGAGGAATTTTAGCTATTTTACAAGCTTTGGCCAAATTATTAAGGTTTTTATTGTAATTTACATCTCCCACAAAAAGCACAAACTTATTAGGAAGATCGTATTTTTTTTTGATTGCATTTAAAATTTTCTTATCTTTTATCTTTTTATAAATTTCATCTTGAGCTAAATAGATTACAAATATCTTTTCTGGAGGAATATTCAAAAACCTTATAATGTCTTTCTTGGAAGTTTCTGAAATAGTTATTACTGCGTCGATATTTTTCAAAGCTAGTTTTTGAAGAAAAAAGTTGAATTTACCCTTTAATCCAGGTGGATAAGCTTCGGGGTAAATTAATCTAATTAAATCGTGAATAGTAACTATTGATTTATTTTTTTTAAAAATTGGTAGTGAGAGAATATGTGGATGGAAAGATGGATAGTGAACAATATCGAAATTTTTAAGATCTGATTTTGAGAAATCAACTACGTCTATTTCCAATCCTTTAAGTTTTTTTAAATGATTTATTAACTCACTAGTGTGGACACCAATTCCACGAACTGAATGACCTGAGGTTATGGGACCGGAATCAATTGCTACTTTCATACTCTTAATTATATCCCGTCCAATATTTAAAGTAAGCAATGGGGTAATGCATACTAGATAAAAATGACCACAAAAATCCTCTTATACCATCTTTAAATCCGGCATGCAGAAAGAAAAGTTTCAGAAAACCGAGTTTAAATTTTATAACACTATAATAAAAGAAGTAAAAAATATTTTTAGGGGATTTTTTTTCTTTTAACTCACGTGCATGAAGATCTGTATAACGATTTAGACGTATCAAATATCGACGCAAGTTAGGAGAGTCGTGGTGTTCAAGATCATTATTTAGCCATGCGATTTTTCCATCAATTACCATCTGTTCATGAACCGATTTTGCTGGTAGATGGGCTTTACCTTTTTTGATTAACCTAATAACCCCGTCGGGGTAGACACCTCCATGAATTAAAGGTTTTCCTAGAAAAAAATTCTTTCTAGGAATGAAAAAGGCAACAATTTCGCCTTTATTTTTGCCCAATTGACCATCTCTTTCTTCTATAAGGCGTTGATGCCTTTCAAAAAGTTCTTCTTTTTTTGGATTAATTTTCCTATTTGTAATATCGTCGTAAGACATGTCGATAGCCTTTTTAATTTCCTCTCCTAAGCTTTTTGAGACAATCTCATCAGCATCGAGTTGGAGTATCCAATCACCACTTGCTTTGTCTATGGCTTTTTGTTTTGTAACATGAAATATTTCATTGTGTGGTTCAAGATATACTTTTGCACCATACTTTTTGGCAACTTCAACAGTTTTGTCGGTTGAATACTCATCAACTACTACAATCTCATCTGCGATATTTTTAATAGAATCGAGGCAATCGGAAAGATTTTTTTCTTCGTTCCTTACAGCTAAAACAACTGAGAGTTTTTTCATTTAATTTTTTACTACCTCAAAATATAGAAATCCATTAGCTCCATATATTTTTTTAATTATGTTAGCTTCTTTGGGGATCTCTTTGGTATCGCCTATTATAAGCGAATTTGGGTAATTTTGTTTGAGTTTTTCAAAATCAATGGACTCAAAATGAATAGAAGCTACATCACGAACTGTTGAAAATCCAAATTTATCCGGAGCGGTTAAGTTATGATTTTTTTGAAACCAAGATGGGTCAGTTTTTGTGTAAAAAAGATAGAGAATGTAAGGTTGGTCATATCTGTCAGTAACAAAAATTTTCTGGAAACTACCTTGATTTTGGGATAAATATGAGACCATTTCTTTGACTCCATATTGAGATGAGTAGGGATATTCCTTTGACATGTGAATATAGTATTCATGAAGATAGCGCGCAACACACCATGAAATAAAAATTAAGATAAGAAAGTTTCCTAATAAAAATATGTTCTTAATTTTCAGATTTTTTAGCAAATTTAGGATTTTCATCAAACCATATGAGCTAATAATTGTTAATGGTATGACCATATTATGAGCACGTAGAGCGTGAGGTGATTGAAACGTAAGAGCAGCTGCAGCCGGAGAAATAATTAACCAGAATATAATTAACCCCCATTCTTTGTTTGTTTTTTTAATAATGAAATATATACCTACGGACAAAGTTATTATTTCAAAAAGATATAGCTGACCTGTTTCTGGAACTCTATTTCTTTGAATTACATCACCTGAAAGAAACAGAAATTCTCCCCAGAAATGTTTGGAATAGTTATCTGCAAAAATTAGTGAGTAATTTATAACTTTGTTGTGTAAAATCTTTGTAAGAGTAGAATTTGCCCCTTCCCCTCTTTGTTCATTAATTCCTGAGATAATCCCTTTGTCTGAAAAAATACTTACACCACCAGCCCTTGAAAGAGCATCTTTGTTTGTTATTGGAATTATTAGTAACCCGAAAATTATTACTGAAATACTTACTAATTTTAGATTTTTTTTAAGATCTTTTAAGTAAAAATAAAATAAACCAATTCCCAGAAACGGAACTACTATTCTGGCGGAATGATAAGTATACATAGATAGCACAAAGAACAAAACAGAAAAGAAAAAGGAACTAAATTTTTGCTTTTTGATAGCTTTAAAGAAAAACAATAATCCTAAAGTTATAAAAAATGTTGCGATATTTACTTCCCATCCGCTTCTTGAGAAATGTAAGTGCCAAGGAGAAATTGCAAGTAGAAAAGATCCAATAAGAGCGAATTTTTCATCATTAAATAATTCTTTTATTAAAAGATAAATAATATATACAGTTGCAACTCCTAAAAATGCAGACGGGATTCGGATAGACCATTCGTTAAGAGATAAGAATTTTACAAATGGTAAAACGATATATACATAAAGGCCTGGCTTGTAATCATTAAAAGATTGAAACTGAAGAGGCCAGGAATTTCCATGTTGATCACGACCTGTTTTTATTAGAGAATAGGCATCATAACCAATACTTGCCTCGTCCGCATTTAAAGCAGGATAGGAATTTAATTTATAAAATCTAAGGCAAAAGGCCAAAATTACAATTAGGATTAATATTATTTTTTGTTTTTTCATTTGCTTTCGAAAATTCTAAATGCCAAGTTTTTGCTTTTGGGGTAGTAAATCTCTTTTATGATATTAAATTTTCCTTTTTGAATTTCGTCTAAATTTATTTGCTCATTTGTAGCTACGAATAAAGTATTTGTTTCTTTTTGACTCTTTGGCCAATCAAAATTAACAAAATTTATATTATCCAATTTTTCAACAATGCCCACGTCACCACTGATACTTTCTTTTAGCATAGAGTTTTGTTGGTAAGTTTTTGGATCATATTTAGTAAAGAATAGGAAATAAATATATGGCTGAGCGTAGGATTGTGGAATCAAGACTTTTTTATAATTTGATTTAATTGGCATTACAGTTTCAACGATTTGTTTATATCCATATTCCCAATATTCTGCGTTGTGAGCTGGAAGGTGAATGAAATAAGCATCTAGAAAATAGATATAATTAGCCAAGTAAAGAAAAATCAAAATCGGTATGAATAATTTTATTTTTTTGTAGTTTTTAAAAATTAAAAGTGAACCTGCGGTTTCAAGAATTACTAATGGAATAAGCATATTGTATGACCTAACAGCGTGAACAGAATCTTTGGTTATACTGGATGCAATTGGAGCAAGAGCAAGCCATAAAAGAAAAAATATTTTCTGGGTTTTCTTTTTTGAACGAATAAAAAATATTAGACCCAATAAAATTAAAATTAAATCAAATTGAAGAAGAACTCCCATACCTGGCACTGAATGACGAGAATTTTGAAAATCACCTTCAAAAAATAAAAATTGTCCTGAAAAATGGTTGAAATATCGGCCTAATATACCACGTGCGAAATTTAGAGCTTCTGAATGGAAAATAAAATAGCTTATACTTCCAGCTTTTTCGTTGCCTTGAGAAAGCTGGCCTAACAAATAATCCGGTGGTCTTGGATAAGAAAAAACGCTGAATACCGAGGCTCTCCCCAATTCCCCATTGAAAAGGCTTGTAACAATAGGAATTGAAATTGTGATTGCTAAAATCGTAGATATTACAACTATTTTTTTGTTGAATTTAAAAACTTCTTTATGATAAGAAACTAACAAAGCTAACAACACTGCAAATGTTGAAATTTTTGCTCCTTGATAAGTAAGCAGAGTCGAAGCAAAGAAAACAGCGGACAAAATTAGCAGTTTTTGATTTTTAAAAGATTTTAGAAAAAAGTAAATTCCTGCAAGAGTCAATGTAAGTGATAAATTTATTTCCCATGCTCCTCTTGAGAAGTAAATATGCCATGGACAAACGCTTAAAAAAAAACTTGCAATTAGGGCGAATTTATTATCAAATAAATTTTTGCATATTAAATAAATAAGAATAACTGCGACAACTCCTGCAATTACCGATGGGAGGCGTACTGAAAATTCACTAAGACCAAAAACTGCAATTGATGGAATTGCCGTATACACATACAACCCAGGTTTGAAATCTCCAAAGGATTTGAAAATTAAAGGTGCGAATTTTCCATATTCGTCCCGTCCAGTTTTTAAAATCGAATAAGCATTGAAACCTAAGCTTGCCTCGTCTGGGGTAAGATGTGGAGGATTTGATCCGAGATGATAAAGTCTTAAAAATAAGGCTAATGCTAGAATTAAAAATAGCACTAAATAATTTTTTAGTTTCATAATCCACCAAAGTTTTGCAATTGTGAGTTTATTTGACTATTTAAACTGTTTACAAAATTAATTGTAAAAATAATGGTTAAAATTAGAGATATGATAGTTAATAAAATTGCAATCATACCAACTATTTTCGATTGACTATTCTCCTGTCTCAAATATTTAATTCCCCAAATTATTCCCATTGGAGGAAGAAGAAAACTTCCTAAGTAAATAAGGGCTTGTGTTGTTATGGAAGTTGAAAGTGGTTTTGATTTCAATTTTTTGCCACAGTTATAACAAAAAAAATCGGTTTGACGAACATCCACATGACATGTTGGGCATTTTAGGTTTAATTCTTCCATATTTCAAAGGCTTTACTATTATCTAAGAAATTTATGATTTTTAAAAGTTTCCAGCCTACTGGATGATTTTCTGGCGATGATATAAGTAGACATTTGATATTTTTATCACAGTTTATTTCTTCTTTTTTACTTTCTAAGATAAAATTTGAATTATTATGTGGAATTTGCCAATCGTTTACAAAATAAAATTTGTCGAAACGATCGACCCAAAACCAGTTTGACTTTCCGTAGCGGATTAAATTTTTGTCATTTATAAATTTAGCAGGATTGTATTGGAGAAAAAAGAGAAAGTATTCGTGAGGCTCTCCATATTTTTTGGTAATTATGATTTTGTCGTAGTTTTCGTAATTTTCCTGGATATATCCAACTATTTGTTTGTAACCATATTGCCAAGACCAGGAATAATTTTGCCTGTAACTTTTTGCGTAAACATCTATGTAGTTTTCTAAAGAAAGGATCATTGCAATTACAAACATCAGAATAGCCATTTCTCTATTGTTCTTTAATTTTTCCAAAATTTTGATGATTCCTATGCCTACTAAAATTTCAGGCAAAGGGAGCATTGTAGTTGCGCGAATTACGGCAAATTTATCTTGAGTAATTGCAGCTGGAATTGGGGCGAGAATAAGCCAAATTAAAAGAAGTTGGTATTCTTTTTTCTTAATATTTTTTAGACACAAAAATAAACCAAAATAAAAAAAGGGAAGATTTATTAAATACAAAAGACCTTGGTTTGGGACACTAAACTGATACTGTGTTCCTCCATTTAAAAATAAAAATTGGGGAGAGAAATAATCTATATAATTTTGGAGAAACTTAACAGTAAAATAGGTAAATTTATTGTAGATTAAGTTTTTATAAGATTGACCCGAATTGTTTCTTAAATTTTCGATTTGATTAACTGCACCTTGATCTAGCAAAAAAACAACGTTTGAACGAGCTCTAGCATCAGGGTTTAAAAAAATAAAAGGTAAAGGGGCGAAAAAGACAATTAGAAAAACAATTGATAACAAGAAATTAGGTGTAATTTTTTTTAGATGTTTTAGAAACTCTTCCCGATATATAAATAGTAAAGATATTAATAGAAGAGGAGATAAAATTCGAGTTGAATGGTAGGAGAAAAGTGTTAATCCCAAAAAAAGAGATGCGAGAGGCAAAAGAAACTTATTCTTTTCTCTATTTACAAATGCAGCGAGAGCTGAGGTTAGAAAAAAAACTGAAAGATTTGATTGGAAAACTGCACGCGATGGAAACAAAAGCCAAGGGTCAATACTTGCTAAAAATGAAGCTATAAGAGAGATTTTTTTATTCTTTGTTACCCCGTATGCTAAAAAATAAGTGGCAATAATAGTACCTACTCCTAAAAGTGCGTGAGGAGCGCGAATTGCAAATTCATTTAGACCTAGGGTTTTTATAAATGGAATCGTAAGATAAAGATTTAGAGGAAGAGGGTAATCTCCGTAGGCTCTAAAGTTTGTGATTGGAAAAAATTTACCCCATTCATCATGACCAGTTTTTAGGATTGAATAAGCATTGTAGCCATGGGATACTTCGTCCCAATTAAGCGAAGGTGGCATTTGAGAAAGCATTGTAAAGCGAAGAATAGCGCCAAAAAAAATTATAATTATTAAAGGGACAGGAATGTTTTTAAGCTTCATATTTAATGATAAATATAACTATCCAGGAAATAATTGAGATTAAACTAATTAAATTTCCAATTGTTCGAACAGAAGTGTTTTTGAAGGTCAAAAACACTTCTTTAGTGGGCGAATCAGGAATATATGCTGAAATTAGGCCGTTTTGAGAAGGGGATGGGTTAATATTTTTTCCATTGTAGCTTATTTGCCAACCTGGAAAATAACTAATTGGAAATTCTAATTGTTTATTTATATTTTTTAACTCAAAGGTTTGAGTACTGCTCTTTTTTGAAATTAATTTAATGTCATCGGTTTCAGATGGAGCTTCTTTTGTTGGAAGAGGTCCATATTTTGGCCAGTAATCAGGAAGAGAAGCGAATTTCGACTCAGTCCAGGAAGAACCAATTTCTGTATCAGTATCTTTAACATTAAACCAAATGTCTTCTCTGAAAAACTGGAAATTTAGCAAAATTACAGTAAAGATTACTATGAGGTAAATTGGTATTTTAAATATTTTTATATATTTTAATAATTCTCCCGAGGCGAGAGAAAAAGAAAAAACAGCTAGGCCTAAAAATCTCCAAGGGAATTGGATAAAAGATAAAAAGGAAAGATGATTCCATAAAAAGGTTGATTTGTTGTGCGTGAGAAATAGGGCAAGAACTCCTACTGAGAATATTACTAAAAAATTTGCATCTTTTTCATTCAAAGATTTGGATTTAAATAATTTGAACAAAACAAAAGCTAATATTATTATTGGAATTGTCCATTGAATTTGACCTACGGATAAACTTAAGCCGTCTTCTGGTCCCCAGACAGATGCTCCATATCCCCAAAATCTGGAAATAAAAAGTTGATTTAAAGTTACAAAATGAGCTCGCCAATCAAAAAAACCTAATGTGGTTGATTGAAGATTGATAAATTTTGATTCAAATATGACCGGAAGTAAATAAAATGAAGATATTAAAAACGAAAAAACTGCTGCGAAAGCCAAGTTGATTAGTAATTTTGGTTTTTTATAAAAAAATAATCTATAAATAGTCCAGATTACCAAGAAAGGTAAGAATAATATTACTGATAAATTGTGAGTTAAAATAAGAATCGCAAAAAATAAACCAAACAATAAGAGATTTTTCTTTTTTTGTTTTTCCAAGTAATTTTCTATTTGTAGGATAACTAACGGAAACAAAATAAAGCAAAATGCCTCTGGAAGCGCACCACGAACCCAAATATCTACAGCTCTATAAGGAGCATAAATGTAAATAACGCTCGATAGAAGTGCTGATAAATTATCTCCCCAGATTTTTTTGGCGAGAGCAAACATTGAAATTGCTGAAAGAGCCAGAGAAAGAATAAATAAAATTTTAATTGAGTCAATTTTTGAAAATCCCGCTAAATGAAACGACTCGCCTATGGTATAGCTTAGCTGGCCATAGAAATTGAATACCGGTTCTCCAAACCCAGCTCCTGCATCTGGAGCCCAGCGACAGGGGATTTGAAAATCAGAAATACATTTATCAAATTCGGCTAATCTAAACAAATGGAAATCCTGTGTTGAGAAAATCCCCGGCTTTAGCATTCTGAAAAAAGAGGGGATTGTTATAACTAAAATAATTAAAATTACAAGAATCTTTTTCATTGAGTCTTAACTAAATAATAGGCTATAGAATTGTCGGGATAGTTTATAACAAAATCTGGCTTTAAATTTTCTGGAAAATCTGATGGATCACCTATCAAAAGAGAGTTTTTGTTTTTAGAGTCAATATTAAAGTCAAGATTTTTGAATGTAAAATTTTGCAAATTGTACTCACCTATCTGGTCGACCCAAGAGAATCCTTTGCTTTCAAAATCCCAGTTTTGGGAAAATTTTTGGTAGATATTAGGATCTAATTTTTGATAGAAGGCTACAAAAATTTGAGGTTCTGAAATTTTTTTACTCATGATTATTTTGTCGAAACTTTTATTATTTATAATTTCCATAATTTGTTTAGGCCCAAAGATCATTGACTTTGACTGAGTTGCTGGTTGATTGAACCAAAAGATTTGAAGGTAATTAATAAGAGATAAGGAATAAAAGATAACAAACAATGAAATTAAAAATTTAAAATTAACATGTTTTTTGAATTTTTCAAATAAGATTAGAGCACCAGTTGCTAACATTATCTGAACTGCTGGCATCATAAAAGCAGATCTGTTTGCCGCATAACCTGGACCTAAAGAAAGTGCAGCAGGGATGGGGGACACGAGTATCCAAAAAATCAGGAGTTTTAATTCTTTTAAGCGTTTTGAAAAAATAAAACTTATTAAAAAAATAATTTCAAAAAGATATAGAATCCCAACTCCCGGTGTCATTCCATAAGTTCCCTCCCCTGCCCCGTTTGTGAATAAGAATTGAGGAGAAAAATAAGACAGATAATTTTTAACAAAAATTTGGCTTATGTAGGTAATTTTGTTGTTAAATATTTTTGCAAGAAAAATTGGCATTCCAGTTTGAGTTAACTTATATCGATCCGTCAGAACATTTTCTGAGAGTGAAAAAATTGAAGAAGATGAAATCCTAGCACCTCCCCCTGCTGTGTAATTAAAAAATGCGGCAAAGAAAAAGACTAAAAAAATTATAGAGGAAATAGCTTTTGTAAAATTTAATTTTTTGATCGATTTGAAATTTTCATAAATTAAAAAAAATATTATTAAAGGCGTTAAGAGCCTTGCTGAGTGATATGTGAACAAATTAATTCCAAAAAACAAAGCTGATAAAGAAAATAATTTTTCATTTTTGGGTGCTTTTAGAAAAAATAAAATTCCTGCTGTAAGAAAAAAAGTTGTTAAATTTGCTTCAAAGGCTCCTCTACTAAGAGCTACATGCCAAGGGGAGATTGCTAACATTATGGCTGAGATTAATGCAAGCAATCTATTTCTTGTAAAATTGAGCGCTAAAAAATAAGTTGCTAATACTGCCAGTGTTCCAATAAGTGCGTTTGGAAGACGAGTGGCAAATTCATTGAGGCCAAAAATGGCAACAGAAGGAATTGTAAGATATGTATAAACAGGAAGTTTGTAATCTCCAAAGGATTTAAATGACATTGGAAGAGTATTACCCCACTGGTCTCTTTCAGTCTTTAAAATTGAATATGCATCGTAGCCGAACGAAGCTTCATCTGGAGTAAAGCCTGCTGGATGGCTTGAAATTCCTATAATTCTAACTAGGAAGGCAAGAATTATTATAGACGAAAGTAGCCATCTATTCATAGATTAATTATACCCTAAATTACATTGAAGGAATGATCTCTGGAGTGGGGGTTTGTAATGGCATTGGAGATGGTGAAGAAGTCGGGACTGGTTGGGTTTGCAAGATTATTTCAAGGGCGGTTGCATCTTCAACAAATAAAACTTTTGTCTGGGTGTTAAATTTTCCTGAAGCTAAAATTTTTTTGCCAATATATTGAGGAAGTTTACTATTTTGAGGATAATCTAAAAGCAGCGCTTCAGCTGATTTAGTAATAAGGTAAAGATTTCCATTGCTTCCTCTTTGCAATACTCCAAGATAAGCGCCATTAACCCACGGGTTAGGAGATGGAGTTGGGGTAACTGCTAGTTGTGGAATATATTTTGCAACTTGAGTATTTGCAAAATTTCCAATGCGACCTAGGCTAAACCCACTTACCGCAATTAATGATGCAATGCCAATTGCTGTTAATGGCTTGATTTTTAACCTTAGATCAACTCCTTCGTTTGACATAACTTTTTTCCACCAACTTTTTAAATAGGTAACTGGATTTGTGATTGTTAATAAAGGCGGAATATCAGAAGGATTTGGTGTCATCTATAATTTTAGTATAAGCCTAGAAAATCAAATCTTACAAGTTAGTTTTTATTTTTGATAGTTTAAATAACAAATATCCAAAAGTTAGGATGTTTATTAAAGATAAGATTACTGGGAAGAATTGAAAGCTATATAAACTTTCCAAAACTGGAATTGAGGGAGCGTAGAAAAGATGATATAGGTTTAGGAAAAAAGTTATTGAAAGAATTATATAAGGAATAGTAAGCCAGTTAAAGAATGCGAGAGAGATTGTTGCAAGTGGAAAAAATGGATACAAATATCTTTCGTGAATTCTGGTCATAAAAAGAAAGGTGATAAGAGCAGATAATGCAAGGAGTATAAAAATATTCTTTGGTAAAAATTTCTTTTTTAGAAAAAATAAATTGGGAATAATTGCAGCTATTGTTATCAGATAGCCCAAAACTCTTGCTGGTAATCCAAGATAAATTGTCGAATCTAAAACTTTTTTGCTATCTATTAACCACCAAAAATTGAAAGCATTTGCTTGTAGATCCCCTATTTCTCCTGAAATGAATCTATCTTTATAGAGATTAAATAACCAAATTGGCAAATCAAATTTAGGATGGAAAAGAATACTTGATAGAATAATGATTATTGATGAATAAATTATTGATTTAATCCAGATTTGTTTTTTGTATTTTTGAATGATTGCAATTACTAATAAAACTGGTGATAAAATTAAAAGCGAAGGTTTAAACAGAAGTGAAATAGTATAGAAAATTGAGAATTTAATTAAATCTCTTTTAAGTAGAAAAAATATTGAAATTAAGCCAAACAAATTCACAACTGAATCTGTTTGGCCCCAGATTGACGAGAGATACCAAGTGATGGGATTAAAAAGCCATAAAATAGTTAGTTTCAGATTGGTTTTTTTGTAAATTAAATAGCCAATTACAAGATCAGCAAGAATACCAGGAAGTTTAACTAGAATATCCATCCCAGAATTTTGCCAAAACCAAATAAAGCTCGATGGAAAAATCCCAATTTTATCGTTTAAGAAAAACGAAATAGTTCCTATATATTTATAAAGAAAGGAACTAATCGTAAAAAGAAAAATGTACAGAGGAGGTTGATTAGGGACTGAATAAGGCCAATTTTTACTCTCATAGAAATTGATAAACCCTCTTACAAGAGCTTCGTTTCCCCAGGAAATGTTGTTGTTTAAATCTCCGTGGTGAGCTACTGGAATTAGAATAAGTCTAAATATAAAACTTAAAATCAGAATGAGAAATATTTTTTTTTGGAATTTTGGCATATTCTTTATGATTGTCTTTATATATTATAACAACTACTTTGATGATTCAGAGCATAATATATTTTTTGTTTTTTCGCTGTAACATTTTTTTGTTGGATTAGTTTTATAACCTAAAAAGATAATTTGATTTATTGGATCCCTGATTTCAAAAGATTTCGTGAGAAAATGCTCTTTTACTTGTGATTCTGAAAATGTAAGCTCATCTCCTACCAATATTTGATTTTTATAAATATCTTTTTCCCAAACAATTGGGCGAAACTCAATATTTTTAATAGTATATTGAATATCAAATTTTTCTCCGGTGAAATAATGGTCCGTAAGAGTCGAGGGTGATAAATTTTGTAACTTTTGCGGGGAATATTTAAGAAAAAAAGCTATATTGATATACCCAGGTTTATTTCTGGATTGATCAAAAACAAATTTTTCATTTTGATTTGAATTTACTATTGTCGCTAATTGCTCGAATCCAAATTGCCAATCTTTGGCGCGTAAAGAAGGCAATAAGACAAAATATGATCTATATAAAAAAACTAAAGATATAAAACATAACAAAAACAAGACCACTATAGAAAGATTTTTTCTTTTTTTAACTATGAAATCGACACCAAACGCGACAACTAGCATTATTGGTAACAAAAGAGGTAGGGCCCTGTGTGACGAGAATGGATCCTTTGTTAAACTTGCTGGTATAGGCGATATTAAAAGCAAAAGAAATATGTATTTTGAAATATTTTTCTTTCTTTTCTTCCAAAGGTCATAGAGACCAAATAAGTAAGGAACTATCATCCAGGAATATAATACCGAAATTTCAGGAATTGATCTTTGCAGATCATGATCGGCCTTATAAAAAAGAGAATTAGGAGAAAAATACAAGAAGTATTGAGAGAAAAATTCTCTTAAAAAGGCGAGAATTATTTTTATAATTTTTGGAAGCAGAAGGATTTTTTCTGTTTGAGCGATTAAAATATCTGACGAGAAAAGATCTCCTTTGGGAAAAAAGGCAGGAGTTGTGATCAGCCACACGTTTGGCATTTCGAAGAAAAATCCAATTAAAATTCCCCAAATTAAGTACTTTCTAAAATTTTTACTTAATATTTTTTTTCTGAAAACGATAAGAAAGCTTATTAGAATTAGCGGTGCAATGAATCGTTCTGCATAGGCAGCATAGGTTGATATATCAAAAAACAAAATTCCCAAAATAAAGAAGATCGGCTGGTTTTTGATACTCAACCATAAAAACCATACTCCCAACAAGAGGAACAGAAAGGCTAAAGATACTTCGTATCCTACTCTACTGTGAAGAATTAACCATGGGGAAATAAGCATTAAAAATGTTGAGATAAATATAACGATACGACTTTTTATTAAGCCAATTGATCGCAAAATGCCATAAAAGACTAAAACAGCTAAAAGTCCAGACAGAGCTGAAACACTTCTTGCAGCAAATATTGTAAGCCCTAGAAACTTGATCGGAAAAATAGTTAAGTAGGTATACAAAAATGGGTTATATGATCCATAAAATCTAAGCACTAAAGGCCAAGTTTTTCCAAATTCATCTTTTCCAGTTAGTAATAGCGAGTAAGCATTATAAGACGGTAGAGCTTCGTCTATATAAAATCCGTTTGGTATTTTTTCTAATTTGTAGAAATACAAAAAGATACCGACAATAAGGATCAAGAGAATTGGAATGGAATTAATGATTATTTTTTTAAGCATATGAAAATAATTGCAGCAATACTAAAAACCAAACAATTATCAATAGATAAGAAAGTTTTTTGTTTTTTATTTGTTCAAGTCCAAAATATATAGAGCTTGCAATAAAGGGAAAAAATGAAATTGGTCCAATTGAAATGTTTGATCCTATCATTGTGAATATAATGAGTGGAATTATTAAAATTAGTATTAAGGTTTTTTTGTTGCGTAAATGCTTTGGTAACCCCAAGAGGAAAAAAGGTAAAGATATGTATGCAAATTTTTCAAATTCTTTTATAGCTCCTCGCTCTATTGGGTGGTTCGCAAAAAAATAAAGGTTGAGATTCATAATTTCAAAAAAATTTTCGTTTAATCGATAAAGTATCAAAAATTCTTTTCTTTCCTCAAGAATATGGCCAAAACGAGCGAGATATGGTGGATATGAATTTAGTCGTGTGATTTGGTTTGCTCTTTCAATTTCAGTGAGTTTAAGAAGAGGTTTTGTTTTTGTTAAATTGATTTGCCAAAAAACTATAATCAAGAAAAGGATTATTAGAAAAAGAGAGAATTTGTTTGATTTTTGGTTTTTTATAACTAAAAGCGATGATATTAATAAAACTATTCCTAACAGAAAATTGTTTTTGAATACAAACCAAATCCACAGGTTTCCAATAACCCCTAAAACAAGCCAGATAATGTTCATTTTCCAATACCACTAAAAATGTAGAAAGCTGGTTCGCCTGAAGGATAAATAATCGCCTTTATGACTTTCAAGTTCGCAGGAGTTCTTTCTGGCTCTTGTACCAAATTAATACTTACTTCTTTTTGACTTGCTAGATACAAAGTTCTACTATCTAAAAGTTTTCCCCAACCATAAAGTCCGCCATTAATTTTTGGGGAACCGAAATAGTATTTACCAATGTGGGAAATTTCCCCAAAACCTAGAAAATTAATCTTTGGAAATGGATAGTTTTGTTGCCAAAGAGAAGGGTTAAACTCTAAATGGCCAGCAAAGAAAATCCAAGGAGGCTCGTCATGTGTTGAGATTATAATTTTGTCGTAATTTTGGTCATTTTGTTTGACGAAATTAAAAGCTTCACCGTATCCATAATGCCACCACCTTTCACTATCAAGTGGATATCTGGTCCAAAATAAATGTTCGTAAGAAATGAACATTGATAGAAGTATAAGAGCGTATGCAATTAAAACTGTTTTTGGGAATTTTGTTAACCCATATGAAATTAAGAGAATAAATAAAGGAAGGGTGAGAAAAAGGCGGGTTGCATGATTTCCGCCATCACGGGTCAACTCTGCTGGCAGAGCTCCAATCAAAAACCAAAAGAGTATTAAAAGTTTTAGTTTTTTGGATTTAACTTGGGAGAAAAAGAAAACGCTTCCTGCGGCAAATGATGTAACTTCGATTTTATAGAATAATCCAGTTTCGGCTGATTGACGAAGATTTGGATCTCCTTTTCCAAAAAGGAAATTAAAAGAAAAAGATTGAAGATAATTTTGAGCTATTACTTCTGAGATTGTATTAAATTTATTGTTAAATATTTTATCCAAAATCGTAGGAGTTAAGCCAGATCCTGATTCGCCTCTGACATGGGCTTCTGTCTGTCTGGCTACTCCCACTTCATTTTGGATGGTTGGGTCTGAGAATACACTTATGTAATTAAAGCGTACTGTTCCCCCACCAAAAAGCGTACTAAGGGCAATTGGGCCACCAAATAAAATTCCCGCAACTATACCTTCTAAAAGATGAATTTTTGGAATTTTTCTTATTTCTTTCCAGAATACTATCAGCAAAAATAGCAAAAAAAAGGGAGTAAAAAGTTTGGCAGTGCTGTAATCGTAAGGAGTCAAACAAAACGACATTATTGAAATCCAGAGCCATTTTCCTTCCTTAAAAGATTTGAAAAATAAAAATAAACCTAATAATAAGAAAAAAAGCATTTGGGTTACTTCAAATCCGGCACGACTATATTGAATATGCCAAGGAGAAATAGCTAAAAGTAAACTTGCAATTAATTCGATGTTTTTAATTTTAAAATCGAATTTTTGGGAAAGTTCTTTAAATAAAAAATAAATCAGTGGAATCGTTAAGATTCCAAAAATTGCAGCCGGCAAACGTACTCCCCAGGCAGTTATCCCAAAAAGTGCTACCGTTGGAACTGCTGAATAAAGATATAGAGGCGTTCTCCATTCTGCAAGAGAGTGGAAATGAAGTGGTAAAAAATTTCCAGAATAATCTCTTCCAGTTTTTAAGATTGAGTATGCCTGATAGCCTAAATCCAATTCGTCTCCAAAAAGTGAAGGGGGATTTTTGTCCAATTTATACAAGCGCAATATCGAAGCAAATATTATTATACCTACGAGGGCCAAAATTTTAGTGTTTTTCATCTTTAGTAATTTTATCAAATAACTGACTAATCTTAATAATAAAGGTGATTATGTAGTAATTGATAACCCCATGGTAAATTTTACTGGCTTTTATTAGGTATTCGTTTTTGGCTTTACTGGCTCCATGGATGTGTATAATTTCAGACTTTGGAAAATAGTAAACTTTGAGATTTGATGCGGCTATCTTACGGCAATAATCTATATCTTCAAAATACATAAAATATCTTTCATCTAAAAACCCAACCTTCTTAAAAGCTTTTGGAGTAATTAAAAATACTGCACCCACAACTGCATCTACTTTTGTTGGGATATCCGTAGATGGAGAATATTTATTTAGAATATTATTTTTAAACCAATAATGACTTATAGATTTCCAGATTGTAGGAAATCGAAAAACTGAATTTTGAATTGTTCCATCTGTGTTTAAAAGTTTTGAGCCAATTACTCCTGCATCTGGTGTGTTTTTGGCAAATTCTACAAGAGAAACGAGTGAGTCTTTTTTGACGAGTGTATCTGAATTCAGAAGAAGTATGTATTTGCCTTTTGAAATTTTTATTCCTTGATTGTTGGCCTTGGCAAAACCTAAGTTTTCTTTATTTTTGATTAAGCGAATTTTTAATTTTTCTAGCGAATCTATTGATCCATCTGATGAGGCGTTATCTATGACTATAATTTCGTAATTGACATTAGGACTTGAATTTCTAATTGATTTAATACAATCGACAGTTAGTTTTTTTGTATTAAAATTAACAATTATTATAGACAGCTCTATCATTTTGAGAATTTTTCAAAAATTGATTCATCTGAAATTGAACTTTCTTGTTTTTCAATTTTTCTAGCTTTCTGAATCTGGCGAAGTCTTAAAAGTGCAAGAAATACTATCCTTATGTATCCTGGATGTTTTTTAATACGAGCGAAAAGTGCGAATTTATGCTTTTTAAGAAGAGCTTTACTTGTAATATTTTTCCATATAAAGATTAAGTAATTTCTTTGTTTAATTAAGTTTAATTTTCTAGCTTTGAAATTATTTGTATTGATTACAGATTCGTGCTTGTGTACAACGTTTGCTTTTGGCTCCCATAAAACTTTATATCCTCTTTTTTGAGCACGATAACTTAGATCTACATCTTCCCAATAAAAAGGGCTAAAAAGTATTTCATCAAATCCTTTTAATTGGATCCAAAGATTTCTTCTGAAACAAGCTGATCCTCCTGATGCCCACAAGGACTGTGTCAATTTATTTTGCTCTTTTTCACCACTATGTTCAAAAAAACCATTAACAAAACTTCCTTTTGCTGAACCAAACCCTTTTTCATGAAGTGAAACTGCAAATATTTTTTTGTCTTCAAAATCTAAAACAACTTGTTGTAGGAAATTCTTTTCTGGAATTACATCTGTGTTTAATAGACAAACTAATTCTCCTGTAGATGTACGCACACCTGTGTTTACTGCTGACGCAAATCCCCTATTTGTCTTAAGTACAATTAGTTTTATTTTTTTCTTAAAATTTATTTTTAAGAAATCGACTGAGCTATCGGTAGAGGAATCATCGACTATTATTATTTCTTTTATATTGTTTTTTTTATTTTCTTTTGCTTCCAAAACATTAGGAAGATTTTTTTCCAGAAGATTTCTTCCATTCCAATTCGGTATAACTATTGAAACATTCATACTTTTCTGACCTTTATTAAATGTAGCATTCCTAATATAAATTTTTTATCTACATCTATTTTAAACCCAGTTTGTTTGCTTAGTCTTGTTAAATACCCATTTCTATAAGATTGAATGTGGCAATCGTTCCAGATTTTTCCTCTAAATTTAGTCCAAATCCACCATACTATATTAAAAAGGTCACTGTCTGAAGGAACAAGAAAAACAGCATATCCACCCTTTTTAAGAACTTTTTTGATTTGTAAAAGCACATCTTTCGGTCTAAGAACATGCTCTAAAACTTCTAATGCATAAACTGCATCAAAAGTGTTTTTGTTAAATTTCAAATGATGGGCATCCCCTACTTGAAATTTAATTTTTCTGTTACTTTTAAAATGTTTTTTGGCCCATTTTACTGAAGAGGGCAAAGCATCAATTGCAACCAGCTGGGATGGTTTTGCTTTATCAAAAATTACTTTAGTAAAAATCCCATCTGCACAGCCAATATCCAAAATTTTTCCTTCAACTTTTTCTGTTACTTTTTGGATTTCTTCAAAACGGCGTCTATGCCAGTATCTTTGTAATAAATTATTTTTAATTGATTGATAATACCAATCTGGTGGAACATTTTCGTGTAATTTTGCTGCTTTCTCTAGGTCACTCATATTTTTACCCTTTCTTGAACTCTTATTGTTCCAAAATAGGTTTCATTAATCAGTTTAGAATAAAAATTTTCAGTATTTAAGGTTTCATCCAAAAATCTAGGAGGAATTCCATCTTGAGGCTCTATAATTAGGAAATTCTTGTTTACCTTTCCTTGAGTTTCAGGAAGTACTATTATCTGACCTTCTTGGCCTTTTCCGTGCCAAGTAGGAATATAGCCATATTTTGGCATCCCATACCAGTTGTAAAGATAACTCCAAACTATATTAATCCAAAGAGGAGAAGTTACAGAATTTATACTGAACGGCTCACTTTGAGCTTTTTCGTAAGTAAAATCAATTGTTTTTAGTTCTTTTGATAAAACCATATCTTTTTGAATAGAAAAAAGAGTTGAACCGTTTTTGTTTTCGCTAACAATTCTACCTAAATTTGAATAAGTAAGTAAGACCAATATAAATATGGATAAAGGTTTATAATTTTTTTTCCAAAGACTATACAAGAAAATTGCCAGAATTATCGAAACTGCGGGACCAATCCCTACCATAAGAAATGGCGTTGCTACTCCGCCAACCGTTACTACAGATAAATGACTTAAAAGCCAGGTTGATAAAAATATTTTTGGATCTATTTTATTTTTTTGATTTTTAAAATTTTTTAAAGAAAAAATGACAATACCAACTATTAACACTCCTCCATAACCTATGTTGCCAGGATAGCTATTGAATGCGAAAATTCGGCTGATTTGATTTAGATAAAGAGTAAGGTAGTCACCTAAAGATTTTGCGTATGCAAGATTTGGTTCGCTTGTGGAAAGAAGTGATTTAATTGCCGAAATGGAGCGAAAACCAAATTTAAATTCTGAAAGAATCATCGTTGAAAGAGAAAGGGTTAAGAATATAAAAAAATAAACTAGTTGTTTTTTGGTAATTTTTTTTCTCGAGATATAAAGCCAAATGATAAGAGGGACGATATGATAAGCCAAAAAAATTTCTGATTGGATTGAAAGACCTAAACCTATGGCTGTCAATATTGGACCTAATAAACTCCACTTCGTTCTTTGAGTTTTATCGGGATATATCCATATCCATAGACCTAAATACATTAAGGGAACTGTAAAAACTGCCAGAGTTGGGTTTGAAAGCCAAGTTGCATATTGGGTTGCCTCAAATGAAATTGCAAATAAAAAGCTTGCCAAGAAACCTACAGATCTTTTTTTAGTCATTAAATAAGTAAGGTAATAAATTATAAAAACCGCTGATGCATTAATTGCCGCAATCCAATAGGCGGCAACGATAGGGTTACCTTTTCCTAGTTTATAGGCAGGTGCTAAAACATAATAATAAAATACTCCATGAAAAAGACCTGGAGTTGAAGCAGGTGGACCCAAAATTTTTAGGTGGCCTTGGGAAATTTCTTCAGCATGAACTGCATCCCGTGCTTGATCATAACCGAAAGTTAAAGAAAGTGAGGGCAAAAACATTGTCCTTAAGAAAAATCCTAAAAGGAAAATAGCAAATAAAATAGCCAAAAAAAATTTGTTCATACTAAAGATTTTAGTCTAGTATAAATTACGAAAATGGCAAATAACAGTATTAAAGAAATAAGACTTATTTTCAAACCGTTATTGAAAGAATCTGGTTTATAGATAAATTTAACTATATGTTTTCCTTGTGGAATGGCAATTGATCGAAAAGCAATATCAGATTTTATTATCTTTGTATCTGTATTGTCTATGTATGCATGCCAACCTGGATAGTATGAGTCGGAGACAAAAAGCATACCATCATTTTTACTTTCGACACTTAAAATACTTTCTTGTTCGGAGTATTTTAAATAATTAATTTTGTTATCAGATATTTTTGAGGGTTTTATTGAGTTGACTTCAGAATTTAATATTATTTTTTGAGAAAATGGATATTTTGGATCTAAAAGTTTATTTAGTGCTTTAATATCGTCTTTTTCAATTTCCCAATCGTAAACCATAAAAGCTCGGGGTAGATAATTTTTGCTTTCGAATATTAGAACCGACTTATCTTCGAAAATTTTTTTAAATCTTTTTGAGTCAAATCGATTTAGGTTTGGATCAGATTTTAATGCCAAGTAATATTTGGTGTTTATTAAATCCAATAAAGGAGAGATATCATTATCAACAATTCCATATCTTCCAGTGACACTTTTTGTATTTCCACTGTTAATGGCGGCGACAAATCTGGACATGTTTAGGGGATGAAAAGTGTCGTATCCTTCTGGAGTTTCAAGAGAATAGGCCATTCTCATATTTGATGGAATGACTTTAGCACCAGTTACCCTAAACGGTTTTGGCTGGGATTCCAAAAAGTTTAAAATGGGAGTTTCAGGGAAAACATAGTCCCGAGGGGAAAAGGGAGTAAATTTCCATCCAAAATAAAAAATTTCTAAAATTGCTAAAAGAATTAGTAAAAATTTAGCTTTTGGTGTAAAAATTAAAATAATTGATGAAGTAATTAAAATACTTACTGAAAGTATCAGATTCTTTATTCCAACTAGTGCAACTGAAATTCCAAAAATTTGTTTTTCTCTAACAAGAAAAGCGTAAACAATTGCCCCGATTAAAATTACCAAAGGAATAATCATTGAAATTAATTTACTTTTAAGTTTTAGCTTTGTGTTTATTAAGTCATAGCCGAAGGCAGATAAAAATGAAATAGAAGTACAAAATAAAATAGTAGCCCTGTGAGCTGAATTGGCTTTCATCCCAAGAATGTTTTGAGACCAAATAAATATTGAAATTGGAGTTGGAAAAGATAAAAGAAGAGAAACAATTAATAAAATGAACAAAAATAAAATATGTTTTTTCTTTCTTATAATTTTTACTGAGATAATGGTTAGAATTAGTGCTACAACACCAACAAAGCCTGTATTTGATGTATAGTCCTGAGGTCCCCAATAATTTCTAGTGACGTGGTTCCCGAAAAAATCTGGAGCAACAAAAGTAATTATCTTTTTCCATGGCAGAAACGCCCATTCAAAAGGATGTGGCTCGAATTCTCTTTGTGAATTTTTGATTAATTCAAGAGACGGTAGAATTTGAACGGCAGAAAGAGCAAGCGCAGCTAAACAAAAAAATCCAAGAAAAATTGTGGTTTTAAAAAATTCTTTATTTTTTTGAAAATTGACTATCCATAGTAATCCTATTGCAACTCCCGTATATAAACTTGTTTGTGTATAGCCTGAAAAAAACTGAAGAGCCAAGCTCAACGACATCCCAAATCCATCACCGTATTTTCTTTTCTTAATAAATCTATCTTCAAACAAAAGTACCAGTGGAATAAATGCAGAAGCGAGAGTATGGCCGTTCCATTGACTAAAAATCAAATTATATCCCGAAAAAGCAAAAATAATCCCACCAAAAATAGAGGCTATTTTGGAGACTTTCCAATGGCGAAGTAAAAAATAAGTAAAAATGGCAGCTAAGATATGTTGGAGAATAACTTGCAGACTCCAGGAAGTGAAATTGTCAAAGATAAAATAGACGAAACTGGTAGGCGCAAAAGGCGCTGACTGGAAGTTTGCAAAGAGAGGAGAACCTGCCAAAATATATGGATTCCAAAGAGGGGTAACTCCTTTTTTTAAAAGGGTCATCGCAAGGGTTTGCATTGGATATGTGAACGAGACGACATCTGTTGTTATTGGATTTTTGACTGCTATTCCAGTAGTTGTTCCCCATTTGTAATCCAGCCAAGGATAGTAAACTCCGACTATAAAGTCCCCTGGAATAGGAGCTTCGTTATTTAAAAAAAATTTCCAAAAAAAAGAGTTGACTATAAAAATTATTAAAAGGATTGGAATAATCTTTTTAAAGAAGGGAAGAGAATTCTTTTTCAAAATTTTCATAACTATATTTTTTGCTTTCTATTATTGCATTTTTTGATATTGTTTCCATTACTTTTTTTTCTTCAACTAAATTTTTAGTCACATCTTCTAGGCCCTTTTCCGACTTGAAAAGTACTCCATTTAGACCATGTTTTATTATTTCTTTGTGACCGCCTAATGCTGTTGCGATTGGTACTGCACCGGCTGCCATGCTTTCAACTATTGTTATTCCAAAATGTTCGACTTTCTTGGGATTAGTTTCTTCGTTTTCTCCTAGACCTACTGCAGACCAAAAAATTCTTGCTCTGCCATATAAATCCTTAATTTCGGCGAAACTTGGACTTTCTAAAATGGTGATTGGATAATCCTTAATAATTTTTTTAAGGCCTTCAACATATTCTTTTGCACCTACTTCCACTCCACCTGCGAGGACAAGTCTCCAAGTTTTTAATCCACGATTATAAAGTTTTTTGAAAGATTCGATTAAAATATGCTGGTTTTTACTTTGAGTTAATTGAGAAAAACGGGCAACACTAAGAATTAAGTTTTCTTTGTGTTTAGGTTTAATATTTTTTGTATCTACTGGAGGATATAAAACTACACTTTCAACTCCATATTCATAATCTATGAATCTTTTTGTGAAATAAGAATTACAGATTATTTTTTTTATTCGAAAAAGCTTCATTTTGTTAAGAAGAGTTATCCCATTTACGTGAGTGAAAGGAATTTGAAAGTGAAGAAAATTTTTTCTTGATTTGAGAGCAGGGATGCTGCCATCTGAAACCCAAAAGCAAACATCATAACTATCGCCTCTTTTTATATCTTCTACAAAGTTTACGTTTTTCAATTTTATTCCAAATCTTTTTTCAATTTTTGGACCAATTTCCGGATTTGGCCACTGAATTTCGACCTTATACCCGAGTTTTTCAAGGGTTGTTGCGACTGCGATTGTATAACGTTCACCACCACCGAGAGTATCTAAATAGGGATTATAAATTGCTGCCTTCATTTTTTATCTTGTTTTGTTATTTGTAATTCGTAAAGTTTTGAGTAGCTTATAAAACGACTAAACACTTGATAGATTATTTCTATTATTCCAATAGGGCCATCTAAAAATCCAAACTTTAGAATTGCTCGATACCAGAATTCCCGAAACATCGCTGATGCAAATCTTGGAATATTCATAGGAGGATGTCCTGCATCATACATTAATCTGCCTTCGATTTCAGACCAATTGTTGGTTTTTTCTATCATCTCGGTGATTGATTGGTGAGTTATGTGATAAAGGGGGTTTTTAAGTTTTCCAACTTCTCCATCAATTATCGGTTGCTCGTGAAGAACTCCTGCAAAGCCTTTTAGTTTATCTTTTTTTATGAGTCTTAAGACATAATCTGGATACCAACCTCCCCAACTCATATCATGGCCTAGGAGATTATTTTTTCTTGGAATTGCATATGCTTCATCTTTTAGATTTAATTGCATAATCTCTTTTTTAAGATTTTCTGGAACTCTTTCGTCTGCATCTATATATAATAACCATTCAGAATTAGCTTTAGTCGCCGCATATTCTCTGATTTCTGCAAAATGACCTTTGTCTGCGTCGGATTTAAATTTGAAGATTTTGGCTCCAAGATTTTTGGCAATACTCACAGTTTTATCTGTTGAATTGTTATCAATTACTATAATTTCATCAGTCCAATGAAGAGAGTTGATACAATCTTTTATCATTTTCTCTTCGTTTTTGGCGATTATGATTGATGAGATTTTTATTTCCATGATCCTTTACCTAAATTTCCGATCAGAAAATCGGTGAAACCAATTTTCTGCCAAAACCTACCTTTAATTAAAAATTTAATGCCTTCTTTAATAAGTGCTATTCTAGCCCTTAACTTCCCAAAGCGAAAGCCGAAAATTAATCTATTTCTGGTGATAAAATAGTCATTCAAGTTGCTCCCTATTCCTGAGCTTTGTGCAACTTTGTGCCAAATGACGGATTTTGGAACGAATACAACTTTAAATCCATGTTTTTTGAGACGCATACTTAAATCGACATCTTCAAAATACATAAAATAGCGGGGATCGAAAACTCCAACCTTTTTCAAAGCATTGGCGTTATAAAGAACACAAGCGCCGGTTGCAAAATCGACTTCTTTGACTTTTTGAAATTGCCCCTCATCGATTCCATCAACACCATAGTTGGTTGCATAAATATTATTCCAATCAATAGCGCCACCTGCCGACCAAATAACCTTCCCTGTTTGCGATTTTTTATACCTGTCTTTATGAAACTCATAACCTTTAGCGAAATAAATTTTGGAGGTGAGAGCTCCTATTTTTTTGTCTTTTTGAGCTGTACTCACAAGCTCAGTTAAAAAATTTTTATCTAAAAAGGTATCGTTGTTCAAAACAAGAACGTAATCTGCATTATTTTTTAAGGCTTGACGAATTCCAACATTATTTCCTTGGGCAAAGCCCAAATTTTTGTTGTTTAATATTAAAGAATTAGCAGGAACTATTTTTTTAAGTTTTTCTATCTCCTCCACCTTTGAACCATTATCTACAACTAAAATATTTAGATCCAAATTTTTTTTGTTAATTTTTTCAAGACTTTTGAGGCAATCATGAGTATCTTGGTACCTATTCCAGTTTAAAATTATTATGAAGATTTTGGTCATACTTAACTTAGGCGGAATTTTCTTTTTATTTTAGATTTAACGCTTCCTGTTTCTTTAAAATTAGTATCATGTATCCAATAATTGAACTCTTTTTGGCTTTCTTTAATTACATTCATGTTTTCTTTAAAAGTAATCTTCTGATCATTGAATTTATATAATTGCCATAGTTTTAGTTCTTTAACTAATTCGGAAGCGGCTTGTAAAAGGCAAAGAGAAAGAGAGTGTAGCCCACCTTTATATCCTTGTAGTGAATAATATCTATTTAAAAATTCAGAGAGGGGTTTTTTAATTAAATTCTGCCAATTAAAATTTTCTTTTTTGCCAAAGGCTATTTTTGCCTGAATTGTGGTGTATCTGTTCATTCGATCAATAAATTGTTCTATTGATTGATAGTTATGATGAATTATTGCTAAATCTTCTGAATCTTTTAAATCTGCGCCAATTCCTGTTGTTATTGGAACCGTATGAATTATTTCATTCCAAGAAACAAAATTTTTTCGAAAAAGGCGAATATTATAATCTGGCCACCAGCCTGAATCTTTTATCCATTTACCAAAAATTATATTTTTTCGAGGAAGACGAAAATAATCGGCTTTTGAATCTTTGACTATTTTTTTAATCTCTTTGGAAAGTTTAGGAGGAATTTCTTCGTCGGCATCTAAAATTAGAATCCAATCACAGCTTGCCTTTGAAATTGCAAAATTTCTGGCTGGTTCAACATAGTTTGTTTTATCGTGCATAAATACTTTAGCACCTAATTTTTTGGCAATTTTAGTTGTTTTGTCATCTGAATACATATCAACAACTATTATTTCCGAAGCTAGATCTTTAATTGAAGTAATAGCAGAAGGTAGATTTTTCTCTTCATTTAGAGTGTTTATGACTACAGATAAGCCTTCCATCAGACTTATTTTAGCATGAAATGAAGCTTAGAGTACCTGATAAATAAACACCTCACTGTTTTCGAAGATTGGTTTAATTCCTAATTGGTCTGGGCCATAAGTTGCCCTTTGGGGTTTTACCCAATAGATATATTTAATATTATTGTTTTTTAGAAAGTTTCTTACAAAATTTATATCTTTACTTTTTAGAAAGTTTTCGACTTCTTGTCTTCTTTCCCCCCAATCAAAACCTGTAATATCAAGATTTACTTGATCTTCCAAAAAGACTGGCTTTCCTGAAAAAGCTCCCACATAAGCTGTTGAATCATACAAATAAAGTGGTCTAGGAGGATTTGCCACAGCTTTGTCTGCAAGATATTGATCAAATGGGTAGGTTAACACTACCCCTTGAGGTTGTTTACTTAAGAAATCTAGAGCAGAGAGCTCTTGATTTGAAATTTTTGCCGGAGGACGAGAAGGCAAGTAGTGATGGACTAAAGTGGCTACTGAAGTTGGAACGGTGAGGGCGATAATTGCAACAGAAAGAAAAAGAGAGAATTTTTTGGATTTGTTTTTGAGAAATTCAGATATGGAAACCCCTGCTAATATCCCGGAAAACATTAAACTGTAATAGAAAAATTGAATTGTATTCCAAGGTGTGCCTTTTTGGACAAAAAATATTGGAATTGCTCCTCCGAACATAATTACTGACCCTAAAAAAATATCTAGAGAATCAATTTTTTTGATATTTTTTAACCACTTCAAGACGTGAATTTCCTTTAGAGAACGTGTCCAAAGGTTACCATACCAGAAAATTAAAAATGTTAAAAAATAGGCCGGAATAAGCTTTAAATAGTTTTTGATGTCTTTATAAGTTGTGATTGCAGAATATAATTTTGGCCAGTAAAAACGATCAGAAAGAGAGAGAAGAGTTTCTAAAAACCAAAATGGTTGCCAGATTAAAATTCCTTTTGAAATGCCGCTTATTGAAATCATCAAAATAGATGAAATAATCGATGAAAAAAAGAAGATCTTTAGTAAATTTATTTTTTTGTTTTTGTAAAATTCCCAGATTCCGGCTAGAAATAGTGCTATCAATGCAAGGATGCCAGCATAGGATTTTATTTCTATCAGAATTCCAAACAAAATAGTAGTTAGTAGTAAGTAGTTAGTAGTCAGGGATTTTTGAAATTTTATCAAGCTAATTAAACCAAGCAGAAGGATTACAATTGATAACGCAAACGGCGGATTTAAAAGGGTTGAGATAGATTGTTGAGACCAAAACATTGATTCTCCACCTATTTCTTCCCTTCTTAAAATATTTACAATCCAGCCAAAACTTCCACCAAAATAAACAAAAAAGGTTGCCCAAAGAGCAGATGTTTTGGAATTTTTCCAGAATATCACAAATTTGTAAGTTAAGATTCCTATTAAAATTGAAAGAATAACTGGAGTAATTTGGAAATATAAAGTTTCAACTGGAATTGAGGTCACTTTGTTTAAAGTTGCTATCAAAAGATCGAAGCCGATGTGGTAATTTTTTAGACGCTGTCCTGCAAAGGAAGGCATGTCAAAAGATCCACGAGCTAATGATTTGATGAGAGCTATGTGCCAAATTCCATCGTGGCCATTTGGTCCCCAAAAACCTTGGCCAAAAGAGTAGTTAAGTCCACTTTTGACCATAGTAAGAGACCAACTTAGACTTCCTAGAAAAACTAGAATTATTAAGAGTTTATTTGCCGAAAATTGTTTTGAAACTTTTTTTAGCATCCTCTATTAAAGAAATACCCACCAAAACTATCATCAAAACTGTGTAGACTATTACACCAACTATTGCGAGAACGAAAATTGAGTAGGCACTAACTGGGAGAATTGTTCTTAAAATTATTAATATTGTAGCCATTATTGAAGTTCCTATTAAAGGCTTTCCGATTGAGTGGTAAAGAGAAAAATTTACATATTTTTTAGCAACTATTATTGCAACAATTGAAGATGCTCCAACCAAAGAGTAACCAAAAGCTGCTCCACTTACTCCAAATTTTAGAGCTAATATTGGAATTAAGGCCCATGTTAATACTGTCCACATTATCATTAAAAAGAAAGTAATTTTAATTTTTCCAATCGCGTTTAATAGATTTGTTAATTGAGTGGTTGCAGCAGCGAAACCAAAGTTAATTGAGATGAAAGTTAAAGCAAAAAGAGCTGGTTTCCATTGATTGTATCGTGGAATTACTTCAACTATTAAGGGAGATAAAATTACCAAACCCGCAAGGGAAGGGAAAACCAAAAAACAAATAAAAAAAATTGAGCGAGTGACACTTTTTGCCAGATGACTACTTGAATCCTGCATTCTGGAAAAAGCTGGAAAGGTAACTCTGGTTACTGTATCCATAAAAAAAGTTAAAGGGTATCTGGCAAATTTTTGAGCAGTTCCTAAAAAACCTACCCCAGCTGGACCTAAAATCCCTCCCAATATTAAGGTCATTCCATCGTCTTTAACTGCTGCGAGAAAAGTATTTATTTGGTATGGAATTCCGAATTTAAAAAGACCTGAGAGAGTTTTTCTTGAAAAGGCAATTCCAGGTTTCCAAGGCTGAAGTATATAGATTACAACAACTCCTACTATATCTCTTGCAATTACTGCTATTGTAAAGCTTTTTATTCCAAAACCTTGGACTGCAAAAACTACTAGAATTACGTAATAAAAGACCTGTTCTAAAATTTGAGGAAAAGTTAATTTTACAAATTCCAGCTTTCGTTCTAAAAGAACTGAAGGAATGCTTTTTAGAGATGATAAAAAGAAAGAAAATGCTAGAGCGTATAAAAGAATTACACCGTCATTATTTAAAGAAAATTTTTTCGTAAAGAAAGGGGTTAATAAAATTACTATCGCGATTATTGTAATAACCAAAACCTGCTGAACAAAAAAAGTAGTTTTTAGATCAGTTTCTGAGGGGTGCTCTTTTTTCTGAATCAAAGCTGCGGCCAAACCTATGTCGGAAAAATAATTTAAGAAATTTATGACTGCGTTAAGGACGAAGAAAACTCCCCATTGGGAAGGAGTTAAATATGCCCACAAGAAGCCTAGAGCAATAACTGCAATTACTTGAAGAAAAAAAGTTCTTCCTGTGAGAACTAATATTCCTCTCACACTTCTCTCTTTAACAGTTTCGAGTGTAATTTCTGAGGTTGGATCTAAGTGCTCCTCTTCGTGGAAATCTGCCATCTACTTGATTTTAGCATGACAAACCCCAAGATTGCCCAAGAAACGAGAGATATGATATTTCCTACTGTCCTTGGCCAAGTATTATAAAGACGAGCTGTAATATCGTGTGTTCCTTTAGATACTGTAATATACATTCTTCCCCATTCCTCGCCTTCTGGAACTTCTATTTTAGTTTCTTTTCCATCTACAAATACTTTCCAACTTGGATAAAAATAAGTATTTATTCTTATGACTGAGCTTTCACTTGCTATTACTGTGAATTCTTGATGATTTGTCGCCTCGAGAGGATTTTTAATATCTGCTTTTCCTTTTAAAACCTCTGCTATGCCCATTTGACCATCTCTTGGATTGAATCTTGCTGATTTTGGAAGATAATCATAAATTCCTGCTGTTCGTTGTAGCTCCCAAGCAGTACCTGAAAATTTTTGTTGATCAGTTAGTGGGCCTAATTTCCCATTTTGTACTTCAAAATAAGTCCAATTGAAGGCAACTAGAGTAAAAATTAACCCGCCTACTACTATATATTTTGTTTTTTTGTTTTTAAAAAAAGTCACAAGTGAACCAATCGCGAAAGAAAAACTTAAAATCACGAGTGTTAGAAATCTCCACGGAAATTGGACAAATTTAATGAGAGTAAATCTAACCCAAAGAGGAGTTGATTTATTGTGGGTCATAAAAATAGCGAAAATACCAACCATTATGAAGAAAATTACCAATATTGAATTTTTGATTTCTATTTTTTTGTTTTTGGATTTTACTATTTTGATAGCAAACAAAGATAAAGTTACAAATGATAGAATCCAATGCATTTGTCCTACTTGGAAAGACATACCATCTTTATCTCCCCAGATGGAGGGACCATAACCCCAGAACCTTGAGAATAATAGTTGTTTTATGGTTGCGAAATGAGCTGTATATTCATAATAACCAGCGATCAATGTGTCTGTGTGAACAAGATTTTGTTCCAGAAAGACAGGTAGAGTGAAAAAAGCAGCAAGACCGAAGGCAAAAATTCCTGAAACTAGAAGTTGAGGGATTTTATTGAAGGATTTTACCTTGATTAATAAGATTAAACACCATACAGCAAAAACTGGAGTGAATATCATAACCATTAAATTGTGAGATAGCAAAAGCCCTGTCCAAGATAAAGACAAAGCAATTAGTAGATAGTAGTTAGCAGATAGAGAAGATTTTTTGTTTGTGATTAGTTTATAGGAAAACAAGAGGATTGCTGGAAACCAAATTAAAGCCCAGGATTCGTTCATGGCACCTCGTACAAAAACATCAACTGAATGATAGGGTGCCCAAATGTAAAAAGCTGAGGCAAGAACTGCGCCTAGTTCCCCAAAAAATTCCCTTGCTAAAAAATACATTGCTAAGCCAGATGCAACAAAGCCTAATGCAAATAGGATTTTTACAGTATCGACAAATGAAAAACCAAATATTCTTACAACCTCACCTGTTAAATATGGAAGTGGTGGATAATAATTAAAAAGAGGAAAACCGTAACCAAAACCCATATCTGGAACCCAACGACAAGGAATTTGTAAGTCTTTAAAGCATTTTTCCATTTCGAGTTGCCTCATCATTTGAAGATCATCGTGCATATTAAAGTAACCTGAGCCAATGAGGGTTCGGAAAGCAAGAATTGAAAGTACGATTACAACTATTTGAGGCCAAAAACGTTTCATTATATGATGTTATCACAAATTGAATTTAATTTGCCTCTCCAGGTTTCGGTTTTCCAAACCTGGAGAGTGTTTTTATTTAGATTTGGCTACAGCGTATTTGAATTTTGAAAATGTGACTGTCAAACTCCCTTTGTTTAGAACTCTAAGCCGCAATTCATCTATTGTAGGTCTTTTGATTATGTAGACCGGATCTTTTAAAATTATATCTTCGCCTATTTCAAGCTCACATACCTGGTTTGGATCAATGTCGATTATGAATTGGTTACTTACTCCCTCTAAATTATCATCTGGGAGAAATACTTCAAGATAATACGGGTGAATTATCACAACTCCTTTTCCATCAATTGAACGAACTCCAACTGCAGGCATTTTAAAGACCTTTATTTAGTTACCAATGGAGATATTATAGATTAATTTTGAATGCTTTTCAAAATTATAGGTTTTTTTATAACTTGAAACAGAAGGAGATGCTCAACAGGCCCGTGTTGCCAATATTCCTTTACAAAATCAGGTCGTGCTGCTTTTTCAAAGGATGCAATGAGTTTAAGACCTAAATCTTGAGGGTCGCCTTTATATAAAAATCTTGAATCATTAATAACAAGATAAGTTTTATTGCCATAATCGAAAGACTGTTTTAAACTTTCCGGGACTTCTTTAATACTTAGGCCTACCCCTATGATGACTACATTTGGGGTACCTTCCATGTACATTTGTAGGCCATCTGGGAGCGTTCCAAAAAATCCTTCTGTCCCTGCGACAATTTTTATATTTGGATCTTTTGCATGCTCTTTTTTAAGATATTCTGAGACTTGCCTTATTCCAGTTCCTGCAGTCCATTCTTCCAAATAACCTGATCGTTCTGATCTTGGAAGAGGAGCAGCTTTGACATTTGTTAAAAGTAAAAAATCAAAAATGCTTGACTGAATTATGAAAATTGCAAACATAAGATAGAGACAGACTTTTATTGCTTTGGTTTTAAAAATAAAACTTGAGGAGGCAAGGCTTGCAAAAATTGGAACAGTAAAAAGAACATACCGAGCTGTTATTACTTTTGCAAATTCTGCCTCCAGTGCAATAGGAACCATAATCCAAAGACTTAATAAAATTGTTTCTTTTAAATTTTTTCTTAGATTTAGGAAACTTCCAACAATTGCAAGAATTATTAAGGCTGATGGTCCCATTATCCTGAGCCATTCAAAAATCCTATCAAAATAAGGAATAAATGGATCAAGTGGATTTTTAAAGATGTGACTTAAAGGAAGAACATAATCCTGATTTCTTGAGGCTATCAAGCTGTAATTTGGTCCCAAACGCATAATTGATTGGAGGGCAAAAGCAATTGTGTAAGAAATCAAAAACAACAATGATAATCTAATAAATAAATAAATTTTTTGTTTAAAATCTTTTGGCCAATCAGCTAATAGAAAGGTGGTTGGAAGAAGATATGCAAAAAAAACGGATGGTGATTTTGTTAAAAACGATGCTCCTAATGCGAAGCCAGTAAAAATTGCTAAGTCGATTCTTTTTGTTTTTGCAGTCAGAATTGCTAAAAGTAAAGTCCAAATACAAGTTGTTGCCAACATAGAATCAGTTAAGGCCATGCGATCAAAGAAAACGCTATATGGACTTATGGCATATAAAAAAGATGATATTAAAGATAAAGTTTTAGACTTGAAAAGCGTGAGCGTTAGGAAAAATAATCCAACTAAAGTAGTAATCCCTGAAAGCATCGAAAGAAGACGGCCAGTAATTAAAGGATCTGAGATTTTTCTTACGAACAACATCAAAATCCACATATAAAGAGGCTGTTTTCCGTCAGAAAGAGGCAAAAATCTCAAAGTTGGTTCAACAGACATTATTTGAGACCAACGGACATAAATTGCTTCGTCTGCAAAAACTGGTAGAGAATTTAGGTGATAAATTCTTAAAAAGATTGCCAAAAGCAAAATTAGAGGTAAAAAAATTAATACAAATTTATTATTTTTAAGAAATTGAATCATATATTTCTAGTTTTATACTGGCCAGTTAAAGCGTTTAACCTTACCTTTATTAAATCTCTTAATCCTTCGTAAGAGTCTTTTATTGGACTAACTTCTTTTCTTAAGCCTTTTTCGTGCCAATCTACTGTTACTTCTGAGACTTTGAGATTTAGTTTTCGTGCAATATACAAGATTTCTAAATCAAAACCAGCTGTTACTGCAGCGCCTTTTGATCTTGCCTTGTCATTAAAAACTTTCATCCTTTTGAAAATTTCCCGAGCTTTTGAATTTTTGAAAGCTTTAAAACCACATTGTGTATCTTTAAAAGGTAAACCTAAAATAATTTTTCTGAGACTGACAAAGCCCAAAGCCATGATTTTTCTAATTGTCGAATAGCCTTCTCTCCCTAGCCTGGAACCGATTACTAAATCTTTTCCTTTTTCAAATTCTGGGAAAAAATTTTCAATCTGATTTAGAGGTGTGGCTTGGTCCATATCTGTAAACAAAACTATTTCACCTTTTGTATTTAGCATGCCTGCAATCACTGTACCTGCTTTTCCTCTGTGAGGTTCTTTTAAAACTTTAAAATTCTTGCGGTTTTTTTGAAACTTGGTGAGTAGATTTACAGTATTATCTGTTGATCCATCATCTACGAGTAATACTTCCCAGGTATATTTTTGTTTTTTGAGATATTCATAAACTTGGAAGAGCACCCCAGCATTAATATTTTTTACCTCGTTATATGCTGGAATCACAACTGAAAGAAATATTTTTTTCATTATTTAATTTGCGAAACCAAACATTGGATCTGTATCGTTACTGTTAAGTCCACTACAACTTTCCTTGACTGCCTCTTTAGTGTATTTTTTATAATCGGGAAAAATAAGGCCAAGAGCTCCGAAAGATTTATCAACGCGATCAACTCTTGATAACGGAAAAACTATTGAATAGACAGGGCTTGCGCTTATTGGATTATTAACATGCATAGACTCTCTCCAGAAAAAATATCTGTATCCTAGATTATACCCCGGATCGGTAATATATGAAATCGAGATACAGCTGTACCCATGTTTTTCGGCATCGATTTTAATATCGTCAATTAATTGTTTTTTTTGAATATAACTGCTTTGATTAATGGGAAAAACACTAAATCTATAAATATTTATTAAAGAAAATATTCCTACAAGAAAGATTCCAAATAATTTATAAACTTTGTTTTTTTGTTTAAGAAAGAAATCGGTAAGTAAGGTAAAAATTAGAAAAAAGATTATATTTAAGCCATTTAAATAATATTCTGAAAGAACTTTGGAATAAACTGAAAAAAAACCAAAAATCAAGGCAAACCAACAAACTAAAATAATAGCTAATTTTTTATCTATTACTTTTTTGAGAACCAAGAACAAAAAGGAAATTCCAATGAAAAGTGCAACATGCCAAAATCGAATTGGAAAATCAGTTCCTGTAAAAAGATTAGCGATATTTTTGGCAGTTAAATGAAAGGTGCGAGCAACTTTATCCGCCCCACTCACTACATCTTTTTGATTGGTAGTTAAAGATAGAACAAATGATTTAGTTTGCAAAAAATTATGACGAACTTCAAAAAAAATAAGTGGAGTAGATAAGGTGATTAAAATAATTAGTCCTAAAAAAGTGTATTTTATATTTAGTTTTTTGTTAGACAGAATTAAAGCAAGAGAGATTAAAGGTGCTAGAAGAATTAGACTCATGTTTATATTCCAAATTAAGCTTAGAAGTAATCCTCCTAGTAAAAAATATTTTTGATTTCCTTTTAAGATTTGATATAGAAAAAATATAAACCAAGCTGTCCATAACATTATGGGTTGAGTGGGTACGACTTCTCTTTCTATGAGAATAAGAAAAAAGCTGGTGGCATGGAAAAAAGCTGCCAGAAAACCTGCGTTCTTGCCCCAAATTTTTGAAAAAATATAGTACAAACTTGCAGTTTCAAATACTGATATGACTGCGACTGCCAAAGTCCCACCAACAACGTCAAGTTTAGTCAAAAGATAGAAAGGAATTAAAAAATAATAAAAATAGGGGCCTATAAAAATCCCTTGGGTTGATGTTTCCTGGCCAATAAGGCGGATGTGGTGGTTTGCCCAAACATCTCTTACAAACCACCCAATCAGATCCTGATCGTGACCGTATAAAAAAAATGTTGGAGCCTTGTAAAGGCGAAAAAAAAAGGAGATTAGAAGAATGAAAGTAATAGGAGTGATTATTTTTAAATATTTCATTTGGCTTGAATGCGAGTTCTTTTTTGGACTGTGATGCCACCAAAGTGAACTTCTTTTTCGACTTTTCCTATGCCTTTTTGTCTCTTGAGCCAAGCTTCTAATCTGTCGGGGCTTGGTGGATCGACTTCGTAAATGGTATATAAAGGATCGATTTGATCATTGGAAGGAACATATCCATAGACTGAATTTCCCATCCAGGCAAACAAATAGGTGTAGGCATAAGGAATTACCGGAGGAACATATACATCTGTGCTGAAAGGAATTCCTTTTGCATCTTTATAAACCCAATCAACTGCCTCACGTTCGTTTCCAAACTCAATTGTTTCTGGACCATCTAAATTGTCTGATAATTTATACCTTAAAACATCAAGGCTGACTGTTAGAAAAACATAGAAAAAATAAATTATAAATATTTTTCCAATTTTATATTGCCAGACACGACCTAAAATGATTGCAAAAAGTAGGATGAAAATTTGGTAATAACCTGTTAAATAATAATCATAAATATTTCCAAAGTTTCCTTGAAAAAAAAGGAGACCTACCATTGGGGTAATTAGCAAAATAAGAAGAGTTTTAATTTTTTTATTTTTTAAGAATTGCGGCAAAAAGATTAGAAAAGCTAGCCCAACAATTCTTAAAAGAGTAATTTCTCTTACTCTTCTCCAATGAAAAATCTTACTTGTAAACACATCGTAATAAAAATTTAGTCTTTGATTTGCTACATCCCAAAAGTTAACTTTAAAACTTTTGTCGTCAACTAAAAATTTTTTGACATTTTCTGACAGAATCCCGTGATGTTTTAAATCAAAAAGAAGTTGTGGGGCGACAGTTAAAAAGAAAAGAAAACTTGATATTAAAAATATTTTTTTAGTGGGTAGATTTTTACGCTGCCAAATTGCGAAAATTAAAATTGCCGGAAAATAAAATACTTCACCAGCTGAACCAAAAGAAGAAAGGGAAAGACCTGAAACTAAAGAAACAACCATCCAGTAATTTTTTTTACCATCCAAGATTTTAAAAAGAGCGAAAACGAGAGCCATACTCAAAAAAAGCATTGGAGTGGGATTTGAAAGCCAGCGGCCAGCTAATACTATATAGAAAGAGCAGGCTGCTAAAATTGCTGCAATTAGGCCAGATGCTCTACTTCCGGCAAGTTTACCTAAAACATAAAGAATGTAGATAGATAAAACTGTTGTTATTGCCAAAAAGACGGAGGGAAAAACAGGATTTCCATTGCCGATTAGATAAAATGGAGCAATTAAATAGTAGTAATAAGGACCTCTAAAAATTCCTGCAATTCCTGTTGTTGGGCCAATTAAAAATAATTTGCCTTGATGCCAAAAATCCCAGACAACAAGGGCATCCCTCCCTTGATCAAAATAAAAACCCAGAACTTTATCAACTCTCCAAACTCTTAAAAATAAGGCAAATGCCAAAGTTAGAAAAAGAAGAATATAAACTAATTTGTGAGATTTAATTTCCTTCTTTATTTTTTTCATTTCTTTTGAGGCGGTAGGCTGTGGACAAGTTTGTAGATTATTACACCATAGTCATGCCACTCTTTATCGATCTTGGTCCAACCAAAATTGGCTACTTCTGGCTTTAAACCATGAGTTGGGTCACACTTTTTTTCTTCTTTTTCACAAACTACAAAAAGAAGCTCTGTTATGCTACCTTTTGGATTTTGAGGGTCAATATCTACAACTTTTCCTCCTCTTACATCAAGAAAATATCTGTATGCTCCCTCGTAGTTTCTTTCGGCAATAACAGCAAAATTTAGAGGTTGTCCTTTTGCTTCGTCAAGAATTATTTTTGCAACTTTTATTGATCTATCTAATTGATAATTTGGAGGATATTTGAGAGGGGAGGCGTTGAAATTAAAAATAGCTAATATGCTTACCCCTGTTAAACAAATCCAAGTACCTCTAATTTTGTGTTTACGGATCACATGTTCACAAATGCCGGCAAGTAAAAGAAAAGGAGCGGAAAATAAAAAACCGTAGTAATGATCGTAAATTTCTTGTTTATACAAGGAGAGGCCAATTAGCCCAAAACCGATCCAGCTGATTAGCAAAATGTATGCAAGTTTTTCTTTTTTTTCAAGGTTATTTCTAAGTCGAGCTGCTACCCAGACGACACTCATCAAGAGAATTAAAGATGCCCACTGACCCACTTTTGAGTCGGTTGCCGAAACTAAACGGGTTATGATTTTTTCGAACTGAGGAAAGATTTTTGGAATATTACTCCATGGTTTAACTGAGACTGTTGCTTGGCGATTTGTAAAGAATTGCTTCAATGCTTCGAAGTTTCTCCAACCATGGCGAGAGTCAAAAATTACAAGTGGAGACATTAAAGCTAAAAATAAAAAGAGACTAATCAGTGAATAGACGATGAATGGTTTGGTTTCTGTTTTGGTCAATCTGACTTTTAGAAATGTTAAAAACCAAAAAATTAAGAGGGTTGGAACTAGCAGAAGGCCTAGATAATGAGATTGCAAGACTGATGCAAAACTGATACCAAGAATAATCAGCCATTTAAATTTATGGTTTTGCCAAATTTGCCAGATGCTATAAATACAAAGTAACGAGAAAAAAGGCATAATGTTTGGATTCCAGGAAGATTTGCTGTAAATAATAATTACTGGAGAAATTGCATAAAGAAACGAGGCAACGAGAGCACCCCTTGGCCCAAACCATTTTCTCGCTACATAATAAATAAAATAAACCGTTATGACTCCTAAAACGGCAATTTGAATAGCTGGACCCACTGGATTGAAATTAGCAAGCAAAAGAGCCGGAGCCATCATGTAGTAATAAAGAGGACCTAAATACATATTTCCAATTGAAGTACCTGGGCCAATCAAAGGTGGGTGATGTTCAACTAAAAGCCGTCTAACAATTATTGCATCTCTTCCCTCATCCCCTAAAAAAGTCATGTAACCTGAAATTTTATAAAGACGAAGAAAACTAGCTACAGCGAGAATTAAAAAAAGGATAATAAATTCTAGTTTGTGGTTTTTTATCCAGTTTATTAGTGAAGTTTTTGCCATAGGTGAAAAAGATCTAGAAAACTTTTTATGATTACATCAATATTTCTACCAGTACCAGTCCCTTTTGTTCGAGGGAAGTGGGTCACTGGAATTTCAACAATTTTAAAACCTGATTTTTTTGCTTTAATTAAAAATTCACTTGAGATAAAAGCACCTCGCTCGCTTTCAAGTTTTGGGATTTTATCAATGACATTTTTAGAAATTAATTTAAAACCACAATCGATATCATGGACTTTTAATCCGAATAGAAGAAATACTGCCAGTTCCCACATCTTGCTGGTTATGATTTTAAATTTTGAGACCTGTCTTTTTTTGTAGTAGCCTACTACCAGATCGGCGTTAGATTCACGCTGTTTTTCAATAAAATTTGTAATTTCTGAAAAATCAAATTGGCCATCTGAATCAGTAAAAGCAATCCAATCATATTTGGAATTATATAAACCTGATTTTACGGCTGCACCATATCCTCGATTTGGGCTGTGAGTGATTAATTTTATTTTTTTATCTTCGTTTACTAATTTTTTGGAGATCTTTTCGGTTTTATCAGATGATCCATCATTTATAATGATTATTTCCCAGTTATCTGATATTTTTTGAAGAAGTTTCTTTGCTTTTTCTACAGTATTTTTTATGTTTTCTTCTTCATTATAGGCTGGAAAGAAGACAGAAAGATTTGAGATCATTTTCATTGTAGATTTAGTTTATCAGAAACGTACTTAAGTGTATAATTTTAACTAGATGAAATTAAGAACGGTCTTGGCGATTTTTGCAATAACTTTTATTCCGACGCTATTAATCTGGTTTCCTTTTATCGTAAGGGCTCAAAGCATTTGGGGAATACCTCTTCCTCAAAATGGGATGGCTACTATTGTTGCAAATTATGATGGGCCTCTTTATATGGTGGTTGCGAAAACTTTTTATAATGCGTCACAAATAGAACATTCGTTTTCTTTTAATTTACCTGTAATATATTACGCTGCACATTTTCCTTTTTTCCCCTTTTTGATAAGGATTTTTTCTCTTATATTAGTTATGCCTTATGCAATGCTTGTTGTAAGCCTTCTCTCTTCTTTTATTTGCTTATTTTTCTTTTATAAATTTATTCGAGATTATGTATCGAACCAAGATGCTCTTTTTTTAACTTTTGCTTTTAGTGTCTTTCCTGCAAGATTTTTGATTGTTCGATCAGTAGGTTCACCTGAGCCACTTTTTGTTGGGGCTATAATTGCATCTATTTATTACTTTAAGAGAAAAAATTATTTACTTGCCTCTATTTGGGGAGTTGTTGCACAAATTACCAAATCTCCTGCTATTTTATTGTTTGTTTCTTACCTTTTAGCAATTGGACTTCCGGCTGGAAAAAGATTAATAATTTCTAATTTTGGCAAAACTGTTAGCAGACTTAACTTTTTATTTATTTTAGTTCTCTTAATACCTCTTTCTTTAGTCGGAGTATTTTTTCTTTATAAATTCAGCCTTGGAGACTTCTTTTCTTATTTTCACTCAGGTGATAATATTCATTTATTTTTCCCTCCTTTTGAAATATTTAACTACGCTCAACCTTGGGTTAACACCCATTGGCTTGAGGAAATTATTTTTGTTTATTTGTTGGGATTTTTGGGAATAGCTACTCTCTGGAAAGAGAAAGATAAAACGTTATTTTGGTTTGTTGCGGTATTTTTCTTCTCGACGATTTTTGTTTCCCATAGAGATTTAATTAGATACAGCCTACCGATAGTCCCTTTTTTATATGCAGCATTTTCAAAATATCTAGTTAAACGTGAATTTAAGCTCGCGATTTTGTTTTTATTAGTTCCAATATATTTGTTTTCGCTTGCTTTTATCTCAAATAATGTAATGCCGATATCAGATTGGGCTCCATTTTTGTAGAGAAGATTGGCGTTAGGAGAAGAAATGCCTCTGATATCTTGGCAAGATTCTCTCCTCTTTCAAAAGATTCATGAAACTCAGTCCAAGGTGAAATGTAATATGGTGGATCACGAGTGATTACCACTCTATTGCCTTGTGCAGTAAGATCGCGACGTAACCATTGAGAGAAAGGGGTTTTCCAAGTGAAATCAATCCCTTCCAACGACACGAAACCGCGTAATGTTTGTTGAATTTCAGACATGTCTCCTCCTTTAGGGAAACTTTGTTTTTCGATTCTTACTTTAGTAATTTGAAAGAGCTATTGATTCATAGAATACTCCATTTATTTATGCTATATCCTATAAAAATAAATTATAATACAAATTGGAAAAAAGTAAAGGATTTGGAGATTAGATCTTAGACTTCAACTTTCCCAAAGCAATTTTACGCATGGAAATTTTGTTTTTTGATTCATTTGAAAGTTCTGCAAAGGTTTGGTTGTATCCTTTTGGAATGAAGATAGAGTCCCAGCCAAAGCCATTGCCTCCTCTTGGTTTAATAGCTATTTTACCGTTAATAGCACCAAAAACAGTTATTTTTTCTTTGCCATCATAGAAACATAGGCTAGTTTGAGCTTTCGCTCTTCTGTCTTTTCCTTTTAGAAGTTTGGTCAAACCACTGTTATCAAGTGTCTTCATAAAATAATCTATAAAAACACCTGGTAGTCCATTCCAAGCCTCAAAAGACAAAGAAGTATCTTCAACTAATATTGGAGTTCTTGCGATAGCGTAAGCTGCTTCTGCTTTTTTTTCTACACATTCGATGGGATCAAGAGTTTGAATTTCTCCAACTTTTAAATCAAGTGATTTTATTTCAATACCTAATATATCTCTTGCTTCTCTTAGCTTTCCTTCGTTTGTAGTTGCAAAAATTAACTCTCTCATTTCTTAGATACAAATATATTACCTTGGATTATAAATCGCAATTCCCAATTTATTACATTATATAATTTAATATATTCCGGTATAGTTGGTTTCAAAAAAGAAATTTTCAGGAAAATTAGCCGAAGGGGTATATAATAAAGTAGTTATGTCAGTAGAGAATAATCCAATATTTTGGAGATTAAAAGATAAGTTTTTGAGATTTGAGGGGCAGGCTTGTCCTTGCTGTGATACAAAAATTTTTGGAGAAAAAGGAGCCTGTCCTAACTGTCACCAAGATTTGGGGAAAGTTTTTATAGGAATTGGAGAGATTTGTTCAATTTCGGCTGATCATAATTTTTCTAAAAATGGAGGTGGAAGAAAAATTGAAATTGGAGTTAAATTTTCAGAAGGATTGAAAGTGGATATAAACTATCATGGGGTCGAAAATAATTTTACGGTTGGGATGAAGGTAAATGTGTTTGCAAAAAGACCAAATGTGAATGATTTTAAGCCTGAATACCTTATAACTTCTACTACTTCAGCATCTTCTGAAGTAAAGTAGCCTGACCAGTACTATTTTTTGTACTAATCAGGCTAATTTTTATGACAGATACACCTCTTTGATGATCTTTACCACTTCATCTCTTATATGAATCTTATCAAACGCAGGACTTGATGCTATATTGATCAGATAAACTCCCCAAAAACTTAAACTAATTACTCCTTCGATTGAAAGTATCCTCTCTACAAGAGTTTTCCTTTGAGTATCCAGTTTCTGGATTTTTCTTTTTTCTCTTGCAGAAAGAGGGTGTGAAAAAGACAAATCTTCTTCAGAGATTGCTTTTGGAGGCATAAATGTTAAAGAGATTACTCCTGATTCTCTTTGTTCTATCTTAACAGTGATATTTTCTGGAGACACATAGCTTTTTTCTTCCTCAGGAATAGGATCAGGTTCGTTTCTTAGTTGTTTTGAAAATTTGGCACTTTCTTCGTCTCTTTCCTTTAACCATTTACTGCTATCAACTAGTTCGTATTCTGTCCACTCCAATGCTAAAGTTAGGCCTTCTAGAATTAGTGGATGAACCTCTTCCCATTTAAACCCTTTGCGGATATTGACTTCAAATTCATAGATTTTTATTTTTAAATAATCAACTCCTTCAATTGCCAGAAGATTTTTGGCCACTTTAATTCCGATAGGTGTGAGTGATTTTATGTTAGCTTTGCCGTCTTTATCGGTTGGAGGAAAAGGTTTGTGAATGTACGTTTCATTGCCGAACAACCCGCCTCCTTTTGAAAGTTGTCCCTTAATTGTTGGGCTGTATGTTCTGCTTGCCGGATAGGAACTAGTTTCAATTACTATCGTGTTTTTCATTTTCCAGATCTCCCCTGAAGTATCATTAATTGGTAAAGTACGTCTGAATTATAACACTTATCCAACCATCTTCTGAAGTTTAGAAAGGCCGGGGATTTTCCAACGTTTCCAGATTACTATATTGTACATTGCATAGTTATAAGGAAGAACTAAGAAAGCAACTACAAAAAATAGGACTATGAAATCATATTTCGCTCCTACTATTCCTACTCCAATTGGGCCTGCAATTGATTGAATTATTAAAGCCCCTGTTGAAGTTAAATTAAACTGAATAAATTTAGAGATAGTTTTAGAAATTCCTGAAATTTTAGATTCTTTAAATGTCCAAATGTTATTGAAAGTGAAATTTGAAATAATTGCGAGTTCTGTTGAAAAAAGCCAAGATAAAACTTCAGCAAAACCCAGGTCTCTAAAAATTCTAAGAGAAACGAAGTTAATAACAAAACCAGTAAAGCCGACTATCGCAAATTTTATGAAGTGGATTTTATCTTTTATCCCCAATATTATGGCTACTTTAAAAGTTGAAATCATTTCTTTTGAGTTGAATTTTGATTTTTCTTTTGTGCGGGCTGCAAATTCAAGAGGGACTTCAACTACTTTTTGGGAATTTTTGACGCTTTGGTATAAAAGATCAACTTTGTAAGCAAAACGCTTTTTTTCCATCAAATTATCTAAATCGATTTTATCAAGCACTCCTTTTACTCTTGTGAGCCTAAAGCCAGTTGTTAGGTCGTGAAGTTTTGGCTTTAGAAGAACAATGCGGATAAATAAATTTCCAAAAAAACTTACTGCCTTTCGACTCAATGCCCACTCTTTGGGTACCGAGCCGCCTTTAATATAGCGGGAACCAATTGCGTAATCTGCTCCATTTAGAAAGGCTTCAACCATTGGCTTTACAAAACGTGGAGGGTGTTGAAAATCAGCATCCATTTCCATGACTGCATCGGCTTTAAGATCCTTTTGGGCATATTTCATTCCAGCAATATAAGCTGCCCCTAGTCCTTCCTTTTGTTTTTGTAAGAGATGAATATTTTTGTGCTTTTTCATAGCATCTTTAACGATATCACCTGTTCCGTCAGGAGAATAATCATCAACTACAAGAAGCTGCATGTCTGCATCAATTTTAGGAAACTCGTGACCGACAAGTTCATCAATCATCTTTTTTATGTTTTCTTTTTCGTTATAAGTGGGAATGATAATAACTACTCTTTTTTTCATTAAAGTTTAGGGTTGGTGACTAAATACTGAGATACCAGGAAAGCTACTACAAATCCTAAAATAGTTAGTAAAACAGCTGGAATTATATACATGATAATTGTCTTTTTCTTTGAAATTTTGTGAAACTCTTGAGTTCCAATAATTAAAAGATAAAAACTATAAAACCAACCCAAGATACTTGCAACTGGAATCCAGCCAATTAAAAGTTTTAGAGTTTGAGAGTAAACATAAAGTTGATATGTTTTTTCAAACTTTCCCGATCCTTTAAATAATTTGATCCAGAGGTGAAGGAGCCCTGCATAAACAAAACTTATACCTAAATTTATAAGGTATCCGATTACGAGTGACGGGCCAAAAAAGGAGGAGGACATGGAAGTTTTTGAAAGACTGCTTGAATTTGTTATAAAAAAAATTACTACTGAGAGAATTGCGTTAAAAAGTGAAAGTATGGCAAAAAATGAGAGAGCTGTCTTTATTCCTGTTTCTTTTTTGGCACTTTGGAAAAACTCTTTAGGAGTGAGAATAATTTTCTTTGCTTTGGCAATTATATCTTTAAGCATATTTTAATTATATAATACACTTATGAAAATTGACATAGTGACACTTTTCCCGGAAATGTTTAAGGGGCCTTTTGATTACTCCATAATGGATCGGGCAATTAAAAATAATTTAGCAAAGATTGAAATTCATGATTTGAGAAAATATGGAATTGGAGAGCGTCGGACAGTTGACGATAGGCCTTATAGCGGAGGAGTTGGGATGATATTAAGGGTGGATGTGGTTGTCAAAGCAATAAATGAGATTAAAAGTAAAAATTCAAAAGTAATTTTGCTTTCCGCGGGTGGAAAAAAGTTTACTCAGCAAAAGGCAAGTGAATATTCAAAACTTGAAAATTTAATTTTAATTTGTGGGCATTATGAAGGTTTTGATGAGAGGATTTTAGAATATGTTGACGAAGAAATTACAGTTGGAGATTATGTTTTAACTGGCGGAGAGATTCCTTCCATGGTTATAACTGATGCGGTTGTTAGATTAATTCCAGGTGCTATTCCAAAAGAAGATGCAACCAAATTTGAGTCTTTTACTAAAAGAGATTTGGTTGAGTATCCTCAATATACGCGTCCTGAAGAATTTGAAGGGTTAAAGGTTCCTGGGGTTTTACTTTCTGGAAATCATAGTGAAATTGAAAAGTGGAAAGAGATTAAGGCAATTGTCAAAACCAAAAAGAACAGACCTGATTTAATTAAGAAGGTAGAGTAAAAGTTTTGATATCATCTTTTAAATCAGGTATTACTATTCCCAGTTTTTGAATTTTAGAGGTAAGCACTCCACCATTTATGGGACGAGGAGCCTTGCCTTCAAAAAAATGATCTACTAAATCTGCTCTTGTTTGGTCATCTTTAACACTCACACCTCTACGTTCTAATTCAGCTTTACAGATTTGAGCGATTTGAAAACCGTTATAAATTGAAGGTCCTGCAATATTAAAGATAGGATATGGATCTTCCCATGCTCTTCTTCTTACCAAAGTATTAATTGCTGGTGGAATGTATTGAGTTGGAGTGATGGTCATTTTAAGATCTGTCAGAGCTGTTATTTTTTTACCTTGCGAGAGAGCTTCAAACATAAAAATTGGAGTACCTGGCTTTTGTCTGTATTTTTGATTATAGGGAAAGGCAAATCTTAAAATTACATATGGAATTTTGTGTCTTGTTGCAAGCGTCACAAGTTCTCTTTCAGCCATTGCCTTTGTTTGAGCATAGTCACAGACTTTGTCATGTATATTTTGGATTTTTTTTCTTGGACTTTCTTCTGTAAAAGGTCCCCAGCTTCCATAAACATAATCTGTTGAACCTAAAAGGATTACTGGTTTTGGATTATAGTCTAATTGAAATACTGTGCTTACAAGAGAAATTACTCTACCTACATTTTGATCATAAGCTTTTTGAGGATTACCTTGGCACTCTTCAAGATTTGTGTTGCCTGCCAAATCTATAATTATGTTTGGGTGAACTTTCGAAAGAATTTCTTTGAGAGCATCTTTGTCTCCCGCGTCAGCTCTAAAGCTTGGAATAGGCTCATTTTTGTGATCAAGATTTCCTCTTGAAAGACCGTAAGCTTCGTCCTTTCCTGAGATTGATCCAGCTATAGAGCTTCCAATAAGACCAGTTGAGCCGATGATTAGATAAGAAGCTCGGGTGGGAAGCCATTCTTTGGGTGGAGTAAATTCACTTACTTTTTCGATCATCTTTTACTTCTTCTATTTCCATTACTTCAAAAAATTTTAAATTTTCAGGTTTAATTGCTCTTGAGCAACCAGTGCAAGTTAATTTAGTAACCCTACCTCTGTAATCAGTCAGAACTTGATAAGTTCCTTTTTGGCCATTACATTCTTCAGTTGGTGTGCATGTTTTACTGCTTAAAAATTTTGCTAGTTCACCTGGATTTACTTTAATTTCTACTCTTTCCATTCAGTGGAGCCATTATACCAGAATGTGCAAATTTTTCTATTATTGACATACATAGTAATTTTTATTATTGTTAATCTTATGACAGATGTGGAAACAAAAGGTGAGCAAACAGTAACTCCAGTTATTAGTGAGCCGGCTAGAGGAGAAGAAGACACGAAGCCAACTCCACCACTTATGAAAGAGCCGCTTACAGGAGAAGAGGATACTAAGCCAGTTGAGCCAATTCTTTCATCAACAATTGATAGTCCTACTCCAACAGCAGATTCTGTAGTAACCCCTGAACAGGCACCGGCATCTACAGAACAACAAAAATCAAGCGGATTGGCTAGTTTACCTTTAATTGGTAGATTGTTTGGCGGAGGAAAATAAATCTTCAGGTGTGTTTATCACTTTAAGTGTGTTTATCAGCAACAGACGAGGCAGCCCAACTTTCTGGTTTGGTTTTAGCTTTGAATCCATTACCCGAAACCATTCCAACTACTTCTTTTATCATATCTCTGGTTGGTCCATTCTGACCTACATCAATATGAATTTCTAAATCGTATTTATTTTTTGCTAAGAGTCTTTCTAGCTTTGGGAAAAGTTCTTGAGCTGCATTTAAGGATCTTGTTGTTTCTGTGTAGATTTTTTCTTTTAGAGATGGTGCTCTTTTTATTTTTTCTTTACTCCAGAAGTAACGAGCCCCAAAACCTACTCTGTGGATTACTATAGCTGTTACAAAATCAGTTTCTCTTAGACCATTTGAAAACTTGATTTGCGAATCTGATCCTATAACGAGCCTGTAGAAACTATTTGAATCTTCATGTACAAATTTGCCGATTTCTGAAAGAACCATATCAACAGTCATGGCCCCAATTCTTTGGTTGTAATATCCGTTTTTGTGATTTTTAGACATATGCTTAGTATTATACACTGAAGATCTTAAGATCTAGAAATTATGGAGTACATCAAAAGAAATCCGAGAGTTGCAAAAAAAATGTACTCGACTACTACTTCTATGCTTAAATTTTTGTGTAGAGCGTGATGAACTATTCCCCAAGAGATATAACCTACACACATTGATAGACTTAGGGCTATCTGAAAATTTTTGCTGTAGGAAAAAACCCAAAAGCCTACGATTCCGACAATAAATATTCCTATTAAAGGTGAATAATGTTGAAGATGTTTGGTTATTTTTTGCATAATAAATTATAGAATGTTTCCAGCTTTTGCAACTAATAGGATTGCTATTATCATTCCAAAAAAGCTTAAATGAGCAAAAGTGCGGCCTGACAGACGAACTATATTTCTTCTTTTCACAATTATAAGATCTAGAATAAAAAGTGTTATAAATAGAGCTGATAACCCAATTGCTGCAGCTCGCGTTGCATCAAATGGGGAGATTTGATAGCTCTGGGTAATCGCTTTGGTATTTGCAATTTGTGGAAGAGGGGGTAAGGTTGGTGTTGGAGCCGTTGCAACTTCTGGTTTTTTGGTTTCTGCTGCTTTAACTGGCGTTGCCTGTGCATATTCTGAGAGCGTAGTTCCAAAAAGTTGAACTATTATAGTTGTATCTCTTCCGTCAATTTGGCCGTCAATTACAGCAACACCAATATCTTTGTAATGGCCTGAAAGCATGTTATCTCTATGGGATGGAGAGGCCATCCAAGCATCAACAGCCGAGGCTGGGTCTTTAAAATCTCGAGCCAGATTTTCGCCTGCATATCTGTATTTATAATCAACATCAGCAAAAAATTTCCAAGGCTGTGTGCCATCTGGAGCAACATGTGCCCAATATCCTTTTGTGACCATATCTTTGGCTTTTTCCTGAGCTGCCTGATCAAGCAACGGGTTTTCTGAAACATCTGAAAGTCCTGCTTCTTCTCTTTTTACGTTTGTAAGCTTAATTACTTCTTGAGTCGAAATATTTGAGGCATATCCTAAAATTCTTAACGGAGGAAAAGAGATAAGATTAATTGCATATTGATAAATAATTATTCCTATTAAAAAGACTGTCAGAAAACTTGGATGAAGAAGACGAGCTTTTTGATTATTTGATTCTCTTGGAATAAAAAAATGAGAAAGAGTGGCTGCAAGTTCCATGACTTAAATAATAACATTTAGATAATTGTCTAATCCAGCTTGATTTTTCAGAATATAATATAAAACTATATACTAAGATATAGTTGACAGGTAGTAGATAGTGTGTGATAAGTTGGGCTAAGTTGAATAGAATCCTATCATTAAATTTTAATACTTCGAGAATAAAAATAGATTGGGGGTGAGAAAATTGAAAAGAATATTTTTAAGTTTGTTAACAATTGGAGTAGTTGGGGTTGCCGGAGTTGGTGCCTCTAGAGCTTTCTTTAGTGATAAGGAAGTATCAAAGGGAAATATCATACAAGCTGGAACACTTGATTTAACAATTGACAGTGAAGCCCATTATGATGGTTTAGTATGTACTATTCCGCTTACAGGAGGGCCTTCTGTGTGGCAAAGAGAAAATTCTGAAATTCCTTCTCAACGCGAGGATTTGATAGGCAAACCTTGTGATGGAACATGGCCGCTGAAAAGTTTAGTAAATGAGAGATTTTTCAATCTTTCAGATATTAAACCAGGCGATGAAGGAGAAAATACCATTAGCTTTCATGTTACTAACGATGCATGGGCTTGTGCAAAAATTAATAATATGACCACAGGTCACCAAACTCAAGATCTTGCAAAGGGTTTGTATTTTACAGCATGGAGCGATCCTGACTGTAATAATAAGTTTGATGACAAAGAAACGCTTTTGTTTTCAAACAAAGTGGGACCAGCAAGCGATGTTTTGAATGGAAAGACTTATGCACTCGCTGATTCAACCACAGGACTTGGTCCACTGAAAGGTAATCCTGATCTAAATCAAAAAACTTGTATTGGTTTAAGATGGTGTGCTGGTACTATGACTGTTAATGAAACAGATCACACTATTATCTGTGATGGATCAACTTTAGGTAATGAAGCTCAAGGTGATTCAGTACAAGCAGATATCACTTTTGACGTAGTTCAATCCAGAAATAATCCCAATTTCCGTTGTGTTGTACCTGTTTCTGACTATTTGAATATAGGAGATGTGGCAAGCGAAGTAGGACATAATCTTACCGAATGGAGCAACCCTTGGGTTAAACCGGGATGGGGTGGTAATTACGGAGGAGGAAGCAGTGATAGCACACTCAGGCTTTTAATGGGAAAGGGTGATATCAACGGGTGTGCTGATCCGGCAGCTAGACCGGCATTTTTTACTATGAATGCAGGAGTTGGTACCGCAACAAAATTAACTTTGGAACATCTTGACGGAGCAGTCAATGATAGTTTTGATGTATATGTTGAAGGTACGAAAATCGGTTCATATATTGCAACTTCCACAGGTGGTGCTGAAGTATGGAAAACAACTACATTCACATTTCCAGGTAAAACAGGAACTGTGCATGTTGAATTACTTGCAACTCAGCCTGTAGCAGGTTGGTGTGCAGATTGGGGACAGGTGGCATTTTCAAATGCCAAATTGGAGTGATGATAGTTTAGTGCTTTTTCCCTGTCCCGCTTAGTAGGACAGGGAAAGCCTGGAGTTAATTAATTTAAAGTTAGTTGATTCCGGGCTTTGAAGGGTAATAAACACAAAACCATAGCTTATATTATTGGGGCTTTATTGGGGCTTCTGATATTTTTAATTGCCTTAAATTTAGGACTTTTTAATCACAGATATTCTGCTTATATTGTTCTTTCTGGTTCAATGGAACCTGAAATAAAAACTGGAAGTATTTCTCTTGTTGCAAGCCAAAAATATTACAAAGTTGGAGATGTTGTTTCTTATGCTCAAAACGGGGACTTTAAAAACCCTGTTACTCACAGAATAGTCTCCTTTTCCTACCCTACTGGGCATCTGAATGACCCACATTTCACTGTTAAAGGGGATGCCAATAAAACAAACGATCCCGCTGATATAACACAAAATAATATCATTGGGAAAGTTATTTTTAGTCTTCCCTACGCAGGTTATGCTGCTAATTTTTCAAAGGAGCCAAAGGGATTTCTTATTTTAGTAGTAATTCCTGCAACAATAATTGTTTATGAAGAGTTGAAAGTTATTAAAAGAGAGATTTTAGCTAGGGTAAAATTTTCGTCACCTATTCCCAAACTCAGTATTATCATTCCCCTGACTGGTACACTTTTGATAATTATTGCAACAACTAATTCATATTTTATGGACAAGGTCAATAGTCTTGGAAATGTGCTTGGAGCAGCAACATCTTGGATAACTAAAGAAGCGGGATCTGAAAATCCTGCCTCTTTATACTTTGACCCTTCATCTTCCAGCCTCCCTCCAAATGTTAATCTTAAGCTCATGCTCGATCCAAAAGGATATAAAATTGGATTTGTAAGAGTTGAAATTAATTTTGATAAGACTAAGGTCAATTTGGCAACAGAGGTAAATACCACGAATTTTTTGGGAAATGTTATTCTTAAAACTAGCATGAATGACGCAAATAATTCAGGAAGGATAATTATTATTTTGGGAATTAAACCAGAGGATGTGGCAAATGCTTCAGCAAATAATTTTGAGATTGCCAATTTTGATATAACAGAAATTAATGGAGGGGCGCCAACTGACATTATTATTATTGATAGTGGAGTGCAGATAGTTGATTTAAATACTCAAGTCGTTCCGTTTATTTCGTCAAAGGCAATTGTTAATTTTGTTATGCCGACAATGGTAGGATCAATATGAAAAAGAAAATAATTATTATTTTTAGTTTACTGATTGTCTGTGTATTTTTGTGGGCAAAATATGTAAGAAGCGATTTAACCCTCGGCAGGCGAGTGGAAGCTGCTGGAAAACTTACTATTACCTATTTGGGTGTTCCCTTATCTGGGCCAATATTTGAAGTTAAAAATATGATGCCAGGGGATTGTGAAACAAGAACTATAAATGTAGAAAATGGAAGCAAAAATAGCCAATTTATTGGGGTTAAATCAGAACATGAAGGTGGAGATTTTATTTTTCCTCTAAAACTTAAACTAATGATTTCTGAAGGATCAAGTAATTTATATGGGCCAACACACCTTAATATCTTTTTTAATAAAAGCCATTTTGTGGCCACTCCCCTATCTATTGTGAAAGCAGGGAAGTCAACAAATTATTTATTTAAAATATGCTTTGATAAAAATGCGGGAAATTTATACCAGAAAAGAAAAACAAAATTTGATCTTAGCTTTTCGGCAATATCTATCCCACAAAAACCTCCACATGGATGCGGGTGGAATTGGGATAAAGAAGATTGCGATAACTAAGTTTTAGCTTTTGAGCGGAAGCTTAAACCAGAAAGTACTCCCCTGCCCTGTTTGTGATTTAACTCCTATTTCGCCTCTAAATTTTTCAACTAAAAGTCGGCTTACATAAAGACCTAAGCCTGTCCCTTTTGCTTTCCCTACAGCGGACTCTGTTCTGTAGAATTTCTGGAAAAGTTTTTGTTGGTCACTTTCACTTATGCCTGGACCTGTGTCTTCTACTTCAACAATAATTTTTTGATCCTGATTTCTGAGTTTTATGTTTATACTTCCTTTATCTGTATATTTAATAGCGTTACTTAAGAGATTTGAGACCACTTCAAAAATTCTATCTTTATCAACATAGACTTTATCTTTTACGTCGCGGGGCACTTCAAGATTAAGCACAAGATTTTTCTCTTTAGCTTCATGAAGGTAGTCATCGTGGACGATTTTGACAATTTCACTTAAATTTATATCCCCCATTTCGTAGGTCATACGGCCTTCCTCAATTCGAGAGATATTAAGCATGTTATTAACCAAACGAATAAGACGATCGTTTCCATTGGTTGCTTCGTTTAAAAAATCTGTTTGAGTTGGAGTCAGTTTTCCAGCATCCCCTTCTGAAAGCATGGAAAGATAGCCTTTTATTGCTGTCATTGGAGCACGAAGTTCATGAGCTGCAACATTAAGAAACTCATCTTTTCGTTTGTCTAATTCTTCGATTTTTTTGTTAAGTTCCTCTAATTTTTCTCTCTGTTTAATTTCGTTTCTAACACTTCTTATTAAGAGAATTCCAAATACAATTGTTAGAGCAAAGACAAAAGAATCAATACTTATTTGTGTTAAATTTTGAGAGAAAAATATTTTTATAAAAAGAATTGACCAGAGAATAAGAGTTAACGCTTCTGTTGCGAAAACTTTTATCTCAAAAAGTTCATGTCTTAGGATTGCATACATTGTAAAACCAAGTAGGAAAATTGTTGAATAATCACCTAGAAAATAGAGATTTGTTATATGAAAAAAAACTGGAAGTGTGATGTTAAAGGCCAAATTCATGATATAAAAAATAATTACTCCAATTAAAAAGAATTTAGATTTTGATTGAATTTTTGTTCTAACAAGAGGAGCAAGGGTAAAAAACATCATAATAAAAACTCCTCCCAAATAAGGGAAAAAACCGTTCCCGTAAACAATATCTAGAATTCCATTTGTATACTTTATTCCAGCAATTGTTAAATTGGTGAAGGCTGTTGCTATGCCTAAGATAATTGCTACGACTAAAAGAGAAATAGTTATAATTTTGTTTTGCTTTCCTTCTCTTGCAAGAAGAGTTGATGTCATGTAAGTGAAGAAAAAAACAAACGGGGTTGATAACCAAGCAATTTTCAGGAAAATGATGGATATTTCAGGCATCCTTCCAAAGATTCGAGCAAGATAGGCAAAATCTACCCAGCCAAGCATGGAAATACCCATAAGAACGAATATTTGACTTTTTCTGTCTTTGAGTTTGTTGTGGTTTAAAACTGTTAAAACCAAAGAAACAGCCACAAAATTTATAACTATGATAGCTATTTTATTGAATGTGGGCATTGGAAGATCTCTTAAATTGCCCAGGCTTTGAAGTATGACATTCATACAATAATGTTAGCTACTACACTCAGACAAAGCCAGAGGAAAAATTTGGAAGCACTTAAAATATAGCCTGATTTTTTCTTGTTTCTGATTAAATTTGAGATTTGGAAATTAATTACTAAATTTGAAAAAATTAGAAGATATAGGATTGGATTTAGTTTAAAAATGAATTGAACAGCTAAAAACATTATGAAAGAGGCTATATTTAATATGTTTATTGTATTTAAAGAGGATTTAAAACCTATTAAGACTGGAAGAGTTAAAAGTTTGTCTTTTTTATCACCTTCAATGTCTTTCATATCTAGGGCAATTTGAAAAATTATTGCCTCAGAAAGGACATATAAAAATAAAATAAATAAAAATAAAGTTTTTATTGGAGTTATGTTATAGAAAACAATAGGGAAAAATACTAAAAGTGCGTGAACTGATCCCACATAAAAATTTTTGAACATGGGAATTTTTTTGGTTAAACCTTTAAAGTAAATTGGATACATTGCTCCTAGAAACATTACTGTTATCTCGCTTACTAGAGAATAAACATTTGAAACTGAAAGAGTTAATGTAATCACTAAAAATAAAATAATTCCCATTATGAAGGGGATTTTCTTGAGATATTTTTCAATGTGTGCCGATCTTTCTTTATTGGTTAGTTTGTCTTTTCTTATATCTCTAAATCGATCGAAAAAGTAAATAAATTGGAAAACTAGATAGATAATAAAAAGAGAAATAAAACTTGGATTTTTTCCAAAAGCTATGACAGTTGATACATAAACGATTCCAACTGCACCAAGAGCTTGGAGGTGTCCGTTGTAGATTATTTCAGTAAGTAAAAAGTTAGTTATTTTTTTGAGCATTTTAAAAATTTCTTTTGACTAAAAAATAAGAAAGTTCTTGCAAGCTATCTAATTTTCCATTTTTACGATCTAATTTTTCCTCTAATTTTAGCCATGTTTTATCGATTAGCTTATTTGCAAATTTCACTGATTTTCTAATTGCTCCACTTCCTTTAATTAAATCTATTGCTTCGTGAATTAATTTTCTATCTCTTGTGTGTTTTGAAAGAATTTGAATTAGTCTCTCTCTTTTTTTAAATTCATTTTGATTTTTTAAAATTCTTAAAGCATAAATTACTGGAAGGCTTAACTTTCCTTCTGTGATGTCATTTCCAACGCTCTTTCCAAATTTTTCATCAGGTGGGGCTAGATCTAAACAATCGTCAATGATTTGAAAAGCAACTCCAATAGACTCTCCAAAATCTTTAAAAATTTTCTGGATTTTCTCGCCTTCTCCTGCGATAACACAAGCTAAGCGCGTGCTCATTCTCATCAAGGAGCCGGTTTTAAGCCTTACCATTTCTAGATATCTTTTGAGATTTACTTCGTCGGCTGATTTATTTTTGTGCCAATAAATATCTAAGGCTTGGCCGAAACTGACATTTATTAATTCTTCCATTATTATTTGCCAAATTGCAAGCTCTTTTGCCGGAGGAAGAGTTTTTCTTTTTGAAAGTAAAATTTTTAGGGGGAGCAAGTGAAGGCTTACGCCAGTATTTGTGGCTGTATCAAGTCCAAATTTTTTATGACAAGTTGGTTTTCCACGCCTTAAAGCTGCGTTGTCCTCGATATCATCTAAAACTAATGTGCCATTATGCAAAAGTTCAATAATTGCTGCAAAATCTAAATAATTTTTGTAATTTAAACCAAAAAAATCAATGCAAGTTAAAAAGATAAGAGGTCTAATTCTTTTACCTCCGCGAAGTACGAAATCTCTAATTGGATCGTTTAGATTTTTGTTTAATGTTTTTGAATCAATTTCGAACTTTGGTTCTCCAATGAAAAAAGAAAAATTTTTCTCTTTCCATTTTTTTGGAAAAAATTTTTCTATTGTTAGATCTATGTTTATTAATAGTTCGTGTGTATCTGGCATTTTTGGTCAAGAAAAAACCCCGCTTTTGCGGGGCAAATTTTTGGGGCTTTATTCAAAAACCCTTATTTGCGTAAACAATGTGTTCGAGTTTAGCATATTAAACTCATATATTTCTTTCCTTGAGAATATATTATAAAGGAAAATTTAATGGAGTGCTATGGGCTTAAATGAATTTGTAGTATAATCTTATAGCATAAAGAATTAACATGAGTGGAAGTAGTACACTAATTATTTGGGGAGAGAAAATTCTTCTATTTCATCGAGATGATACCCCTTTAATTCCAAATCCAGATTGTTGGTCACTTCCTGGAGGAGGAATAGAAAAAGATGAGACTCCCCTTCAAGCTGTTAAGCGAGAGCTGATGGAAGAAGTTTCTTATTGTCCTAAGAATATAAAATTTTTGATAGAGATTAAAAATAAGGCTCATAATTCTTCGTATGTTTATTTATCTTTTGTAGAAGATGGTGAGGCAAAATTTTTTAAACATGGACCAGGTGAGGGGCAAGAAATTGGTTTTTTCTCAATGGATGAAACGTTAAAACTAAAACTAACTCCAATTTTAAGACGATATTTGATTAAATTCAAAAAAGAAATTGAAGAAATGATGAGGAATAAAATTACTCCAAAATAACTTTTAAAGTTGAGAAAATTCCTATAGTGGAATATACTTCTTTAAATTCAGTATTGCACATTTAAGGAGACAGATCATGATTATCGAGTGGCCTGAATTTCGTAAGATGGCATTAAAACTCATTGATGGCGGGTACATTCCAATTTTTGGAGAGATGAACGAACAGCTTGAAGAGGTGGTGATTGAATGCATTTTTGTTTCGAAAAACACGGGGAAGAAATCTATGACTTTGTTAATAAACAGCACAGGAGGATGGAATTTGACTTATGCAGCAATAAAGGCTGCAATGATCGAATCAGGATTGGAGTTTAATGGTCTTGTGATGGGGAGGGCATTCTCAAACGCTTTTAACCTATTACAGCAATGTGATACTAGATCAGCTGTTGAAGATGCAAGTTTGATGTTTCATTGGGGAAACTCAAGACTTGGCAATCAAGAACTTGCGGCATTAATTGCAGGTGAAACTTGGCCTGTTGAACATGCGTTAGCTATAGAGCTGATGACTGCTGAACAAGTTTCAAGACGGACTGGTCTTTCGGTCGAAAAGCTTAAGGAGTTTGCTTTATACGAACGATCTTTTACAGCCCAGCAAGCCTTTGAGATGAAATTCTTGGATCAAGTAATCAGAAATTTGCCCAAAAAAGTGCAGCAAATGCTAGAAGATGGAAAAAAGGATAGGAAAAGTAAAAGGTAGAAAAACTGCTTTTTTCACAAAAAAGAGAGAAGGGCACTAAAGCTTTACTTCTCTCTTTTTCTTTACCTAACTACACTAATTGATGGAGTTAATTCTCCGCTTGCTGATGCTTGCAATCTACCATTTGCATCTCTATAGATCGTATACATAGTGTTTGCATCAGAACCAGTTGATGGATCCTTCGGCATTCCAGCAATATAGGTTGGAACAATCGGTGTGCCAACTGGTGTTGATTCTGCAACTCCTGCTGCACCTAAATTAAAACATGTTGGTCCTGAACCAATACATGTTGCAGTGCTAGGAAAGCTATTTATATTTGGATCAGCATTGGTGTCTGGCAAATTGCCATTATGCTCTGCTGCAAATTGATATACAGCATTTGTTATAGCCAAAAGATCTGTTCTTCTTTGAGCATCTCGGGCTTGAGCAAACTGACGACCAGGATTCACGGCAATCAAAACGATTGCGGTTAAGATTCCAATAATACCGATAACTACCAACAACTCAATTAATGTAAAACCCTTATTTGTTTTCGTGTTCAAGTTTACTCACCCCCTTTTCTTATTATTTAAGGTTACACACTTTGCTTACTTTAAGTCAAGTGGAGTGAAATTCTTTTGAGAAACGTATTTTAAGGCTTCGTTTAACGAATTTGCATTTATGCTTAAGTTGTTATCTTGGGGAATTGTTGTATCGACTTCGTGGGATTTATTAATTGATCCAAAGACTGTTCTTAAAGTAAAGAAAGTAATAACTGCCAGAACAACTAGCATCGAAACTAACACAATATAAAATCGGTCAATTTTTAAAGTTTTCATCTGCGTATAGGAAACCTCCATAATCAAGAGTGGCTGAATTTGAGGCTTCATTTATTGTTAATTTGTAATCAACTGATCTTATTAAATACGGCAAACCGTTTAATTTTTTGAGGGATGCATTAATATCAGCCATGCTTCCTTGAAAATTGAAAATAACTGGAAGGATTGAAAAACCGGTTTTGTCTTTGACTACATCATCTGAAGGGAAAGAGAAATTTTTAAGAATATTATCACTTTTAAGGTTTGAGACATTATTTATAAAATCAGCGAGAGCTATTTCTTTGGGAAAAGTTGATTTTAAAATGTTTTCTTGGTCTTTGATTTTTTCAAGTTCAGTTTTGACTGCTTCTGTATTTACAGGAGTATATCTTAAAAGCTCTGTTCTCGTTTTTTGAATTTGATTAGCAATACCCTCTAACTTAACAAAAATTACTATTAAAGCTATGATTGCCAAAATGTCGCCTATCAAAAGAAGAGGTGTTTTTTTCAAGAAATTTATTTTCATTGTATATTTATTTTACCTGGTGTTTGAATCTGAGCGCCTGTTTTGTATTTAAAACTCATATTGAAATTGAGATTTGTTTGAGAACCTAAACTTGAAAGTGGAACATCGACTCCTGAAAAATCTGGGTCTGATTCCAGATCGTGTTTAAATTTGATAAGGGAAGCTAAGTTAGTTGATTTTCCAGTGAGATTAATTTTTGCTTCATCAAAGTCTATATGATAGCCTGAAATTTGAACGTCGTCGGGTTTTAATTTATTAATTTTATTGACTACTGAGTTTGGATCGTCGCTTGCCGATTTAATTTTTATAACTTTTTCTGAGAGAAAATTTATTTCCTGAATTTGAGCTACTATGTCTTGAGGCAGAAGGCTTGAAACTGTTTTCTCTTTTTCTTTTTGGAGATTTACTTGTTCTGAAGCGAGAAGAGCAAATGCAATTACGCTTGCAAAAAAACATGCCCAAATTACGACCGATGAAATAAGAGTTAAAGTCCAAATTTCATTCGATGATCGAATATCCTCATATTTTTTGACCCAATTTGGAGGAAGAAGATTAATAGAGAACTCATCTTTTGGCTCAGTTGGATCATGAAGAGCCAAAGAGAAAGGAATCATATATTTTTGTAAATCAGATTCTGATTTGTTTTTAATATCGTGAATTTTTATAGCCTCGATTGGTTTTTTGAAGGTTTCTGAGAGCAGGCTTATAAAATTTTGAGTGATACCAACTCCTGCAATATAGATTTTTTCTAGAGAAAGATTTGAGTAGTGTTTAATTATTTGATCACAAGTATTTACTATAAAGCCATCGGGAGAATCAGAAGACACAACTGAAGTTGCAACTATTTTTGGACCTTCTGCAAATGTAAGCAAAGTTTTTTCAGAACCTTTGTAAATTATTAATTTCACAGTCTGTTTATCGCAAAGTCTTAAAACTGAGACTGAAGGAGTTTCAACTACCAATGGTAAAAGACCAATACTTTCTAGTGGATCAATAAAGCTTTTTAGTATGTCTAAAGGAACTGCAAGTGCAAGAATTTCATATTGTGAACCTAAATCCCCCACTATTTTCCAATCAAGAACCATTTCTTGGTTTGTGTCTGGATAAAATTCCTGAAAACGAAACCTGACTGCTTCGTCGAGTTCTTTATCTGAGAGTTTTGGAATTTTGAGAAGTTTATTGAAAGTTGTAAGTTCGTGAATAACAATACCAACCGATTTTTCTTTAATGTCTAGTTTTTTAAGCCCTAGTGAGACAACTTTGGCAAGGGATTCTTCATTTATAATTTTTGAGTTCTGAATTATTCCCTCGGGAAGCAAGATCGAGCCTTCTTTTAAAACTTTTTTCTTGCTTGAATCAAGTTCTGCTACTTGAATATCTTTATCGAAAAATGAAATTGAGACAAAATTTTTTTTGTACATAGGGCAGATAATTACATTATACAGTATACTTAATTAATGCCTAGAGTCTTGAGGGGACAGGTTTATATTGGACTTATTATTTCGATGGGACTTTTGACTATACTTTCCCAGACTATAATATCTTTAGTTCTTACTTCGTATGAAACTCTTACCTATACTGATGCGCGGGCCAACGCTAAACAAATAGCAACTGAGCAGATGGAAACTATTCGAAACCTTCCTTATAACAGTGTTGGGACTGTGGGTGGAATTCCAAGTGGAACTCTTCCTCAAAACCTAACTGTTTCAAGAAATGGATTAAATTACACTGTTAAAATTACGATTATTTATATTGATGATCCTTTTGATGGGACTGCTCCTAACGATTTATTACCAACTGACTATAAAAGGGTGAGAGTTGATGTGAGCTGGGGAGGAATCGGGGCATCAAGGGGAGATACCATAACCTTGATTACTGATGTTGCGCCAAATGGAGTCGAAACTACAAATGGAGGGGGAACTTTGATGATACTTGTGTTTGATTCTTCTGGGAAAGCTGTGCCTCAGGCAAATGTAAATATTGTGGCAACTTCTGTTAATCCGCCGGTTAATTTAACTATTACAACTGACATTAACGGTCTTGTGATTTTACCTGGTGCTCTGCCTTGCAATTCGTGTTATCAGATTACTGTTACTAAAACTAATTATAGTACTGATCGAACATACTCAACTGCCGAAGTAATAAATCCTGCGAAACCATGGCAAAGTGTTTTACAATCTCAGCTTACACAAGTAAGTTTTGCAATTGATAGTGTTTCAACTCTTCAGATGAAATCAACAAATGACCGGGCAAGTGGTTTTTCTCCTTTAGCTTCACAGCAATTCAGACTTCGCGGAAGTAAAACAATTGGAACTGACTCTCAAGGGTTACCTGTTTATAAATATGATCAAACACTTACGACCGATGGATCCGGAAACCTTACACTTAATAATATGGAGTGGGATACTTATCAATTTACATCGCTTAATTCTTCTTATAATCTTTCAGGTTCATATCCTCTTTTGCCAGTAGTTTTGAATGCAAATACAACTTTGCCTTTTTCTTTCTCTTTGACTTCTAGCTCTTCAAACAGTTTACTTACGATATTTACCGATCCAGCTAATAACCCAATTTCTTCAGTTTCTGCGAGTATATCGACTGGAGCTTTAACAGCAACTGCTTCATCTGGCCTTTCTACGAATCCTGACTTTGGACAAGCGTTTTTCTCATCTTTGCAAAATGTAACTTACCAGCTTTTAGCAACTGTTTCTGGATATTTAAACTATTCAGGAACCGTAAATGTAATAGGATCCAGTGTTGAAAAAGTAATAATGACACCACAATGAAAAAGAAATACAAAAATTCTGGATTTACATTAATTGAGCTCTCTATTGGGTTAACTGTTATGGTGGTTATCGGGGTAGCTATTGCTGGGCTTCAATATATTATAAGTAAAAGCCAGGTGGCAGTTTATAACGGGTCTTTGAAAGTCGAATATGCAAATAGTAACGTGAGCGCTCTGGTTCGCGAAATTAGAACTTCTAGAAATGGGGATAATGGAGCTTATGTTATTGAATCTGCAACCAATACATCGCTTACTTTTTATTCGGACATTGATGCTGATGGGAAAACCGAAAGAGTTAGATATTTTATGAATGGAACAAGTTTAATGAAAGGAGTAATAAAGCCATCAGGTAACCCGATAACTTACCCACCTGCTAATGAACAGTTAAGATCTGTTGCTGATTCTATACAAAATGGAGCAACGCCTGTTTTTTCTTATTACAATAAAAATTGGCCAACTGATGCTATTAATAACCCAATGAGTTCACCTGTTAACTTATCTGCAATTCGTATGGTTAAAATATATTTAAGAGTGAATACAATTACAAACGATTCGATTCATGATTATGTAATGGACTCTGCTGCAATGATTCGAACCCTTAAAGATAATTTATGAAAAATAAAGGAACAATAACACCAGCATTGTTGATTGTAACTGGAGCTTTTATCGTAGTCATTTATGGACTTATTTATGTGTTGACAACCCAGCTTGATTTTTCTCATAGGCAAGTTGGATCTGAAATGGCAATAGATATAGCTGAGGCTGGGGCAAATTATTACAGATGGCATTTAGCACATGCTCCAGCGGATTTTAAAGATGGAACAGGCAATCCTGGCCCATATGTTCATTCCTATAAAGACCCTGAGGGAGCTGAAATTGGAAAATATAGTCTTGATATAACTGCTCCTGTTAATGGTTCTTCGATTGTAAAAATAAAATCTACAGGTTGGAGCGATCGATACCCTACAATAAAGCGAACTATTGTCGCACAATATGGAAAACCTTCGTTTGCAAAGTATTTATTTTTATCGAATGCATCAAGTTGGTATGGATCCGGGATTACAGTCAATGGGGCAGTGCACTCGAATAACGGAATAAGAATGGATGGAGTGAATAATAGTATTGTTGAAAGTGCTGTTGCCACTTATACATGTGGAACTGAAACTGGGTGCTCGCCTTCGAAAACAATGCCAGGAGTTTGGGGATCAGGGCCAAATTCAAATTTGTGGCAATTTCCGGTAACTTCGGTAGATTTTAATTCTGTTTCTGTTGATTTTGCGAACATGAAGACAGCTGCCCAATCATCAGGTCTTTATTTAGGGCCATCGGGAGCCTTGGGTTATCATTTAATTTTTGCTGCGAATGGAACTTTCACTGTAAAAAAAGTAACTGCAACGAGCTCTATTTATAGTTATTTACCAAATGGAGGCGTGGGAGCAAATGACTTAGGAGGATGTAGAAGAAGAAATGAAACAATTTCTACTGAGCAGACAATTGGAACTTATAATGTATCTGATAAACCAATTATTTTTTCTGAAGACTATTTGTGGGTTGAAGGGGTTGTAAATGGAAGAACTGAGGTGGTTGCAGCTGGATTTCCAGTTCAGACTAGCCATATTGATATTTGGATTCCTAATAACATTACATATCCAGCACTGGATGGAACTAGTGTTTTGGGACTTATAGCACAAAACGATATTATATATACGAGAAATATCCCCACTAATTTTATAATTGATGCTGTTTTGATGGCTCAAGGAGGACAAGTAATAAGAGGAGATTATGCAGCATGGTGCCAGGGAACTAGTACCGGGGCAGTTAAGAATTCTTTGACTATAAACGGGGCTTTGATTTCTTACAATAAATCTTATTGGAATTTTAATAGTCCACCCGAATCTGGATTCACTACACGAACTATAAATTATGATCCAAATATTTTGTATGCTCCTCCCCCATACTTTCCTACTTCATCAAGTTATCAATTTATTAGCTGGAGTGAACAGTAAAACTAGTACCCATAAGGATTAGAGTTAGGTGTTGGGGTAGTTTTATTGCAATTTGAGTCGCTTAAGGTTGTTTGAGAGGAGCTTTGGCTATTCCACTGGCTACAATCTGTAGCGTTAATTGCACCACCGGGAACTGGAGTTGAGGTTGGAGGAGGAGCCATTTGGTCCGCACAATAACTTAGTCTCCAATGAATACACCACGATGGAGCTCCTGGAGATGGGGTTTGATTAGATGATCCACTTCCCGATCCCGCGGGAACTGGAGTTGAGGTTGAAAAGAAAGACTGGTTTCCCCCTCCATTGCCTCCTCCTCCTGAAATTTGGTTTATAACTGTATTTATTAGTTCATCATTTGAGCCCAAACTCCCAGATGAAGTTTGGCCATTTATGGTTAATAAAACATTTTCCCCTGTGGCGCTATTTAAGTTTTTCTGAATATATTCAAAAAAACTTGCAATTTTTGCTGGATCCCAAATCTGAGTTTTTGTGATACTTCCATTTTGATACTCGACAAAGCCGTCTCTTGTGAAAGTCATTTTTGTACCAGTTTTTTGGTCGGTTATTTGTATTGAATCAACTTGGGTTTGATTTTTAGAGGTTTCGTTTTTGGGTAAAACTAAAAGAACAAGAATTAAACTTAAAACTGCCAAAACTGGAACTAATAAAGGTAGAAATTTTTTCATATTTATCTTCCTTGGTTACCTACCTGTTGTTGTAAACTTCCGATAACTCCGTAAATTGGTGCAATCATAATGATAACCATGACTCCTACTACTATTCCTATAAAAAGCATCAAAAGTGGCTCTAGAAGCGAGGTTGCTCTTTTAAGAGCGTAATCAACTTCGCTTTCATAAAAAACTGCCATTTCATCTAAAGTCTGATCCAAAGTACCTGTCTTTTCCCCAGCTCTTATTGTTTGAAGCATGACTGGAGGAAAAAGATCACCCACTTTTGAGAGGACTTTTGAAAGACTTTCGCCTTTTTCAATTCCAAGACTAAAACCTTTTACTTCTCTTTTGAAATCTGGGTTGGTTAAAGCATCAGCTGTAACATCTAGGGCGTCAGTTATCAAAACTCCACTTTTAAGTAGAGTTGAAAGAGTTCGTGCAAAGCGGGCAATATCGATTTGATTGATGATTTTTTTAAGCACTGGAAATCTTTTGATAACTTTAAATACTAAATTTCTGGTTGGTTTTAAATAGAAAAAAAGGAAAGTGAGAGCTGAGGCAACAAGCATTGCGATAGCTGACATAAGAATGTGGCTCCCAACAAAAGCACCAAAATTAAGGACTATTTTTGTTGGAAGAGGCAGGGAAACGTCTAATTTTAAAAATGCTGTTGCGATTTTTGGAAGAACAAAAAAAGTCATAACAACACCATTTCCAATCATCGCTACTACTATTATTGCGGGATACATTAAAGACCCTTTTATTTTTTGGTTTAAATCATGAGAGGCAGCTAACTGTTTTGCCAGATATTCAAATGATTTTTCTAGAGTTCCTGATTCTTCTCCAACACGAACCATTGTAAGAAAAACTGGATCAAAATCTTCTTTGTATTCGGAAAGAACCGATGTCAAGTTTTTTCCTTTTTGAGTTTGAAAAGAGAGATCTGAAAGAATCTTTTTCATTTTGGGTTTTTTTGTTTCTGCGCGTAATATTTCAATCGCCTCCGGAATTGAAAGTCCAGCTCTAAGCATTGTAGCCATAAACCTACAAAAAACAGCTTTTTCTTCTACTGAAACCGAACCTCTCCCTCCAATGACAATTCCCCCTGTATCTATGCCTTTTAGAGTTAGAACTTGAAGATGAGCTCCTTTGAGTGCTGATAGGGCATCATCTCTTCCTGAAGCTTGTATCGTATCTTCAACAATTTTTCCTTTTTGATCTTGGGCTTTGTACGAAAAAATCGGCATTTTAGTTTTCTGTAACTGCTTTTAGAACTTCTTCAATGGTTGTCAGCCCTGATGCTACTTTATCAAGACCATCTTGCATTATTGTAACCATACCTTCTTTTACTGCTACATCTCTAATTTGATCGCTTACAATTTTTTGGGTTAGAAGCTTTTGGATTGTCTCACTTACACTTAAGACTTCGAAAATTCCAATGCGACCCATAAAACCTGTAAAATTACACTCAGCACAACCTTTACCTTTGAAAAATTTTTGATTGGTTAGCTTGATACCATCAGCTGCGAGTTTTTCCCAAATTGCAATTGGCGGACTATACTCAGTAATGCAGGCGGAACAAATTTTTCGAACCAATCTTTGGGCAATTATGGCATTTGTTGTAGAGGCAACAAGATATCCTTCGACTCCCATATCTAAAAGTCTTGGTATTGCACCGGCTGCATCGTTAGTGTGGAGAGTTGAAAGAACTAAGTGCCCAGTGAGTGCTGCATTGACTGCAATCTGTGCTGTTTCTTTGTCTCTAATTTCTCCTACCATTATTATGTTAGGATCGTGACGAAGCAGGGCTCTAAGGCCTGTTGCAAATTCCATTCCTGCTTTTGGATTAACTTGAATTTGATTAACGCGCGGAATACCATATTCAATTGGATCCTCAATTGTGCAAATTTTGACTTTTACTGTATTTAAAATATTTAAAATTGAATAAAGAGTTGAAGTTTTTCCAGAGCCTGTTGGACCTGTTACAAGTAACATTCCGTGGGGCCTATACATATTTGCTTTAACAACATCAAGATTAATTCCAGTTAGACCTAATTCATTAAGAGAGAGAGGACGGGCTGACTCAGGAAGTAGACGCATGACCACATTTTCTCCATAAAAGCCCGGAATAATTGAAATTCTTAAGGCTATGACGTCTTCGTCTATATCAAACTTGTATCTTCCATCCTGAGGGATTCTGTGTTCATCAATTTTTAAGTTTGAAAGAATTTTTATACGGGCAACTAGGCCAGCTTCAATTCCTCTTGGAAGTTTTATAATATCTCTTAAAACTCCATCAATTCTATAACGGATAATGACTGAATCGAGTTGGCTTTCTATATGGACGTCCGATGCACGTTCGGCAACTGCAAATTCTAAAACTGTATCTAGAATTTTTATGATTGGTAAATTTTCGGCTGCTTTTGATAAATCATCAGTGAGAGTTGGAACTTTTTTGATACTTTCTTCGATTACTTTTGTGAACTCTTCTTTAATATTTTTCTTGTATTGACCGAGAGCTTTTCTTATTTCATCTGGGGTTGCATAGTAAGGCTCAACTTCTAAGTTTGTATGACGACGAGTAAACTCTAAAGCTTCAAAATTGGTTGGATCCTCCATCGCAAGTTTCAGCTTGTTTCCTTCGCGTCCAAATGGAACAATACGATAAGAACGGGCAATTTTTTCGGGGACAAGAGTTAAGATTTCATCTTTTATAACTTCGTGGCTAATTGGAACATAGGGAACTTTTAAATGATCTGCAATAAGCTTTCCGAGAGCTTCTTCTGTAATGATATTTCTAAAAATTAGAACATCGTCTATGTCGCGGCCTAAATCTTGAGCTGAGGCATAGGCATCGTCAAAATCTTTTTCAGATACATAGTGAGAGCTAACTAATATTTTTTTAAGAAGGTCGGGTGCTATCTTCATGGGCAGATTGATCCTTATATTATTATATGAGGTTTAAACTCTTTTTGCGACTACAACTAAGCGTTTTGTATCGAATGGGCCTGCGCAGGTGAAGAGTGTGAGAGTTTCATCTTGAGTGGGTTTGACGACACTTGTGTCAGATGGTGAAACTTCATATTTTTTAACCATTTTGTAACTGTAAATATTTGGACCTGAATGGATTTCGATAAGCATATCTGGAGAGAGTTCACCAAGATTTATAAAAAGGCCTGCTCTTTTATGTGCAAAAATGACTGCATTTCCTATGCTTCCTGGAAGAGATGAGCCTTCTCCCCAACCTGCACGGTCGTCAAAAACTTCCCAATAACCTCTTATAATTTTGGCTTTCTGAACTGCAATGTTTATATTTAAATCTTTTATTCGTATATGGTCGGGTTCATATTTTTCGTTTGAGACAATAACTTGATCGCTAACCGATGGAGCTGCCTCAATTTTTTCAGTTTTGAATTTTATGCAAAGGAGAGTTGCGGCTAAAATCAAGAAAAACGCTGGTAATAGGATTTTGGCTCGTCGCATACAACTTGAGAGGGAATTATATCATTTGTATACGCTAAACCCAAAATTTGTGGACCTGAGCCTGATGAGCTTGAAGCAGAGCTCGAGTTTGAGCTTGAATTTTGTGAGCTACTATTAGCAGTTGATCCTGGATCTGAAGGATCAGACACTCCTCCGGTTCCTGGATCTACAGGTGGTGGGTATGATTGACTACACAAACAGCCCTCTTTAACCGCAGAGGAATTGATTTGATAATTTTTGATATTAAAAAGCGCATCTATATCGCCTGTTGTGATTTTTACATCACCATTATTTTTGTTTCCCGTATTCCCTCCAGTATTTAGAATCCAGATTGAATTGTTTAAGATATTTGCGTTTTTGGTATCAATAATTTTTGTATTATTTGTATTAGAATTTATAATTTTATTTTGAGAATTGTTGCTATTTGAGGCTATTTTTATTTCAGTTTTTGTTTGATTTGAAGAGAGACTTATTTGGGTGGAAGCAACAGGGCCATTTTGGAGATTTTCGCTAACTTTAATGTCCCCTGTTGTTATTTTTACACTACCCTCGTTTTGATTTGAAACATTATTACCCGTATTGGCAATTCCTGTTATATTAGTTGTAATGTTTACAGATTGTGTTACTGAAACAGTTGTTGTGTTTATTGTTTTTTGATCCACAGTATTTTGAGAATTGGCGCTATTATTTGTAATTTCTACTTTTGTTTCTCCAGTTTTGCAACAATCAGTTGGTTTTATTTCTGATGTATTTAGGCTATTTTGAACATCTGTTTTACTTACAATATCTCCTGTTGAGATTTGAGTATTTCCTTGGTTCTGACTTGCTGAATTTGAGCCAGTATTTGCCTGAGTATTTACGTTATTTGAAACACTTGTATTTGCATTTGTTTGAGTAACATTCGTCTCACTAGTTGAGTTAACTGTTATTTGGTTATTCGAGGAATCGCCATTTGCAGTAATTACTATTTCATCAGCTTTAACTGAATTTAGCGGGAAAACTAAAGAAAACAGAAGAATGAAGATAGTTATTTTATTTCTCATATCTGCCTCTAATTTTTGGCAGGACTATAAAAATTAATGACAAAATTGGGGCTAGTAATAGGAGCCAGGCAAGATTAATTTTTAAGGATTTTTTACCGTTTATTAAAGTATTATTTAGATTTTCTGTGGTCATGGCAAGAACTTGTGTTGGCGTCTGGGGAACTTCTGGTTTAACTTTTGATGCATCGTTTTTAATACTGGCTATATAGTTTTGAATGTTTCGAGGATTTGAAGCTGTTGTTGGTGTTGTCGTGTTCGTATTGTTTATGGGATTTGAAGAACTTGGATCTGAATTTGAAGACTGACTAGATGCACCACCGATTGGACGAGAATCATTATTCGTATTGGTGGAATTTGTTGTTTGAGTGCTTGTTGAGTTTGCGTTGGCAACTGCATCTGGACTTACAAAGTTTCCAATCCAGGAGCCAAAAACATTTACGACTGTTACAAAAAGTTTGCCAGTGCCTACAATATTATTATTTACAAAATTAACTAAGTTGGCAATTATATTGGCATCGCCTGTTTTTATGGTTGAGTCCCCACCTGTATTTTTGATTGCTTCATTTTTACCTGTATTAGCAGACAAGTTTATATTATTAACAACATTTGCTGTATTTGTTTGAGTTGTATTATTGTTTGTTGTATTGGTTACATTAGCTGTATTTTGTGAACCTGCACCATTGCCTGAATTTGTGGCGGTTACTTCTCCATTTGGTCCAACTGTGAATTCCGTTCCCTGAGATCCTGCAAATGTTGCCCCGTCAGGCGAGCCTAGAATTTTTCCAACCCAATGACCAGCTTCATTGACTATTACGAGCCACCAATTACCACCTGAAAGATTTGAATTTGCAACATTCAACACTTGAGCTGTCACTGAGGAATTTCCAGTTTGAATATTGGAATCCCCATTAGTGTTTTTGCTTGATTCGTTACTGCCTGTTGTTGCATCAAAAATTAAATTGTTATCTATATTTGCATTGTTGACTTGAGCAATATTATTGTTATTAGTGTTTGTTTGATTGACTGTATTTTGTGAACCTGCACCATTACCTGAATTGGAGGGAGTTGAAGAATTTGACGCCACCTGAGTAAAAGCTTCTGATGGAAGAACAATATCACCTGTTAATTTTCCGAAGATATTTACGACATTGTAGACAACGTTGCCGCTTATATTATTGTTTGCGAAAGTTAAAACATTGGCATCAGTATTTGCATTTCCAGTTGTAATACTTGAGTTACCGTCTGTGTTTTTGTTAGCTTGATTGTGGCCTGAATCAGATGCAAGAGTTAAGTTATTTTCAACGGTTGCATCATTCTTTTGGAAAGTATTGTTATTAGTTATGTTTGTTTGATTTGCTGTGTTTTGAGAATTTGCTCCGTTGCCTGTATTTGCAACAGTACCCGGGTTGCCAGTGCAGCCTGCTGTGCAATTCGCGTTAGTAGGATTTATTACAATATTGCCTATATGGTCATCTGCTATATTAAACTCGTGAACTGCAACTCCATCGACATTGGTATTAACTGCTGTAATTACACTTCCCGATGTGTTGGCATCGCCTGTTTTTATGGTTGAGTCCCCACCTGTATTTTTTGAGGCAGTGTTAATGCCTGTAACTGTACCTTGAGTTAGATTATTAACGACTGTTGCTGAGTTTTGTTGGTTTGTGTTGTTAGTATCAACTATCGAGGCGGAACTGTTATTTTGAGTGGATGCTCCATTGCCAGTGTTTATTGGATCGATTACACTTGCTGACCCACTTGGAGAACTTGCTAAATTACTATTAGCATTCGAGACAATTCCTACTGAGTTTGTTGCATCGCCTGTTTTTATGATTGCGCCTGATTCTCCATTTGAGCTTTGGTTACCTGTTTGATTGCCTGTATTTCCGATTACCAGAGGCACAGGGGAAGCAGTAGGATCTGGGCTATTTAAAGGAGACTGGGAGGGAACTGGAGATGCATTTGGCGATGCAGAAGGAGTAGGAGATGGCGTTGGAATGGGTGTAGGAGATGAAGGTAACGGTGGCGTAGTAGGTGTTGGGGGAGGAGTTGGAACTACTGTATTATTAACAGGAGCTGGTGGAGCTGTTGGAACAGGAGGGGGGGTTGGAATATTTAAATCTTCAGCAAATAGAATATTTGAACTTTGGAAAAATAGAACTAAAACTATAGATAACGCTGTTATAAATTTTCTTATTTTATTCATTTTTTAATTCTTTCTAAATAATTCGGGCTTTTTGTTGGGGATTCACCGAAGTGTAAAGTGAATCTCACCAACTTTTAACCCTTACGCATTAACTTATGTGTAATGCGTTTAACAAATCCTGCAAACTAAAGGAAATGTTAATATTGACGCCACCTACTTCAAAAGGATTTGAATCGGTTGTGTCAGATTTACCAAAGATATTGGAGTTTCCGCTATTTTTAATATCGGTTTGGCTCCATGCATCTCCGGTTGAAATGGATGGATCAACACCAGGATTTCCTGTGTTTGATTTATCCTTGTTATTGCCTGTATCGGCATCGGATTTGAGATTGTTGTTTACACAACCACCTTTATTCCAATCCCAGAAGAAGCCATAACCAAACGAGTCACAAGAGTTATTTTGGAAGACGTTTTTATCATCTACCAATTTAGCCTTGATGTCGCTTTTTGCTTGATCTCCATTTCCTGCTACTTTAGCTAATACATCAGTTAAACAATCACAGTCGATATTTGCCCAATTGAAGTTAACAGCATTATCTGCTGCAACTAAAGATGTAGCATTACCAGTGTCTACAGAAACTGATCCACCAGTGTTTTTATCGGCCTTGTTATAACCAGTATTTGCTTTAGCATCTACCCAGTTATTAACATCTGCGTTGTTGTGCTGTTGTAAAAGAATATCTCTATCGAGCGCAAGATCAATCTTGTTGTGGGTATCTGCACCATTTCCAACAATTCTCAAGTCAACACTACCTGAGGTTGCGAATGGATCAGAGCCTCCTACTTTTGCCCAATTAGAGTTAGCATCGGTTTTAAGATCAACGGCTGTAACTGCACTACCAGTTTGGACTTTTACATCTCCACCAGTATTTTTGCTAGCCTGATTTGAGCCAGTATCAGAACTTGCATTAACTTTATTTGTGACGTCAGAGCTGTTGGTTTGAGCAACAACTGTTGAGTCGGTCAAATTAAGTTTTGCATTGTTCTTTGAATCAGCTCCATTGCCGCTTTCTAAGACTTTAACATCTGAATTACAGTTGCAGTTTTTAACATCAGCAACATTGCTGTTGGCTGTGTTTTGAACGTTTACTACAGTTTTGGAATCACCAGTATCAACAGAGACTGATCCTCCTGTGTTTTTATCTGCAGTATTTCCACCTGAACTTGAATTGGATACAACACTATTGTTTATATTCGCATCATTGGTCTGGGAGACAACTGTATTAGAAGTTGAAGTTACATTTGTATTATTTTGGGTATCAGCACCATTTCCTGTTATTTCAAGAGTTGTAGTTCCTGCAAAAGCTGGAGTGAGTGATGAACCTAAAAGAACAAATGCTGACATTATACTTAACAATTTTTTGTTCATATATTTTTTAGTTCTTTTCACCCCCTTTCTAATTGAGAATTCCGATTAAATCGGAACACTTCATTCTCGATTTTCCGTTTTTTTTAGCCTTAAGGCAAAATAAAAAAAACGGAGGCGCTTCAATTCGATATCCCAGGCTTAGTTTAAAAACTAAGCTTTGGTCAAATTGAAGAGCCTCCGTTGGCGGTTAGCCCCTATGCTTTGCTTATAGGTTAATTACAAAATATTTATACACAACTTATTTTATGGTTGTCAATACCCATAAATAAGTGTTTTCATGCAAAAGAAGAATATCCTTTTTTTAATTTTTAATAGAGTTGTTTTTTTTACCGGTTTTTTTGATATTTCTGACTGTAATTTGAGTAACGTTACCGTCTTGGATATATATTTCTACACTACCATAGTTTTTGACGGATTTAAGGGCTTTTTTGATTTCGAAAACTAATGTTTCTGAGATTTTCTTGGTTGAATATTCTGTTAATAAATTAGGCATATCAAAGATTTAGATTGATCTTTTTTTTATCGCCTTGAATTTCTCCTATGTGAAGAATAAAGTCATGATCTGAAGTATTTATAGGAAAACCTACTCTTGTATATTTTGTTGAGATTGCTTGAACTTCAACTGGGTCGTTGTGAATATCAGGAGCTAAAAGTTCTTTATCGTTACCGTCAACTTGAAGACGTATATAATCTTTTGTGTTTATTGATATTGCCTTATCGAAGTTGTTTGTAATTTTTAAATCTACTATCAAGAATGTTCTACCATTAACTGCTGTTGCTTTTTGGCCTTTTACTACAATTTCGGGCGATATTTCTGCTTTTTCTATAATATATTTTATTTTTATGGTGTCGCTTTCTGAGTCTTTTACAGGAAATTCAAACTCTTTGTTGACATCTGTTGACTTTACACTAACCCCTAATGTTTGAGTAGAGGTTTTAATAAGTTTCGCTTTGAGAGCTTTTAATCCCAAAAAAACACCTCCGATAATTATTACTATTATGATTATTATTAATATTAGTTTTTTAGGCATTTAAAAAGGGCTAGGCTTAAGATTCCTTGCATGTTACAAAAGCAAGCAAGTATTGTCAATAACCTATAGATATAGAAGTTTTGGAGTTGGATGAACTTCTTTTAATATTTACATGTGCTGATTTTCCATTTTGAACACATTCAAGAGTGTAATCACTATCGGAGTTGTGATTTTTGATGTTCCATGAAACTTTGCTAAATCCTTTTCCGTTAACTCTATCTTCGTACCATTTTTGAACTGTACCTGGTTGGTCATCTGTTTCTTGGGATATGGAATTTTGTGATTGTGAGTTAATTTGACCATTCGGGTAAATAAATGATTTTAGAAAATCATTTGATTCGAGATAAATGGTTGGTTGGGGAGATAAAGTAGGAGATTGTGGCTCTAGAGTCGAAATAGGCGACGGAGTTGGTGTTGTGCTGGCTGTTGGAGCTGGGGTCTTTGTTATCTCTGGCTGTTTTGTTTGTTCTGAAAGGACTTTAGAAGTTCTTGGATTATGAATTACACCAAGCGCAATTATTATAATTGTTGCTATAATCAAAACTATATTCATTCGTATTTTATATTAAGATACTTTTTTGTCTTTATGTCAACTCCATTGACTGGGATATTTAACTCGTAACCTAAGATATTGGCAACTGATACTCCAACTCTTAGACCGGTAAATGATCCTGGGCCGACATTGACTTCTATGCTTTTTATGTCTCGAATTTTCTTTTTCTTTTTTTTGAGACTTTCATCGATAAAGGAAAGGAGAAACTGGGATGAATTTTTGTGGGATTGGGTTTCAAAAACTTCTTCGTCAAGTATTATTTTTATATTCTGTGAATTAGAAGTATCTATATATAATTTCATATTATTTCAATTTGCCTTTCCTGGTTTTTGATGTTTTTGAAATTTATCCAAATTGTATTTTTGGGCAAAAGATCTTTTATTTTATCTGCCCACTCAATTGCGACGACATTTTCTTTTTTTCCCCAGATATCGGTAATTCCGAGATTTTTGATTTCTTCTTTTAAATTAACCTCAAGTCTATACAAATCTATATGATAGAAGGAAAATCTTTTAGTTTTGTATTTCCTCATTAATATAAAGGTTGGGGAGATCACTCTATCAATCCCCAGAGATAAGCCCAAGCCTTGAATAAAAGTGGTTTTACCTGCACCCAAATTGCCTACAAGTGCAAGAATTTCTCCACCTTTAAGATTCGAGCTCAGATTTTTGGCTATCTGTTGAGTTTCCTGTTCGTTTTTTGATGAATAAAGCATAAGTGCCTCCTGAAACAATCAAAATTATACCTCCTAGAAGCGATATTATTCCAATTTGATTATTTTTATTTTCTTCTTGAACTTGCATTTCTTCTGGTTTTTGCGATCGTGACGATACAGCCAAAATATTTTCCGCCGGTGGTGTTTCTAATTCTGACAAAACTTCTGGGATCGGTGTCTGACGATCTGTTTCGATAATTGGAGATTGGGGAGGGGTTTCAAATGAAGTTGCAAGGGGAGTGGGAGATTCTGAAGGAGGTGGAGTTTTAATATTTATTATCAAGTCAACTAGGGTTATTTTATCGTTTGACGCAAGATTCCCAGATTGTGTGTAACGCCTAACTTTTAATCTGTAATTACCTGATATTGCGTCCTCTACTCTACCCTTCAGGCGTGCCGAGGTTGAGGCTGAAGAGGCAATTGTAATTGGAAAATAGCTTTTAGCATCAGATCCAGAATACCAACCTGAGCCATTCCAAGTTTGTCCAAAATAGTCTGTTGTTCCCTCTTTGAAAATTGCAATTTCAAGGTAATTTGTAGCAGGTCTAGCGCCTTCAATCAAAACATTAAATTCAAATGGGTCGTTTGAAATTTGGGAAGGTGCATCTGAAATTGTAAGGGTAACAGCAAAAATTTTCTTCGGGAAAATTAAAGAAAATACAAGAAGAATAAAAAATAGTTTCATCTATAAGTATATCAGTATATAATTATTGCGGATCGAAAGACTGAGCTCTTTGGGAGGGTAAAATGCCTAATAAGATTTTTTTTGAAGTGATATCTGATCACAAGATGGATTCTGAGGATTTGGAGAATTTTATCAAACTAGTCCGAACCTATGAAGGGGCCTTGGACGCTGGATTGAAAGAAATGGCGAAGCTTTTTACGGTAAAGGCCAACGTTTACCTAGTTCTATCGATGAATGCATCTGATCAGGTAATGTGTGCATTTGCTGATTATCGTGATAGATGCTCGGGAATAAAAGCTGCATGAAAGATAAAGCACCGAATGGTCAACCATTGATACTTCAATGAAATTCGGTGCTTTAATAATTTACATGAAGATAGAAGGTGTCGAGGCCAGCTTCATCATGGTGAACACGAACATAACGCAACGCGCAGCCATTTTGACCTGAATAACTTCCTCTGTACAACTCCCCACTTTTAACTGCGTGAACCTCTGAATTTGATTCAGATTGAATATCAATTCCATTATGGAAATTATAGATTTGTCCTACCCATGTGTTTTTTACAGCCCAAGTTGATCCATAACCTTGAGCGAATTTGATTTTGGAATCAACTGGCCAATTCCAAGAACCTGAAGGATTGAATGGGTCACCATCTGATGAACCACAAGATGATCCTGAGCAGTTTTCATAATCAACTCCTCCTCTTAAATAATTGAAGGGATTTTGAGTTGACCCATTTTGGCTTACGATGAAATGTGTATGGGTTCCTCCGGAATTACAAGATGGGCCATCAATAACTGATGCAATTTTTGATCCTTCACCGACATGACCAACATCCTGCTCAGTTCCCTTTCCTGCAATAATTGCCTGGATTGCTTCAAGTTCAGCCTGGGCTGATGCAAGAAGTTGCTGATATCTTACTTCATCGTTTTTTGTGACTGCTAAGAGATTTGATTTTGCTGACTTTTGCGAAGAAAGTTTATCTTCTTGATCTTGTAAATTTTTCTTTAAATCTTCCATGTCTACCTTATCTTTTTTGTAATTATTTTGGGCATTTGAAAGTTTGACTAAAAGATTATGGTCAGCTTGTTGTATTTTTTGAAGATAGAAGAATCGAGAAACTCCCTCTCTTAAATTATTTGCTGTTACTAAAATAAGTAAGGGCTCACCTACTCTATCCATTTTGTAGCTTTCAACAACTCTGGCATCATACGCTTTGGAAAGTGAATCAAGCGAGCCTTGAAGCTGATCTATCCTACTTGCTAAAAGCGTGATTTGGTTTTCGGTTTCCTGAATTTTTAGCTCAGCCAATTTTATTTGAGCATCGAATTGGGCAATTTGATTTGAGAGAGTATTTGATTGAGCTTTTAATGAATTTAGTTTATTTTGGTATTCACTTATTTGTGACTGAATTTGCTGAAGTTGGCAATTTGCATCACAATTTTGGGCTTTAATTTTAAAAGTGACTAAGAAGAAACATAAAAAAGCGACAACAATTAAGATAAATGGTTTTCCCGATTTCATTATTTTTTAACTGAGAGAGCACGGGAGATTGCAATCGAACTTGCAAACATTGCAATAATTACTCCTACCGAAATTTCACCTAAAAGAATAAGAGCTAAAAGTTCAAAAAATTCAATGGATTTTTGAGGAAGAATGGGGATATTTCCAAAAAAATTAATAAGAGTAGGAGTTAAATAAAGAATAATAAGAACTGATAAAAGCCAGCCTAAGATACTTCCGAAAATTCCATAATTTATTGCTTCAAACATTAGCGGGCTTCGGATAAAGCCTGGTTTTGCGCCGAGAAGAGCAAGCGTTTCGATTTCATTTCTTTTGGTTGTAATTCTCATTCCAATGACAACCATTAAAACCATAAGAGATGTCATTAAAAGAACTGAGACAAAGATGATTCCGCCTACTCTTATATAAAAACCTATTCTCCTTAGCCGATTTATAACATCTGAAAGAGTTGACTGACCACCAAGGCTTCCTGTGAAGCCAATACTATCTACAATATCTTCATTTTTAATTGAATCTATTACATTTGTTGCATCATCAAGACTTTTGACTGAAAATTCTAAACTTGAAGGAAGAGTTTGAGGAGAAACAAGTTCACCTAAAAGAGGATTGTCCTTTGTTGAGCCTTTATAGATTTCGAGTGCTTTTTCTTTGGAGATAAAATTTAAATCTTTTATTCTTGAATCTTGTTTTAATTTTTGTTGAAGAGTGGCGATTGCGTCCGACTTGGCATCTGGCTTTAAAAACACAATTATTTGAGGGCGGGTTTCAAAAAATTCTAAAGCTTTGGAACTACTGTAAACCAGGATACAGACAAAGGTTGTAACAAAAAAAGTAAGAGCTAAAGATAAAATCGCACCCAAAGCTTGGAAAGGTGCTCTTCTAATTGATGAAAAACTGGTTTTTAGATCTCTTTTCATTTTGTATTTCTGTCCTTTATAACTTTACCATTTTTCATTTCTATTACTCTTTTGCCAAATTTTTCAACTAATTCTTTATTGTGTGAGGTGACAATTATAGTTTTTCCTTCTTTATTGATTTTTGTAAGTAAATCCATGATCAAATCTGCCGTTCCCCAATCAAGATTACCTGTTGGTTCATCTGCAAAAATACAGACAGGATTAATAACTAGTGCTCTGGCAATTGAAGCTTTTTGAATTTCTCCGCCTGATAGTTGAGCTGGAAAAAGATCTGATCTATCAGAAAGTCCGACAAGCTTTAAAACCTGGTCAACACGAGCTATCCACTGCCCTTTGTCCACTCCCTTGATCGCTAGAGCAATCTCTATATTTTCTCTTAAAGTTCTTTCGGGAAGAAGTTTAAAATCCTGAAAGACTACACCTATTTTTTGTCTTAAAAGAGGGATATCTTTCTTTTTTAATTTAACTATGTCAACATCATCCATAAGAATTTCGCCTCGGGTTGGCTTATATTCTCTTGTAAGAAGTTTCAAAAGAGTTGTTTTCCCGGCTCCTGAGGGACCGACAATGAAAATAAACTCTCCATCGTCAACTTTAAATGTTACATCTTGGAGAGCTACTATCTTGCCAAAAGTTTTGGTTAAGCCCTTAAACTCAATCATTAAAGCATTTTTATTTTGCCTACGTCCATTAACCACCCGGCCTTACGTGCGGCAATTGTTTGACCCCAGACTTGGACTTTTTTGTCAATAAAACTTCCCAAATCTACGGCAGTTGAAGTTAGATATACATTTTGGGAATCTCCTCCTGGACGCTCTAAGTGAAACATCCCTTCACCTTCTATTCCACCTTCTTTTAAGACACCTTCTGCTGAATCTTTAAAAGTTTTCTCATCAGTTATACCAACCTCGTTTTTGGTTTGAATAGCTGATGGAGCGGCTAGCTTTGATGATGGCCTTTTTTTGAGATTTGAAAGGAAAAATCCTGAGGCTATGCCGGCCAAAATTATAAGAATTGCAAAAACTGTAATATAAAGGTTTTTTTTATTTGAATCAGAGAATTTTTGAACAATCGGGGAATTTTGAATTGATTGTGGAACTGATGCTGGAACTGGATTTTGCATAAATACAATATAACATAAAAAGCAAGGTGTGGTAAAATAGCTTATGCAAAGTGAGGGGGGACGTGATGTTCACGGAAAGGCTGAGCACGCAAGAGAAGATGGAGATCCAATTGGTGCGATAAAGCTTTGCGTTGATGCATTTAAAATATATCTTGAAGATAAAGATTTACTTGGTGCTTCTGAGGCACTGGGATCGGCAACACTTTCTTGTAGACATCTTTGGCAGGAAACTGAAGATAGGAATTGGTTAGTCTTTGGAAAATCTTTTGCGACTTCTGCAGTTCAAATAGCCAAACAAAGCGGAGACAAAACTGCGATTGCTCTGCCTACATATAATCTTTCTAAGGTTTATGATGATTTGGGAGAGTTGCCAGAGGCTTTATCTTTTTATAAAGAGACAGTTGAAAATATGATTTCAAATCCTCCAAAGCTTCATAATAGGCCTGGTGTTTTGGCTGATATGAAAATTCATATGGAAGTATGTAGCTATAAAAATGGCGATAAAACAGCTTTAGAGAGAATTTTAACCGCTTTAAATGATTTGGAGCAATCAGATGAGCCAAAATACAACAAAGATGTTTGGATATCTGGTGCTCACATGAGTTTGGCTGAGATTTTAAAAACTGATGACCCTGAGAAGGCTAAAGAACATTTAGAGAAAGCAAAAGAAATAATTGATAGTAACCCTGATTTGAAGATTAGAGCAAAACAGTGGGAAAAACTGGCAAGTTCATTCAGATTTTGAGTTCGGCTTCTATAAATTCAGTTAAATCGCCATCTAAGACTTTAGTTGTATCTGAAGTTTCAACTTGAGTTCTTAAATCTTTGACCATTTTGTAAGGATGTAAGACATATGAGCGGATTTGGGTTCCCCATGAAGCCGGTTTGTATTCGCCTTTTATGTTTTTCTTTTCTTGTTTTTGCAATTCTTGCGAACGCAACCAAAGCTTTGAACGAAGTAAATTTAAGGCAATTTTTCTATTTTGCTCCTGAAATCTTTCGGTTTGGGCCGTTACAACTATTCCAGTTGGTTTATGAGTGAGCCTGACTGCTGTTGAAACTTTATTGACATTTTGGCCTCCTTGAGAGCCGGCTCTGAAAAACTGCCAATCCAAATCTTCATCTTTTATTTGAATATCAGGAAGATCAACTTCTTCAAACTCTGGGAGAACTTCGACGGAAGCAAAAGAGGTTTGTCTTAAATTATCAGCATTGAATGGAGATTGACGAACAAGCCTGTGTGTTCCTGATTCGCCTTTTAAGTAACCATATGCATATGAATCCTCTACTTTTATGGTTATACTTTTGAATCCTGCCTCTTCGCCTCTTGTTTCATCTAAGATTTCAGTTTTGTAGCCAACTTTTTCACAATATCTCACATACATCCTAAAAAGCATACTGGTCCAATCCATCGCCTCTGTTCCACCCTGGCCTGCGTGAACTGATAAAATTGCATTTTTTTTATCATAGGGAGAATTCAAATAAGTTTTTAAAGTTAGTTTTTCGAGCCTTTCTTCGAGCTTTTTGATTTCCTTTTCATCTAGGGGTAACTCTTCAAGAATTGAAATGTCTTCATTAAGAGATTTTATTTCTTCAAGTTCGTTTTTGACATCAGATAAGTTTTGCATTAATTTTTTGGCGTTATCGGGATTGGCCCAAAGATCAGAATCAGCTGACTTTGCCTGAAGAGAGTTAAACTCAGTTTGTTTTGCTTCTAAATCAATAGTTTTTTTGAAAGATTCAAATTTTTGTCGTAAATCTTGAATTCTTTTTTTTGTTTCGTACATATAGGTATTTTAACTGAAAGGATTTAAAAGAAGAAATTTTAAAGTAATTTAACCAAGATTTCTTTTGTTCCAGGAAGTAAAGGAAGATTTAGAGCTTCTTTTTTGGAATACCAACCATAATTTTTATGTTCTTTACTTAATATAATCTTGTTTGATTTAAGTTTTGCTTTGAAGACTGCTCTTATTGCTAAATATTGGAGCCCTTTTGCTTCAAGATCATTATAAAATACTGTTTGAAATTTTAGACTACTTATTTCGCCTCCAATTTCTTCTTTGATCTCTCTTTTTAGAGCTTTGTTTGGAGTTTCTCCTTCTTCAAGTTTTCCTTCAGGAAGTTGCCAATGGTTAGAATATGAGCTTTCTTCTCCTCTTTGAAGTAAAAGTGCCTTCTTATCGTTTTGGATAACTGATGTTGCGATTAATAATATTTTGTCAATAGTCATATTCTTTGTTATAATGGCTTATAGTTTGATTAAGTATAACATATAGCTCTTTGAAAGGATACTCCATGAGTACGTTTGTGAATGGTTCACATCGGTCGGATATTTCTGGATATTTTGAGTGGTGGTATTTCCATTTTGTTGCTGATAATGGATTTGCTGCAAACCTGATTTTGCATGAGACAGACATCTTTGGTTTGAGGAAAATTCCTTATGTATCTATGGCAGTTCAATTTCTTGATAGTCAACCTAAATACTACAGAAAGGATATGGACCAGGTTGTTATAGGTAGAAATTTTTATTATCTAAAGGTCTCAGATCGATCATTTTTTGAAACAGAGAAAGGAATAACGATCTCCTTAAATTTCACATCAGGAGAGATCTTTAAAGTTGAAATTGAGAAGTTGTCTCAGCCTTTAATACTGAACGATGGAATTCTCTATGAAGATAGCCTAACTCAGAGACAAAGTCTTTGGGTGGTAGATGTGCCTTTTGGTAAGTTTAAAGCTTTGTTTGAAGCTAATGGCATAAAACATATACTCAAAGGGAGCGTATATCATGATCATCAATGGGGAAATATTCCGATCCAAGATTTTGTATCTGATTGGATATGGGGCAGTTTTGGTAACAAGGAAGAAACGATCATATACTTTGTAATAAACACGCAATACGGTTCTCAGATACAACGTTTTGCCAAGGTTTCTCCTTCAAGAGTTGAAGGTTTTGTTAAATACGGAAATGCTTCTTATGTGGAGACTTTATCCCGTATGGATATGCCTGAAACCTATGAAGGATATCCTATGGTTTTGTTCCCTGACAAAACTCGTTTGTCTGTGAGAATCTTGAGAGCAAATCTGATGCGTTCAAGGGTGAATGAGAAGCATGACAATTTCGGGGCAACTTATTTGCGCTGGGCTGCAATCGCGAAATACTACGATGGATTTTTGCATACACTACCAGGAATAACTGAGTACGTACGAATCAGAAAGGATAGATAATCAATGGTCGCTCAAATGTTGCCATTAATAATTTTTGCTGGGTACAGTTGTTCAGGCAAATCAACTGTTTCTAAAAGGTTGATTGATCGTTACGGATTTGATCTTATGGAACAGTATGTGATTTATCGTGAGATTGCTATGACAAAAGGTTTTAAACGTACTCGTTATTGGCTTGCGGATGTTGGCAATGAAGTTTTTGTTAGTGAAACAACAGTTGAGACAGTTCGGCGGATACAAGCATTAACCAATAGCAAAGGAGTAATCATTGATGTCAGCTACGGGCCACGAATGCACGCAATACTCAACTCATCTCTTCCTAATGCTCGGATAATAACCATTGCTATATCGGCAGAGAGTGAGGAGAGAGTTAAACGAATGATGGGACGTATGGGAGCATCACTTGAAGAAGCTGAAGTAGAACTAACATTTCGAGACAAATTCTTGAGTGAGATTGGCTTGCAAACCATCATTGAGGCATCTGAATTTCGGATTAAAAACAAAGGGAGTGTTGAATCGGTTCTTTTAGATATAGATCAAATTCTAGGAAAATATGGAATAGTACCCTTGACTATGTAGAAATTGATCTGGCTGAAGCGCTAACAAATAAAAAGTTGGCGCTTTTTTTATGGGGAACAGATGGTTGAGCGGATGGTTCTTTGAATATCTGGATTTAAAGATTGATAGCTTTCAATAATTTGATCCTGGGATAATTTTTCTTTTGGTTGAGGTGATGTTTGTGTACCTAATACATCTACCAATTTTGATTTTCCTGCATCTAAGGCATTTGAAATAGGCTTTGGAGCGTTTTTCCAACCTAAAACATTGGTGAGAATTGTGTGACCTCCAAGAATCATAAACCCTTCGATTACCAATGCTAGTGCAAAACCCAAAAGTACTCCGACAACTCCACCACGCAGTGAGTAGTCCATAAAATGGCGCCTGACTTGTGCCATGGTAATTATCAAAAGAAAAAGCAGAAAAACGATTGAAATAGCGTGCCAGTAGGCGGGCTGAAAAGTTGTGTTTCCAATTTTAAACTGAAAAGTCTTGGTAATTAGATCGACAGGATTCACACTTTTATCCTATCATAAAGACTTTGAAGCGGCATCTAGTTGATTTAGACTACTATCTACTGGATTTACTGTTGTTGTGTTTAGATCTTTTTGAATGTCTGTGGTTATGTCAGATTTTGAAATAGGAACTGGAGTTGGGGATGCGTAATTATAAGTTTGAACTGGTTGCGTGGGAATGTATTGTTGACCTCTCAATTTCAAGAAGTAATAAGCCCCTGCTGAGGCAACTATAATAAGTGCTACTGCTCCCAGTAAGAGCATAATTATTATATGGGTTATTCCTTCGTTGTTTTTATTTTGTTTCATAATTTATTAAACAGCTGGCGACGCTGACGGGCTTGATGATGGACTTGTTGTTGGTATTGCTGATGGCGTAGGAACTCCCTCATCTTCATCTACTCTCTTTATTGTTTGGAGGGCTTTTATAGCGTCCTGAATTGCGCGTCTGGCTGCATTTATTGCGTCAATAACTGACTTTACATCTGTTTTAAAACTTTGAACAGTCGAGCTTACTGCTGGACCTAATTTGTCATCTGTTGTTATGTTTATCGAATAGGTTTTGGTTGACTGATTATTAATAGATGCTTGAGCTGCTGCGATAGCTGATTCTGCATTTACTATGGCTGCGTTTACAGAAGTAACATCATTTCCTGCTGCTTGTGCTTTATCTCGGCGAGATTTTATTTTGTCTAAGATATTTGTAAGCCTTGTAAGAACTTCATCCCAATGTTGAGCCCAGTTTTGATTGTGATTTGAAATGTTTTGATCAATAGTTGTTACTACTTCTTTTTTGTGTTCGTCTTTAATTGTTTCAAGTTTGTTTTTAAATTCAGTTTCGATTTCCTTTCTTTTTTCCAAAAATGCTGATTGTGAAGCTTTATGTTCTTGTTCCAATTCCATCATTTTTGATTTAAAATCATCTCTTATATCTTTTATTTCTTTTGTACCTTCAACTTTTCTTAAAAGTTGTGTGTTTACTTGTGAGTTGCTGGATTCATGTGAATCGCCTCCTCTTGAGTCGTTATTTGTACTAGTAGAGCCGCTATTTGATGAACCTGAAGTTGACTCTGAGCTATCAGAACCTTTTTCGGCAATTTGAACTCCTAAAACTTTTGGAAGGTTTGCAGTTGGAGCAAGAGTATTTGCAAAAGTAATAATTGATACAAAAATGGCAGCTAGCGTTTGCATTTTATTATTTTAAAGACATAAAGATTATGATGTCAACTAGTTAATTACTTCTTCAGTTTCGTAAGTTGTATTTGTATCAGCGGCCGTTTGTGGTTGTTGCCTTGACAAGCCTAATTGGAATGAGGAAATTAAATTATTTTGTATATCTTCCCAGTATCCGCCATCCTTAGGACCCTCGATGACATAAAGAATTTGTTTATCTAATCCAGCTGAAATTAACTTACCATTTATTTCATATTGGTTTATAGCAATAGTATCTAGAGTTGTTGCCCCAATTAAAGTATCGGATTTATAAGGATTGTCTTGCGAATCGTATACTGAGAATGTTAACTGACTTGAATCTTTTTTGAGGGAAAGTTTTGAATAATATGTGTTGTCGTTTGGGGTTATATCGGAAACTGTAACTTCTTTGGGATATTTAAAAGAAAAACCGGAGGAATCTTGATAAACTTCTGTCGAAATTACTGCCTTAGTTGGCTCTTGTGGAGCAGACAAGTTTGACTGCCTTGAATTATCTGGATTATTTTGGTTTTTATTTTTCAGGAAATTAATAGCAACAACAGTTACAAGAGCTAAAATCGCTAAAAAAACTAAGACAAGACTTAGGAGTTTTATCTTTGACATGGCATTTATTTTAAGTATATCATTTGTTAAATTATGAAAACTAAGATTTTATTTTTGTTTATTTTTATATTCCTAGTTTTGGCAACAACTCCAACTTATGCTAAAAAAGTTTTACCTTATTTTAAATCAACTAGTAACAGTACTAGTACAGCCTCTACTACCGGTAGTGTTGTTTCCAAAGTACGGTTCAGAGCTGACAGACTTGGAATAATTATGAGCTTTTCGAATCTTTCGCAGGCTTCTTCTGTCTCTTATGCTTTAAGTTATGTGAGTCGAGGAACAACACAAGGAGCAAATGGCACGATCCTTGATACTTCTACTGATACTGAACGTGATTTAATTTTTGGAACATGCTCGCACGGAGTTTGTAGATTTGACTCGGGAATTACAAATGCGAGACTTGTTGTAACAATTAATCTGAAAGACGGAAGAAGAATTGTTAAAACTTTTGTTTTAAGAGTTTAGTTTATTGGCCTGCTGTTGGGGTTGAAGTTGGTGCTGGAGAAGAAGTTTGAGTAGCTGAACCTGTTCTTGGTCCTGTTGTGATTTCTATATCAAAGCTTCCTTTTACTGAAGCTAATCTACTGTTAACGGATTTATAAACTGTTTTAAGTTTTGTAACCATCTCATCAATTAAACTTTGTGGAACTGAAGATAGATAAACGATTGTAGTTGAGGTTGCGTCAGAGGTATCTGCATTTCCAGTATCAATTTTGGTATATCCAAGATTTTTTAAAATTCCTTGCAGATATCCTGCTTCACCAGGAATTCCTGTTCCATTAAGAACTCTTAAGGAAAGACTTCCCTTGTCAGCTGGTGAAGTGGATGGCGACGGAGATGGAACAGGAGATGGAGTTACAACTGTTGATAATTCTCGAGATGCTGGAGTTGGAGAGCTAGATGATTCTTCTGTTGAGCTTCCTTTGAATACGAAATAAGCAAGTCCTCCTAAAATTAACAGGAAAACAGGAATTATAATTATAATTGGATTCATGGATTTTTTTTGTCTTGGTTGAGGTGTTGGAAAACCAACTTGTGGAGCTTGGGATTGAGCTTGATTTTGTGTTTCCATATATCGCACGAGTATAACTATATTATAGTCAGCTAGTCAAGAGCGATTTAACCAATGGCTTTTTAAAACTTGAAACTCACTATTTTCAATAGAATTTCTGATTTTATCCATAAGATTATTTATAAATGTGATGTTGTGAATAGTAGCGAGGCGAGCACCCAATATTTCATTTGAAACCAGCAAATGATGAATATAGCTTGAAGAAAAATTTTGACAGGTGTAACAATTACAAACTTTACTGATTGGATTTTTGTTATCTTTAAATTTGGATTTTGTTAAATCGTACCTAAATTTATTTTGCCTTGTGCCACCATCTTCAGGATAAATAAAAAGTAGTCCTGTTCGGGCCATCCTAGTAACAGAAGTATTGTCAAAAATATCAACTCCTCTTTCTATGCTTTCTAAAATTCCTTCAACTCCCCCACCAAGACCCAATGCGTGGACTGGTTTATCGTCGGGCAAAAGGTCAACAATTGTATCAAGAGTTTGGGAAGTTATTTGGGGGCTAACACCTATTGATTCACCGCCGAGCGCAATACCGGGAAAGTCAAAGTCTAGGATAAATTTAAGAGACTCACGCCTTAGATCTTTATCAAGATCACCTTGAACAATTCCGAAAAGCGCTTGGGTTGATTTTATTTTTTTCCAATGGAGGAAAGATCTTTCTTCCCATTTTAAGGTTCTTATAAACGCTTCCTTTTTCTTTTTTTCTGGAGCATTTGAAGGAAGAGGTTGATCAAATGCCATAATTATATCTGCATTTAAAGATTTTTGAATTTCCATAGAGCTTTCTGGAGTTATGAGGTGTTTTGAGCCATCGATGTGAGATCTAAAAGTGGCTCCTTTGTCTGTTATTTTTGGCTTTACTCCTCTTAAGAAAGAAACCTGATATCCTCCACTATCTGTAATTGTAGGACCCGACCAACCCATAAATGGGGCAAAACCACCAAAATCATCAATTATTTTTGTGCCTGGACGCAAATACAAATGATAAGTATTTCCCAAAACAACTTGAGATTTAGTCAGTTTTATATCATTTGGGTCTAGAGATTTAACTGAGGCTTTTGTTGCAACTGGAGAAAAAGCCGGAGTTTTTATATCACCATGGGCTGTATGAATAACAGCTGATCGAGCTTTTGTTTTTTCATCTTTTTTGATTATTTTGAATCCAAATTTTTTCATTTGTGCAGAAGTTTGGCAATTGAGAGGATTTTGTCTTTATTGTTAATAAAAAGCCAAATTATGTAAATGGCTGTTCCTGGTAGAACTATAAAGTGCTCGATTATTCCGCCTGTTGGAATTCTTAAAGTTTCAATTGGAGGAAAACCGATTTTGAATTTGAATGGGAAAAATAAAGGTAAACCCTCTCGAGTTAGACTATCGGCAACTAAGTGGGCAACGAAACCTATCATAATACTTATAATTACAATTTGAGGGTCAACAAAATTTGGATTAAAAATTTTGGGAATAATAAATTTTAAAAAAATAAAAAGCAAATATCCTCCAAGAATTGAATGAGTAATAGTTCTGTGTTTATAAAAAATTTTTCGACCGAATTTTGCAACAAAATTCCCAGCTGGCAAAAGATCCCAAAGTTTATTGGTTCCTTGGTCCATATCTGGAATTAGGGATCCTACTACATTTCCAACTATTGAGACTACCAAGGTCTCAATATTTAAACTCAATGATGGGGTGGCAACTGCAACAGTTATTAGGGATGCAAAACCTATAAGGTCATGGGTTCTTCCTGTCATTTGTAAATTATAGTATATTTAAATTATGGCGTCAGATTTGGTGAGAGAGATGCAGGAATTGGCACCTGAAAAAATAAAGGCTGATAAATATATTGCAAATTTAGCTTGGGGTTCAACATCGGCTGGATTTGAAAAAAAACAAGATACAACAAACAGAGCAAGTAGAATGTTCGATGATCGTAGAGTCAAGACTTTAGAGGATGGAACAGAACTTCATATTCAAATAAGTACTAAGGGGTCGATAGAAAAGGATCATGTAGATATATATGGTCAGACAAGAGAGGTCGCGGCTCATTTTTGGGTTATCAAAAAAGATGGAAAAGGATCTGGAACTAGTCAGTGCTACACGATGGATAGAGATGGACATTGGTATCTTCAGAGTTTTCGAGGTTATAAAAGTTCAGAAGATGGTGTGGAATTATGGACAGCTGATGGAGCAATTAGATCAGTAGATGAAAAAGCAGTAAAAGAGGGTGTTTTTGACAGAATTAGAAAGAGTGGACCGAAGCAAGAAGAACTTCCTAAACAAGAGGAAAAACAGACAGAAACACCAACCGAGAAAAGCGAAAGTGAAAAAGCTGAATATAAACCAAGAACTTGGAATGACACTAGATATGTAGAAGATGAGTTTAGAGAGGCCGGGAAATTTAAATTAATCAGAGCTGACTTTGATCCAAATAAAAGAGAGGATCCACGAGATAAAATGTATGCCAAAAGATTTAGAGGATACACAAAGGATGGGGCTGTAGTTGAGATTCAAGGAAAAGATGGAACAGAAACAAAAAATGAAAAATATTCTTTTATCAAAAATGGCCAAAAGATAACAGATGAAGTAATTATGAAAGTTTGGGTTTTGGAAAAACCAAAAAAGCAAGTTTTTAATCAAGAAAAACAAGTATATGAGGATAGATTTGAGCAAACAGCAATTTGTTATGTGTTAACTAAAGAAAATGGCTGGATATCTCAATACGGTAGTAGAACTGGTGGAGCTGGAATAGATTATTTGGATTACAACACAGATCAAGTGGTTGATAAACTTACAAGATCAAATACACGGGAAAGTCAAATTTGGAATTGTTATCAGACTTCAACTGTTAACCCTGAACCGCTTCTTATTAATTTAAGAAATAGACTCGCTGCTTAAGAAAAATAAAAAGGCACACTGACTTCTTTTGGAAATCTTTGTGCCTTTGTGGGCTTGTGATAAAGAGTTTAGCAGAAGAAACGATGTTTCCCGGTTTGAAAAGCAAAACCTACTGATATTATTTGTCAAGAAGGTAATTGAGGGTAGTGGCATTTTTTCCATTTTTTACCGCTTCCACACCAACAGGGGTCGTTTCGACCCATTTTGGAGCCAGTTCGTTTGATAATTTTTTTCCTTTGAGGGGAATCTGCTAATCCGATATTGTCCGATAAATCTTCATTTGTTTGAGCTAGATTAACCGGAATTTCGGTTTGGGGGTTTGGCATTATATTCATCCTAAAAATTCTATGGGCTAACTCTTCATCAATTTTATCTATCAAAGTTTCAAAGAGGTCATACGCTTCGTTTTTAAACTCAACTAATGGATCTCTTTGGCCATAAGCTCTTAAGTTAATTCCTTCTCGTAGGTCATCTATTTGGTCAAGATGGTCAATCCACAAATGGTCAATTGAGTTTAGATATGCATATTTTTCAACAAGCCTCATGCCTTCTGGTTTTAGTTGGGATTCGCGACTTTGATGTGTATCTAGAATTAATTTCTTAAGAAATTCTTGAAGTTTTGAATGGCTTTTGAATTTTTCGAGTTGTTTTGCAATTGCCTTAACTGAGGCATCGTCAAAAGGAATCGTATCAGCTAGAGAAACTGCAATTGTTTCTGCATTTTCTTTTGATATTTGGAGATCTTTAACTTCTTTTTTGAAACCTTTCCGTTGATTTTCTAAGGGAGCATATTTTAAGAGGATTCGATCAACTTGATTATCGAGCTTTTCTAAAACTTCGTCTTTGACATTGTTTGACTCAAGAATTCTTCGTCTTAATTTGTAAACAATATCTCTTTGCTGATTGGCTACATCATCATATTCGACAACTCTTTTCCTGGCGTCAAAGTGGAATCCTTCAACTTTTATTTGGGCTGATTCAATTGCTCTTGAAACCAATCTATTTTCAATTGGCTCATTATCTGGAAGTCTGAGTCTATCCATAATACTTGCAATTTGGGTTCCTCCAAAAACTCTCATTAGATCATCTTCCAAGGAAAGAAAGAATTGAGTAGTGCCTGGATCGCCTTGACGACCAGAACGACCTCGAAGCTGGTTATCGATACGGCGAGACTCATGACGCTCTGTTCCCAAAACAAAAAGCCCTCCTGCTTTTACTACTTTTTCATGATTTTTTTCCCAGGTTTTATATTGCTTTGATTTTTTACTTGGAGAGGCGCCTCCTAATATAATATCAACTCCACGGCCTGCCATATTGGTTGCAACAGTCACGCCTCCTGGCTTTCCTGCTTCGGCTAAAATCATAGCTTCTTTTTCGTGGTTTTTGGCGTTTAAGACGTTGTGGGGAATTTTTTTGCTTTTAAGAAATTCTGAAATGATTTCATTTTTCTCAATTGATGTAGTACCTACAAGAACAGGCTGTCCTTTTTTGTGAAGATCGGCAATTCGATTGGCAACTGCTTCGTATTTGGCCTTGATGGTTTTATAAATTGCATCTGATTTATCTTTTCTTACCATTGGCATATTGGTTGGAATTGCAACAACTTCTATTTCATAGATTTTTTTGAACTCATCAGCCTCAGTTAGAGCTGTTCCTGTCATTCCTGATAAAACTTCATACATTCTGAAGTAATTCTGGAAAGAGATGGTTGCTAAGGTTTTACTTTCCTGTTGAATAGTTACTCCTTCTTTTGCTTCAACTGCCTGGTGAAGACCATCGCTCCAACGACGTCCAAACATAAGACGGCCTGTAAATTCATCAACTATTATTACCTGGCCATCTTTTACTACATAATCTCGATCAAGAAGATACAGTGATCTTGCTCGAAGAGCGTTTTCAATGTGGTGAATTGCATCAAAATCTTTTTCGTATAAATTATCAACTTTTAGGATTTTTTCTATTTTTGCGATTCCGTCTTCAGTGAGAGTTGCACTTTTCATCTTTTCGTCTATTTCATAATCAGTATCTGGAACTAATTTATCTATAATTGATGCGAATTTATAATATTTATCAGTGGGCTCCATATCTGGAGCTGAGATAATAAGAGGAGTACGGGCCTCATCAATAAGCACTGAATCGACCTCGTCAACAATTGCAAAATAATGACCACGCTGAGCCATTTCTGTGAGAGATCCAACCATATTATCTCTTAAATAATCAAAACCAAATTCATTATTAGTTCCATAAGTAATGTCTGCCTCATAAGCCTTTTTTCTTTCAGTTGGCTTTAAATGGGAAAGACGCTCGTCGCCATGGCTATTGTCGGTAAAATTAGGATCGTAGACAAAAGATTTGTTTTCTTGAATAATTGAGCCAACAGTTAATCCCAAAAGATGAAAAATTGGAGCATTCCAACCAGCATCACGGCGAGCAAGATAATCATTGACAGTAACAAGATGAACTCCTTTACCTGTTATAGCACGAAGATATAAAGCTGGGACGGCTGATAAGGTCTTTCCTTCCCCTGTTTTTTGCTCAGCAACTTTGCCTTCAAAAAGTGCTACAGCTGCCATCAGCTGGACATCATAATGCCTTAGACCTATGGCTCTATCTGATGCCTCTCTGACGAGTGCAAAGGCTTCAGGAAGGATACTTTCCAGAATTTCCCCTTCTTCAATCCTTTTTTGGAATTTTTTAGTTTCTTTTGGGAAGTCAGTTAATTTGAATTTTTTGTATTTTGCTTCATGGAGATTAACTTTATCCACAACCTTTTGAAGGTGCGCAACTTCTTTTTGGTTAATATCTATTATTCCTTTTAAAAAGTTTTTAATCATATACAGTTATTTTAGCAGAGGCATGATATTATCCTAAAATCATTTAAATATAGCAATAGACAGCTTTATTTTAGCAGTTGAATCTTCTTAGTGCCAGTACAATAAATAAAAAACCGGCTAGATTTTGATTATCTAACCGGTTATGCGTCCATGACTAATCAGGTGAACAGGTGTGATCTGGACCACAATCTCCTTGTTCAGGACCACAAGTATACTCAGGCTCTGGAGTTCGTAAATCTGGGCCACAAGTTGTTGTTTCTGGTCCGCAGTAATATTCTTCTTGATCTGGTGAACAATTTTGATCAGGTGAACAGGTGTGATCTGGACCACAATCTCCTTGTTCAGGCGCGCAGTAGTTTACAATTCGAGGTGAAACTAGAATGATTGTTGGTTCTTCGATTATTTTTATTGACATTTTTTCTCCTTTATATGTTGTTGGTTAATGACCAGAAGGTTGAGTTGATTTAAATCCTCTTTTTTCTATAACCATATTTATAATGGGTTCTATGGATCGATCATACCAAGGTTCTCCTTTTTCGTTTACTCTCCATGTGCCCTTTGCCCATTCTCCTGTATATGGATTATGTGTACAACGTGGATATGGGGCATGCATATAATCAGAATTTCCGCTTGCTGCTGCTTCCGAAAGAGGCCTACAATCAAAGCATACGTAGCGATATTCACAGTCGCGACAAACTAGGACACTGTCTTTAGTTGTGTTCCATACTTGTTGCATAGCTTCGCTCAACAATATCGACTCCAATGAGGCCACTTTTAATACATTGCCGATTATGTGATTACGAGAGAATATGCATGGTAGTATGTCTCCAGAATCAGTTAATGTTATTTTTCCAGCCAAGCAACTATGACCTTTTGAATAGTGTGCAATTGTGTTTTTGTTAGCTGTAAAATTTGGCTTTGTCATGTAACCATATTCGACTGTTTTTTCAGGATCTGGTCTAATGCTCAAATTATCTCCCCTTCCTTTTGGTCGAATTGGATCAGGATGTTTGCCACTAAAACCAATGTCTTTAATTAGAATCTGTGTTTCTTCAATCGTGTTTTGGTTTTGTTTCATTATTACAATTTCTACACGAGTTTTAACTCCTGCTAATTTTAACGACTTGAGATTTTGAACCGTCCTCGAATGACTACCTGGTGTTTGTGTAATTGAATCATGAATCTGTGGATCATGAGAATATAATGAAACTGCAACGTTTAGGTTTAGTCTTTTTATTCTGTCGATTTTCTCATGTGTCAGCAAAGTCGCATTGGTGAAAATTTCAACAAACTCATAGCCAATTTCTTTAGCAAAACTTGCTAGATCTAGAACTGTTTTGTCTCCTTCTTTGTAAACAAAGGGTTCGCCACCGATAAATTGACATCTTCGGCATCCCAGATCATATGCTTCTTGAATGTATTTTACCCAATCCGCATAAGTTAGCTTTAATTTTGTTTTGTTTTCTCCTGAGATATCAACAAGTCCAAGTGCTTTTCTATGAGACGGCGGCATACTTTCTGCATAACAGTGTATACATGATTCGTTGCAATCGTTTGATATTATTTCAAACCAGACAAATTTTAAACTTATTGAGGACATTCGAGGTATGTCTGGTAATGAACTAGCGACGGAGCATTCTTCAGCCAATTTCATTTGGATAAGTTTTTCCCAATATTCTTGATTTTCTTTTTCCTTGGTTATTATCGAAACAGCAATTTGGTTTATTGAATAGACATTACCTGTAGTAGTGTCTAAAAGGGCACCATTCAGTGCTCCTTTTACAAAAAAAACACCATCTTTCAGACGAAAGCTCTTCATTTTGCAACCTTTCAACCTTTGTTAAGGTACCTAGTATAGTATTTTATTACCAGCGATATTGTATCATATTGATATAAATTTAAGCTAAAATGACAGTTATGACAAATGATTCTGATTTTGAAGCAATTATCGAAGGAATGTTGGTTGTTCGTGATCCTAAATTAGATTATATTTTTTTTGATAAGAAATTTCTAAAAAACATCTCTCCAATTAGTTTTGATAAAAATAATTTATATATTTTTTCTGAAAGGAAAATATTATTAGATAAAATTTTTTCAAAAAAAGATATTAATGTATATAAATTATCAAACAATTTTGAGTTTGGTTTTAGAGATTTCAAAAAATGGTCCGCAGGAATTTATATAAATAAAATAAATGAGATTATTAAGAAAATTTTGCCAAACGATGAAACACCGTTTGGGTCATTATTTAGTGATTTTAAAAATATTCATGAAAAGATTGTTGAATCTCCTTATAAATCAAAAGAAAGTTATATAGCAACAATTGTTCATGAATATGCACATATATATTACAACAGGCATAAATTATGGTTTCTGGCAAATAAAGATGAAAATTTGAAATATATCAATAATAGTATCAATTATTTAATGGGCGAAGACAGTGTTCTTAATGGTCAAATTCGTTTTCCTTATTTTGGAGAATTGCATCAATTTATGTCAGAGTTATTTGCATACTCTGTTGAATATAGTGCATCAAAAATATTTTGGGTTAATTTTTTGGAAGATTTAAAAGTTTCAGAAATTAACACGCTTCGTATTTTTGCAAAAAAAGAAAAAGATAAAAATCTTGAGAAAGAGGACTCTGTGATTGTTGACGATCCACATAATTTTACGAAAGTTTTCGGAAGAATAATTGTAGATAAATATAAAAAAGAATGGCCAGACAAACTTCTTAATGGTTTTATTATATAATTAGCAATTGAATCTTCTTAGTGCCAGTGTAAAATACTTGTATGGGCAAAATAATTGATGTCTCTCGATTAGTTAAGAAATACAACAAAGCAAATACAAATGCAGTAGATGATATCACATTTGATGTTTCAGAGGGAGAGTTTTTTTCTTTTTTGGGTCCTAATGGAGCTGGGAAAACAACTACTATTTCAATTCTTACAACAACACTGTCTAAAACTTCTGGAAAAGTGAGCTTGGCTGGATATGATTTAGATAAGAATCAAAAGGAAGTTAGAAAATCGATTGGAATAATTTTTCAGAATCCAAGCTTAGACCAGAATTTAACAGCTGAGGAGAATGTCAGATTTCATGCAATTTTGTATGGAATTTATCCTTTTGCACCAACTTTTGGATTTATGAGTAAGGCTTATCAGAAGAAAGTATATGAACTTTCTGAGATTTTGGGAATCCAGAAAGATATTTTTAAACCTATAAAAACTTTTTCAGGTGGAATGAAGAGAAAACTTGAAATTATGAGGAGTTTAATCCATAAACCAAAAATTTTATTTTTAGATGAACCAACAAGTGGGCTTGATCCACTTTCAAGAAAAAATTTATGGCAATATTTAAATGAAGTTCGAAAGAGTGAAAAAACTACAATTTTTTTAACAACTCATTATTTGGAGGAGGCTGAAGGAGCTGATCATGTGTTTATAATTAACAAAGGAAAAATTGTTTCTTCCGGAACTCCTTCTAAAATTAAAAAGGAATTAATCAAAAATTATTTATTGGTGGATTCAAAAAGTAAGAGGAAACTTATTTCTGAGCTTAAAAAATTAAAACTTAATTTTGAAGAAAAGGAAAATATTATGATTAATCTTAGAGGCAAAAATCCTCAAAAAGTAATTTCTTCTATAAAGACACCTTTAAATTATTTGGATATTCATAATCCTACACTTGAAGATGCTTATTTGGAAATAATTGAGAATAATAACCATGCATGAAGTAAACGCAATACTAACTATAGCTTATAGGGATTTTTCAAAGTTTTTGAGGGATCGCGGGCGCATTATCGCAACTTTTATATTTCCTTTTGTTTTTGTGGGAATATTGGGATCAAGCTTGCAATCAAATTTGGGAGCAAATGCTGGATATAATTTTTTGACGTTTATTTTTATAGGAGTTTTAGGACAAACGCTTTTCCAGTCAACTGCATCAGGTGTGATTTCATTAATTGAAGATAGAGAAAATGATTTTTCTCAGGAGATTTTTGTGTCTCCAATATCACGTTACTCAATAATTGTTGGGAAAATTTTAGGAGAATCTTTGGTTGCTTTAACCCAAGGGATTGGGGTTTTTCTTTTTGGGTTTGTAATGGGAGTGCATTTAACTGTTTTTGAGTTTTTACGCCTTGCTCCATTTGCATTAATTGTTTGTGCACTGGGAGGCGCTTTTGGTGTATTTGTTTTATCAAATTTAAAATCTCAAAGAGCTGCTAATCAAATATTCCCATTTGTGATTTTTCCACAATTTTTCTTGGCTGGAGTTTTTGGACCAGTTAAAAATCTGCCTCCAGCACTTTTAGTTCTTTCAAGAATTGCGCCAATGACTTATGCAGTTGATCTTGTAAGATCTGTTTTTTATACAGGTATGGCCGAGTATTCAAAAACAGTTTTATTCAGTACATTAATTGATTTGGTTGTAATTGGAGCTATGTTTTTGCTTTTTATTTCAATTGGAACTATTGCTTTTGTTAGCAATGAGAGAAATAGATAATTAAACTTTGCATATGAACATGATGTTTGCTTCTGGATGGACGACTTCAACTTTTGGGAAAACTTTTTCAAGGGAAATCAAAAATTTCATGGCTTGAGGCCTTTTTTCTCCATAATAAAGCCTATTAAAAACAATAACCCCATTTTTTGAGAGAATTTTTGTGATATTTTTTAAGAAATCTAAATTTTCGAACTTTTCAGGAAAAATATCGCCTTGATATGTGTCAACGCAAATTAAATCGTATTCAGGAAGTGACTTAGTTTCGATAAAAGAAAGAGCGTCTTGTATATGAATTTCGACATTTAATTTATCAAGACCCATATATTTTTTACCAAATTCAACAATAATTGGGTCGATATCGATTCCTGTAATTTTTGCAGAGGGCCAAAGCCTTTTAATGATTTGAGCAATTGAGCCTCCACCCAAACCTAGGATTAAGGCTTTTTTGATCTTAATGTTTTTACTTTTAACTTTTTTAAGAGACGAACTCCATACATCTTTTGCAACGCCCCCTGATTGAGTTAATCCTCCACCTTTTATATAGGTACCAAAAGTAAAATCTTTTACTACTGTTAGTTTTCCATTGTGAATAGAAGTTTTTTCGTCAAGAATTTTAGTTCCAGTAAGAAAATTTAGAAGTTTACTCATGAAATTGAACGCGCCCTGGCTTTGTAAGGTTATTGTACCTTAAAAAGAGGGCGCATGTAGCAGTGATAAATTTATTTTAAATTCGCTTTATTTCGGAGTTATCGGCTGGAGCCGAACTATGTGCCTGGAGCAAACCAATGCACACGCCTCACTTATGGTGATCATCCAGCCTAGTTTCGCAAAATCGCGAATAACCGATAACACTTCCTCGCAGAATTCTGGGGATAGCATGTCGGTTTCTCCGTATGTCAAACGAGCGATATGGATAATATATCATATTTTGAGTTTAAATTCAAATTATAGGATCAATTAAATTGCAGATTATTTGTAGCCTTTGGCTTGAAGGTTGAAAAGTTTTGCATAAGTGCCGGCTTTTTTCATAAGATCAGAATGTGTTCCATTTTCGATTATTCTCCCCTTGTCTACTACAAATATTCTATCTGCAAGGCGCACTGTTGAAAACCTTTGGGTAACAAAAATTAAAATTTTGTCTTTAGTCTTTTTTGTTAATTCTTTAAATATTTTTTCTTCGGCTTCTGGATCTACATTACTTGTTGGTTCATCCATAATAATTATTCTTGCGTTTTTTCTAAAAAGCATCCTTGATATTCCAAGTCTTTGCCATTGACCAACTGAAGGGCTTACACCTTTTTCAAACTGTGGATCTAGAGGATTCTTGTATTTTAGTTCAAGATCTTCAATAAACTCATCTATGTTTGTTTTTTTGGCTGCTTCTTTTATATCTTCATCTGTATGTATTCTTTCGATATCTCCATAGCCGATTGTTTCTTTTGCACTAAATGGGTATTTTTCAAATTCTTGAAAGAGTATGGCGAGGGAATTGTGCCAATTTTGGGTGTTTATTTCTTTTAGATCGTTACCGTTTATGATTACTTCCCCTTTTGCGGGATCATAAAAGCGAGCAAGTAGTTTTATGAGGGTAGACTTGCCTGCTCCATTTTTTCCAACGATTGCTATTTTTTCACCTGGACGGATTAGAAAATTTAACTCTTTAAGAATCCAAGGTTTATCTTCTCTGTATCTAAACCACACATTTTTAAACGCAATTTCGACAGGCCCTTCTTTGACAATTTCTTTTCCAGTGAATTGCATTTGAGGCTTTAGATTGAGAAACCAGATAAGATCATTTACGTAGATATAATTTTCATATATATCAATAAATGACGAGACAAGGCCAGTTAAGTTTGACTGAGCAGATCGAATTGACCTTAAATAAAGATCAAAAGAACCGACAGTTATTTTTTTGGCAATCACCAGAGTTGCCAACCATACAGCAAAAAGTAATTCATACATAGAAAGAGGTATAAAACCCAATAAACGAGATGATTGTCTTTTTATTTGAAGATGTTCTTCTTCTTTTATTATCTCATTAATCAATTTTTCTAGCTTTTCTGAAAGATAAGGAGAAAGATTTAGGATTTTAAGCTCCATGAAGTTGTGATTTCTTACCAAGAAATAGCTTAACCACCCCCATAAACGATATTGAGGTGAAAGTTTTGAGTTAAGATCATATTCAGATTTTATAAATTTGGAGTTAAAGAAAAATTGAGGGATAGATACTAGAATGATCCCTACTGTAACCAGAGGGCTTAAGAAAAAAACGACTCCTAGCGCGGATATGAATCCAACTAAATAATTTGGAATATCTGATATTGGTGACATAAGACCCCATGCGCGCCGACCTGACTCTCTTTCGATCTTATCGAATTTATCTCTAAAATCTGGATCTTCAATTGATGCAAGATCAAGCTCCGAGAATTTTTCTGCCATTAAAATATCTAGTTCAGCACTGAATCTTCGAGATAAAAATCGATCAAGAAAATTATTGATGCTACTTAAAACATTTCGGACAAATTCGAGAATTAGCCTTAAAGCAACAAGAACCGCGATTCCAATAATAATAGGACGGGCATTGTGATTGCCAACAGATTGGACTAAACGATCAATTACTAATTTTTCTAAATAAAATCCGGGAACTGATGAAAAACCCCAGGCTGCATTAAGAATTAAAATGACAACAAGAAGTTTGGGGTTGGTTCTGGCTGCAAGCTTTACTACCTCTTTTAGAGTAAACCATAATTGTCCGAAATGGCTAAAAGTTATTTTTGGTTTTTTCATCTTTTCTTCGCCTTTTCTTAGGATTATACTAATTATACCAAAAATATGACTCCATTACCCGAGCTTTTAAGACCTAAAAGGATATCTGAGTATATTGGTCAAACGCAAATTGTTGGCAAAGACAAAATTATTAACAAGCTTTTGGAAGGCGCCAAAAAAACTCATTTTTTTCCTTCAATAATTTTTTGGGGACCTCCTGGATCTGGAAAAACGACCCTTGCTCGGATTATTGCAAATGAGCTTTCTCGCGAATTTTATGAGTTTTCGGCTGTATCTGCTTCTATAAAAGAAATTCAAAAAGCTATTAAAGATAAAAAAGAAACTGCTCCGGTTGTCTTCATTGATGAAATTCACAGATTTAACAAAGCACAACAGGATAAACTTTTACCTTTTGTTGAAAAAGGAGAAATAATACTAATTGGGGCGACAACTGAAAATCCTTCATTTGAGGTGATTGCTCCACTTTTATCAAGGTCAAGAGTATTGGTTTTGAAAGAGCACAGTAAGGAAGATCTTTCAAAAATATTAACCAAAGGTGAGAAAAAATTAAAAATAAAGATTGATGTAAAAGCAAAAGAATTTTTAATTGAAGCATCAAATGGAGATGCAAGAGTTTTACTAAATGTTTTGGAGATTGCAGGAAATTTAACTAGAAATAAAAATTTAAAAGTTTCAGATATCGAGGAGGCTCTACAAAGGCGACAACTTAATTTTGACAAGCAAGGAGAGGAATTTTATAACGTGATTTCAGCATTTATAAAGAGTATGAGAGCATCTAACGTGGATGCAGCTTTGTATTATTTGGCAAGGATGATTGAGGCTGGGCAAGATCCTTTGTATATTGCAAGACGAATGGTTGTTTTTGCATCTGAAGATATTGGAATGGCTCAGCCAACAGCTCTAGTTGTTGCAAATGAAGTGTTTCGAGCTTGTGAGACAATAGGATACCCAGAATGTCAGGAAAATTTAGCACATGGAGTTGTATATTTAGCATTGGCAAAAAAAGATAGATCTGCATACGATGCTTATATGGCAGCTCTAGGTGATGTTAAAAAATATGGAAACTTGCCAGTTCCACTAAATATTCGAAATGCACCAACAAAGTTAATGAAAGAACTTAATTATGGAAAAGGATATGAGATGTATTCAAAAGAAAGTTTGTTACCTGAAAAAATAAGAGGTAAAAGGTATTATAAAAGAGAAAAATAAGCTTAATTCTGGTATAATTGGGTATGAAAAGACTTTTTATTTTGACTACAGCCTTAGTGATTATATCTATCGCTGGTGGTATTTATTTTAAAGATTACTATTGGAAAAAATATTCTTTTCAAGGGTGTGGACCAAATTTATCGGATTATCAATACTCTATCGAATTACCTGGACAGTGGAATACAAAAAAAAGAGATTTAGGATCAGAACTTTTGACCAAGAATTCTGTATATTACGATCTCACAAAAAACAATATGACGTTTACCATAAGCTGCACCACACAAGGAGTGGGTGGAGATATTTGCGATACGCAGTACAGAAAAACATTCAATGTTGGAAATCAGATTGGAGAAGCATGCTATGGAAAGATAAATGGAATCTGGAAAATGGGAGTTTTAAATTTACCTAGAAATTTATCAAATAATACTGTAATTGCTTTCTGGGCTGAAGACATAGAACCAGATCTCCTGAGTAAGATCTTTTCAACATTTCAATTAAATAGCAAGCAGTAGATAGAATTAATTACTCCAAATTTGGAATAATAAATATGAATCTACTGCTTAGTCTTCACACTAGCGTTACTTTGTGATTACATAGTACAGAATCCAATTGTCCGGATTATTAAGTTTGTCACCTAGGCCAGCATCAATTTGTTGTTGGATCACTTCTGCATTGACATGTAGAGAAATTTTATCTACAGAATCACCAGAGATGATAGAGAAATCGTCCACGATAATGTCTTTTCCTGTGAATCTTAGTCTAAAATTTGTCTTGTCATAGTGACCGGCTGGTAATTGGAATTCGATCCAGGCGTTTGACGTACACCATATACAAAAACTCCATCTGATATTTGTTGCCTTTGTGTTTCCACTGGCAATACCATTTTCGGAAGTATTTTTTTGTTGATTTTCCGATTGCTGATTACTTCCGTTTTGTTTTTTGAGAATATGGATAAAAGTCATACAACTTGGATCTACGCGTCTTGTGGGTTGGGAAACTTCCCATTTAGCTTCATCGACGGTAATTGTTCCATTTTCATGAGATTTGACAACCGCAACGTGGCCTATTGGTCCAGCTTTTTCACTTGTAAATCCGCAGTTCGGTCCCCAGACTACGATGTCACCATTTCGAATATCACTTGAATCGGATACTTCTAAATTGCATTTCTGTGCAGTATCTCTTGCTTTTTGTGCCCAGAGATATGCATCAGGATAGGCACCGCCCCAACAGCTATCGACTAAATCTGGATAGATTTTTTCGACATATTGAGTACACCACAGTTCTGCTGCGTATGCCTGAGGTACGATTCCGGGAGAGTATCCAATTTCAAGACAATTTATTGTTGTTTGTTTTGTATTTTGATTCTGTTGTGATTTTGTTGTTACCGTTGGTCTGACTGATGGAACCGCTGTGGGTTGAGGAACTTGAGCGGATTGGCTTGCTTCTAACCAGTATGACTTACTATCTCCTTCTGCCGTCCATCCAGTCTTTCCTTTGATATTCAGTTGCCACCAACGATATCCGTCAGCGCAAGTTGGACCTCCAACTACTGATCCTTGTGTACCGGTAGATATGATGTCCATCTGGGGTTGCGATACACCTGGGTTTGTGTGTAAAACCAGATCATCACCTACAGATGTGACAACAACAGATAGTCCTATCGATAACTGTGATGATAAACCACCACAATTATTTGAGGATTCTTGTTGGTTGTTGGATTGATTGTTGGGCTGAGATGAGCCTGGAAGAGGCATTCCGTTTGGAATTAGATTGTAAGTACCATTTCGGTTTACCTCAATTGCCCAACCATCTTTACCATTGTAGCCAATTTCAACCCAAGTGCGATTGTCTGCACATTTTGGACCTGAGACGATGCTTACTTTTTCTCGAATGGAAACACTGAAAATTTCGCCAGAGTTTAAATTCGAAGTATTGTAAACATGTAGTGGATCCGGATCGAAATCTGAGACCAATGCAATATCTCCAGGATGCAGTCTACTTACTGAAGGCCCGCAACTTGAATTTTGCTGTTGAGGAGGTGGATTTATTTGTTCTCCACTGTTGCCCTTTGGCATACATCTCCAGCCATTCCTGCTGTTATCGCTATTGACAGCGATATAATCAGGACCATAGACGTCGAAACAGGCTTGTCCCCAATCCACTCTCCAAAAAGTTGGACCATTACAGTACCAACCATCACGACTGTTGTTGTCATTACCTGCATTGGTAAACCCTTTTGCATAGCAATAAACAATTAGATCAACACCGCCTGGAGTGTTGTTTTGCTTTGCGTTTTGTGGAACTTGACTATCTTGAGCAGGTCCAACTTGTGGTCCCCCGCCGCTTGAACTAGAGCTTACGGGTGGAATTGAAGAATTATTCACTTGAATGACAACGTTAGCTGTTGCATCATTTCCATTACCGTTACTCGCCCGCAGTCCAAATTGTTGGCTTGTCTTTGGACAGACTTGCATAGAGCCACTTCCAGCAACGCTTTGACCATTAATGACAACGGATGTCGCATTGCTTGTTGACCAACGAAGCGTGGTGCATTCTCCTGTCGTCGTAGTATTGTCTGTTGTAAAGCTATTGATGACAGGACTTCCAGAAGGTGCAGAACCAATCAGCTCGTAGCCGGGATTCTTGCATTTTCTTCTTGTGCCTTGTGGATCAGAGATTGCCTTTGAACAAGTCGAAATTGATTGCCCACCAGCATTACAACCATTTGTATTCCAATGATAATCAAAATCTCCAGATGTATTAACTGGCTGATCGCCACCACCGCAACTTGGTGTAGTATCAACCTCACCACAATTTGGACTACAATTCACGGTAATGTGGATTGTCACAGTCTGTCCAACATTTGTTCCATTGGCTGGACTAAAGCTATAGCTAAAATCCGGCCCAACATCAGGAACAGCTGTTGGCTGTTGTGGACCTGGAACACGAGTGGGAGGTGGTGCATTTCCAACTTGAACTATGAATTTCCACTCAGGTGAAGCACCTCCTTCTCCAGCGCCATTCTTTCCTCTTGCGTGCCAGCCATACGTTCCATTGGGAACATTAATGGTTGTGCATGTAGGACTACCTTGTGGATTTGCCTTCTGATATCCAGTTTGAAAATCATTTTCCGAGCTTGGATAAAGTTCGAATTGGATTTCAGTTGTAATATTATCAGAAGCTGTAGCACATATCTGGACTGATCCAGAATTAAGAGTTGTCCCATCGGCAGGACTTAAAAGATTGGGTGGATGAGGTGTTCCCCCTTGAGCTTGAATTTTCATCTGAATTAGAAGTAACACCGACAGAGTTACAAAAGGCAACAAACGTTTAAGAGTTGACATTTTATAGCCTCTTTCTTTGAGTTATTAAGGAACCTTTGACAATTTTGCCAAATTGTAGAATTATAACATATTTAGCCTATAATAACGTGGACTGATAAAAGAAGATAAAAAAAATGGACCTGAAAGCCTTGTGTGGTTATTCAGGTCCCTTCACTTTTTTAATCTTTTCTACTTTTTATTCCTATGATGATCGCGTTTACTATTATGACTGCTGCGATTCCTAAACCGATAGCAACTATTATATCCGAAAGGCTCATTTTTTCTCCTATTTAAAATAGGTTATTTTTTTAACAGGGTAATTATACCAAAAATTATAAGGGAAACTACAACTATAGTTCCTCCAGCGGCCAAATTTAAGAAATATGAAGCAAAAAGGCCTATAATTACAGATACAAAACTTATTAGAATTGACACGAAGAGAGTGTTTTTAAAACTTAATTTGAGTTGAATTGCAGATACTACTGGAATTACCATTAAGGCTCCAATTAGCAGGACTCCTACTATTCTCATTGAAAGACTTACGGTTGTTGCAGTAAGAACTATATATAAAATATTTAAAAATTTAACAGGGAGACCTGCAACACGTGCGCCATCTTCATCGAATGCAATATACAAAAAATCTTTATAAAAAAGAGAAATTGTAACAAGGATTATTACTCCCAAAATTAAAATCGTCCAAAGATCTGAAACTGTGACTGTTGTGATACTTCCAAAAAGATATGAAAAAAGATCTGTATTAAAGCCTTTGGCTAGACTTATTAATACAACTGCTATTGCCAAACCGCCTGAAAGAAACATTGCGAGAGTTGATTCTGAAGAAATATTTTTATCTCCTCTTAATTTTTCAATTAAAATGCCTGCCAAAATTGAGACAACAATTGCCGTTGCAACAGGATATATTCCTAAAAGAAGGCCGATGGCAACACCTGCAAGAGAGACATGGGAAAGAGTATCTGAAATAAGGCTCAATCTTCGCGATACCAGAAAAATGCCTATGATGGGCGCCAAAATTGAGATGATTATCCCTGCCTCTAGAGCTCGAAGCATAAAACTATACTTAAAAATTTCTAAAATGTTAGTGCCCATGAATTATGAATTTTCGTCCCTTTCCATAAAGTTTTTCCAGATAATCTTTTTTTATGAATTCTTTTGGTTGACCCTCATAAACAAGTTTTTTATTGATACAAACAAGTTTTCCCACTTCATTTACTACAACGTCAATATCGTGGGAAACTAAGAGAATTGTGATTGAGTGGTCTTTATTTAAGTGCGATAAAATATCATAAAATTTTTCTTGGGAATTACTATCTATCCCTACCGTTGGCTCGTCTAAAACCAGAAGTTCGGGACTACTACAGAGAGCTTTTGCTATAAAAACTCTCTGCTGCTGGCCTCCTGAAAGATCTGAAATTCTTCTTTTTCTAAACTTTCCCATTTCAACAATACTAAGAGCATTTTCTATTTTTTTATGATCAACTGTGTGAAGACACCCAAGAGAAACGACTTCTTCAACTGTAATGGGGAAATTTTTATCAAATTGAGTTGCTTTTTGGGGAACGTAACCAATTTTTTGCCAATCCTTAAATTTAGAAATTGGTTTTTGGAACAGGAAAACTTCTCCATTCTCGGGTGGAATCAATCCAAGAATAATTTTTAAAAGAGTTGTTTTTCCCGAACCATTTGGGCCAATGATTCCTAGAAATTCTTTTTTTTCCACTTCAAGATCTATGTCCTCTAAAACTCGTAAATCATTGTATCTATAATTTACTTTTTTAAGCTGTATTATTAAGTCATTCATTTGCAGTTAAGGGCTAACCTAAGATTAGCAAGATTTTGCCTTTGGAGTGAGATGTAATTTTCACCACTTTTAATTCTATCGGCAGTTAATCCTTCTATTGGGTCTAAAACAAGAGTTTTTGCACCTAGTTCTTGGGCTAACGTTTGGGATAGTTTAGGGGAAACTAAAGATTCAAAGAAAATGTATTTTACATTATGATTTTTGCCAAAATTTGCTAAGTTAGCAAGAGTTTGAGGAGAAGGCTCTGCATCTGGACTAAAACCAGCAATTGATATCATATTTAAATTATAACGACTTGCGAGATAGCCAAAAGCTTGATGGGAAGTTATAAAATCTCGACTAGTACACGATGAAAGACCTACTTTAAATTCAGTATCTAAGGTTTTTAATTTATTAATGTAGTTTTGAGAATTAGCATCATAAATTGATTGATTTTGATGATCTGCTGCCTTTAGCGCTTGGGTGATATTTTTAACTTCAATTTGTGCTAAAACAGGATCAAGCCAAACATGAGGATCTGAAGAGGTTATATTAATTCCATTAGAAGCTTTTATAATATGGCTTCCTAGATCTGGTAAAAGTTTATCTGTCCATCTTTCCAGATTTATATCGTTATAGATAAAAAGTTTGGATTTTTGAATATTTACAATATCTTGGGGTGTTGGATCAAAATCATGAGGTTCGGATCCTGCTGGGGTAATATTTATAACTTCTGTTTTGTCGCCGCCTACATTTTTTGCGAAATCATATAGTGGATAAAATGACGCTGTAACTTTTATTTTTTGAGTGTTTTCAATGGCATTTTTTTGGGTGAGAAAAACTAAAAAAAGAGAAGTAAAAATGAGAAGAATAAAAATAATAAGGCCATTCTTTTTCATCGTATTTTAATTATAGAATAAGTAGGAAGATATTATAACCTGATTTTCTTGAGTCTTAAAGAATTTCCTACAACTGAAATTGACGAAGCAGCCATTGCAAAAGCGGCTAGTGCTGGATTTAAAAGAAGATGAAAGAAAGGATAAAGAGCTCCCATTGCCACAGGAATTAAAATTACGTTATAGCCAAAAGCCCAAAAAAGATTTTGACGAATCGTATTCATAGTACTCTTTGATAGATCAAGAGCTGATACTACATTTATAAGGTCTTTATTTAGAAGTGTAACTGCAGCTGACTCTATCGCGACATCTGTACCTGTTCCCATCGCAATACCCACATCTGCTGCGGCTAAAGCTGGTGCATCGTTTACTCCATCTCCAACAAAGGCAACAACTTTTTTGTTAATAGATTTTAACTGTCCAATTTTTTCTGCTTTTTGCTCTGGAAGAACTCCGGCTAACACATTTTTAATCCCTGCCTTTTGGGCTATACCTTGTGCTGTAACTTCATTATCACCTGTAACCATCCATACTTCTATTTTTTTCTTTTCAAGGCTATTGACCATATCTTTAGCATCTTCTTTGAGGGTATCTGCAACAGCTATTATTCCTTCTAATTTATTTGATCCAACAAGCATTACAGTTTTGCCTTCTTTCTCTAACGCAACAACTTCATTATCCAAGTCTTTGTATGAAATATCATTTTTATCCATTAAGCGGCGATTACCAAAATAAAATTTATTACCTATTAAATTCCCTTCTATACCATGACCTGCAATTGCCTTGAACCCTTCAACTTTGGTTAACTCTACTTTTTCTTCTTGGGCACGAGCTATGATTGCTTCTGCAAGAGGGTGCTCTGAACCTTTTTCAAGAGAAGCAGCGAGTCCCAATATCCCCATTTGAGTTAAATCTGAAGTTGAGGATTTTATAATATCTGTTACTTTTGGTTTTCCTTCTGTGAGGGTCCCTGTTTTATCAAAGACTACAACTTGCACTTTATGCGCAATTTCAAGAGATTCGGCATCTTTTATGAGTATTCCTTTTTCAGCACCAATGCCCACACCAACCATTATTGCAGTTGGGGTTGCAAGGCCAAGAGCACAAGGGCAAGCGATGACCAATACTGCAATCATATTAGTCAGAGCACTTGCAAAAGAGCCTGTGTCAAACCAAACAACAAAAGTTAGAACTGCTAACATTAAAACGATTGGTACGAAATAAGAGGAGATAACATCGGCTAAGCGCTGAATTGGAGCTCTTGAGCTTTGAGCAGTACTTACCATCTTTACAATTTGGGATAGCATAGTATCTGATCCCACTTTTGTTGCTTTAAAAATAAAACTTCCAGATTTGTTTAAAGTGGACCCTATTACTGTATCGCCTTTAATTTTTTCAACAGGAATTGACTCTCCTGTTACCATTGATTCATCAATACTACTGGTTCCTTCTTCAATAATCCCATCAACTGGGACTTTTTCACCTGGGCGAACACGAATTTCATCCCCAATCTTAACTTCTTCTATCGGAATATCCATTTCTTTGCCGTTTCTAATTACTCGTGCGGTTTTTGCTTGAAGTCCGAGAAGTTTTTTAATTGCATCCGACGTGTGTTCTTTGGCTTTGCTTTCCAAATATCTTCCCAGAAGAATTAACGTAATAACAACAGCTCCAGTATCAAAATACATCGCGAATTTGAGATTTAAAAGTGTTACTATTGCTGAAAAACCCCATGCAGCTGAAGTTCCAATTGCAATAAGAGTATCCATACTGGCTGTTCTATTTTTAAGACCAGAGAGAGTTGCTTGATAAAAGCTCCAGCCTGCCCAAAACTGAACAATTCCTGAAAGTATCATTAAGTGAAGGGGGTCTTTTATAATTTCTGGAACAAAGCTAAACCACTCTGGAAAGCTTCCTAAAAATACGATTGTACTAAAAATTGCCGATATAATTACCTTTTTTTTGAGAGATTCCAGTTCTTTTTTCTTTGCTTCTTGTTTAACATCTGAAGCTTGTTTATCTTTTTCTAAATTTTCACCAAGAACGGCTTTATATCCAGCTGAGGTAACAGCATCTATTAAATTTTTATCGCTAGCCTCAATTGGATCATATTCAACAGAGGCTTCTTCAGATGCGTAATTAACTGAGCAATCTATAACTCCTTTAGCTTTTCTAAGATTTCTTTCAATTAACTTAGCACAGGAAGCGCAATGCATTCCAATTATGGGAAATGATTTTTTTTCAGTAGGTGTTGCCATCATTCTACAATTATTTTTCCGTGGAACATGTTCATTCCACAATGAATATCGTATTCTCCTTTATTTTTAGGTGTAATTTTAATTGATACTGGCTCGTTCATTGGCAAATACTGACTAATTTTAAAATCGGGAATCACAACTTCCTCTAAGCAAGAATTTTGGTCAGTTCTTTTAAAAACTAGCTCTGTTTCAATGTTTTTTTTAACTTTGATATTTCCTGGCTTGTAGCCTCCATCAACTAATATATGAATTTTTCCATTTTCCGTACCCACCACCTCCTCGCGTTTTCCAAAGAAAAACCAATAAATAAAACCTACCATAACTAAACCTAATGATGTTATTACTAGTTTTTCCATTATTTACTAAATCTATTATAAAACCATGCGAGTAACCAACCTGAGATCCAAGAGCTTCCAGTAAAGGTAATAAGACCTAATAAAAAATTGTCTTGATTTCCTTTCCAGATTTGGCTTAAATCAACACCATGGAACCAGCTTTGAGCAATAGATTTATAGAGGTCAGGAGCCGTTGTTATTATAACAAAACAAGCGGCATAAAATATAAACCCTAAAGCAGCAAACGCATTTGCAAGAGCCATTTCATTTAATTTTTTCATCTTTCTCACCTTCGATCCACTTTCAGTTTAGACTAAGATTACAGAAATAACTATTAAGATTTTATGAATATTTTTACAGAAGTACCTTTACCAATAATACTTGATATTTTGATATCTCCTTGGTGAGCCTTTATTATGTTTTGAGCAATTGCCAATCCCAATCCAGACCCTAAGGTTTTAGAAACACCAGATCCTCTGTAAAAACGTTCAAAAATATGTGGAAGTTCTTTTTTTGGTATACCTGCACCATTATCCCTAATTTCAACAATAGCATTTTTGGATTTTTTATGAAGAGATATGAATACCAGCCCTCCCTCAGGAGTATATTTAATTGCATTATCAATTACATTAAGAATTGCTCTTGTTATTTTATCTTTGCTACCCTTTACCGAAATATTGGTATCAACTTTTCCTCGAATCGTAATATGCTTTTGGGTAGCTAATTTTATTGCAATTTCCTTCAATTCATTCATCGTTTCAGATAAATTAAACTTGTTTTTTAAAAAACCCACATTTTCTGTTCCCACCCAAGCCAGATCAAGAATATTTTTTAAACTTCCTGATAATCTATTCACATCAAATATTGTTTCAGAGAGTGCCTTTTTATATTCTTCTTTTGTTCTTTCTTTTGAAAGGGTAAGTTCAACTCCGCTTCTTAGTGTTGCTACAGGAGTTTTAAGTTCATGTGCAACATCGCCAATAAATTGGCGTTCACGAACAAACGCTTCTTGTAAACGATCAAGGAGTTTATTAAAGCTAACAACCAACTTTTCTATTTCATCACCAGAGTTTGGATTTATAATTTTTTTATCCAAATGTTCGGAACTAATTTCCTCCATCTTGTCACTTATTTTCAAAATAGGCTGCAATATTTTTGTAGCCAATATGTGAACCGCTAATATGGTTGGAATAATAAGTAATACGAAAACAGTGCCTAAAGTAACAAGAAGTATATTAAGAGATTTTTGAATAGCATCAATGGGATGGGCAACAAGCACAACTCCCAAAAAGATTCCCTTACTTCTAATGGCTTTTGCAACAAATCTCATTGGAAAATTATTAATATTCTGGTTTATATAAATTGGACTTGAGTTGTTTTGAGACTCTTTAAATAAGTATCTATAGGAAACAAACGGAGTATCAATGCTTAGAGAACTTGCTACAATACTTTCATTCTGATCAAGAATAGTTACTACCATTCCTGGAATATCCCTAGATTCACTAGTGAGTCGTTGACTAACTAAACCGCGCATGTCATTTCCCCCATTCATAACAATTTGGGTAATATTATTAGCATGAGTAATTAACTCTTTATCAACTTGCTGAAAAAGAATTTTGTTTGTTACTAGGTAAAAACTTGAAAATATGAGGGCTGTTGCCAAAAATAAAGACAAACTACACCAGAATAATATTCGAAAACGTATACTTTTAGTATTCATATTTTAAATCCCACACCATGAATTGTTTCTATTAATTTGATTTTGGAATCTGCATTAATTTTTTTTCGCAAAGATGCCACAAAAACATCAACAATATTACTCATACCATCAAAATTGTAGTCCCAAACGTGTTCAATAATCATGGTTCTAGTAACAATTTCGTCTTTATATCCAAGCAAAAACTCTAAAATTGCAAATTCTTTGGGTGTTAGTTCTATTAATTTTCCACTTCGTTTAACGATGTGTTTAAGAGGATCAACTTCTAAATCTTTTTTTACCAAGATCGGTGATGCTTCTTGACGACTTCTTCTGATTAAAGCGTTTATTCGTGAGCGAAGCTCAACAAAAGAGAATGGTTTTGTAATATAATCATCAGCCCCACTATCAAGACCAGCCACTTTGTCTTCTGTTGTAGATTTTGCAGTAAGCATGAGAATGGGAGTCTTGATATTTTTTTTACGAAGCTCTTGGCAAATAGTTAAACCGTTAACTTTAGGGAGCATCAAATCAAGGATAATAAGATCATACTCTTCGCTTTCTGCAAGGTAACCGCCATCTTCACCATCAAAAGCTTGGTCAACAGCAAAGTTGTCTTCTACTAACCCTTTTTTAATAATATTAGAAAGCCGTTTCTCGTCTTCAACAATCAAGATACGCATGCCATATTATATCTCAAACACCGCACCCGCCGCCTTGTTTTGGAGGAACATCGCCTATATTGTTAGTTGTTAACCACTGTTTTATGGTTTGGTAGCCAGTTGACGAGGAATAGTCTTTTCCCAGAAGTGTCCTTGCATTAATATCTTTAAACGATTTTCCTTCTTTAGCTTTGAAATACTCAGCTAGATCGTAGTAGTTTCCGGGAAACCAGAAAGCGTTGAAATATTTTGCAGCTTCATACATTTGATCCTCAGTTTCTCCGTTTGCTGCCATAACCTCAAGCACTCCTAAAAGTGCCATACCGTGATTACAGTCAGGAAAAGCAGTAGAGTTGTTGCAACATGGTCTATAAATATTTGATGCAACTTTATTCACTAGATCCTCTTGATCTTGTGTAAGTTTAACTATTGGAGATTTTGAATAATAGTTCATAGCATCAGTTTTTGCCAAAGTCCATCCGCCAGTCGATGCAAAATTTCCAGCTGCCTTTGCTCCTCCATATTTGACCATATCTCCTTCATCTAAAATTTTTGATTTGTTAGTTAGCCCTACTGCCCAGAAGAAATTAAGAAGAAAATAAGAGTTATCTCTAGTTATCTTTATTTTTTGATCAGATCCTTTAGTAAGAATGTTTTCTTCATCTGGAGTTAGAGGTTGATTTGATTTTTCAAAAACTTCTTTGAACTTAATTGAGTCAATTACTCCAAGAGCTGTCATCTTTGGCCCTAAATCGCCATACTTAGCATTAATTTCAAATCCTTCAACAGGATTTGTTTCATCAAATAAATTATCTTTAGATATAGTCGTAGGTGTAGATTGTGTTCGTAATGCGTTTAAATTTAATTTAATTGTTCCTGATGCCAAAACTACGGCGGCAAAGAGTATATTTGTAATCATACTCAGGATTAAAATTGGGAATAATTTACTTTTTTTCATGGCCTTTATAATGTAGTAATTTATAAAAAATAAAAACAATAATTCCAAAAACTAATAAATCTAATATTGGATTTTTGAAATACTTTGCAATTTCAAAAACAATAAGACGAATTTTTGTGCTGTATCCTTCCATCTGACCCATTTTTAATTTGCCTTGATAATTAAATACTGCAATTAAAAACCCTGTCAGAAAGAAAATCCCTGCCCCTACAAACTTCAAAACTTTGTAAATTTTCTGCCTATTTACTCCTCCAATTTTAGATGTCGCTTTTTCGTAAAACATTGAAATGACAAAAAGTGGCATAACTATCCCCATGACATATGCAAAAGATACAATTATTGCCTGAAACAAGGTTGGCGAAAGAGAGGTCAAAGTAACAGCGGCAAAGAGTACGGGGGCGCAGCAAGCAGAAGTTAGACCAGACATGAGTCCTAATCCAAAAACGCTTGCTGCATCAACCTTTTTATTCGGAGTATGCGACATATGAAAAATTTGAGGGAGATGAAAAATTGGCTTTAGTGTCATTACTCCCATTAAAATCATTACTATTGCCCCGAGATAGTAAACTTGAGTGTGATAAGAATCTAAGAAAAATATGGCAAAGCGTACTCCAAGAGCAATCGGCACCAGTACAGAACCAAGCCCTAATGCAAAAATAAGAGTGTAAAGCATAACTTTTTTATTTTCTTTAAAAATTGTTCCAAGGTAAGAAGGAAAAAGAAATGTAATGCAGCATGGTGCAAAAAGAGCAAGTACACCAGCCAAAAATGATGCTGTTAGTGATATTCCGAACAAGAAATTTGTATTCATAATTAGCGAACGTTCATCTTTATGCTAAAAATTAGCTTTTGGTTTAATGGGTCATTGGTCGTGATATAGACTTCCCGCTCGACAAATCCAAATACAGGCATTATGTAAGGCTTGTATATAACTCGAACTATCGCAGTTTCCCCTGGAGCAACATCTGTAATATATCCAGCAGGAACCGACATACCATATTCTTGTGTAGTTAGATCTTTATAAATAATCTGGCCAAAAGTGCAGTGACAGCTTGTGGTTAATCCAATTATTTGTAAAGGTTTTGTTCCTGAGTTTTTAATTGTAAAATCAGTTTTCTTGACATCTGAAACTTTTATTTCACCCAAATCTGCAAAGCTTTGGGCAACTTCTGCTTTGGGCTTTTCTGCGCTGTTTGCATCATAAGATACTACTTTAGCATTTGACTTTGAGGCGGATGTAAAAAGAAAAGCGAGACCTATGAGAATTAGAAGAAGAATTCCCGAACTAATTAGGATTGTCTTACCTGACATAAGATGATGTTACAACGACAAATATTAAGATTTTATGAAGTTAAGAAGATAGTTGACTGTTGCAAAGAATAACAATAATCTATAATTTATATTATGAATTCTATTTTACTTGCATTTGTAACCGGGCTTACAACAGGCGGAATATCGTGCCTTGCTGTACAAGGAGGACTTCTTACATCTGCTTTATCTCAAAAAAGTAAGGAACAAAGTGATTTACCTTATGTTTCCATGTTTTTGGTTTTTAAAATATTTGCTTATACACTTTTAGGATTTGGGCTTGGAGCAATTGGATCGAGTTTGAAGATAACTGCCCAGGCGCAGGGTTGGCTACAGATATTTGCTGGAGTTTTTATGATTATCACGGCTTTGAGACTTTTGGATGTCCACCCAATATTTAGAAGATTTGTAATACAGCCACCAAAATTTGCTTTTAAAGTATTGAGAAACCAAAGCAAGGCGAACTCATTTTTTGCTCCAGCATTTTTGGGTTTTTTGACAGTTTTGATCCCTTGCGGAATAACACAAGGAATGATGGTTTTAGCAGTTTCAACTGCTAATCCAATAACAGCTGCGGGGATAATGTTTGGATTTACTCTTGGGACTTCTCCTGTTTTTTTGGTTTTAGGAATTGCATCTGCAAAGCTTATGGAGAAAAAAGCATTTTTGTATATTGCATCGGGCGTGATATTATTTTTAGGAATTTTATCAATTAATACGGGACAAGCTTTAAGGGGATCTGCACACACTTTTCAAAATTATGTAAAGGTTTTAGGACTTAATAATTCTGCGAGTGCAAAAGAGGAGGTCAAAGGAACAACTAAACTTGATTCTGATGGAAAACAAAATGTAACAATCGCTGTCACTTCTTATGGATATAAAGCTGACTCGAAGGTGATTAAAGCAGGAGTGCCAGTTAAGCTAACTTTAGTTACCAATAATACTCAGGGTTGTAGCAGAGCTTTTAATATACCCTCTATGAATATTTCAAAACTTTTGCCTTTAACAGGAACCGAGTCAGTTGAGTTTACTCCAACAAAGACGGGGCTTTTGACTTATACATGTAGTATGGGAATGTATACAGGAGCTTTTAATGTTATATGAAGAAGAAAATTTACAAAGTTAAAAATATGCACTGTGAATCTTGCGCTTCAATGATTGAACTTGATTTGGAAGATGTTGGAGTTAAAGCAAAATGTAGTTATCCAAACCAAAGCTTGGAAATTGAGTTTGATGAAAAAAAATTAAATGAAGAGAAGATAAAAGAGATTGTTAAAAAAAGTGGTTATGAGCTTGAAATTTAAAAGCCACTCATAGAGCGTGTTGTTGAATAACGCGAGTGGCTTTGTAAGGTTATATGTTTATATATTTGAGCTCTTCTGGAATAGCAAACCCTATATGATAATGATCTTGGCTGTCTATCCAAAAAAAGTTCATGAGTAGTTGGAATTTGTCTTCAAAGAACTGCTCTCTTTGCTCACCTAAATAGATTCGAGTGCCTTCTGGGATACTTTCTTCGCTCCTCTCGAGCTCAAAAGTAAATCCTTTATAAATGGCAGTGATGGGTTTGACCATTTTAGTTAAGGTAGCATTGAACACTTTAGCCTCCTTGAGAATTTATGAATGAGCGATTTTATCTTTACCAAACCATTTTCTTAGGACTTCGGGAACAACAATACTTCCATCTTTCTGTTGGTTATTTTCTATTATGGCTACTATTGTGCGACCCATGGCAAATGCAGTTCCGTTAAGCATGTGGACAAATTTGATTTGTCCTTTTTCTCTGAATTTAATATTTAGACGACGGGCTTGGAAATCTGTAACTGTTGAGGTTGAAGTTAGTTCTCTATATTTATTTTGACTTGGAATCCACCCTTCTAGATCGTATTTTCTGGCTGCTGTCGTACCTAAATCACCTGAACACATTTTTACTACTTGATAAGGGATTTCAAGAGATTGAAGGAGTTTTTCTTCTAAATTGAGTAAAAATTCATGTTCTTCTTCTGATTTATCAGGGTGGATAAAGCTAAACATTTCAACCTTATCAAATTGATGAACTCTAATTATTCCTTTCGTATCCTTCCCATAGGAGCCTGCTTCTCTTCTGAAACAGCTAGAAAAACCAGCATATCTTATTGGTTTTTTGACATCCAAGACTTCATTCGCATGCATTGGACCAATTGATTGTTCAGAAGTGCCAATCAAGATCATATTATCTTTATCCAAAATATACATGTCCTCTTCTCCGCCGTGCTCTAAATAACCCATCCCTGACATCATCTCTTTTTTAATTAGAACTGGTGGAATTACTGGAATAAAACCAACCTTAACGAGAGTTTCCATTGCAAAGCTTAGGAGAGCGAATTCTAGCAAAGCCGCATCTGCTTTTAGATAAGCAAATCGGGCACCTGATACTTTTGAAGCTCTTTCTGTGTCGATTATGCCTAATTTTTCACCAAGTACCAGATGGTCTTTAATAGGAAAATCAAATTTTTTTGGTTCTCCCCATTTTCGTAAGATCTCGTTTTCTGTGTCATTTTTGCCGATTTTTACATCATCTTTTGGAAGATTGGGTATCTCAAACAGAGTTTTTTTGTACTCTTTTTCAATTTTTTCCAATTCCGGTTCTTTGGTTTTAAGCTCATCTTTTATTTTCTTGCCCTCAATTGAGGCTTTTCCTTCTTTTGCAATCTTGTTTCTTTGGCTTCTTAAGTTTTCAATTTCCAAAATTAAACTCTTGCGTGTTTCATCTAGTTTTAGAAGTTTATCAACCAAATTGGGGTTAATATTTTTTGAGGAAATGCCTTTTTTGACCTCATCGGGGTTTTCGCGAATAAATTGAATATCTAACATTTATGCTTATTTTACTTCAAATTGTTAAAATAGCCAACAGCTTGCTCTATTTGTATTTTGTTGTAAAATTTTGTAAGTTTCTAAACTTAAGCAAGGAGGCAAAATGTCTACCGTGAAATTTAGGATTAAGGACCATCCTTGTAAAGTACTTTATCAAAGTGATAAAAATAATCTCAATGAGGTGAATTGGTCAAAAATCGATGAACTTTGGAAAAATCAGGGAGGATTTATTGTGATAGGTGAGATTGATAGTTTAGGAGATCAAGAACGATTGTATTATGATCATGACAAACAGCTAGTTTTTTCCAGATGGGCAAGTTCAGTTACTGTTTAAGAAAACAAAGACTCAAGTGACTAATATTTAGAATCTTGAGTCTTTTTATAATCCTAAATCTGGGGCTATTGATTGCATTGAAGTTAGTGCGATTTGAATAAATTCTGGAAGTGGGATATCTAGCATATCTTCGCATTTTTTAATTTGAGCACGATCCACTCCTTTTGCGAATGATTTTTCATTCCATTTTCTGAGAACTGATTCTACTGTTACTGATGAAAGCTTGTGGTCGGGTTTAACAAGAGCTACTGCGACAATCAGGCCTGTTAGCTCATCACAGCAATACAATGACCATTGCATTTGATTTTTTGGTTCTGGATTACCATCAACATAACCCCAAGCATGAGCTAAAATTGCATCTTCAATTTCTGCATGACTTTCAATTTCCCTAAGCCAGTTTATGACTAATTTTGTGTGATTTTGAGTATCATCTTTAGTAAGCTCGTAATCCGCATCATGGATAAGGCCAGCGAGCCCCCAGACGTCTTCGTTTTTCTTAAATCTTCTGGCAAGAGAGCGCATAACTGCTTCAACTGCATAGCAATGACGACGAAGATTTTGACTAAGCATGTTGTCGTGCAAAATTTTTAAGGCTTGTTCTCGCGTAATCATGTAATTGATACATTATGATATAATTTTTGAAATCAATCAAGATTGGCACTTTTGAGGAGGCAAAATGCCTAATAATAGTCCTCTTGTGGTAATGAGTTTGGGGGATACTATAATTGCTGGAGTTGAAAAAACTTTTGAAAATGGAAGAGTAGTACATACGATGGTATCAGGAGAAGTGTTTGAGGGATCTAGAGTGGGTATTATAAGATGTGATATTTTTCTATCTCCACAATTAAAAGGTCAATTTGATATTGATGCTCTTAAAAGGAATGCTCAGAGAATTTTTACTGAGAGATTCGATGGAGCGATTGTTAACTATGAGAGTTTTTATTCAGGTCATGAAATTCAACATCTTTGTGTTGAATTTTCAAGTAAAGAGGCGTATCCAAGTTTGATTCGAAATCTAGTTACACAAACCATCGAGCAGTCAGTGAGATTGGTGGATTCTTGAGAGTATTTTTTGCCTGTTGGGGCTATTTTTTAGCTTTGACAGGCTTTTTTTGGGAAATTTGATTTGAAAGAGTAAAATATAGGTTATCGGAAGCTAGAACGTTAACAGTTTGGAGGATGAGGTGTTGAAAAGAGTCTATTTCCTATTTATAGTGGTTGTTCTTGTAATTACGACTTTTGGTGTTCCGAATATCAAAATCAATTCGCAGGTGAACAAAAGTAAAGTAGTGTTCGTGACTCAACCGTGGGTTAATGATGAAGCAACTATTCCGGCTAAAATTTGGTTAATGAATGAAGACGGAACAGACTTGAAGACGATATATAGTGAGATATTCGAGTATAATCTAGGAACTCAATTTTGGAGAATTGGATGGTCAAATAAAGGAGATATGTTTTTTGTTTATATTCCAATTGCTAAAACATACACATATTTGATTTTTAGTAGAGAAGGGAACTTGATAAAGGGTATTAGTGAATCTAATGATCCTTTTCAGAATTATACTCAGCCGAGCTGGTCTCCTGATGATAAGTTGGTATATGGTCAGAGATATGTTGGAGTATATGAATACGACATCGTTTCTGATAAAACCTTAAAAATACTTTCTTCGTCAGGAAATGTTGCTGATATGAGTCCTATAATTTCGCCTGACGGAAAAAAACTAGCAATTCTTCATTATGAGTTTGAACATAATTTGTTCATAACCGTATTTGATTTGACGAAAAAAGGAACCGAACCCCTACAAGGCGATAACCGAAATGTTGGTATAAACAACTCCAGATTGTTGTTTTTAACTAATGTATCGCCTTTTACTGATGCAGATTGGGATATTGTATGGACTCCTGATTCTAAACAACTATTGGTTTATATTTCGAATAAAGATAACACCAAGGAAGGAATTTATCTTTTTGACACTGATGGTGTTATTGAGCCAAAACAATTAACCAAAGGTGTATTGAACATTTTCGAACAAGGTTTCCGGCTCTCGCCAGGAGGGGTAAAGTTAGTTTACAATCCGAGCGAGGACTCTTTGTCTGTTTTGGATATGTCTGATCTGAAAGTCAGGAATTATACAAATAATTGTAACCTGATAACGTCTATTAGTTGGCTACCAAATTCCCAGGAGGTTGCAGTGGCGTGTTTACATGCTTCTGGAATAACACTAATTGATGTCTTAAACGATGACACCACCACTATTCCCATAGAAGTTGATAAAGGGGATGCGTTGTTAACAAGAGTTTCTTGGTCTCCGAATTGAATTAATAGTTGAGGATTATGCCTCTTGAGAAAATGAATTTATTTCTTTTTCTTGAGAGGCTTTTTTGTTTCTTCAGAAGTTTTGAAATCTGGATAGATTTCTTTTAAGGTTAAATCGTATTTTTTCTTCATTTGAGGGAAGAATGTGGCTTCACGGGCACCAACTCCTTCAAGAATCCAAAAAACTCTTTCGCTTTGGCCGTAGCCTGAAACTGGAGGCATGCCATATTCAAGCATCTCAACATAATCTATATCCATCATTTGAGCTTCCTCGTCTCCTTGCTCTCGGGATCTTTGTTGATCCATAAATCTTTGATATTGATCTTGCGGATCATTCAGCTCAGAATATCCATTTCCTAGCTCAGTTCCTGCAATAATTACTTGAAATCTTTCAGTTAATAATTCGTTATCGCTTTTTGGTTTTGCTAATGGAGATATAAACTTTGGAACATTAACTAGAAACGTGGGTCCTGCGATATCTTTTCTAATGATTTTCCAGAGATTATCGACTAATCGAGATTTATGAGCACCTTTTTCAATCACAATTCCATGTTTTTCTAATACTGAGTAAATTTCTTCGTCAGTCGATGTGAATATATCAATATTTAGCTTATCTTTTATAATATTTGAGTAATCTATTTCCTCCCATTTATCTTCAAGATCGAACTTGTGAGAGTGAGATTCAAATTTAGTTTTTCCATATACTTTTTGGGCGATTTCTAAAAATAAATCATGGACCAACTTCATATTATCGCGATAATCGGCATAAGCCCAATACCATTCAAGCTGGTAATATTCCTGAAGATGTTCATCATCTATCCCTTCATTCCTGAAATTAGGTCCCAAGGTATAAATTTTTTCAAAACCACCGCCTATTAACCTTTTTTGGTAAAGCTCTGTAGAAATACGAAGATAAAAATTCTCATCTAAGGCATTATGGTAGGTTACAAACGGTTTTGCATCAGCTCCACCTGTAACGTGTTCTAAAACTGGAGTTTCAATTTCTAAAAAGCCAAATTTTGCCATAAATTCGCGGCTTATTTCCCAAAAGTGAGACTTTCGTTTGAAAATTTTGCGTCTTTCTTCATTCATGGTCAGGTCAAGATATCTTTTTCTAAAAATAATTTCAGGATCTTTAATTCCTTCCCATTTTTCTGGAAGAGGACGCAACGATTTTGTTAAAAGCCTCACTTTTAGGGGAATAATTGATATTTCACCACGAGTAGTTTTGGAGACTTTTCCTTCAACTTCTATAAAGTCTCCAATATCTAGCAATTTCAAATCTCTAAAACCAATTGATTGATCCTTTGAATTAGTTTCTAAATTAAGCTCATTCTTTTGGATAAAGATCTGAATATTGCCGGACTCATCCACAAGTTTGCCAAAAATCACGTTACCATGTTCACGCCAAGACATTATGCGGCCTGTTAGGCTCACATTTTTGCTTTCGTATTTTTCAAAATTATTAACAATTTCTGAATTAGGAAATTCTTTTTTTGACTCAGAAGGGTAAGGGTTAATCCCCAAATTTTTAAGTTTTGAAAGTTTTTCTAAACGAATCTGACGAAGATTTCTTAGAGTTGACATGCCTCGAGTATATCATAAAAAAAGCCCTAACATGGATTTAGGTCATGTCATAACGATCAATCCATCTTCTAAAGTTAGGACAAAATTGGATCTATTAAGAAGAGGCCTTTCTGTACACTACAGAATAAGTAAATATATCACAGAATTTGATTGTTGTCAAGTTATGGGATATTTTTGAGGCTAATTTGCTTTATTCTATTGCTAGAATTTCATACTGAATTTTGCCAGCTGGAGCTTCAACTTCTACTTTGTCACCAATTGTTTTTCCAACTAAGGATTGCCCTAATGGAGATGTGTGAGAAATCTTTTTTTCCATAGGATCGGCTTCCCATTCACCTACTATATTGTAAGCAAACTTAGAGCCATTAACTTTTACTGTTACTTTTGTCCCAACGTCTACTTTATTTTTGTGGCCGTTTGATTTAACAATAACAGCATTTTTAATGACATCTTCAATTTCTGAAATTCTGCCATCAAGAAACTCAAGTTCTTCTTTGGCGTTTGTGTAATCGCTATTTTCAGAAAGATCGCCTTGAGAACTTGCAAAAGAAAGCCTATCAACAAGCTTTGGTCTTTTTATGTCCACGAGTTCTCTAAGCTCTTTTTCAAGCGCTTCAAATCCTTCTTTAGTTAGTTCTACTTGTTTGTTATTCATATTATTATTCAAAAAAAATTCCCCTTCTTAATGAGAGAAATATTAACTTATTTCTCCTCCGAATCAAGAGGCAAAAATGCCTTTTTTGATTGGGAAATTTTGGAAGGAGACAGATTTCATGGGAAGTTATTTATTTCAATAACAGAAAGAAGTATATACCTTGATCAGCTTATTGTCAAGTAATAAGCCTCCAAAAATTGGGTATTGACCTAGAATATTTTATCCTATTAGTATGAATTATAGCTATATGTTTAAGAAAGCTAACTTGCCCTGGCTTTTAGGATTATTTGTGTTTGGTGCACTCATTTTTAAGGCTGAATCTTCTGTTCGCGCTGCTGCTAGTCATGTTGTTATATCACAAGTGCAAGTTGCTGGAGTCACTGCAAACGATGAATTTGTAGAGCTTTATAATCCTACTAATAGTGCTGTTGATTTGTCGGGGTGGAGACTTAAAAGAGAAAGCGAAAGTGCTTCTAGTTCTTCAAATTTAGTTGCGAGTATGAGTGGGACTATTGCTTCCCATGGATATTTTTTGGTGACACACCCAACTGGATATACAGGCTCTGTGATAACAGATGAAGTTTATTCATCAACCAACAGTGGAACTATTGCCGATAACAATTCGGTACTTTTGTATAGTGACGCAGGCACAACACTGATAGATAAAGTTGGGATGGGCACAGCAACTGATAAAGAAGCAAGTGATGCTCCTTCTCCAATTGCTGGTGGTAGTATTCAGAGAAAAATTGATGATACAGGCGGGCATGGACAAGATACAGAGGATAATTCAACAGATTTTGAATTATTGACTACATCTACTCCAAGAAATTCATCAATTATTGTTTCGACACCTTCACCTTCTGCTAGTCCAACAGCTTCTGCTTCTCCTACTGCAACACCAACAGCTACTCCTACCTCAACGCCTACAGCGACTCCCACTGCGACACCTTCTGCTAGCCCAACAGCCACCCCTACACAGACACCAAAGCCATCTGGATTTCCATTTCCAAGCTTTCCACCTTTCCCGAGATTTACATTCCAATGCAAAACAACTTTTGTAACTTTTGACTTTGGATTCTTTAGGCTTAGGCTTCCGCAGATATTTTGTGGACCAGTACTTCTATAACTAATCTAAATTTTATCTAGAAATTCTAATATTCTCTCTTTAGCAGTAGCAGAATTTGAAGAGTTTTGTACTACTTTTACTTGACCTGACTCGCTTGTTTCTTCGATATGAAGAAATCCAGAGACGTTGGGTAAAATTAACATTGATATTCTTTCTTCTGTGGGTTTAGTGGGTTTGGCAATTCTTGCAATTGATAGAAATTGACTTTCTTGGACTCTTTTATAATTAACTTCATATACTTCTCCCCTTATTTCAAATCTAATGGTTCTGAGATCGCCACCAAAAAATCCATCTACTATCGCATTTCTTAGATCGGGAATATTCTTTAATTTGTCAATTGAGGCGTTTAGTAAAGAAGAGGTTTCAAGGCTAAGAGTAAGGGTTTCTAAGTTTAACGCTTTAGCTTCAGCTAGACTCATTATTTATTAATTTTTGAGGTGAATTTTTTAATTTCTCTTGCAATTGATTTTTTCATTTCTTCATCCTTTGCTACATGAATTACGTTTGGAGCAATTGAAATAATAATTATTAAAATTATAATCGGGAAAAGATATTTATCTACATTTGGAATGGTTTTGCCAAGGAAAAAACCCGCGAGATTAAGGCCTGTTGCCCATAGAAGTCCGCCTAAAATATTGTAAGTTATAAAAGTTCTATACTCCATTTCACCTACTCCTGCAACAATTGGAGCAAATGTTCTAACTACGGGAATAAAACGAGCGATAACTATGGCTTTGGGTCCATTTTTTTTATAAAACTCTTGAGCTTTTCTTATATGATCCTTGTGGAAAAGTATTGAATCTTCTTTGTTAAATATTTTTTTACCAACCTTTCGACCAAATGTATAGCCAGTTGAATCTCCTGCAACTGCTGCAATAAAGCAAATTATGATTAATGCGGGAAGAGAAAGAATTCCTTGCGAGGCCAGAAAGCCTGCGGTAAACAAAACACTATCGCCAGGAAGGAAAAAACCTACAAAAAGTCCTGATTCAGCAAAAATTATGATGAAAATTCCGAGCAGTCCTACTGTTTGAATTATGGATTCAATATTCATTGACAGAAGATATTATATCAAATTGGTATGAAAAAAGTGAGTTTGCTTTGACTCTATATATTTTTAGGCTTACAATTCAGTTGCACTTTACGTTTGAAGATTCAAAGAAGGAGAGAAAATCAATGGTAAGCGTTGATATTAAGGTTTATAGAGAAGGACAAAAATGGTATTTTAAAGTCACACCGAACATAGCCACAAAGGTAGCCGCTTTCTTCCTTTTTGATATTAACGATGTAAAAACTAAAAGCAGGCTTTTTGATTCTCGGGAAGAGGTAGAGAAGAAGGCGAGGGGTTACGGTATTTGGCTCGAAGCACAAATCGGCGTAAACGTAAGATATGAATTTTAGCTAAACTATACCCACTTATTCAGTCCAAAAAAAATAAGTGGGTTTATTTATTGATAGTAGTGAACCTATTATACCAGGAATGGAACACCTTTGATAACTATCTCAATCGAGTTTTTGAAGTTTTTGAGAACTTCAATATTCAACCTGATCTTGAGCCTATTTACGCATAGTAGATATACCACATAAGTACTAGAACATGGTAAATAAAAACGGTAGCAAAAATAAAATTGGCAGTAAAAACCAGATGATCTTTACTGCCTTTCGTCTACGAAAGATTACCGATGGTCGTTGCAAACAATAAGCTAAGATTACGAGAATATCCTCGAAAGGTCATGCCAAATTTCTTAGCTAACACTTCAGTTGCGATAGACCCTTGACTAGACGAAATCTCGCTTGTAGGAAAACCAAGTTGGTTCTCCACAATAGATAACGCTAGCGGAGTACTCATGACTCGTATTTTACCCGTTTGCTCGTCGACGCCGTTTACTTGCCTTTCGTGGCCAAGTAGGAGGGTTTTGAGATCTCGTCCTGCGTGCAAATGAGATTTGTTGCCGAGAGATAGAGTAAAAGCTAGATCATTTGCTTGGAGCAAACGCCTAAACTCATCTGCTGTATATTCAAACAGATTTCTACCTATACCCTCACCTCTCTTGTTGGATTTACCCAAAAATATGCCAGTTCGCCAGCATGTAGCCCATCAGAAACCACAAGCTGATTGAACGGCTTTAATGCAATTGCCGTTGTTATTTGACTGTCGGACAGCACCTCAAAGAAGAGTTGCGGACCTAGTAATGCCCATTTGTAATACTTGAGCATCAGGATGGCAACCACAATTTCTTCTTCCCGAACGAAAAATACATCGGTAGCTCTTTGAATTTCAGAGGAGTTGATCAACGACTGCGAGTCGTTTTCCATATCTTTCCTCATCATTTCAAGAAACTCTTCTTCTGTGTATTTTCCGTAGAATTCAGCTCTTAAGATTTGCATCACCTCGTCGTCCCAGCGGGTCGAAACAAGACCGAGATTCATTTTCAACCTCCAATGTGCTAAAATTATAGGCTTTTGAATTCTACCATTTTATAGACGGAAGTCAAAGAAAGGGCAAGAGCATGCACATTACAGAACTAGTTCAATTGCTCGATGCAATTCCAAACTCGCCTTTCCATACAATCAGCATTGAAAGTGCCGTATTGAATCTGCTAAGACAGCTTGGGTTAAGTATCGGAAAAAGCTACTTAGTCAAAATCCATTCGGATCCCTATGGGGTATACCTGCGAGTTAGACATTCAAAGGCGGATACAAAATTTGTATGGGTAAGCCATCTAGATCACCCTGCAATAGTCTTTGACAAAAATGGACAAGGACACCCCGTCGGCAGTCTAGGAGGAGTCGGCGTACGAGGAATTAGCCACATTAAACAAGGTCAACATCCTGTTCAAGTCTATTCTCCCGTAGGAGAATTGATCCAAGCATCTAGTTGCGAGGTTAAAGGATCAAATTTGCAGTTGGTAAACTTTGATTCTTTGCCAAGCGAAAGTGTCGGTATATGGGATATTGAAACGAGAATTACGCAAGAAGCAATATCAATGCGAAGTGCGGATAACCACATTCCGACAATTGTTGCTCTACAAGCTTTAGAACGACTTGTAGCTAATCAAGCTGAAATCGATGTGACTTTGATCCTAAATTCTGTTGAAGAAGTCTATCAGCTTTCTATGATGAGGCAGATGGCTCAAAAAGGTATCCCCGAGATTGATCTTGATTTTGATAATCAAACTATCTTTGTGGTACTTGAAGCAATGGAGATGATGCCAAATCTCACTTTTAGTCAACTTAACTTGGTTGACCCGACTTATACGGACGGAGTCCTACTCAAAGTTAATGACACAAGTGTTGTGTTTGGGCAGTTATCTGGATCTGAAATCAATCGGGCAGAAGCTATCATGCTGAACGCATTAAACGCAACTGAACGAAAGTTTCAATATACTGTAAGTTCAGGAACATCTGATGCAACCGCAATTTCGATTTTTGCAGGCTACTCTAACATCGTATGCTTAGCAATTCCTTGCCGAAATAAGCACAATGTATCCGAAACAGGAGAGATAACAACCGAAGAAGTGCTTGTGTATGATGTCGACACTGCAATAGAAGCCTTGATAGCCTCTATAAAGGTAGATTCCTTAACACCTAGTCAAATGCTCTCAACTGAGCTCAAGATGTCTGGGTTAATGAATCTAAGCATGGTTGATGAAGCACTTGTTGTAAGGAAAAGGCTATTGAAGCGTAATGCGCCGAGAATTGAACATCGTTTCTATCTGGCCAATACGATCTTGCGCAAAGCAATGCTTGTAAAAGCAAGCTAGAATATAACTTTCTCAGACCGTGGGCACTACACTGTTAAATCTACGGTCTGAGAAGCAATTTTTAGGGTATTTAAGTACAATTCTGTTAATTCTTCTCTTTTTTTGTTAATTTCTTCTTCAGATAGCATATTTCCATCTTCATCTTTATAAGGCACATAGCCTCCGCCTAACATAAAAGCGACTGGGATATTATTTTTTAGAAAGAAGTTAAATATCAACGAATCCCTTCTATATAAGAAATCTTTATCTATACCTCTAATCCCACCAATTCGATCGCCTTCATAAAAATCCATTCCCGCATCATAAATAACTAAATCTGGCTTGTAATTATTTGAGAAGGTAAACATTCTCTCAAGCGCTAAATCATATTCTTCGACTGAAGATACTTTCTCATTAGTAATATTTTTCGCTTCTGTGACTTCGTTATTTGCCTGATGAAACCCTCCATAAATGTCATATATATAAGCGCCAATCGTTTGTTTCAGTGTTTCAGCGCTCCCATCCCCGTAATGGAAATCGCAATCTACTATCAAAATTCTCTCAAAATCTAATTCTCTTAATGCCTTGAGAACTGAAATCGCCACTCCATTGAAGACGCAGAAACCAGATCCCTTTCCCTTTTTTGCATGATGAAAATTTGTGGACAAAGTGCCTGAAACATATTCTTTTCGGGCCGTCTGAATAGCTCTATACAAGCCACTTACTGAATAGAGAGTCGCTTCATATAAGGAAGGTACCCACCTAAGTCCCGATGAGGAAGCTAGATCGATGGGTACTGAGGTTTCTATCGATTTTACATAATCTTCTGTATGAACGGAGAGTATATCTTCGCGCGAAATCTGACTGGGTTCAACAAGATCGATTCCTTCAATTTCTTGTGCCTTTTCCGAAACCCACAATGGCTTGGCAATAGAATCTATCATGTATTCTTTCTTGCCTGTGCTATCCAAATGAGTGACACCTTTGTAATATTTTGGTGAGAAATATACTTTCATAACAGAGTATATTTTAGCATTTCTTAAAGAAAAACCCGATGAACGAGAAATTGCATCGGGTTTATATGAATTATTTTTCGCCTGGACCGTAATACCTGAGATCATCGTCGTGTTGGCTTACTTGTTCAATCAGATTCTGAAGTCTGTCGACAAGACCCTTTGGTATCTCTCCTTGTACAAAGTCACTTTCAGCTAGGTATCCAACTCTCTGAGGAACCACCTCTTGATTGCCAAAAGGCGAGAAAGAGAGGTGTCCTTCCATTACATCTTTCACAAAATTTTCTGGCGGTAGCCATTTATGGTCATGAATGTAATGTAAGATCAAATTCGGAAAAGTCCAAATATGGCCATCGTCGAATCTGATAGTTGTCTCGCCAGCTTTAGCATGACGGTACTTATGATCTCTGCCTCTCCATGGACAAACAGGACATACAAATAGAGACATTTTCAACCTCCTTTTCGTAATAACGAGATAGTAGTGCGAATTATAACACTGGCTCAGACATTTTAGAAGAAATTGCACGCGATTTTAATCCTGTGACTGTTAAAAGCGCTCAATTGTTACTTCTCAGAATCGACCATTTTTATTAAACAGTTAGCAACCCTGATATAATCACTCGCTTCTTCGGGAGTTATCCCTTCAATATCTCTATGGCTCGCAGGGTTTTTGAATAATCCTATTGCCCCTGCGAATAGATTACTCATTGCTTCTTTCTCCGAAGACTCAGAGTGGCTATTTGTAAGAGTACCTGTATTGGGGTTAAAAGCCTTTCTCATCAGAGGAACTCCAATATCACTTTTCTCGTATTTTCCCGCCTTCCTAACTGCTACTTCGACTGCCTTAAAGGCCTGAAAAATTGCAGTATCGTAATCACCTCGCAAAAAGAGCTGTTTTACTTTTCTAACTAAAACAGGATGTAATTGGTCAGATTGCAAGAGAGACTCCTTCGCATATGAGGCAAAGTCTTCACTTTGTAATACTCTCTCTCCTCTTCTCGTGATATATCGCCATTCTCCTGTCTCATCTGGCTTAGGAGCAATAAACATTTCTCTTTCAAGCCAAATAAATGCTTCCGTTAATCTCTTTTGAAATTCACTTAAATGATCTCCTGCATAATCTCTAATGTCCGAACCTGAACTTAAAGTGTAGTTGTACCTATTTATGCGTTCTAACTTTTGCAATGTCGCAGTACAAAAGGGGCAAGTTCTTCTGGTTCCATCTCTAAGGCTGTTTCGATTGAAGGAAAAATGTTCTTGAACATATGTAAAATTTTACTCTACCCAAAGTTTGTAAATTGACCAAAAAATTGCCCCGAGTATTGATTCGTATGCTTGTTCATATGTTTCAGGTGCTGTTCTAAATACATCTGGCCAAGCAAGCTGATGCCCAGTTGTGTTTCTCATCCCATAAGCTGTGGCAAAACAAACATTCTTATAATCAGCGTTTTGTGCCTTCAAGTTGACCATATTGTTTATTACTTGTTCAAAAGATGTTTTTCTCGGAAAAGTGTCTAAGTCAATTCCTAAAGTGGCGTTATGAGCTCTGATAGCAGGATCCAATGTTTGAGCAGTATCTCCAGGAGCTTTTAGCTTGAGCAAGGACTCAAGGATGACACATCCTTTGAATAAATGAGTCAAAAATGGTTCGATAGAGCCTTCTTCTGAGCTTCTTATTTTTAACTGTGTTCGTCTTGACTGAAACTCCAAAATATAACTATACAAGCTTGTGACGATCGTCCTGAAAGTACCATTTCTAAAGAGCCCAGAATCTTTAATAAATTTTTGGATAAAGAGATCCTTGCTTAAACTCACCTGTGCAGCACTACTAAAAGCCATTAACTCTTGGCTAACCAATGTCTCAAGTTTAATTGCGGCGTCTGAAGCCACTTGAATGTTTGCATCAATAAGCAAAGTAAATTTAATTCCTGGCGTAGGCTCAGAAGCGTTAATGTCCCAGGCAGAACCAAGCAATCTCAAATCTTCGCTTATTGAAGTATCAATGTAAAAGACTCCCTTCTCATAATCTTCCATTTGAATCGACAGCCAAGCCATGAAGTAATATGGTGTACCTTTATGTATTTCTCTAAAATGAGTAGGATTATGGCTTTCCAGAACATCTAAAACTATCTCGTATCCTTTTAACCTTTCATAAGGATAAAGAGTTATACCGTTAATGTTTCCTAAACCATATTTTTCAAAGAAGGCATCCCCTTCAAGTGGCTTAATTTGTTCATACTCTTCAATTAAAGTAGCGGTATCTATAGCCCTTCCGTTGGCGAGAGCATAAAATAGTTGATAATCTTGCAAGTTTGCCATTTCCGCTAGATGATACCACATCGTAAACTTACGATATGTCTTATATGGGCCGCCCTAAAGTTACAGATGAAGAATACCAAAGGTGGCTTGATGAGATGAGGCCTTTTTTAATGCAGGGTTATAGCTTAAATAGTGCGATAGAGAGGGCAGGGTTAAATGGACATCGAACATCTATGTACGAAAAGTATGCTCAAAAAGATTGGTTTTCGGACAAAATAGACTACTTTCAAGGACTTGTAGGAGAGCTTGCTAATAATATTGCATATAAAGTGATAGCCAATACTCACGCAAAATTGATTCAAAATCCAAACTATGTTCTCTCAAAGGAAGAGGTAAGAATAATCACACTGGTAGCAACAAAGCATCGTTCCTCTCAGCCGTTCTTTGTAACTCGAACCGAAGTTGCACAAACAAAACATAAAGATTTTGGGGGAATCAATGAAGTTCCGCAGATAAATTATATAGTTCCAAACGAAGCTTAAAAGGGAAGTAACTCCTTCGCCTCTACCTTTAATGATTTAGAGATCTTATAAAGTGTCCTTATTGTCGGATTCCTTTCTCCTCGTTCTATCAATCCAATATATGTTCGGTCCATAGAAATACTAGCTGCCAATGCGTCTTGGGTAACTCCTTTGCTCTTGCGAGTTTGTTGGACCTTTCGGCCAAATTTTTCTAATATATGTTTATGAGTAATAGGTTTTCCCATTACTTTTTATGGTAGTGACTCCCTGTCTCTTTTACCTCCGACTCCTTGTCATCATTTCTGGTATAATTCAGCCTAGTATGAACGGCCTATTTCTAACACTTTTTTTGCTTTCTCCAATTGGCTTGCTTATGGGAATTGCTAAACCAAGTTTGTTTTCAAGGCTATTGAAGAGACATCTGAGCCGAAAACAATTAACAATTGGATTTATTGGTTTGCTTGTTTTATCTTTTTTTGGATTTGGAGCAACCCTCCCGACAAAAGTTGCCGACAATAATACTCCTCCGACTTCCGACATTAAGTCGGAGATTTTGCCGACACAAACTCCGACAACAACTGTCGGAGAAAACATCGGCGTCGGAGGTTCCGACAAACAGGAAGTCTTTACTGTTTCAAGAGTAATAGACGGAGACACAATTGAGCTTTCCGATGGAAGGCGTGTGCGGTATATCGGAATTGATACTCCCGAGCTCACTCAAAATGAATGCTTTGCAAGCGAGGCTACAGCTCGAAATCGGCAATTGGTCGAAGGCAAAGGGGTAAGATTCGAAAAAGATGTGTCGGAGACAGATCGGTATGGTCGATTGCCCCGCTATGTATATGTCGGAGACACTTTCGTAAATGATTCTTTAGTTCGTGAAGGCTACGCCAATTCTTATACTTACCCTCCCGATGTGAAGTATCAAAATCAATTTCTCGAGGCCCAAAACGCTGCTAGAAGCGCCAATAAAGGTCTTTGGAGTGCATGTCGATCGCAAACTACTCAATCGACTCCGACAGCTCCGACAAACGGTGGCAGAAGCTGTAAATACTCTTGTTCAGGTCCCGACAAAGATTGCTCCGACTTCTCAACTCATGCAGAAGCACAAAGCTTCTTTCAATGTTGTGGATTCAGCGCAACAAATGATCCCATGCGGCTTGACAGCGCAAAAGGTGTCGGAAATGGGATTGCCTGTGAAAGCTTGCCTTAAGGAAGATCTTCTTGAGTTATAATTTGAGCATGGTTACCATTATAAATGGATTTGAAGAAACTTCAGATATTGAAGTTAGGCTAGACAAGTTTTTGCAGTCAGAAAATCTTCATTGTGCCAAATGTGGATTTGTATTTTCCAAAGACCAGATTACTTGCGAACATGGGATTTTCATATCTGCAAAATGTGGACACAGACAATGCGAACATGTAAGTAGGTTCGTTTTTGTAGGCAACAAATTAAAACTTCTTACTAAATACTTGTTAAACAAAACACCTCGAGATTACTGGCTACCTTACACAAAAGATGATATGATCGAATGGACAGTTAAATAGACGATACTTTCCGTCGTAAAACCTGAAAGTTTGTGGTGACTCATATGTAGTCCTTAAGTCCATGTGAATGGGCTGAGGGCTTTTTTTATGCCCTAAAAACAGAGTCACCATGACAATCAAACAGGCAAGAAAATTATTAGGAAAGGTATCGAAGGGATTAACTGACTCCGAAGTCGAACAAGTAATTCAGAAAATATCCTTTCTAGCTGATTTTGTGCTCGAAAAAGTTGAAGACTCCCAGATTTTGAGTAAAATGAAAGAGCAAAATGAACATACCCAGAGAGCATAAAAGAGCTGTAGTCTTAGCGAGAGCTTCAGGAACAAAGCAAGTTACATATGGAGATTCTGTCGACGGTCAGGTTGATGACTGTAGTCGTGTCATAGAGAAGAACGGATGGGAAAGAGTAAAAGTGTTCCCATTAGTCGAAAGTGGTCGAATAAAAGAAAGAGTATTTTTCGAAGAGGTTTTAGATTACTGTATCAACCCCCAGAACAACATAGATGTTTTGCTTTTTAAGGATATATCTCGTTTTACTCGTGGAGGGGCGAAAGATTATGCTCGCTTAAAGGATTTACTAAAAGAAAACAATATCGAAATTCAAGATATTGAAGAAACTGTCAAAAAAGAAAGGAACACACTAGAAGACTTGGGCATGGAGTACTCATGGAGCGTTTATTCACCATCAGAAGCTGAAGAACTTAGGAAGGCTGAATCCTCAAAAGAGGAAGTACGAACGATTTTGACCCGAATGATCAGCAAAGAAATCTCATATACAAGAAGAGGATACTGGAATCGCAGTGCACCCTATGGTTTTCAAAATATAAAAATCGAGACAGAAACTGATGGCAAAAGAAATGTACTCGAAGAACATAACAAAGAAGGTTTCTTTATTATTAAAATGTTTGAACTGAGAGAAAAAGGAGTTTTTGATGACAAACAAATTGTTAAGCGAATAAATCAGCTAGGTTTTATTTCTCGTATGAGAATCCGTCGAGATCCAAAGACCAAAAAGCCGATAGGTAAAATAGGAGGAGTCCCTTTAACTGTAAAACAGTTTCAAAGTTACATTTCTCGACCAATATATGCAGGTGTTATCTGTGAAAAGTGGACTAAACATATACCTGTCTTAGCTAAATTTAAGGGATTGGTTTCAATCGAGACTTTTAATAAGGCAAATAGAGGGAAAGTCTACCTTGAGATTAAAAACAGTGAAGCTTCAATCGAATACAATCGAAAGAAACAGATCAGATTGAAAGATAACCCTTATTACCCATACAAAAAGATGATTTTATGCCCCATGTGTTATAAGACTCCTAAGGCAAGTGCATCGACTGGAAAGAACGGAATTCCTCGGCCTGCATATCATTGCGATAGAGGTCATGAAAGTTGGAGAGTAAAGAGGTCCGAAGTTCACAAGGTGATGGAGGACTTCATCATAAATCTTAAACTGGATGATTCATTTTTAAGGTTGTTTGAATATGTATTTATCGAAAAGTGGAAAGAAAAACGAACGGGGTCTATAAAGGAAAGTGAGGTTGCAAGCGAGACTGTGGCTAAACTTTTAGCTCAACAAAGCGAACTTGCTGACAGCTTGAGGTTTTTAAGTAATAAAATAGCTATTTCGAAAGTCGAAGAAAAAATTGAGGAACTAGAGCATAAGATTCAAGAGTCCAGGTCAATTAGGGATAAAAAGGAAGAAAGCGAACAAGATATAAAAACTAAGCTTAAATATGCAAGGCATTTAGTGGAACACCCTTCGGAATTGCTAATAAACGAGCCTGACATGTTTCGACAGCAACAACTTTTTGAGTTAACTTTTGAGAGAACGCCGACTTATGCCGAACTAGTTAGTGGAACACCCAAATTAACACCTATATTCGACTTAAACAGTGAAGCTGAAAATTCAAAGGAACGATTGGTGACCCCACTGGGAGTCGAACCCAGGTTACCAGGATGAGAACCTGGCGTCCTAGACCACTAGACGATGGGGCCAAATTTTTTATATTATATCAAAAAGTGGAATATTTTGATCTAAAAATATGTGGTTTAAGTAGAAAGCTTCCTCTTATTCGTGTTGGGAAGAATACTAGAATTGCTAGTTTCTCAATTTTGGGAGACGTAGAACTCACCGATTGCCTTGCAGATGAAATTGCAAAAAGACTTAAGAAAATTAAGTTTGATTATCTGGTTGGCCCTGAAGTAAAAGTGTTACCACTAATACATGGAGTTGCTAAAAGATTGGGTCATAAAAGATTTGTTATATGCCGCAAAAGTATTAAACCTTATATGATTTCGCCAGTTAAACTTGAGCCTCTTTCTCATTTTCCAAAACATATCAAACCACTTGTACTTAATGGGTCTGACTCAAAGCTTCTTAAAAATAAAAAAATAGTTGTAATTGATGATGTAATCTCGACCGGAGTTACAATGCGCATGATTGCGTATTTGATGAAAAAACTTGATGCAAAAGTTATTACCTATTTTGCTGCTTTAAAGCAAGGAGAACAGTTTGATGAAATCAAAAATTTGACGTATTTAGGTGAGCTTCCTATTTTTAGGAGTTGACATAATTGTTTTTAGTTTTTATCCTGTAGGTAACATCTATAATCTCTTTTAGATCTTAGAGAAAAATATATGAATTTAAAGATCAATTGCCAAATAATTGGATTTATTTAACTCGCATTATCTGCGAGTTTTTTTGTGCTCTTTAACAAATAAAGTACCTTTAGACAGCAGTCTTTTGGGCGTAAGGTTTTATACCCAAAATACTGCTGTCTAGCAAATATCCAATGGTTGGATAAACGGCAGTATGGAGGTTTGTATGGCTCGTAGATGGTTTTCACTTTTTGTGGTTGTTGTAGTAATGTTGGGACTTGTGACCACGTCACAGGCAGCAGGCCAAACAGCTTGCCAACCCGACAAAGTGCAACGCATTGCACTGGAGTCGGCCTTTGGATCGGAGCTTACTCTCTGGTTGAAGGAGGTTCGAGTAGAATGTGCAGTTGTTGTTAACGGTAGAACGTTTACTAAAGGTACGCTGTATGGGAAGCCTGTTGTGGCTTACCTTTCAGGTGTATCTATGGTGAATGCCGCGATGACAACGCAAGTTGCTCTGGATCTTTTCAACATCGAACGGATTTTCTTTTCAGGAATCGCAGGAGGTGTGAATCCGAATTTAAACATCGGTGATGTTGTTATACCATCGCAATGGGCGCAGTATCAGGAGATGCATTTTGCCCGCGAGGACACGCCTGGAAATTACTCGGGCGTAGACGCAACTCTTCCAAATTTCAATTTCATGTTTCCACAACCTATTTCAGTAACGAGCAGTCGCGTTCCTGTAGATACAAGTGAGAGCATTTACTGGTTCCAGACTGATCCACAGATGCTTGCTGTTGCAAAGGCAGCTACTGCTGATGTTACACTGGCTGATTGTGTTGAACGTGGACAGAAGAAAACGTGCCTTCAAAGTAAGCCTATTGTAAAAGTCGGCGGAAATGGAGTTGCGGGACAGACATTCGTTGACAACGCAGCTTTTAGAGAGTGGGCATGGAAAACATGGCAAGCTGATAGCTTGGATATGGAATCCAGTGCTGTTGCGCATGTTGCCTATGTTAACCAGGTTCCATTTCTCATCTTCAGGTCTCTTTCGGATCTAGCAGGCGGAGGGCCAGGAGCAAATGAGATAGGGACGTTTTTCCAACTTGCCGCTGATAATGCAGCCAAGGTCTTTCTTGCGACTTTGAAACGTTGGGTGGAATACTCAGACAGCTCAAAGACAACCACAGTTGGGATTATTTTGGTTGGGCCACAGGAAGACAAAGGGTGGAGCGAAGCACATTTTCGTGCAGTTCTCTATGCTGAAAGCAAGATTCCTGGCGTGAAGAATGTCACCTTGGATAAACTCAATTCGGCAGACCGACCTAATACTACCCTAGATCAGGTGGTCCAAGACATGGTGACAGAAGGAGCTAAACTGATCATCACCACCTCTGATGCTTTCCAGGCTGATACAACGGTCGTTGCAAAAAAATATCCAGATATCACGTTCATCAACGTTTCTGGTGATGCTGTCCTGAAAGGCGATGTGCCTAAGAATCTCGGGAATTTCATGGGCCGCATGGAATATATGAAGATGGTTGGTGGATGCGCTGCCGCATTGGCAACCAAGACCAATAAAATTGGCTATCTTGGACCTCTCGTCAACGATGAAACACGACGGTTGGCTTCAGCTGCTTACCTTGGCGTACGCTACTGTTTTCAAAAGTACAGAGGGGGTGATCCCAACTCTCTTCGGTTCGAAGTAAAATGGATTGGCTTCTGGTTCAACATTCCAGGAGTCACCTTGAACCCGACTGAAGTTGCTAACGGCTTTTTTGACAATGGCACTGATGTAGTCATGTCAGGTATCGACACACCTGAAGCGATAGTTGTCACCAAGCAGCGTGTCGACAGGGGCGAGAAAATTTTCGCTGTGCCGTATGACTATCAAGGAGCCTGTGATCTAGGAGCTGGTGCGTGCCTGGGAGTACCGTACTTTAACTGGGGACCTGCCTATGTTAAGGCTATTGCGGAGTTTAGAGCTGGCGTTTGGCACTCTAACTGGGATTGGAACGGACCTAAATGGTCGAATATCAATGATCCCGATGAGTCCAATGTGGGTTTTGCCTACGGTCCGGCCCTGACGGCTGACCAGAAGGTCACTTTGGTAGGTTTTGTTAATGATATGGGTAATGGTAAGGTCAACCTGTTCACTGGTCCTCTGAACTATCAGAGCGGCAAAGTTTTTCTCACGAATGGCGAGGTTGCGACCGATCAGCAGATCTGGTACATGCCTGAACTTTTGCAGGGCATGATCGGCGCTTCTGAAGCAAGTAAATAGGTTAGTTAGTCTCGGGTGAGATCAAAGTTTTGAAAAAAGCTGCGATTTTGCCCGAGAAGATTAATTTGCGGCTAAATATTCGGGGTTTTCAATTTTGCGTTTTCGCTCTTGAAGCTTAATTTTAGGAGGCCAGACAGTCAATGCTTCTGAAAGAGCATCGGTAACTTTTGTTGCGAATACAAATTTAACTTGTTTTTTAACTTCATTTGGCACTTCTTCTAAATCTTTTTTGTTATCTTTTGGCAAAATTATTGTTTTTAATCCGGCTAGAGCTCCAGCTATTACTTTTTCTTTAACTCCCCCTATTTCCCAAACTTTTCCTCTTAGAGTTACCTCGCCTGTCATTCCTACATCTTTTTTAACAGGAATTCCGGTTATGGCTGAAACTAAGGCAACAGTCATGGCAACTCCAGCTGAAGGGCCGTCTTTTGGAACTGCTCCTTCTGGAACATGGATATGGACATCAGTTTTATAGGCAAAATCTTTATCTATGCCGAGCTCTTGCCAATGAGACTTTGCCCAAGTGAAGGCAGCTTTTGCGGACTCTTTCATAACATCACCTAGCTGGCCTGTTAAAGTAAGCTTTCCTTTTCCTGGCATGAGAGCAACTTCTATAAAAAGAATTTCTCCTCCAGCTCCAGTTACGGAAAGGCCTGTAACCATTCCAACTTCATCTTTTTTCTCTGCAATTAAAGAACTGAATTTTCTTGGTCCTAAGAATTTTCGAACGTCACTAACTTTAATTTCTTTAGGGAATTTTTTATTTTCTGCAATTAAGCGAGCTATTTTTCTATTTATACTTGCAAAAGCTCTTTCCAGGTTTCTTACTCCAGCTTCACGAGTGTATTTATCTATAATTTCTTTTGTTGATTTATCTGTTAATTTTATTTTTTTATTTTCAATTCCGTGAAGTTTAAGCTGTTTTTTCCAAAGAAATTCGCGTCCTATATGGAATTTTTCATCTTGAGTGTAGCCTGCAAACTTTATAACTTCCATTCTATCTCTTAAGGCATGAGGAATATCTTCCAAAACGTTTCCTGTTGCGATAAACATAACTTCAGATAAATCAAACGGTACTTCGAGATAATGATCTGAAAATTCTTTGTTTTGTTCTGGATCTAGGGCTTCTAAAAGGGCTGATGATGGATCTCCTCTAAAGTCTGACCCAAGTTTGTCGATTTCGTCAAGCATAAAGACAGGATTTTTAGTGCCAGCATTTTTAATTCCTTGGATAATCCGACCAGGAAGAGCTCCAACATAAGTTCTTCTATGTCCTCGAATTTCTGCCTCATCACGAATTCCACCTAAGGAGACTCTTACAAATTTACGACCCAATGATCTTGCAATTGATTTTCCAATTGAAGTTTTACCAACCCCTGGAGGGCCAATAAAACATAGAATTGTTGGCTGAGACTCGCTATTTCCTTTCTTTTTTAGTTTCATTACTGCTAAAAATTCTAGAATTCTTTCTTTTGCTTTTTCTATACCGTAATGGTCATGTTCTAATACTTTTTCTGCGTTTTTGATGGAAACATTATTAGGGCTAACTTTGCTCCATGGCATATCGACTAACCAATCAAGATAGTTTCTGATATATCCACCTTCTGGATTATGGGGAGACATTTGGCTTAAACGTTTCAATTCTTTTTTTGCTTTATCTTTGACACTTTTTGGCATTAAGGCAGCTTTAATTTTTTTCTTATATTCTGATATTTCATCATCTGAAAGAGAGCTATCTTCATTTTCACCAAGCTCTGCTTCGATTGTTCGTTTTTTCTCACGAAGCATTGCTTTTTTCATTTGTTCTTCAAATCTTTTTTGAGTTTTGACTGAGATCATACGTTCGAGATCTAAAAGATTTACTTCTCGATTTAGATGGTCTATTACTTTATCTAGCCTTTCTTTTACTGAAGTGGTTGACAAAAGAGCTTGTTTTTCTTCTGTTTTTATGTTTAATGTTGAAGCAATTGAGTCGACGAGCTCCAAAGTGTTTGCTTCACCTGAAACTATCTTCATGACAGTTGTAATTTCAGCTGATTTTCCTAAATTTATTGCTTTTTTGAAAAGTTCTGTTAATTTGTTTGATAAAGCTTTAACTTCTTCATCTTCTGAATCAACTTCTTCAATTTCTTTGACTTTTCCTATTAGATATGGCTCTTCTCTTAAGTGTTCTATTAGAACTATTCTTTTTTGGCCTCTTACCATTGCATGGACTTCGCCTTCTGTTGCCATCATTTGAGTAATTGTTGCAATTGTTCCAATTGGATAAAGATCGTCGAGAGTGGGCTCGGATTTGTTTGAATCTCTTTGAGCAAAAATTGCAACAACTCGATCTTCTTGGAAAGCAGCGTTTACTGCCGCGACTGATTTCTGTCTACCAAAGCTCAAAATAGAATCAGAATGAGGAAAAATAACGGAACCTCGAACTGCAATGATAGGAACTGTTCTTGTTATTTCTGTTTCGTTTGACATATCGCTAATATTTAGCAGTCTATCAAAATGAGTGCTATAATGTCAAGAATTAATCGCGGATTATTACTCGAGTTCCGGGGTTATCAACCGATGCTCTAACAAATGTTTGGCCTTGTGAAAGACTTGGGTTTGCCCAATAAAAAAGTTTTTGTGCGACAGAAACTGGAATATTTACGCAGCCATTTCCCTGCGCAAGCCCAAATTCCTTTAGCCAGTAAGATCCGTTTATGGCATATCCTTTCCAAGAAGGAATTCCGCCTCCTTCAAAAAACATTGCAAATGGTACATTGGGAAGATCATATGAACCTGATCCAATTCCGCCTTTAATTTCAGAATAGGCAAGTTTAGACCAGATATGGAATTCACCTTTTGGAGTTGGAGAGTTTGCGCCCCCTGTTGAGATTTTTTCTTCGAGATAGAGATTTTGACCATTCCAGGCTCTTAATTTTTGATCTGAAAGGGAAATTTCTATCCATTTTTCTGAAGGTGATACATCTGCCAATACTTGAGTGTCTTCTTTGTTTTGGGCAAAATCTGAAAGTTTTGGAATTTTGATGTTATAGCCTTGATATAAAGCTAAGTTTTTAGATGAATCATAATTACCTGCAAAATTTTGTGGCATGCAGGCTGTATGGAGATTATTTACTTTGGTTTTTTGTAAGAGAGCAACCGTCACAAGCAGAAAAGCAAACAAACTAACTGAAAAGGCAGCAAATTTTGTCATTTTCCTTACTTTAGCATATTGATTTATAGTAAGAAATCTGTAGTAAACTATACTTATGAGCAGAAATGTAAATTTAACAGGCAGTTTTAGATTCGCAATTGAAGGAGTTAAAATTGCTATAAAGAAAGAACCAAATTTTAGAATTCATTTGTCTATCCTACTTTCAGTTTTGTTTATTAGTCTTTTTTTAAACCTTACCAGTTTTGAATGGTTTTCTCTTCTTATAACTGGGGCTTTTGTTCTTACAATGGAGCTTTTTAATACAGCAATTGAGGCGATTGTCGATATAGTTTCACCTGAATTTCATGAGAAAGCAAAAATTGCTAAGGATGTTTCTGCTGCTGCTGTTTTAATTTCTGCAATTTTTGCGATTGCAATTGGAATAGCTGTTCTATTGCCAAAGATTTTTTAATATCGTAATCACCTATTTTAGTTCTTCTTAAATTTTTAAGATAAGCTCCACAGCCAAGAGCGCGACCCATATCGCGGGCCAGAGCGCGAATATAAGTTCCTGAAGAAACTGTAAATTTTATTTTTAAAATAGGATATTCATATTCTATTAATTCAGATTTAAAGATAGTTACTTTTCTAGGAGTTAGTTCTGATTTTTTGCCTGCTCGCGCCAGTTCATATGATTTTGATCCTTTTAGTTTAATGGCAGAATATGATGGAGGAATTTGTTCAATTTCACCTGAAAATTTCTTAATTACTTTGTTAATTTTATTTATTGCTGGAATAATTTGATCATTTTTGAATGTTATTTTTCCTTCGATGTCGTCGGTATCTCTTTCTTCGCCTAAAAATATTTCCGCGAGGTATTCTTTCTGAGTAAATTTTGTTATTTCTCCCAATTTTTTGGTATCAACTCGGCCTACTGCAACAATTAATAGTCCAGTTGCATTGGGATCAAGAGTTCCTGCATGACCAACGCGACGCTCACCTGTTATTTTTCGAATTTGATTTACTACATCGTGGGAAGTCATGCCTTTGGATTTATCAACAAGAAGAATCATTTTGAGGCTAGGTTGAAGTTTTTTTGGACCTTGGGCCAGTTGACTACATTCCACCATGCCTTTATATAATCAGCACGCTTGTTTTGATATTTTAAGTAATAAGCGTGTTCCCAAACATCTAGACCTAGAATCGGTTTATTGCCATTCACTATTGGAGGATTTTGAAACGAGTGTCTTTTGAGAATTAGCTTTTTTTTGGGAGTTACTAGAAGCCAGGCCCAACCGCTTCCGAAGATACTCATGGCTTTTTGAGTAAATGCGTCTTTAAATTTTTCTAAACTTCCAAAGGTTGAATTTAAAGCTTCAAGAAATGGACCTTTGGGATTTTCAGGTTTGGGTGACATAATCTCCCAAAAAAATGAGTGATTAAAGTGTCCTCCTCCGTTATTAACAACGGCTTGTTTGATATCTTCGGGCAAATCTGAAAGAAGTAAATTTTCGATTTTTTTAGATGCAAGGTCTGGATATTTTTCGAGTGCTTTATTTAAATTATCAATATAGGCCTGATGATGTTTATTATGATGAAGTTCCATGGTTTGGGTATCAATATAAGGCTCTAGAGCGCCATAATCGTAAGGAAGATTGGGCAATACGTGCATAAAAGCATTTTAAGTAGTAAAATCTAGATTTGCAATTATGGAAATAATAATAAATTTTCTTAAAAGACTAAAGGGGACGAGGAGACGAAATAAAATTATTGTAATAATTGTTATTCTTATTGCCCTATTTTTTGTTCTAAGAGGACGGGCTAAAAAAGTGCCTTTACAATATGCTACTGTTTCTAAAAACAACATCGAATCTCGTGTTAGTGCTTCTGGAATATTAAATGGAAAAAAATCTGTTTCGCTTCATTTTGCCATAGCTGGAAAACTAAACTATTTAGGAGTGTCTATAGGTGATAACGTTTCAAAGGGACAGACAATTGCAGCACTTGATAACACTGATCTTAATTCTGCACTTCAAACGGCAATAAACAACAGAAGAAATACTCAGGCTGCAGTTGAGAATATCCATGATCAGGTTAAAGATCATAGCAGTGATGAAACATTTTCACAAAAAGCTACAAGAACGGCATCTGAGGTGGCAAACGACAACGCCTGGGCGAGTTTATTGGCTGCAGAGAGAGATATGCAGAATGCAGTGATTTATTCCCCATTTTCTGGAGTAGTTGTAAATCAAGCAAGTTTAAATCCTGGGCAAAACATTACAACAACTGACTTAATTGCACAGATGGTGGATTTTAGTCAAAAGGATTTTGATGCTACAGTTGACGAAAGTGATATCGGACAAGTTCAAATCGGACAGAGCGCAAACGTTACATTAAACGCTTACGGAGATACAGTATTTTCAGGAAAAGTTGTTGAAATCGACCCCCAAACACAAACTAGCTCAACTGGCGCAATTGCTGTTATAGTAAAAATAGAAGTTGGCGACAGTCGAATCGCAAAAATATATGGTTTGAATGGGAACGCTGATATTATTACATCTTCCAAAAAGGATGTTTTGATAATTCCACAAGATGCTTTAATTGATGATAGCCACGTTTATGTAAATAAAGGCACTGGAATAACAGAAAAAAGAGAGATTAAAATTGGAATAAAATCTGATACTGATGTCGAGGTTATTTCAGGACTTTCCGAAGGTGAGCAGGTTATCATAAATCCTCAAGCTATTAGCAAATGAAATATTCAGTTGAACTTGTAAAGGTTAGTAAAATTTTTGAATCTGACGATGGTGTACCGTTTCAGGCTCTTTACGATATTAATTTGAATATCAAAAAAGGTGAGTTTTTGGCAATCGTTGGACCTTCAGGATCAGGAAAATCAACTCTCATGAATATTTTGGGGCTTTTAGATCATCCAACAACGGGTAAATATTTTTTGGATGGCTTGGATGTTTCAAGACTCAAAGAAGAAAAGAGGGCTCAAATTCGAAATCAAAAAATTGGCTTTGTGTTCCAAAGCTTTAATTTGCTTAGAAGAACAAGTGCTTTAGATAACACGATATTGCCTTTAATTTATAGTGGAATAAAAGCCAAAAAGAGAGTTGAATTGGCAACTGGCGCACTTGAGTCAGTTGGTCTTTTAGAAAAGTTAAATTCAAAACCAAATCAACTTTCCGGAGGCCAACAACAGAGAGTGGCTATTGCAAGAGCATTGGTAACTAATCCCGAAATAATTTTGGCTGATGAGCCTACAGGAAATTTGGATAGTAAAACAGGAGAGGAAGTAATAAAAATTTTTAAAAAATTAAATAAAGGGGGGCGCACTATAATATTAATTACTCATTCGCCTGATATTGCCCGTGAGGCAAATAAAATCGTTGAGATTAAAGATGGGAGGACCTTAAATGGATATAAATGAGACAATTAGATCTTCATTTACTGCAATACTTGCGAATCGTTTGAGATCTTTTTTAACAATTTTGGGAATTGTAATTGGAGTTATGTCTGTAATTCTTTTGGTTTCTGTTGTTTCGGGACTTCAGATTTATATAACAGAGCAAATTCAAGGATTGGGATCAAACTTGATGTTTGTAATACCTGGAAAAATCGGCGGTGGGAGAGGACCTGGAGGTATACAAGCAAATAAGTTACTTTTGGCAGATTCGACAAATTTGAAGACTAAACTACTTGGACAAGCAGAGGTCTCTGCCATTATTCAAAAAGTTGGAACAGTTAAAAATGGAAACAAAAATGATCGTAATGTGACAATTGCTGGAGTTGAGTCAAATTATACAAGGCTTATTACAGCGATTAAATTTGATCAAGGTCAATTTTTTAGTCAATCACAAGCCGATGGAGGAAGGCATGTTGCAGTTATTGGCAAAACAGTAGTAACTAAACTTTTTAATTCTGACCCTATTGGAAAAAACATTGATGTTTCTGGAATTAAGTACCAAGTTGTTGGAGTTATAGCTCCTCGTGGCTCAACTTTTGGAATAGATGAAGATAATGTAGTTTATATTCCTTTATCTTCCGCACAGCGACAATTTGGAATTACTAATCCTAATACGATTTATATAGCGGCTAACAATCCTGAACAAGTTAAATTAGTCGAAGTCAGGGCAGTTCAAATACTTGGAAAGAGACTTTCTGAGGATGATTTTAGTATTATGACTCAAGAGCAGACTTTATCAACTGTTGCTCAGATTACAGGAGTTTTGACTATAGCTCTTGGAGGAATTGCTGCAATTTCACTTTTGGTTGGGGGGATTGGTGTTATGAATATCATGCTTGTCTCTGTAACTGAGCGTACGCGAGAGATTGGACTTAGAAAGGCACTGGGGGCTAAACCTAATGATATTCGCAATCAATTCTTGGTTGAAGCGGTGGCGCTTTCTTCAATTGGTGGGATTGTAGGAATTATACTTGGAATATTTTTCTCGACAATAATTAATCACTTTATAACGACATATGTTCCAATTTGGTCCATTGGACTTTCTTTTGGATTTTCAATGATTGTAGGTGTGATATTTGGTGTTGCGCCGGCGATTAGCGCTTCAAAACTAGATCCTATACAATCCTTGAGGTATGAATAAAATTTTTAAGAGGTTTATCTTGCTTTAGAGCTTTTTTAACAATTTTTGAAACTTTGGCGTAGCCTAATTCATTTGTTAGATATATTGCACTTGCAAAAGATTCGTTTAAGTTTTTAGTTGTTTTGTTTTTATTGACTTTTAGAGTTTTAATGCATTTTTTGGAGAAAATTTCAACAGCTGTAATTGAAAATTTGAGCGAGGTGATTAAAGAATCTGCGATAATTGGGAACATAATTGAGAGTTCAAGACTTGAATCCCTTGCTGCTTGATGAATTGTTTCATTGTTAGCCGAGATTATATATGCTACTTGATTAATGCTTTCAGGAATCACAGGATTTACTTTCCCCGGCATAATTGATGACCCATTTTGGAGCTCTTTTAGAGTGATTTCTCCAATTCCTCCTTTTGGGCCACTTGATAAGAATCGAAGGTCCGTTGCAATTTTTGATAAATCTGTAAAAAGAATATTAAGGGATGAAGAAAGCTCACAAAAATCGGAGCTACTTGATGTAAGTGACATGAAATTTTGGGATTTGTAAATTTCTAAATTGGTTATTTTTTTAAGAATTTTGTAAATATTTTCAATGTATTTTTGGGGAGCATTAATACTATTTCCTACTGCAGTACCTCCCAAGTTGAGTTCAAAAAGGTTTGATCTTGATTTAGCTATCCTTTCTTTATCTTTTTTGAGAGTGTATGAATAGGATTTGAATTCATCACCGAAATTTATAGAGATAGCATCTTGCATGTGAGTTCGTGCAAGTTTTTGGAAATTTTTATAAGTTCTTGCCTTTTTTTCAAATTCTATAATCAGCTTATCTAAGTTTTTGATTAAAAGATCTGAAAGATTTAAACAAACCAATCTAAGAGCTGACGGATTTACATCGTTTGTGGATTGGCATTTATTTACGTCTTTTAAGGCTTTTGTATGAGAAAGATTTGCTATTACTTCGTTAACATTCATATTAAGGGATGTGCCTGCTCCTCCTTGAATTGCACTGGTTATAAACTCGTGATCGTATTTTCCATCTAATATGACATTACAGGCTTTAACAATTGATTTGCCCTTTTCTTTTTCCAAGAGTCCAACTTTAGCGTTTGAAAGAGCAGCTGCTTTTTTGATCTTTACAATTTCGTAGACAAGTTCCAAATATACCTTATGATTTGGGAAGGGAAAGTTTGTAAGAGACTTTCTGGTCTCTGGACCAAAATGATTTGGGTTCATAAATCAGCCCAAGTATAGCAGGAAAATGAGGCCGACGATAATTCTGTAGATTCCAAAACCTACAAAATTATTTTTCTGAATAAATTTTATGAATGCTTTAATAGTTAGAGTGGCTGTAACAAATGCTCCAATAAAACCAACTGCCATGATTAAAATTTCGTTTCCTGTAAAGCTGAAACCACTTTTGACCAGATCGAGGGCTGTAGCCGCAAACATGGTTGGAGCTGCAAGCAAAAACGAAAATTCGACAGCTTCTTTTTTATCAAGACCTACCAGTTCTCCTCCAATTATAGTAGCAGCAGCTCTTGAGACTCCAGGAATTACAGCAATTGCCTGGAAGATTCCAATTAAAAAATAATCCTTGAGAGTTGGTTTTTTCTTTTTGAGTTTTATATATTTTTCAAAAATAATGAGGGCTATACCACCTATTATTAGAGAGATAACTACCACATGCGAATTTCCAAGTAAATAATTTTTGATTAATTTAAAAAAAATAAAGCCAATTACTGCAGTTGGAATAAAACTTGCAAGAATTTCTTTCCAGAGGGTTTTACTTTTAATAATTTTTTGCCAATAAAGAAAAACTACTGACATAATTGCGCCAAGTTGAATAGCAATTTCAAAAGTTTTTACAAAATCAGTTTGAGCGATTTTTAGAATTTGACTTGTGAGAATCAAGTGGCCGGTTGATGAGATCGGTAAAAATTCTGTTATTCCTTCAACGATTGAGAGAATTATTGATTGAAAAATATTCATGTTTTATTGTAAAACCTTTCCCCAATGAATGTGGTTCCATAACCTTTCGTGCAAAAAATAAATTAGTGTACTTGCAACATTTGAAAGTGTGATCACACCTATGGTTAAATCTAACCTTTTAGTTATAGCGAAAATTATAATACTGTCTGAGCATAAAATTAAGAAGCGAAAAGTTAACGCTTTAATAACGGATCGACCTTTATGCTCGTAAAATTTTTGCTTTTTCTTCAAAATGAGAGAGTTTTTAGTATTTGATGAAATACGTGATGTGGGCCTTTGATTTAAGATCTGTTATCCAAGTTTGGAATTTTTGAGAAAGAGCTTGTTGAAAAAGCTGATTTTTGACTTTTGATCTAATATCTTCGGGTTTTTCGTCTTTTGGAAAAGTGTCTTTATTTGCCTTTATGTAATCATCAATTTGCTGATCTTTGATTTCTATATCTTTTCCGACTAATTTTTCGACCATTTTTTGTAGAGAAATCTGGGTTATTAGGTCCTCCTTTGTCATACCTTGCGTTGCTAGAGCGCTATTTAAGTCTTGACCTTGGGATTTTAAGCTGTTCTCTAAAGAGTTTATCTGGTTGTCAATTTCCGTTTGAGTTACATTAATATTTTGTTTTTTTGCTTCTTGAGAAATTAATGTTTGAGTTATGATTGAATCAAGAGCCTGGCTTCCTGAGCGTTTTTCTAATTCTGAAATTATTTTGAATCTAGAAATAGGCTCACCATTTACCATGGCTGCAACTACCAAATTTTTGAAACGGAAAAAAGTTATTCCTAGGATTATTGCTAAAAGAGCACCGCCTATATATTTTTTATTGATTTTTATTTTTGGGAATTTTTCTTTTAAGTTTTTAAAATTGAAATTGACTTTTGGTAGTTTTACTTTTTGAGGTGTTTTGGTTTTAGTTGTTTTTCTTTTGGAAGCCATGATGTCAGTAGTATAACATAAATTTTTGATTTCGGAATACTGCTTTAAGTGCATCTTCAAACAAATCCTTTGTTAGTTTTTTGCAACTTAAAAGATCTATATGAATTAGATTATATTCTGGATATGTGTGAATCACCAAATGAGATTGAGAAAGAATAAAAATGTAAGTAATTCCATGGGGCTCAAATTTATGAAAGTCTTTTTTAACAATAGTGATATCTAAAATTTTGGATATAGAAGTTCCAACCTCTTCGATGAATTTTTCAGAATCTTGAAAACCTTCTTCAAATTTAACTTTGACGATAAAATGATATATGAGTGGTAAATTATCCTGTATAAATGTCATCGTTAATTTTTCCTTTCAGTAAGCTTTTGGTTTTAGGAGTCACGTCACAAATAAAAAGACTACTTGCATTTCCAATAGAGTCTGCTCCTTGATAAACATTAAATTTGTCAAAAATAAATCTAATCATAAGTCCTGATTTTTGTAAAATATCATAAATAGGCAAGAATCTTTCTCGGGCTCGATCAGAATTTCCAAAACAAATATAAATTCGGGCTGAATTATTTCTCAAATCCAAGGCGTCGATTGCCCTTGATAAAAACAAATTAAAACCTTTTGGAGTGTATGGAGGATCAGCAAAAACTACATCATATTTTTTAGTGAATTTATCGGGAAGAGGAAATTTTACATCATATTTGAAGGTCTCTATGTTTAATTTTTCTAAATTTGAAATATTTTTAATCGAATGAAGAATTCTGTTATCTATATCTAAAACTGTAACCTGCTCCGCATTATTTATCTTTGATGATGCAACTGATCCAAAATCGTCATCTCCCAAAAATAAAATTTTTTTGCTTTCTAAATCATTTAGAAAATTCAAAAGGGAGGCTCTTTTTGCAACAGTTTGAGGTTTAGCTAAAAACTGATCTAGTTTTCTATTGGGTTTGGGAAAGTATTTTTGATATTTTTGGAGAACTAGATACGAATTTTTAAAATTTTCGTCTTTTAGAAATTCAAAGAAATAATCTTGGAATTTGAAATTTTTAAATGTTAGATTGCTGTTTTCAAATTTTTCTTTTTTGATGTCATCAACAATACTTTTAGCTAAACTTTTATCATTTTTTGAAAAAAGGAAATCAAGAATTTGTTTTACTGACACTCCCGAGCTTTTGGAAAAATTTAGAATTTTCTGATACGAATTATTTTTCATTCACATATTTTAAGATAAAAGAGAGAGATTTGAAAGTTGACACTATCTTGATCTGTATGTTTAAATACATTTATGCGTGATAAGTTTGGTGGATTTGGTGCTGTAATTTTAGTTGTTGGGCTTGCTCTTTTTGCTTTGGTTACTTTTTTTGTATTGAAATATAGCATGAATACAAATCAATCTAACAATCAAGTTAGCCAACAAGTAAATTCAGGAGAAAATTCGCAAACCACTCCAAACCAACCTGTTGCCACCTCTTCCCCGCTTGGAGATGGACTAGATAGCGATTCGCAAAAGATTGATCAAAAAATGAATGATTTGAATACTGATTTGAATAATGTAGATGCAGGATTAAACGATAAGGCAATTACTGTACAGTAATATGAATAAAAAAATAATAGTATCAGGATTTTTTATTTTGAGTAGTTTTGTTATTGCTTCTAATGCTTTTGCGCAAACAGGTTCTCCTGCTTCTAATTTGAAAGATAGGTCTGGTCAAAAAAGACAAGAACTTTTAACAGATCGTGCTGATCAAGAAATAGAAAGAAGAATAACTTCATTAAATAATCTAATAACAAGAATACAAGCTATGAAAAAAATATCTGATTCACAAAAAAGTGCTTTCTTATCCCAAATACAATCTGAAATTACTTCTTTGACTAATTTGAAAGCTAAAATAGATGCTGATACTGACCCGGAAATTTTGCTTACTGACAAAAAATCAATTTTGACAGAATATAGAGTTTATTGGCTTTTTATTCCAAAATTTAGAATTGTAGCTTCAGCTGATAGAATTTTGGAGATTTCAGATGATTTATCAGCACTTGTGACAAAAATTCAAAAATTAATTGATAGTGCAAAACAAAAAAACGGAAAAGATATATCTTCTACTAATTCAATCATATCTGAGATTCAAACAAAACTTATTGACGCTAAAACTCAAGCACAAAATGCGATAGATACAGTTTCTAATCTTACCCCAGATGGTGGAGATGCTTCTAAAATGAGTGCCAATACTCAAGCCTTGCAATCTGCAAGAAGCATGCTAAAAAATGCATTGTTGGATTTGAATAATGTGAGGTTTGATATTCAAAAAATTAGAGTGATCTTAATAGGATTTAGACAAATAAATAAAACTGTTTCATCCTCGGCTTCACCTATTTATTAAAACTTCCGACTGCATCTTGAAGGGATTTGTAGCCATCTTTTTCAAGTAAATTTTTAAGATCAAAATTGATTTTTGCTGGCAAAAATGGACCTTCAAAAACGAGGCCTGTTATTAGTTGAATCAAAGATGCCCCGAGTTTTATTTTTTTATAGGCATCATTAGCGTTAAATACTCCCCCGCAGCCGATTATTTTAATTTTTTTGCCGTATTTTTTATAAGCAAAATGAATTAATTCGTTTGATCTTTTTTGGGTTGGAATTCCACTAAAATTGCCAATTGGAAACTTTGCAAGCTCGCTTTTGACAAAACTTTTATCAGATCTGTCTTTTTGTAAATTTCCAAAAATTACGGCTCCCACTTTGAATTTTGTGATCACTTTTAGCATTTCATCAATTTCTTTATTTGTTTTTGAGATCGGCATTTTGACAAAAAGAGGTTTTTTGAGTTTAAGCGCGATTACTGCTTTTAGAAGATCATTTAGTTTTTTGGGTGAGTAGAATTCAACTCCCCCTAGAAGATTGGGGCAGCTTATGTTTAGTTCGTAATAGCTAAAGTTGGTTTTTGATTTTTCTGCTTTTTTAAAAGCTGATACGATATCTACCATCCCCTCTTTCTGATTCATTTTTGATTCGTTTGTTTTTCCGATACTTAGCCCAATTGGAATGCTGAATTTTTGGTTTTTAACTTTTTTAAGAATTTTATCTATTCCTTCGTTTTTGAAACCTTTGTTTACCATTAAAGATTTTGTTTTAACTAAGCGACCCAAGCGCGGCAATGGATTTCCTTCATAGGCTTTATTTGTAATTGTTCCCAGGCTGCCAAAACCAAAACCTAGTAAGGGCAAGGCATTTGGAAGCTTTGCCTTGTAGTCAAAACCTGCTGACAAACCTATTGGAGAGGCGAATTTTATTCCAGCAATTTCTTGATTTAGGGATTTATCTTTGTAATTAAATATAAATTTTAATGGTGTCACTTTCCCTACAAATTCGCCATTATCGAGCATGAATTCGTGAATGGCTTCTGAATCGAAAGCAAAAAAGATTTTTCTTACAAAATTTTTATAAGAAAATTGGATAAAATCTACAAAGTTTTTCATCTTAAAATTATTGCGAGGGCAGAGTTAATAAATATCGGCAAGCCTAAATATATATCTGCTAATTTTAGCAAGTATGTCAACTTTTCGTTTGAAAGTATCTGAAAAAGGTTGATTGAGATTTTGACTTTTAAGATATATAAAACAACTGAAAGCATTATAAAAAGAATAATCAGAGGTAGTGCTAACTCTAAATCTTTTTTGCTTGAATACATAGTATTTGAGATTTCAAAAACTGAAAAGGCAGTTAAAAAAACATAAAAAGGATTTGAGTGATTTTGAGTTATTAAATATAAAAGCGTAACTATAATTGCAATTCCTATAACCATTGGGGCAATTCCTATAAGGTTTCGCCTTAAAATATCGGTTTTCCCTATTTCTAAACTCCCTAGGCGAATTTCTTTTCCTTCGATTTGAGGCAAGATTCTAAGTCTGCCTGTTTTTACTAAAAGAAATAGAGCGAACAAGAAATGAGACATTTCGTGAATAAAAGTTCCTGGAAGGAAAATAATTGCAATGATATAAATTGATAGTTTTTCGTTTTTGGTTATTTTAAAGAAAAAACTAAAAAGTTTTTGAAGTAGGACGCGTGAGAGTTTGAAAATTATTAAAAATTCTAAAAAAAATAAGCTTAGATAAGACATTTATATACTGATATAAGGGAAAAACTAAAAGCTAGAAGCGCTCCTCCTATTACATCTGTGGCCCAGTGCTCGCCTAAGCTTACTCTTGAGATAAGCATGGCAACTAAAAATAATAGCAAAATAAAAAAATGAAAGTATTTGTTATTTTCTGATTTGTATTTTTTAGTAAGAAGAATAAAGCCAATTATTGTGAGCAAAAAAACTGTTCGAAAAGCATGGCCTGAGGGGAAAGAGTCACCTGTTTGGACAAAACCACTTGGAAAGAGAAATCTTAAGTTATAGCGAAAGAAATTTGCTGGAGGAGTTGGGTGATAAACTGCAAGTTTTTGAATTAGCTCAATGCTTGAACCAACAACATAAAGAACAAGGATTATTATTTTGTTTTTGGTGGATTTGATTTTGGTTAGGGCAATAATCAAAAAAATAGTGATTATTTCAAATGTGCCAATAATGCTTAAAAATGAAAGAGTTGTGTCAAAGGATTTGGGAATTAGCTTTTGAAGATTGACAGTAAGGGAGAGATCAAAATTGTTTAAGGCAAGACTATCAATACTTACAAAATAAGAAAGAATTAAAAATAAAAAAAGGCTTATAGCGCTTAAGGCAAGAACAAAGGTTTTTAGATTTTTTTGCTTTTTTGGCACCTGTTCAATAATTGTACAGATTATTGAGTTGGAAAGAAATATTATCCTGACAGAGCCGATATCTATGATACCTTTTCTGTCAGGTTATGGTCATTCTTGAATTAACTTCTTCTTTTTACGGATTCCAATCCCTTTTTTATACCTGATGGACAAGATAGTTGCTATAACTGTTCCAATAATTTGGAAAGCTATGATTAAAAACAAGATAGGTACGACTATTGTTAAACTATCAGGTTTAAGAATCAAAAAGTTTGCCATATTCACGGCAAGTGTAGCAAAGGTAACTATTGCAACTACTGCCCATATTTTCCAGAGTACTCGATCTCTAATCTTTGGCTTTTCCATTGATTTCTTCCTTAGGTTTTTAAGCTGCAAATCGATATAAGTATATTAGCATATTAAGCCTATTTAGAGTAAAATATGGCTATATTGCGGGATCGTCTAATGGTAGGACAGCAGAATCTGGATCTGCATATTGGGGTTCGAATCCCTATCCCGCAGCTAAATATCCTATAGCCATTGACGGAATGGCACTAATCCGTTCTAGCCCGTGTTAACCCGTAAGTTTGGATTCGAACCTTGAAGCAACTATGTAGTTATTTGGAGGGTATTGATAAAAAATAAGATTAACTTCCTCTAAGAGTTGCACAACAACCATTTTAGAAATAGAAAAGCCCTGCTCTTTAGAATCATATTGATCTAAAAAAACAGGGCCTACCTGTGAAACTAGCTGGGTTACTTCAATTGACGAACATACTCCAAACCATAGACGGTTTTGGCTGGATTTTTGCGGTCTGGACCGATCGCGATGATTTTGACTTGTAGTTTCATACCAACTGCAATGTTGGGCTTAGCTTTTCCGCCTAATCCAAGAAAACCAGTGCTTACTTCTGGAATGTTTTCGTGACGCAATAGTCCATCGATACCCATGGCTATGGTAATAAAGTATCCATAGCTTTGTTGGCTTGCTACAATTCCTTCAACGATGGCCCCTTGCTTGAGTTTTGCCGATGGATCGTATTCAGGAATTTTCATGCTGAGTTCAACGCTATGTCTGCTGGGATGAACAGAAAGAACCTTCACGATTACATTGTCTCCAGCCTTGAACAAATCCTCTGTTTTAGTACCTCCACGATAAACTTCATTGTGCTTCACACGACCAGTGATTGTCGGCGACAAGTTAACAAAGACTCCGTTTTGATTGACTTCTTCGACAATGCCTTTGTATGTACGTCCAACAACAAGCTGTTCAAGTGGATTTACAATTCCACCAATGATTTCAAGTAAAGGTTGAGCCCGTTCGATGCGATGTTCAAGCACCCTTACCTGTACAGTGGAACCGACAGTGACAAAGTCGATGAGGTTTCCACGACCTTCCATAATTTTGCTTCTGGGCACAAATCCTTTGAGTCCTCGACCCAATTCGACAACAACTCCGCCGTTGTTTATTTCAACAACTATAGCGTTGTTGATAGTAGTACCGACCGCAAGAGTTGTTTGCAAATGGGTAAACAACTCACTGTCAACGAATTGTGCAGCGTACACAAAATTTGAATGCCAGTACAGTTTCTCTAAAGCCCTTTGGAAGTCAAGATCCCTGTCTGCAATTGTTCTAAACTCATAGAGTCTGTCGTATGTCATTCTTCCTGTAAACCGTAGCACTCCTCGTTTCCACGAAAGTTCGTTTGGTCTTTCCTCAGAGCTGATTTTCGAAACAGCTTTCGAAGGAAGAGAAGGGAGATCTGCATACGAGCTTGCTTTTGATCGACGGTACACTTTCAGTGTTGCTTGCTCTCCAATTTTAAATTCGCTTGAGTTTTTGGGAAGCTTAATCCCATATACCGATATGATGATGCAGATATCAAGTGTTGCTTGACCAAGGTCAAGAGCAAACATGACTTTGCCGTCATCGTGAATATCGACTACTGTAGCTTTCGCAATAGTGGTCTCATCATCCCCTTCAGTAGTGATAAAGCGGTCGGTGATTGTATTTTCGACTTTTTCCCAGTTCGTCAATCGAACCCGACGTGTCTCAAGGTCGATATTTTCGACATTAAGAATTAGGCGAGCGCCCACTGGTATCTGAGTTACAGCCTGTGCTTGACGAGTAAAGCTCATATCTTGTGGTTCAACAAGAACCTCAAGATTGGTTTCAATATCACGCACAACTAAGGCCGCAGAGTAGTCTCCTTCAAACTGCAAGATTTCTCTTACTTCTACTGTGACTTCATCGCTATAACGATGCCGTTTGACAAATACATCAAACGGTTCCGGTTGAGGAACAACTTCTGCTATCACAACTGGCACTTGCCCTTCTTCGAAGTAGAAATCTGTTATTTCAACAATGACCTCTCCTACGAGTGAGCTTGCCGTGCGAACTGCTTGTTTGCAATCAACATTCCAGTATTGAATCGGAATATCAGCCAGTGATATGCCTGAAGCTTCTTCTGGTTCTTCTACCTCTAGGATCTCATCTTCAAGTAAATCCTCCGGTTCTTCTTCAGCGAGAGTGACAGTTTGTTGAGCCAGAGCTTGAGCTCGGGTAAGGTTTCTTGTGGTTTTAATCCACGCGAATCCATCTCCTTGCTGCTCCAACTTAGCTGCAAACCGATAGCCCACTGGATATACCTGATCGATGAAAAAACGTGAGAATGTTCCATCGGTCTCTTCTTCCAAAGCAGGAATTTCAAGCCAAGAATCAGACTTTACTGCTCTTTGTTCGTCTGAAATCAGACTGCAAGTAGCAAGTGTTCCTGCCTGTGGTTCAATATCTGCAACATACCGATATGGATTTGAAGCTGCACTAACCTCTGTTTCTGTTAGCATTGACCGCAAAAGAGTTCGTACACGGCTAATCTGTGACAGATTAATCGATCTCGAGCCTTCCTCTTTGGTGCTAACACCTAGGCGTTCGAGAGCTTCATCTCTGTCTTTCGCGATAACGAGCAACACTTTGTGATTAACAAAGTGAATATCTGCCCACTGTTTCCTCAGAGTGTTAAGTTCTTCCTTTGAAAGCTCTCTTAACTGGTTTTGGTCTAGCCAAGGAAGCTCACCCCAAGCTTTGTAAAGCTTGAGTATAAACTCCATATCGTCCTTGCATCCAGCCATAAGAGCGCTATGACGCTTGAAAGCAATTCGCTTTGTATAAGCGTCCCAACTGAATCTCCAAGACAAAAGTCTACGAGTTCCGTCATTCTTGATGACCGGCAAAATCGTAGCCATTTCCACCGAGCAACCTAAATCATCAGCAGCCATCAACATATCAATGAGCCTTGGTGGATACGAAAATATTCGCACTAGTGCGCCATATGATGTTAATGACCCTTCTGCAGTGAGAATGTTTGAGTCGACCAATTGTTTAGTTGAACGATCAATTTCCTCCTTAGGTGCGTTACCTAACCAGCCCGTTTGAACATTTGAGATACCTGCCGCTTTAACTTTGAGAAGAACATCTTCCAAGTTTGAGCGCTCCAGTACATCGAGAGGTTGCTCTCTAAACAACTCGTTAAACTGTTGCTCTGTATAGAGCGTGTACACCTCTCCGTTTTTAGTACGTCCCACTCTGCCAAAACGCTGTGTAGCGTTAGCACGGCTAATGAGAGTCACAGGATATTCGTTGGCACCTATTTCAGCTTTGAATTGTGGCTGAATTTGAACTCCTGTTTCGATTTCATATACAAGGCTATCAATTGTTACTGATGCCTCGGCGATATTTGTCGAAACAATTATGCGAATTTTCCCTGGGGAGGGATCTTCATCAGCCACAGCAGTGAGGTCTTCCTCATCATTTTCTGTACGATAGAGAGGGTAAACCTCAACAATGCGAGACAGATTTTCTTCTTGTCCAGCCCACGCTTGAAGGTCCTTGACCAACTGATTGATCGGATTTTTGCCGTGAAGAAGTATGAGAATATCTCCCCATTCTTTTCTTCCAGACACAATTTCTTCAACCAGCCACTGGGCTTTCTCTTTTGCTTTCTGCATTAGAGGTTTAGCCAGTTTTGTGGGATCTTCATAAGGAAGGCTCTCGTCTTGCGTTGTAAAGTGTCGAACTGGGGGTAATATTTCATTACCTTTACTGTCGTACCTTGCCTTACCTGCAAACTCGATTATTGAGGCTCCTTGACCTGCGAAATATCGCTGAAATTCTTCAGTGTCAATCGTCGCACTCAGGATTACAACTTTCAAGTTAGGGTAGAGACTCATCCGCTCGTTTAGTAGTCGCAATATGATCTTGATGTTCTCAGAACCTTCATGTGCCTCATCTACGATGATAAATCCATATTGGCTGATTTTCCCTGCAACGATCCAATTAACCAACTTTCCGTCAGTTGTGAAATCGATTGCATTTCGCCAATCCGATTTGTCCTCTTGACTGTATGAATAGCCAAGATCTTGACCTCTTCCAATTGATGAACCCATCAATTCCCCAAGGAACGTTATCGCTTTCTTTAAGGCGATAATTCGAGGTTCCGTTAGGAGAATTTGGCCATCCCGTGTGAAGTAATCGGATCCGAAATCATCCACAATTTTCTGCGGTGGATATAGGAACCAATAGGGTACTGCAATTGTTTTGCCTGCTCCTGTTGCTCCTGTAGCCACAAGTACTCGATGATTAGGGTCTTTAAACCAAGTAGCTATCCTGTAGATATCTTCCTCAGTTACTCCAAAACGAGACTTATCAAACTTGCTCGCTTTATCTGTTGAGATGTGTACCCTTTTTTCTGAGCGTTTAATATGACCCAGAGGTCCAGGTTGAATCTCACCGATAAATCGAGGTATACGAAAATACGGAGTAGCTACACCCTTTCTCATCCTTTGTTCTTCTTCTTGGTGTTTCTCACAGTATTCAGGTCTTGAGAATCCATATTGAAGAGAATTGCGATACGAACAGTCAGAGTAGCCAATCTTATTCGTACAACCTGGCCACTTACATGGCGCTTGCCATTCGCGAGTCATTTCTTACTCCTTTGTATTAAATAACCCAACTGTTAATGTGCGCTTTTCCGTTTACACGGTAAAAGCATAGCCAGTATGATAGCACAAAATGAGCTCATAGTGTATAATTTAATATTCCGAAAGGAAGTTCTTTGTCAGATTGAGTCAGAAGGAGAAGGTCTGTGTGTGTCAAAGACGGAAATGTCAAAGAAAACGCTGGAATCAACGAAGCAGCGAGGGAATACCAAGCACAAGCAGGGGGAGTAATAGATAAAACTGTCGAGGCATGTGTTAAAGGCGAACTTTCGCAGAACAAAGCGGAGATCGAACTTGCAAGACAGTTCAGTGCTGATCGAGACAATTTTTGGCAATCAATGCAGACCCTGGAAGACAAACTTGATACAGGGAAGACCATCGTAGGTACGGATACTCGGATGATACCTGAAGGCAGAGTGAATCTGTTGATTTATAACGACAATACAGTCAAGGCCTTCCAATGTCGACCTAATGGTGAGGTAGTACCTGTAATGCCAAATCACAATTTCACGCCTATGATCTTTGGAACCAAATTGCAGTTTGTAGATAATGAGGGGATTCCGCACAGAAGCGTGGAGGAAGTGATAATCGCGAATCAGAGAGGAGAAGAAGTTTCAAATCCGATAACGCGAGGTAACTGTCCACAGGATCCAAAGTTTGCTCCTGACTTTGAGATTGACCGTTCAAGGGTGTAATCGCCCAAAGGAGAAGGGGTATTGGTTCATTTTGCCCCTTCTCTGGCTTTTGTTGTGAAAAGGTAAAAAAATAAGTAAAATACGAATATGTTTAGCAAAACACAGTTAGAAATAATATGTAAAGGGTTACCCGCACATTATGAGCGGGTTGATCTTGATGTTCTGATGGAAGTTGTTAAAAAAGCGGCTCATGATGCAGAAGAGAATTTTAAAAAGCTCCCAAGTCCTAAGACTCGAAGCCTATTTTCTTATGTATCATTTTGGGTTAATGCTGCCGTTGTTTTTAATGAATATAACTCTAATATAGGAGTAATTGTAAGAGAACTAGAGGAAAAAGACGAACAATACAGAAAAGCAATGAACAGAAACATTAAGGTTCAAAGTGAATATATGGAGAAAGTTTTGCCAGAGCCAAATGAAAACGACAAATGGTTAAATGAGAAGACCCTCAATATTGTAGATATTTGGAATGAATTAGATAAAAGAGTTGCAACTGATGCCGAAGCTCAAATACTTAAAGATTACCTGCCAATATTTGAAGGATTAAAGCCAAGGTATGTCAATCTAGTAAAGTCTCGTAATCAGCTGGCTAAAACTAAAGGTTTTAAAAATCAAACTGACAGGTCGGCTGGAAACAGAGTAGACTATCAATATTTTCTTGACAATAGAGAAAAAGTAATAAATTACTGCCAAAAACAAATCCCTGAAATTAAACTTCCAAATTGGTTTTATTCACAGTTTAACAATCAGTGGAAGCACGGCTTTCTTAGTTTATTGCCAAATTTTCCTGAGTTTACTTTTCCTAATGGAGTCTTAGACTTTGTGGTTCGAGAATATCCTATTTTAGATAAGTTCAAGGATAGAATAAAAATTAAATTAGCAGATAGAAACTCACAAGCATATTATGTCAAAGAAATAGACAGTTTTGATGTAGTCATTAACAAGAAAGTTAATCGCCGTCAACAGATTGTTGAACTAATCCATGAATTAGGTGATATTATTGGCGACTTGAAATCCTTTGAAACAAATTGGAACTCAGACTCAAAGTGGATAGACTCAATTGAGTTTAACCCATACTGGATTGAATTCAAGCTACTAAAAAAATTATCACCCGAGGTCTATCGAGCTAGAGTGGCTGATGTATTGAATAACATAGCTGATATCGCCTTTTTAATAGAAGCTTATGAAAACCCAGATCAGGATTTACCTAAACTTTATGCCGTAACTTTTAATCATCTCTTTCCCATAGCTAAACAGACAAAAAATTATACGTACTTAATAAAAAAACACATGACTTTCCACCCATTTAGCACTTTGTCCCAAACAATTGCTCAAGTAAAAGTACTGAGTGAATCCCTAGATAAGTAAATAGTTCCTTCGTACCTGTTTTCAATTTTATTAAATATAGGATATAATTCCTCAGCTCATAAAGAGCATTCTCGTACGTTAACAATTAGATACAAGGAGATCCGAAATGGATGCTTTAGCACTGTTTGATCAGCATTTGGAGAGATTCACCAAGCAGTTTAGCTCCATTGGCAAAGCACCTCGAGATAAGGATTGGCGTCCTGTTAGACATGCAATTCGGGATGTTATTCTTTTCAAGGTAGTTGCTAGGCTTCAGGAGAAAGACAATGTGATGGAAGTAGACGTGTTCCTGACTTACGATCCAGATGCTATTTCTGGTTGGAGCGGAACGAAATTTGCTACTATTTACATCCTTTCTCAAGCTTATAAAAGTGGTTCCTCGATGGGGTTTAGGTTTGCCAAAAACGTCGAGGGCGGTAGTGTTCCTGCGGCCATTGTTCTTATGGCAGAGGAATACAGAGTATTTCTGAAACAGGAGCATATAGACTTAGGCGTCATTACACCAAAAGAAGCTAGGCTTCTATACTTGGCACTCACGGAATTTAGTCCTGAAGCAGCGCAGCGCGCAATGGAGTTATCTTTGGCTGACAAAGTCTCTCCTGAGCGGGTTTGCTATATGGTTCATCATCTTACCTACACAAAAGAGGAGATGGAATCTCTCTTGCTTGGGGCTGAATTTCCAGAGAACATTCTTTTGGGCAAAATCACGCCGGAAGAATATCTGCTTTATCAGGATGTGGTCTTGCGTACTCGAGACATTGTCTTGGGAGGAATACTTGACCGCACTCTGAAACTCAAAGAGATAATAGGAGAAGACGGGAAGGTCACTGATCTTGAGGAAACAGAACGTTATATCTCAATCGGCTTTGACCCGCGCTATTTTGCAAAAATCTATGAAACAAGGGAAGAAACTCCCATTCCATGGACCGTAAATCGTAATTTGGTGGTTCAAGCTGGAGAGCGGATAGTAGTTATGGTTCGCGCGCGCGATTGGGCGGATTTTGTGTATTACATCAAAACTGACGCACATGCACTGCAATCGCTTAAACAAGCCTATGCTGACAAGCCGACACACTTTTTCTTGCTTGTTCCACGCAATGTATTGGAAATATCAGAGCAAGAATTGGAGCGCTATCGAAAAGCACTCTTACAAATTGGTGTGACACTCATGATTTGTCCTGAAAGCGTTGCTTTGTTGGATACAGAAGTAATGAGACGGCTTCGCGAATGCGAAACCATGCGACATGATGTAGGAAGTGGCGAAGAACGTGAGCAGATCAAAGCAGTTATTTCAAAGCTTGATTTCAATTCAACCGAAATTAGGCTCGTGGCTGTTCCTCGTAACTTGCAGATTGGGCGACTTCTGTTATCTCAACTAACTGAACAAGCAGTCTACGATGAATACGAACTTAGGCGTGGTGTGAACAAACACAACGTTCGCGCTCGTTACCATTTAGTCTGTGACAGGATACAATTTCTGGCACATCAGGCACTTGCCTCCGGACAATACGAAAGTATTGTTTTGGACCAATTTACTTTATCGGTTCTTGCGAATCTTTGGATTCAATCTCCAGAGAAAGCAAGAAGTACGAGATTGTTGCCAATGTTTTGGATGCCTCAACACGAAAATCTGCTTAAACTGCAGTTTTTAGAACAGGCGCAACAACAAGGCCAGGTCGTAATTGCAGTGCAAAACAAACATGCACAACAAACTCAGTCAGTCGGACAAACAGTGGTTCCAGTTGAACAACTCACCAGAGCTTTTATTGGGCAGTTTGTTCCAGACTGGATTAACGATTATGGCAATTTGCCTTTCGATGAAATTGTGGTGAAGCATCTCTGGCGAGCAGTAAGCTCAAGCCGTCGTGGACAAGCTAATGGAGTGAACTTAAGTGAGGTTCCACATATGATTGCCACAAAGGCTCTTCGTCAGATGGTCTATGAACGCCCACCCAAGGATGTAACTCACGAAATTGCAGTAAACATTGTCTATACAGACGGATCACAGGCACGACCATTTCAGTTGTTTGTTCTGAAGCCAAGAAATGACATTGATATGCAGCAGCTTAGAAGCCAACCTCCAATTCGGATGGGAATGATCTCGATGCGCCATCCAGAAATGGATTCAATGGTTCACCAGTATTGGTTCAGAAACATTGAAGTGTCCCAGCCTGGAATGACAAGCGCTGAAGTGGACGAGCTTTGTTATCAGATCACTCGGCGGAAACTTGGCGACATCTATCGTCTCAATAAACCAGTTCGGTTTGAGTTCTATCAAACTGGTTTTCAAGCACCGCTCATTGGTTTTTGGCGTGCAATTGTAGAGTTTCTGAAACAGGGACAAGGAAAACCCCCGATGTTGGAGATCGATCCTTGTTTCTACATTGGAACAAAAAGGGACAGCGAGGAAATGCTTAACGCTATCCGCACTGGACGTCGGCCTAGGGTCAACTACGAACAGTTGTATGTTCGTGGACTTCCTTGGGTGTAGTCCCTAAGTATCACATTGGCCAGCAGTTTTTATTCTCGAAATTAGAGATTGAAAATTGGCTGGCCTTTTTTATGAGATATAACTCGTCATTTTATTTATACAATTTTTATAATTTCTGTTTCTGCATTTATAACTTTTACTCTTCTTAATTCTCTACTTTATAAACAAATCCAAGTTGCAGTTTCTAAAATTCCCTCTAAACAAACTACAACTATAGTTTTACCTCAAACAGAAAATGCGATGTATGTTGAGCGTGGAAGCCCTTATGATAATAGAACTGTTGAAGGCACAAATCCAAGCGAAAAAGTTATTTTCCATGGATCTCGCGATAAAAAACAAATAGCCATAACATTTGATGCTGAAATGACTGATGGAATGAAGGCAGATTTGGTTTCAGGTAAAGTAGCTGCTTCTTATGATAAAAGAATTGTTGATATTTTGAATCAAACAAAAACAAAAGCAACATTTTTTTTAACCGGTCTTTGGATAGAGCTCTACCCTGATGTAACAAGTGATTTGTCAAAAAATCCGCTTTTTGAAATTGGGAGTCATTCTTATACTGATAGCTCATATTACGGATTTTGTTTCGGTCTAAAGCAGCTACCGAATACTGTAAAGGTTGAGGATATCGGGGCTACTGAAAAACTTATAAGAGAACATGCACATATAGACAATAGACTTTTTAGATTTCCTGGCGGATGTTATACACCAGATGATGTAAAACTTGTGAACGAAGCAAACGATACTGTTGTTCATTGGGATGTATCAGGTAACGATGGATTTAACACTAACAATCAGCAGATTGTTAACAATGTTTTAAGTAATACCCAGAATGGTTCAATTATCATTCTTCACTTAAATGGCGCACCAAATGCTCCAAAAACTGCTGAAGCTTTACCAGAATTAATATCAAATCTAAAAAAAAGAGGCTATGAATTTGTAAAAGTTTCAGAGCTTTTGGGATTAACTCCAGCTCCAAAAGTTAGCCAATGATTAAAATTTTTGGAGTGTGCTATAATGAAATATAGAGAATAAAACGTTAGAGGAAATCATTGAAAATTTTCTTCAAAAGGGAGGACGCGTAAATAAGCATTATTTAAATAGTTCTTATAAAGGTCCTTCTTTGGTATTTTATAAAAAGTGGTACAGAGGGAAAAATGTTCGCGATGCTATAAAACGAGCTTTGGCTGGATAGTAGAAATGTTTTTAGATCGGAAAGGCTTAACATCACAAGAAGCTCAACGAAGATTGGAACAATACGGAGAAAACGTATTACCCGAAAAACCTCCTCCTTCTGACATTTTACTTTTTTTATCTCAACTTAAAGATCCTTTAGTGTATGTTTTGATTTTTTCAGGAATTGTCACACTAATATTGAGGCATATTCCTGATTCCTTGATTATTTTTTTGTCAGTCGGAATAAATACGATACTTGGATTTATTCAAGAAAAAAAGGCAAATCAGGCTTTTTGGGCGTTAAAAAAATTTATAATTTATAAATCTGAGGTTTTGAGGGATGGTGAGAAGAAAAGAATTGAGACTTCAAAAATTGTTCCTGGAGATTTGATAATTTTGTCGCAGGGAACAAAAATTCCAGCTGACGGCAAACTTGTTTTTGTAAATAGAGCTTATTTTAATGAGGCAATTATTACTGGAGAAAGCGAACCTGTCTCGAAAAAAATATCTGATGAGGTCTTTATGGGAGCAACGGTAACTGCCGGACAAGCTTTAATGGAAGTTGGACTTACTGGATCTAAAACTCGAATAGGTTCGATTGCCAAAGAAATTCAGGAAGTTCAAGAGGAAACTCCACTTCGTAAACAATTGTCTGATTTTAGTAAAAAACTTGTGATTGTTGTTTTACTGCTTCTTTCTTTCGTTTTTATAATAGGAATTTTGAGAGGGGAACCGGTAATTGAAATATTTACAACTTCTGTTGCTTTGGCGGTTTCCAGCATTCCTGAAGGACTTTTGGTTTCTTTAACTGTTGTTTTAGCTTTTGGAATGCAGAAAATTTTAAAAAGAAAAGGATTGGTTAGAAAACTTGAGTCTGCAGAAACTCTTGGAGGTGTTACTACTATCTGTATTGATAAAACAGGAACTTTGACTGAAGGGAAAATGCAAGTTGTTGAATTTAGTGGAAATGAAAAGGATTTGGCGAGACAAATGCTTATTGCTAATGATTTGGATGATCCAATTGTAATTGCGGCTTATGATTGGGCGAAAAATATTGATAAAGAGTATGACGCAGAATACAAAAGAATTGACAGTATCCCCTTTTCGCCAAAAGATAGATTTTTTGCAAGCATCAATGAATGGGACAGTAAGAAAAATATGTTGTTTGTGAATGGAGCTCCTGAAGTTTTGGTTGAATGGAGTAATTTAGGTGAAAGTGAAAAATCAGAGATTTTAGCAAAAATTAAAGAAATGAGCGTGAGAGGTAGAAGAATAATTGGACTTGCAAGAAAGGAAATCCCAAAAACAAAAAGAGAGATTAATTTAGATGATGTTAAAAAAGGTTTAGATTGGGTAGGACTTTTGGCTTTTTTTGATCCTGTTAGATCAACTGTTGCCGATGCTTTGAAGATGGCAAATTTTGCACACGTTAAGATTATTGTAATAACTGGAGATTATGCTGAAACTGCTAAATATGTTTTGTCTGAAATTGGGATGAAAGTGTCAAACGATGAGGTGATAGAAGGGCGCGAACTTTCAAATTTAAGTTTGGAAGGACTTTCAAAGAGGCTTCATAAAGTAAAACTTTTTGCTAGAACTACTCCAGATCAGAAGTATAAAATTATTCAGGCTTTGAAAAAGAACGGCGAGGTTGTTTCTATGATGGGAGATGGAGTAAATGATGCACCTGCAATTCATGAGGCCGATATAGGAATTGTAGTAAATGATGCAAGTGATGTTTCTCGAGAATCTGCTGATTTAGTTTTGTTGGACTCAAACTTTTCTACAATTATTTCTACTATCGAAGAAGGAAGAGTTATTTTTGAGAATATAAGAAAAATAATACTTTATTTAATGTGTGATGCTTTTTCTGAAATTGTTGTAGTAATTGGGGGAATTGCCTTGGGTTTACCTCTTCCTGTTACTGCTATTCAAATAATTTGGATTAATTTGGTGTCTGATGGTTTTCCGGGGATTGCTTTGACAATTGATCCCAAAAGAGCTGATATTATGAAAGATAGCCCTAAATCTTTTTCTGAAAAGCTTGTAACCAAATGGATGATTGTCCTAATTTCGATAGTAAGTACTTTTGCTGGAATTGCGGCTCTTTTGACTTTTTATGTTACTTATAAAATTTCTTCGAATTTAGAGCTTGCAAGATCTATGGCATTTATAACACTTGGATTAAACTCACTTTCGTACGTTTTTTCAGTAAGATCACTTAAGGTTCCTTTTTGGAAAAATCATCTATTTGAAAATAAGGTTTTGATACTTGCTGTATTAGGAGGATTTTTTCTGCAATTAATTCCTTTTATAAACAGATCAACAAGAGAATTTTTTGGTGTAGCTGAGCTTAGAATGTTCCATTTTTTGATTGCGATATTTTTATCTATTGCAGTCTTTTTTGTTGTTGAAATATTTAAGTTTGCTAACAGTTTTGTTAAAGAGAGATAAAAAGAAATGTAGAGTTTATTTAACTCCGAAGATTGTTTTAAGGATTTTTAAAATTAAGCTATCTTTAGTCTTGGTGTAATGTGGGGATGTTTTTTGAAACACTGGTCTACTCCAGACAGATAAAATAATCCATTTCCCTTTTTCATCTTTTTTAGCAACAACCTCAATTCTTTGGTCTCCATAAGTTTTATAGTAAATCCAAGCTCCTTTTGTTTGAGCATAGCGGCTTTGATCAGGACGGTTAAAAGTTGCCCATGCATCTCCTTGTGTTACCCTTCTTTCATTTAATCTTTGGAGAGCATGATTTGTCCAAACAACTCCGCCATAATTTTTATCCATAGCCTATTATACTATTTAACTTAGTTTTCTATCTATTTCTTCATGAAGCTCGGAGGCAAGCAGACGTACTTCGGTTTTTATAAACTCTGATAGGTCTTCACCTGCTTTTTCTTTTAAGTAAGTAAGCAAGTTTTCATCATGAGGACGGTCGCTAAAATGTCCTAAAAATTCCTCATGATAGTTTTTCGGAAGTTTGTCTAAAATGCAACCGACGACTCGATGGTGAATCATTTCGTCGATTATAGTCATTAGCTCATCATGCTCCTCTTTTGACAGACCTTTCTTTTTTATTTTTTCACTAATATCTGATAGGTCTATTAAATGATCGTAAAATACTAAATTTTTGTTTTTAACTTTTTTCATATTTGTTTCAGAGTTACGTCAGCTAAATTTAACTTATTATACTCTACTGGACCAAGAGGTACTTGGTTTTGTGGGTCATCGACAAAAAATAAAACCACAGGGCCTTTTTTGTATTTTATACCTCCAAGTGCAGTCATGACTTCTGGGCTGCCACCAAAAATTTTTCCAGTAAATTTGGCCGGACCAGAATCTGCAATGTCTGCTACAACGGCGTTCCCATTTACTGTATTGACGATTAGAACTTTTCTGTACTTATACCAGTCGCGAAGAAAGGCTGTTCTGGTATTCCAATCTGGAAGGTAAAGAGTTTGTACAACTGCGTACCATTTTTCATCATTTTCCAGAGTTTTAGTCAATTGAGCTTTTGAAGGGGCAAAATATCCCCATGCTCCCAAACCTGGAGCTATTCCTTCATTTAAAACGTCACCTTCACCGTGTTCTGAAATAGTATCACCTGGAAATCGATATAAATGTTGCTCTGCTCCAATTAATCCATATGTTGAATTTAAATGTTCGCCTTCCAAAGTTGCTTTAGACTTTACTCCTAAAACATTTTTAAAGAGTTGTTCAAGAGTTTTTTCCTGATCACGAGTAAGGCCGTCTGCTTTTTCTGGTAATATTTTTGCCATTTCTTTTACAAAATCAATTTTAGGATAAGAAACAGCAATGGTTGTCTCGCCTTTTTTGGCAACTACTTCTGGAGGAGGAATTTTGGTTGCAAGAGTTGGAGGAACAAGAAACAGAGCACCAGCTAGGGCTGACGATGCAGCAATTTTTCCTCCTCTTTGCCTGATTTTTTCAAGGTCAACGTTTTTATTTTTGAGGATTTTTACAGCATGAGCATGCTTTTTGTGGAAGTCTTGTCTTGTTTTTAGAGATTTAAGTTTTAAACTACTTCTTAAAGCCTCAAACGGATTTTTGTCACTGTAGATATCAAAATATGTTTGGGTAGGCAGTTTTCCCATATTTTATTTTAGAGCAATTCTTAGTCTTTCTAAAGTTTTCTCATGACCCAAAATTTCAATTGATTCATTAAATGGAGGAGTAACTTTGTTTCCTGTCACTGCTACTCTTAAGTCCATAAAGAAATCACCTACTTTAAAATTGTTTTCTTTTGCTATGTCTATCAGTTCTTTGTTATTGGTTAATCCTTCGATTGCTTTTGGGATGTGATCTCTGTAGTTTTTACCAAAAAGTTTTTTGTCTACTTTTGGATTTTCAAAGAAAAAGCCAGCTATAGAGTTAAATTCAGAAAGTTTTTTAATTCTTTCTTTAATTAAAGGAATTATCAGAACGATTTTTTCTTTTTCGAATTTATTTTTATAAAATTCTGAAATTTTTTGAGTTAGATTCTCATCTGAAAGTTTTCGAATATGTTGACCATTGAACCAATCGAGTTTTTCTCTATTAAAAACTGGGTTTGATTTTTGAAAACCCTTGGAGTCAAAAACTTTTATAAACTCATCTAAAGTGAAGAATTCTTTATTATCTTTTGGTGCCCAACCCAGTAACATTACAAAATTTAGAATTGCTTCTGGCAAATATCCTTCCTTTAATAAGCCTTCAACTGAAGTGCTCCCTTTTCTTTTTGAAAGCTTTCCCCCTTCTGGATCTAAGATATCTGTAAGATGGCCAATTTTTGGTGTAGTTAGTTCTAAATATTTATATATAAGCAAATGGATTGGAGTTGAAGGAAGCCAGTCGTGGCCTCTTAAAACATGGGTTATACCCATATCATTATCATCAACAACAACCGCAAGATGATATGTGGGAAAACCGTCTGATTTTAAAATAACTAAATCAGTTAATGAGTTTGTGTCCCAAGTAATTTCTTTAGCTAAAACAAAATCGTGATAAGAAATTTTTTCATTTTGGGGAATTTTTAGACGAATTGCCCCTTGATCTTCGTATGCATGGCCATCTTTGACTAATCTTTTAGCGGCTTTTTCATAAATGCCTGTTTTTACTCTTTCGGATTGGATAAAAGGACCTTCATCCCAATTGAGATTGAATTTTTTTAAAATCTCTTGAATTTGTTTTACCCCTCCCTTTACTTCTCTTTTTTTGTCTGTATCTTCAATTCTTAAAATAAATTTTCCTTCTTCGTGTCTTGCTAAAGCGTAGGCATAAAGAGCTGTTCTTAAACCACCTATGTGCAAATTTCCAGTTGGAGAGGGCGCGAAACGAGTTCGTATCATGATTGAATTTTAACATCATGAGAGGCTATACTCAAAGAAATGTCTTTGACAACGATTGCAACTAACACCAGGAAAACTATAAGGTACACAATTTATGGAATAATATTTTTAATTATTGGAAGATTTATTCTGGGAATTGTTATCAATATATATACCTCTGCTTTTCCAAAACCTCCACCTGCTCCTACTCTTGCTTTTGGAAAACTTCCTAAAATTTCTTTTCCTGATCAGAAAGATTTACCTAAATTTAATTTTCAACTTCAGACTTCAAATGGAGCACTCCCAACTTTTTCTACACAATCAAAAGTTTATTTTATGCCTAAGTCAAATGTTAGCCTTCTTTCTTTTGATGATGCTAAAGCAAAGGCTCAAAAATTGGGATTTAAAGGCGATCCGCAGAAAATTTCTGAAACAGTTTTGAGGTTTAGTGATCCAACAAGTCCATCTACTCTGGAGATTAATATTGTTTCTGGGGTTTTCTCTATCAGTTACAATCTATCTGCTGATCCGCAAGCTCTTTCTAAATTGCCACCAACCCCTGATTCTGCAGTTTCGCAAGTCAAGAGTTTTTTATCATCAAATGGATTAATGTTTCCTGATCTTGAAGGAGGAACATCGAAAGTTGATTTTTTAAATGTAGCTGACGCCAAACTTGTTCCAGTTTTATCTTTGTCTGAAGCTAAAATAGTTAAGGTGAATCTTTTTAGGCAGGATTACGACAAGTTTCCTGTTGTAACTATGAATCCAACTGAAGGTAATGTGTGGTTTTTGGTAACTGGAGCTAAAAATATAATCGCGGGAGAATATCATTATTTCCCTGTGGATATGACTCAGGTTGCTACATATCCTATTAAAACAGCCCAGGATGCTTATAAAGACCTACAATCAGGAGCGGGGTATGTTGCTTCCCTGGGACAAAATGGAGATGGAAATGTAGTTATTAGGAAAGTTTATCTTGCATATTTTGATCCCGGAAATTCAACTGATCAATTTTTACAACCAATTACTGTTTTTGAGGGAGATAGAGGATTTGTTTCTTATGTACCAATGATTAAAAGCGATTTTTATGGCGATTGAGATGTATATGATGCGAAGGCTAAATTTTTCCATTCGTAGTTAAAAAATATCCAATTTATAAGTTCTTTTGTTTCACCAAAACGATCTTGACTTCCTAAAAGAGCTATATAGACCTTTTTATTATTTCTTTCTACGAAAGTAACAAGATTTTCGCGAGCTTCCTCTGTCCAACCTGTTTTTATACCTTCAACACCATCAACTGTTCCTAAAAGCTTATTAATATTTGTAAGATAGTGAACAAGTTTACCATCTGTGCTTCTTACTATTTTTTCTTTTGTTTTAACTATACTCGCGAATTTTTTATTTTGCATTGCAATTTCTGACAGACGAATCATGTCTTTTGCGGTTGAATAGTGATTCTCCTGGTCAAGACCTGTTGGATTAACAAAGTGAGTGTTTTCAAGGTTTAAATTTTTTGCTTTTTCATTCATTTTTGCAATAAATTCATCTCGACCGCCGGTGTAATTTTGAGCGAGAGCCTCTGCTGCATCGTTTGCTGAATAAATTAAAAGTCCTGAAAGAAGATCTTTAAAATAGATCTTTTCACCTTCTATAAGATGCATACTTTGGCCAATCGCATTTAATTTTCCGATAGTTAAAATATCATCGTCTTTATAGAAGTCTAAAGAAACTAATGCTGTCATTATTTTTGTTGTTGAAGCGGGGTAAAGTTTTTGATCTATATCTTTTTGATAAAGAATTACACCCGAATCTGAATCAACTGCGAGAACGCCTTGAGCTGAGAGAATTGGGAAATTAGTGGTGTCTTTTAAAGTAGGAAGTGGACTTACCTCAAATGATATTGGGGTTGGAGTTTTTAAAGGCAATTGGTGAATTGTGGGTTTTTTAGTATTTACTGATAAAACAAGAAAGGAAGAGGCGACAAAAAGAATTATCAAAACTAGCAGTTTTCCTAAATTCATAGCAGTTTGTCTACGCGTTTCATGTCACGAGGAAAAAGAGAGGCCTCGCGAACGTTTTGAAGATTTAAAAGCTTCATGGTTAAACGTTCCAAGCCAAAGGAAAAACCACCTTCTAACGGCATTCCATATTCAAAAGCAGTTAAATACATTTCAAAATCTTTAGGGTTGAGACTTCTTTCTTTGATTGCTTTTACTAAAGTGTCGTAATCGTTTATACGTTGACTTCCGCTTGAAATTTCTATTCCTCTAAAAAGGAGATCATAAGAGAGGCTATACTCGGGTTCTTCAGGATCTGGCATGGTATAAAATGCACGTTTTTTGGTAGGAAAATGGGTAATTGTTACAAAATCTGATTTGTGGACTTCTTGTGCCCAAGCGCAAATTTCTATTTCATCTTCTGGATTTAAATCCATCTCTTTTGTAAGATTTCGACCTGTTCTTTCTTCAATTATTTTTTGTGCTTCTCTTAATTTAAGTCTGGGAATTTTTGTTGAAACTAATGGTTTTTCTTTAACGCCCACTTTAACGAGAGATTTTCCTACAAATTCTAAAGCGTTTAGAAGCTCTTCAAAACCGTCAATAAAGCCAATTTCGCAATCTAGCTGCACTACTTCAGATAAATGTCTTGTTGTAATTGAAGGCTCGGCTCTATAAGCGTGAGAGATTGTATAGACTCGTTCAAAAACACCTACCATTATTTGTTTATAGAGTTGAGGACTTTGAGTTAAAAAGGCTTCTTTGTCATAATATTTTATGTTAAAAACTTCTGCTCCCCCTTCTGTTGCTGAAGCTGAAATTGTTGGTACAAAAATTTCAGTACAATCAAGAGCCTCTGCTGCATCACGGAAATTTTTTGCAATTTCTGCTTGAATTTTGAAAATTTGAGTTTGTTTGGGGTTTTTAAGGGTTAATGGTCTTAAATCAAGAAGAGTGGGTAACTCAAGTTCTAATTCTTCTTTTCCCATATCAATTGGAAGCTCACGGGATTTTGAAATAACTGTTAATTTTGAGGCTTCAACTTCGATTTTGCCAGTTTCGAGATTTGGATTAATAAGTTTTTCTGGGCGATTTTTAATTTCTCCTTCTATTTCAACTGCTGACTGGGTATGAACCTGATTTGACAACTCACTAGTTGCAAATACTTGAATAATACCAGATCTGTCACGTAGATCTATGAATGAAATTTTTCCGTGATCCCTTAAATTATTGATCCAACCTTTAAGAAGAACTTTCTTTCCTATTTTTTTTGTTGTGTCTTTTACAAGAATTCTCTCCATGAGCCTCATTTTAACCTAACTCTCACCTTTTCTCAATTCTTTGTTGATTTGTCTTATTGCTTCTCTTGTTACAACAAATTCAAGCCAGTGCCTACTTGGTAGTTTTTTGTTCTTGTTTTTTATTATTTCAACTAAGTCCCCGCTTTTAAGTTTGTAATTAAGAGGCACTAATTTTCCATTAACAAGAGCAGACTTAAGATCCCTTCCAAGGTCTGTGTGGACTGAATAGGCAAAATCAACAGGAGTTGCATTTTTTGGTAAATCAAAAACATCACCTTTAGGAGAAAAAATGAAATTTCTTTCCTGGAATCCATCAAACTTTACTGATTTTAAAAATTCTTGTGGGTCTGATATTTCTTTTTGCCATTCAACAAGTTTTTTGACCCAGGTTAATTTATCTGATTGCACACTTATTCCTTTTTCTATCTCTAGGCTTTTATTGTTTTGTGTTTTCAATTCGGAGTAAGCCCAGTGTGCTGCAATACCATTTTCTGCTTCTTCGTGCATTTTAAAAGTTCTTATCTGAATTTCAACAATTCTACCCTTAGGCCCAAAAACTTTAGTGTGAATTGATTGATAGCCATTTGGTTTTGGTTGGGCGATAAAATCAGAAATACCAATTGTTGGAACTGGCTTAAAATTTGAATGAACGATTCCTAGAACTGTATAGCATTCAGAGATTTTGTTAACCAAAATCCGGAAAGCAACTATATCGTTAATTTTTTCAAAATTCCAATCAATTTCTACTCTTTTCAGCTTTTTAAAAAGTGAATATAAATGTTTTTTTCTTGCTAGAATTTTGAATTCGAGATTTTGGCTATTGAGTTTTCTTACGAGAATTTTTTCGATAAGTGCTATATGTTTTTCGGCACTTTCATAATACTTTTCAGAGTCTTTTTTTAGCTTTTTAAATTCCTTTTTATAAACATACGGGAAAGACAAATCCTCAAGTTTGCTTTTTAATTCACTAATACCTAAGCGTTCAGCTAATGGAGCATAAATTTCTAGAGTTTCTTTTGCGTTTTCGAGCTGTTTTTCTTCAGAGAGAAACTCTAGTGTTTGCATATTATGAAGTCTGTCTACGAGTTTTATAAAAACTACTCTTAAATCTTTTGCCATAACCAAAATCATTTTTCTTAAGGATTCAACAAAAACATCCTTGTCACTTCCTTTAAGCCTGAGTGAAGTAACTTTTGTTACACCATCGACTAAAAGCGCTACGTCTTCTCCAAAAAATTTGACTATATCCTCTCTTTTGGCACCTCCATCTTCTATTGTGTCGTGAAGAAGACCTGCAATTATTGAAGTTGTGTCTAGTTTTAAATCAGCTAGAATTGTTGCTACTGCCAATGGGTGAATAATGAATGGTTCGCCGCTTAATCTTTTTTGGTCTATATGGGCAACGCTGGCAAATTCGAAAGCCTTTTTTATTTTTTTAAGGTCAGCTTTCGGGTTATAAATTTTTATTTTTTTGATTAGAGCTTGGACATCTTTTTCAATATTTTTTGTCATTTTATTTTTAAATCACGAATTCTAAGTTGAATTTTGGGAAGATATCCCCAATTATCTTCTTCCAGAAAATAGGCAATGTCTAATTTTGATTGGGATTTGATTTTACCCTTTTTTTCGGCAAAATTAAAGGCAATTGCATCAAAAGTTAAGCCATTTTTTGTTAGAGTAAACTTAAGATGTTTTTGGTCACTACCAACTTTTTTTACATCTCTCACTGTAACACCCATGGTTGCAAATAAAGGAGTGTGATTACCTGAGCCAGTCGGCTCGAATTTTTTTAGATCTTCCAAAAGATTTGAATTTATTTTTTCAAATTCCATTTTAGTGTCAATTTTTAACTTTTTGGTTAAGAGATCTTGATTTAAGTATTTTTGGGAAATTTTTTTGAATGCTGTCTTAAATTTTTTGATTTTTGATTTTTCTATGCTAAAGCCAGCTGCCATCTCATGACCACCTCCTTCGAGAATTAAATCATCTACTTCTCTTATAGCCTCAATTATGTTAAATCCTTTAATTGATCTGGCTGAAGCCTTAGCAATATCACCTTTTGTGGAAATTACGATTGAGGGTCTATAAAATTTTTCTGTTATTTGAGAGGCTGCTAGACCTATTACCCCTTCGTGATATGACTTGTGATCTAAAATTATAATTTTGTCTTTTGTGGATTTGGCTAATTTTTTTTCTGCATGGAGAAGCATCTCCTCAACTATTTTTTGGCGATCTTCATTTGTTTTGTTGACTAATTTGGCCAATTCTTTGGCTTTTTTGAGATCTTTTACACAAAGAAGACGCAAAGAATCTATTGCGTGAGAGAGCCTGCCCATTGCGTTAATCCTTGGAGCAATCATAAATGCCACCTCGTATGTTCCAATTTTATTTTTATCAATTCGGCCGATTTTGAAGATTTCTTGAAGACCTTTTCTTTTGGTATTTTTCAAAAAAACTAAACCATGTTTTACAAATGATCTGTTTTCTTTAAGTTGCGGCATTTGATCTGCAATAGTTCCAATTGCGACAAGATCCAATGAATTTTCAACAGCTTTAGAATTTTTTAATATTTCTCTTGCAAAAATCCAAGCAAGAGCTGATCCAGAAATTTTGGTTGTGTGAATAATTGCAAAAGCATCAAGTTTTTTTTTATCTTTTTGGTGATGGTCAGTTATTATCACATCAAGATTTAACTCTTTTGCAGTTTTCAGCGCGTTGTGGGCTACAATTCCATTATCAACTGTAATAATTAATTTAAGAGCCGGATTTTCTTCTTTTAATTTTTTAAGAGTTTCGGAATTTAGCCCGTATCCTTCTTTGAATCTGTCAGGAATGTACGGAAGACAATCATGTTTTTCCTTATACAAGACTTCCCATAAAATGGCAGTTGAGCAAACGCCATCTGCATCATAATCACCGTAAATAAAGATTTTTTCTTTATTAATTTTGGCCAGGTTTAACCTTTTAATTGCTTTTGCTACTTCTTTGCGACTTATTTTCAATTGTTTTAGACTAAGTTTAAGAGGAGAAACTGGATTGAAAAATTCTTTTTCTTCTGATTTAGTATAAATTGCGCGGTTTTTTAGAAGGACTTTTATAATATTTTGGCCTGAAATATCTAAAATTTCCCATTTATGAGTTCCCATATCGTATAATTTATTACAATGATTATAAATTTACCAGCAGAAGTCACTAAAATACTTGAAAAATTTCAAGACGCTCATTTTGAGATTTATGTAGTTGGTGGGGCTGTTCGTGATCTTTTGATGGGAAGAAAAGTTGATGATTGGGATTTTACGACTAATGCAACTCCTTTGGAGATTCAAAAAATTTTCCCCGAATCTTACTATGATAATAGTTTTGGAACAGTTGGAGTTGCAGTTGAAAATCAGAATCCATATGAGATAACTACTTTTAGAACTGAGGACAGCTATTCTGACAAAAGGCGACCTGATAAAGTCTCCTGGGGAAAGACTTTGGAGGAGGATTTAAAAAGACGAGATTTTACTATAAATGCAATGGCAATTGATCCGAGTTTAAGAATGATTGATTTATATAAAGGGAAAGAGGATTTAAAGAATAAATTGATTCGAGCTGTTGGAGATCCCCACGAGTGTTTTTCAGAGGATGCACTTCGAATGATGAGAGCTATTAGAATTGCATCTGAGCTTCATTTTCAGATTGATGAAAAGACGTGGGACGCAATAAAGGACAATTCATTTTTGATTGATAGAATTTCAAGAGAAAGAGTAAGAGATGAACTTTTGAAGATTGTTGTGGCACCCTATCCTGACCACGGGATATTACTTCTTAAAGACTCAGGATTACTGCGTTTGATTTTGCCAGAACTTGAAAAAGGATTTGGGGTGGAGCAGAAATCAATAAAGCGACATCACATCTATGATGTTGGAACACATTCTGTAATGTCACTTAAATACTGCAAATCAAATGATCCGATTACTCGATTTGCAACGCTAATTCATGATATTGGAAAGCCACAGACCTTTAAAAAATTGGAGAGTGGAGTTATTACTTTTTATAACCATGAAGTTGTGGGAGCACATATTGCAAAAAGAATAGCAGAGAGACTTAGGTTTTCAAGAAAAGATAGCGACAAACTTTACAAACTTGTACGATGGCACCAGTTTAGTGTTGGTGAAGGTCAGACTGATTCGGCAATTAGAAGATTTATTAGACACGTGGGACTTGAGAATGTTTCCGATATGCTTGATTTGAGAGTTGCAGATAGACTAGGAGGGGGAGCAACTGAGACTTCTTGGAGGCTTGAGGAGTTTAAAAAGAGACTTGTGGAAGTTCAAAAACAGCCATTTAGTGTTCATGATTTAAAAATTGATGGAGTGGATGTAATGAAAGAACTTGGAATTAAGCCAGGGCCAAAAGTTGGTGAGATTTTAAATTCATTATTCAAAGAAGTTGAAGAGAAAAAAATTGAGAATGAGAGACAGGTACTTCTTAAGCAACTAAGTCTTCTTCGTCACCAATGACCATTGTGCGAGAGGCTGCAAGAATTCCAAGAAGAAAGGGGTCTCTCCTTTTTTTTCTGAAATCAAACTCGTCACGGCTCATTACTGTGTAGTTAATTTCTTTACCTCTTTTGGATTCTTCGGCACGAATCAGAGCTGCAAGTTCTGGCAGGACAATATCTCCAACTATTAAAATATCAACCTCATCTTCTTTTTTTCTAGGCTTTCTTCTGGCAAATTTTCCTGAAAACATGACAAACGAAACTTTTCCTATTTTTGAGCGGTTTGTTACAAGAATTGAGCCTAAACCAGTTGTTTTGGAAACTAAGGAGATTAAATCACCAAACATTGGGTATTCATCTCTTGCCCAATAATAAATTCTATTTCCTCGAGCTTCTTTTTTGACAATGCCTGCTTCTTCGAGTTTTGCCAATTCGCGCCTGACCGCATTTATTTCTTCTTTAATTTCTCGGACAATTCCACGGACATGGTACATCTCATTTGGATTTGATAAGAAAAGTTCGAGAATTTTAATTCGAACTTTTGAAGTAATTAAATCTGAAAGACTAGCCATTTTGTTTGGGGCAGGCTTAATTTCCCTAATTATACGCTACTTGGTTGCCAAGTGGAATAGCTTCAATCCAAATTGTTCCTCTGACAAATGAAATTTCTTTTCCTGCTTCATCAAAGAATTTAGTCCTGTCTGTAATGCTTTGTTTTTGCCAGGTTGCCTTAATTACATTTCCATTTTGGAAAACTAAGGCATCGCCTGAACCGATATTTTGATAGAACATATGATAATTACGATCAATTGGACCAATTTCTTTTACCTTCATTACAACTACGTTTTTAGCCGAGAGTTGGATATTTTGATAATCCATGTCTGTGTGAGGCTTTCCTCCATCAGAGCGAAGGTAGTTGTTGTTTTTTGAATCATATTGCCAGTCAACATTGTAATCTGACATATCATCCCAGAACTTAAATGATATTTTAGAGGCTTGAGGAGAGGATGTAGGAGCATCGTCAGTAAACTTCCAGCTAACAAAATTGGCATCCCAAGGTTTGCCATCTTTTTGGGCACCAAATCCTCTTTTCTCAGCTTCCTTGTACGCTTCATCTGATGAGGCTGTCATTGTATGCTCAGTTGCTATTTCGTGACCAAGTCTTTCATAATCTCTCCAGAAAATTGGATAGCCTGAATCATAGGTTGTATCAAAATCGTTACCTTTTGGAACACGCCAACCGAGGGATTCTAATTTTTCAAGAGCGCGAACTTGAGGAGCTGTATCGCCTGAGCCACTGTAATCATTTGCGCCTCCAACATGCATGAAAATTGGGAAGTCTGCATATTCTGCGGCCCAATTTAGGAAATAAATTCTAACACTTCTAACTGGAGCAATTTTTACATCAGATGCTGCAGCTCCACAGTAGAAAACTGCCAAAAATCTTGTAATTCCACCTTCTGCCACAGCTTCATATAATACATCTGCCTTACTTAAACCTTCTGGAGGTCGAGATTCGGCATGGTTTTCAATCATGGCTGTAATAGGCCTTCGATTTCCCCAAATTGCTTTTTCAGCAACTGTATACATGGCTCCATTTAGGGGACAGGCTTCTGATTTTGGCTGATCTGGTTTAATCGCGGCTCTATCTTTTGAGATATCACCTGTTGATTTGATTTCAGAAATTTGAGGAGACTTGTTTAAAAAGGTAAAAATTGCCCAAGAGGCAAGAGTTGCTACTGCAAATAGTCCAAAAAAAACTCCTCCTAATTTGAGATTTGCCGGGGTTAAAAATTTCTTGATTCTATCTTTATACATGTCTATCAATACTAAACTAAGTATTTCTAGTTTACAACACTTTTTTGCAAAGGCGCAATTGACTGTCAAGAGGGAATTGAGGCTATTTTTTTAGGGATCCAAATTCACAAGAAAGAGCCAGGTTTATGGCTTGAGATTTGACCTCTTCCTTTCTTTTTAAATTTCTTTCAAGCTTCTTGAAGCATAGATGGTGTTATACTTAGGCTCGTGAGAGGAGGTGACTATCAAATATGATGTACTGTGTTAAATGCCGAGCTAAAAGAGAAGGTAAAGATAAGACACCTGTAACCATGAAAAATGGAAAGCCAGCAACAAAGGCCGTTTGTGAAGTTTGTGGAACAACAATGTTTAGAATCGGAAAAGCTGAGTAAGTTTTTTGGATTTTAAATAACCAAAAGAGCTTCGAGTCTGAGGCTTCTTTTGGGTTAGGGACAAGTATGGCAAATTATCAAAAAGTAATTGATGTGTTTAAGAAAAATTACAAATTAGTTCCGCTTGAATTTTATGGGCATGATCCATATAAAACTTTAATTTCCACACTTTTATCTTCCAGAACAAAAGATGATTTGACCTTAAAAATCTCCAAAAAAATATTTAAGAAAGCTTCTAATATTAAAAAACTTGATGATTTAACTGAATCTCAAATCAGAGATTTTATTTATCCTGTTGGATTTTATAAGACTAAAGCAAAATATTTAAAAAGGTTGTCAAAAATGGTTTTAAATGAATTTGGAGGTAGAATTCCTAATAATCGTGATGATTTGATGAAACTGCCCGGTGTGGGACGCAAAACTGCAAACTTGGTTTTAAATCGAGCATTTAAAGAATCTGCTATTGCAGTTGATACACATGTTCATAGAATTACAAATATTTTGGGCTGGGTTAATACAAAAACACCAGAACAAACAGAGATGGTATTAAATAAAACACTTCCTAAAAAATATTGGGCAGATTTAAATCGCCTTTTTGTTTCAATTGGGCAACAATATAGATCTGAGAGAAAATTGAGAGAATTTTTGAAGGAAAATAAACTGATTTAGTTTTCCAAAATTATTGTGACAGGGCCATCAAGGACACAATCTATTTTCATATAATCACCAAAGCTTCCAGTTTCAACTTTAACTCCTAAACTTTTAAGTTTTTGAATAAAATGCTCGTAGATTTTGACGGCATCGTCTGGGAGAGCTGCGTCAATAAACGAAGGGCGATTGCCATCTTTTGTATTGGCATAAAGAGTAAACTGGGAAACTACTAAAATTTGACTTTCAACGTCTTTAATTGAGAAATTCATTTTATCTTTATCGTCTGCCATTATTCTTAATTTGATTACTTTTTCAGCTAAGACTTCGGCTTGTTTTACTGTATCAGCCTTTTTAACACCAAAAAGAATAAACAGGCCTTTATCGATTCTTCCAACAATCTCGTTGGTTTCAACTTTGGCAACAGATGCTTTTTGGACTCTTTGAATAATTAAACGCACAGAATGTATTTTAGCACGAAAAATCCCACCTTTAGGGTGGGATTAATCATATTCTGGAGAGTAGTAAGCCAGGTTCTGTTTTAGATAATCATCTGTCTAATGCCCTCATGCTTTAGGACGTGGGGAAGACATCCCGTGGTCCAATTCGGAGGTTGCAGCGGGGAGGATTGCCCGTTTCACCCTTTCATCAGCTTTAGGCTGATGAAAGACTCGTCTCTGTTGCTCTAACTAGCGGTTACCCGTTCCCGATATTAGCCGGGACACCCTGTCTTCTGCTGCCTGGACTTTCCTCACCCCTTCGCTCTTACGAGCTTCGGAGGCGCGATTATCCTTTCTCCAGAATACATATATTATATCAAACTATGTCAATTTAGGCTAATTTTTGTGAAGTCGTTTTTTAAGAAGAACTGTTGAAATTATTAAAACTGGTATTGAGATTATTACGCCTGCAACTGATCCTAATTTAAATCCAATTGAGATTGCTAAAAGAATGATTATTGGGGAAAAACCTGCTGATTTTTCCATTATTTTTGGAACCAAAATATTATTTTCTATTTGTTGAATGAGAAATGCCAGAGCTGCAGCTGATAATCCCATAATTGGTGAAATCCCAAAACCTATTAAAACTGATGGAATTGCTCCTATTGTTGGTCCAACAACAGGGAGAGCTTCAAAAATACCTGCCAAAATTGATAATGGAAGTGCATATGGAATTCCAAGAATGATAAGGCCAATATAAGTAGCAAGGCCTACTGTGAGCATGAGAAGCAATTGACCTCTAACCCAACCACCAAGTTTTACTTCAAGTTCATCTAAGAGTTCATCGATTTGGTTCCCTATCTTGTCTCCAAAGTAGACTTTAAATTCTTTTCCGATCGAGGCTCTTGATAACAAAAGAAAGAAAGCAAAAACGATAGTTGTCAGAAAAACTACTATATTTGAGAAAGTTGAGATGGTAAAGTTAACAATTTGTGAAGGGAGGTTTCCGATTTGTGTTAAAAATTCTTTTTCAAGTTGTTGCCTTATTGTTATATTTATTGGCAAATTGGCAATATAATCGGGTAGATTTTTGGCAAAATTATTGGTCTGTTCAACTAAAGCTGGAATAATACTTGCAAGACTTATACCGATAATACCGAAAATGAGAATATAGAGAATAAAAATTGAAAGAGCGCGAGGGATTTTGAAGTGAGACATCTTTTTAACAAAAGGGTTTAGAATAAGCATTAGAAGAAGAGCTACAAAAACTTGCATGATGATGTCTCTAATTGTGAAGGCAAACCAAATTGATCCAATTAGTAAAAATGTGAAGATTATGGTTTTTTTCTGTATTTCAAACGTTTCAAATTTTTGTGGCATCTTTATTCTTATACCATAATTGAGCCAAATTTTCTATGTTTTTTTTGAAATTGGAACTAGATACATCAAACCAAATTATTCGTTTATCTTTTTTGAACCAAGTAAGCTGACGTTTGGCATATTGTTTTTCTTGAGTTAACCAATCTCCTTCTTTGTAACCGATGGTTCGACTTGGAGCACCAGCCCAAAAATTTTTTCTTTTTAGGAACTGCCGTTCTTTTTCAAAACCTGCGTTTAATCTTTGGTTTACTCTTTGTTCAATTTTTTGATCTAACAATTCTTTTTTTAAATTTAAACCTATCATTAAAAAATCAAAATTTTTGATTGTTGTGATTTTTGGTTTGGGAGAATTTGAGATTTCTATTGCACGGATTAATCTTCTTTTGTTTTTTCTGTCAGAATCATTTAGAGAAGTTGCTTTTTGAGGATTTAATTCTTTTAAAATTTTAAGCAATTCTGTTGTGGATTGCTTTTCTAATTCTTTTCGTAAAAAATAATTGGGTGGAATATCTAAAGTTTCTAGTCCATCCAGAACTGCCTTTATATACAAACCTGTTCCACCCACTAGAATTGGAAGTTTACCTCTTTTTTGAATTTCTTCAATCTTAGGGAGAGCAAAATCAATATAATTTTTGACACTAAATGGCTCGTCGGGCCGAACTAGATCATAGCCCCAGATTTTAACTATCCCGTCTCCCCAATCTTTGCCAGTTCCTATATCCATATATTTGTAAACTTGGCGGGAGTCGGCTGAGATAAGCTCACCATTTAGCTTTTTGGCCAGATAAAAAGCGAGATCAGTTTTACCTATTGCTGTTGGGCCACAAAGAACTAGGAGTTTAAACACATCTTTATTTTATATTATCTTGTTACCTGTTTTTTGAGGCGCTTGCCTGGAGTAAAGCGAGGAGAGCGATGGGCTTTTATGGTTACAAATTTATCGGTTTGAGGGATTTTAACTGTTTTACCTTTCATTGAGATTACTCTGAAGGTTCCAAATCCTGAAAGAACTACTTTTTCACCTTTGGCTAAGACTCTGCCAATTTCATTTAAAAAGACATCTACTGCTTCTTCTGCACCTCTTTTTGTTAAATGGGCCTTTCTTGCGACCAAATCAATCATTTGTCTTTTTGTCATGTTTGTTGTTGAGCTTGAGAATAAGCTATAAATTTAAGCTTGTCAAGAGCTTTTATCATTTTGCACTTGTAGTTGCAGTTGCTCTTGTCTCTCTTAGAACAGTTACTTTAATTTGTCCTGCATATTCTGCTTCTTTTTCAAGTTCACGGGCAACGTCGTGGGCAAGAACAGTTAGTTTGTCGTCATCGACTTCTTCTGGATTGACCAAAATTCTTACGTCGCGGCCGGCCTGGAAAGCAACTGCTTCTTTTACTCCTGGGAAGCGGCTAGCAATCTCTTCGATTTTAGTCATTCTTTTTACATATTCCTCGTGAGGCTCATAACGGGCTCCAGGGCGAGAACCTGAAATTGCATCTGCAGTCCAAACTATGACGGACTCAACGGAGCTGAAAGGCTTATCTTCATGATGCTCGGCTACAGCTGCAATTACTTCTTTTGGAAGATTAAAACGCTTTAATGTTGCAACTCCAACTGTAACATGAGTTCCTTCCTGGTCAGTCACAATTTTTCCAATATCATGAAGAAGACAACCCAAACGCACTGTTTCAATATCTGCTCCAAGCTCTGTTGCAATTGCGACGCCCATTTTGGTTTCTTCAATTGTATGAATCGCTAAGTTTTGACCGTATGAAGTTCTAAATCTGTAACGACCAATTAACATTAAAAGATCGGCTGGAAGATTAAAAACTCCACATTCTTGAGAAATTTTTTTACCTTCTTCTAAAAGAACGTCATCCATTTCTGATCTTACCTGGTGAACTACTTCTTCAATTCTTGATGGCTGAATTCTGGTATCTTTAAGAAGAATTTCAAGTGAGCGTCTGGCAATTTCGCGTCTTATAGAATCAAAACTTGAAAGGCGAATAACAGGCCCTTCATCAAGCTCGATTTCAACACCTGTTTCTTTTTCGAAAGCTCTTATGTTTCTTCCTTCGCGACCAATAATTCGACCTTTGACCTCTTCTGAATCGACTGTAACTGTTGAGATTGTGAACTCAGCTGTATAGGAAGTTGCGCCTTGTTTCATGGCGTCAGCCAAAATTTCCTTGGCTTTTTCTTTAGCTTCAAGTTTAATTCGTTCCTCTCCCTGACGAATTTTTTTGGCAATTTCTGAAGTAAGCTCTTTTTGGACTTCAGATAAAAGTTCCTTTTTCGCTTCTTCACGAGTAAGTGATGAAGCTTTTTCTAATTTTTTAACATAATCATCTTGTTTTTTTGTCATGTTTAATTTTGGAGAATAGAAATACTTTTCCGCTTATGCAGAAAGTCCGAAAATTTTTAAATAGGGAGATCTTTTGATCATTTTATATTCTCCACATGTATTTTAGTTTTTTATAACAAAATAGTCAATAACAAAATCCTATAATTTGTTTATTTGCAGGTTCCGTGATAAAATTTCTTACCTCAATAACGAGGTAAAATCCTAGCCCCAGACGGACCAAATCTTCTAGATGAAGAGGGAGAACTTTAAAATGTCAATATTAAAAATTAGCGAGAGCACTGCTCAAGGCCTTTCAGTTTGTGTAAGTATTTTTAACATGCACGGAGTGGAAAATCCACTTCCCTGGCTTCGAGAGCTTGTTAATTTGACGTTAGAATTGAACGAAAGTTATGAAGTTGTCACTTGGGGATTCTGGATTGGACACAATCCAAGTAACAGTTATGAAATAACTGTCGAAATGGTGCGAGTTCTTTCAGAAAGTACCAATCATTTTATTTGGAGGCCTGTAAAAGCGATAGGATTTGTCGGCGCCAATACAATATCAGAGTCAGAACGTCGTCAAAGGTGGTCTTTTATTTCAGGATTACTGGAGCCGGGAGTGGACAGAATTCCGTTTCTACGTAAATAAGCCTAAAAACGGCGAGTAGTTTTAATTAATTACTCGCCTAATTATTTCCCAATTAAACCCACGAGATTTTAGAAAATTAATAATTTTTTTCTTTTTTTCAATTTCATCTAATCTTTTCCACCTTTTTTCTTTTTTATAAATTAAATTTTTTGCAACTGCGGCTTCATCTATTTCAACACTTTCTAAGGCCTTTTGAATTATTTCTCTATTTACGCCTTTTTTGAGAAGTTCAAGTTTTAATAGGCGTTTTGATTTTGGACGGAAAGATAATCTTTGGTCAATCCACCAAAGAGAGAATTTGTAATCATCTAAAAATTCTAATTCTTTTAATTTTTCTAAAACAATAGCTTGGATTTTGGGGTCAACTTTTTTTCTTCTACACCAACTTTTGACTTCATAAACGGAGCGGGGACGAATGGAGACAAATTTAAGCAGTTTTTCGAAATAATTTAGCAATTTATTCTTCTTCTTCGCCTAATTCTTTTGGAAGCTTTTTACCAGATGTTACTTCTTCTCTTATTTTTTTCTCAATTTCTTGGGCAAATTTTTCATTTTCTTTAATGTAAGCTTTTGCCCCTTCTCTACCTTGTGCTATAACTTTTCCTTCGTAATTAAAGAAAGACCCACTTTTTCCAATTAGACCTAAATTTACCGCAACATCCAAAAGACCGCCTGATTTTGAAATTCCTTCATCGTTCATGATATCAAACTCTGCTACTCGAAGAGGAGGGGCTACTTTATTTTTAACAACTCTAACGCGAGTACGGGTTCCAATCACATTTTCTCCATTTTTAATTGATTCTACTTTTCGAATATCTAGGCGAACTGATGAGTAGAATTTAAGAGCAAGGCCACCTGGAGTTGTTTCTGGATTTCCAAACATGACACCGATTTTTTGGCGAAGTTGGTTTGTAAAAATTAGAATTGTTTTAGATTTTGAAATGGCGCCTGTTAATTTTCTTAAAGCTTGGCTCATTAAGCGAGCTTGCATTCCCATAACCGCATCACCCATTTCTCCTTCGAGCTCGGCACGAGGAACTAAAGCTGCAACTGAATCAACCACAATTACATCCAACCCCCCAGATCTTATCAAAGTTTCTGTGATTTCTAAGGCTTGCTCGCCTGTATCTGGTTGGCTTAAAAGTAAATCATCAAGATTTACACCAATTGTTTCAGCTCTAACTGGGTCGAGGGCATGCTCAGCATCAATAAATGCAGCTTGGCCTCCCTTTTTTTGTGCTTCAGCTATAACATGAAGCGCAAGAGTTGTTTTTCCTGATGCTTCTGGCCCATAGATTTCAATTATTCTACCTCTTGGAAAACCTCCAACACCTAGGGCCAAATCCAGGGCAATTGAGCCGGTTGGAATTGTTTCAATTTGAAACTGGCCATTAGTTCGTTCTCCTAGTCTCATAATAGAGCCTTTACCGAATTGTTTTTCAATTTGCTGCATTGCAAGTTTTATTGCCTGAAGCTTTTGAGAAGATTGACTTTCAACTTTTTTTTCTTCGTCTTTTTTCTTTGCCGCCATTGTTACCTTATAACACTAGAAGTTTTTAAAAACAAGAAGCTTATTGTAGAATACATATGCTACGGGGAGTAGTTTACCGGTAGAATAGGCGCATGGGGTGCGTCTGGATCGAGTTCAATTCTCGGCTCCCCGACTAGGTAGGAAGCTTCTATCTTTTAGGAGTGTAGCAAATGGCTCTTTGAGCCGAAAGTCAGTCACTTTTTCTTCATCAACTGTCATGTTCAAGAAAATCAAACGGATAATTGCATCCTTAGAAACTACTTCAGCAGATTTAACCAACTCTGGGGCGTTTTTTGATAGGTTCAAGAACTGCTCAAGGCTCAATCTATCACTATCTGGCTCAGTCAGTCTGTTTCTAAATACTTCTATCTCTTTACCCAAAACTTTCTTCTGAGATTCAAGGTCTAGAATCCTCTGATTGTTGGTCTTCCAGACTATTGAGTCCTTATCATATTTAATGATGTTTAAGGATCGCTCCTTCAATTCCTGTTCGACTACCTTTAAGGCTCCTTCTTTGCTGTGAATCTCCACAGTTAGTTTCTGCCTCATCATATCCGCAATCTTACCCATACCAGCGTAGTAGTCGTTGTATTGCTTCTCTGTCAGCTTAAGACCACCCTTAAGATACTCGTAAATAAAGTCAAATATGACTTTTGCTCTAATAGATTTTTTCTTCCTTACGCACTCTGCATTGTCACAGCGATAATAAAGATAAGTCGTTAGTCTTCCTGAAGACTTCCCAACTCTGCACGGCTTCCCACAGAAGCTACAAACAATCATCTTTCGCAAAGGGTAAAATACTAGCCTGTGAGGCGTTGAGGCTTTAATTTTACGGTATGAGTAGCCTTGGATGATATTATAATCTTCTTCACTCACGGCTGGCTGGAAGTCATATAACTCACGCAGGTCTACTGTCTGTTTAGCTTGTATAAGAACACCGTAGTAGAAAGAGTCTTTAAAGATACCACTCAACTTTTGTATTGTCATCAATAATTTCTTACCTGTATTTTTGGTTTCTTTATATAACCCTTGCGAATTGAGATGTTCGCTTATCTGCCCAATAGATTTCATCTCTTTACGCATTTGCCAAGCCTCACACATCAGCTCAAAGTTCCTGTCATCAGGTTTATAAATTCCCCCTTCGTTGATATATCCATACTTTGGTGCAGGTGACTTACCTTCAGCGAAGCTCCTTCTGACTCCCCTTGTGACTTTCTGAGAGAGATCGTCTGAATACTGCTTAGACAGGACAAAAGCGAGTCCTAAAATCATCTTCCCATTGGCGTCATTTGTAAAATGGTGAGTAACAAACTTGAGGTCAATAATTTGTCCCTCGTCTATCATATCTATTACTTCCCCGCCCTCCCTCATATTCCGAGCCAACCTATCAGGATGCCACGAAAGGATTGAGTCATATTTACCAGCTTTAATATCTTTAAGCATCCCAGAAAAAATTGGTCTCTGGTTTGGTTTCTTGGCAGATTTTTTCTCTCTCAAGACATCGACCACGGTAAGCCCCGCCCGTTCGGCGAGTTGCATGCATTCAAAAACTTGGTCTTCTATCGAACGCACTTGTCTCTGCGGATCGTCTGTAGATTTACGAGCATAAAGAACATACTTCAATTTCGTTTCGTCAATTTCCTCAGGCATACCTCGCTATTCTACTACAATTTGTCATCCCCTTTAAGCCTAATCTAAACTATAAGGTATCGATTTTATAAAGTGTTATAAATGAGTCAGTTTGAACTATTTACAATAGGGTATTTTTAAGTTATTTATATTACCTTGAAAATTTACTTTCTTGACTAATTAATTAGTCAATTGAAACTTAGAGCAATCGATTAGCCAAATCTAAAGTGTTCAACTGTTACCTTCTTATAGTCTTTCGTCACAGAAATTAAAGAGAATTAAAACCTATTTTTGAAACAATAGATGCAAAGATATTGGAGAATTAAGTTTACTTAATAAAACTGGATACTTTTTTACAAGATTCTCATCTATTCCTAGCTCATCCATCTGTAAAAGCTTAAAGCCAGAATCTATGGTTTCATCGACATACTGAGATGTTGATCGATAGTAGTAAGAGTATTTTTTACCATTGAACTCGATAGTGCCCGATGTTTCTTTAAAGTAATTCAAGGATTTATTATATCTGCTAGAGTTTTGTAAGTTTTTTAACACAGGTCTGAATGGATGCACCACATCAATCGCATATAGCCCATCGTTTTTTAAGACTTCAAAGACTTTTTCTCCTACTTTTCTAACTGACTCAACATTCATCAACATCATTTTAGAGGTAACGATATCAACGGAATCGTCAGATAGGGGTATCTTCTCTCCCATAAGATCACAAACGATAAAATTGCCTTCAGGGAAATTTTTACGAGCAGCTTCAATCATTTTAGGAGAACCATCTAGTCCTACAACCTTAGTAGTAAGTTTAGATATTTTTTTAACAAAATCTCCGTTCCCACATCCAATATCTAGTACGCTTTTATTTTTTACATCACCGAGCATGTTTACAAAGGCGGGAGTATCTACTTCCCTTTTAAATACATCATTTTCCTCTGAAGCTTCTGTAAGGTAATCAAGAGCACCTGCATCCCAAGTCTTAAGGTCACTATTCATACTCGCATTATACCAGAAGTTTTAATGCTACGCCCTGATTAAAACATCCCCTTGGTGAGCATAAAAATTATTCTTTTGCCGTTATTGTCGGTCATGCTTGTTGCATTTGCCTTCATTTGCGCTTTTGGAGTAACTGTTTTAATCTCATTTAGCTTCGCCATCACTTGCAATAACTCTTTATTTTCAAGAAGCAAACCGAAATTTATATTTTGAGCTGATTTACCCTCAGAATTCATACCCAACATTATACTGTATGTTACGGTTTGATTCTAGGAGATTTTTGTCAAACTTGTCAGGCTTCCAATGCGTTATAATTGATTCTGTAAGAGCCGAAAGGTGTTCAACATTTCTCGCTCTATCTCGACAGATGAATTTGTTATAATCCCAATTAATGGAAACGTATCACAAGCTGATTATTGGGGACTCACAGAAAATGAAGGAGATTAAAAGTGAAAGCGTTCATTTGATTGTTACTTCTCCTCCTTATTTTAATGCTCCTTTTGACTTTCAAAACCTATACAAAAATTATAATCAATATTTGAGGGTATTGAAAAATTTTTCAAAAGAATCGTTTAGAGTTTTAGCTCAAGGTAGAATTGCGACTGTCAATATCGATGATATGTTAGTTTGTGGAGAGAGATTTCCAATTGTTGCTGACATTACAAAAATATTTATAAATTCTGGATTTAGATATCGGGATCGGATTATTTGGAAAAAACCAGATGGTTATGTTCGTATAAGCCGAAGAAGTGGGCAGATAATACAAAATCCATATCCGATGTACTTTTATCCCGACAATTTAGTTGAGACGGTTTTAATTTTTCAAAAAGGAAAGTTTAACTACAAATCCGTTGACTCTTTAGCGAAAAATAAATCGAGAATTGACGAGCGTGAATTTATGAATGATAAATGGTACAGAACTTTGTGGGAAATTGTGAATGTTTCTCCAAAATCTATTTTTGAAAAAGACATCGCGGCTTTTCCAGAAGAACTTGCGTATAGATTGATAACTTTGTTTTCTTATAAAGGAGAAACTATACTTGACCCGTTTGTCGGATCTGGGACTACGATGAAAGTTTCACGGGAATTAGGAAGAAACAGCGTAGGAGTTGAAATTAAAAAAGAGCTTATTAACATTATTGAGGAAAAACTTTCGTTTGACGAGAGACTAAGTATAGTTTATAGATAAGATACATTGAAAATTAGCAAAATACTTCTTTTTATTTTTTTACTGGCTTTATTTTTGAGAGTTTATAAATTGGAAACATTTCCGTCTGGATTTCATATTGACGAGGTGAGGGTTGGATGGAATGCTTATTCAATTTTAAAAACAGGACGCGATGATAGAGAAAATTTTTTGCCGCTTTATTACAATACTTTCGGAGATTTTAGACCTACTGGAATTTTTTACATAGATATTTTTTCGATAATATTATTTGGATTAAATGAATTTTCTGTGAGATTACCTTCTTCTTTCGTTGGAGCGTTAACTATTTTCCCTTTGTATTTTTTTACGCTTGAGATTACTAAAAAAAAGGAAGTAGCTTTATTTTCTTCTACTTTTTTGGCATTTTCACCCTGGCATATTAGTGTAAGTCGAGCAACAAGCGAGGTTGTGATCTCAATGTTTTTAAGTTTATTGAGTTTTTATTTTTTAATTTACGCAATAAATAAAAAAGGTGGAGGGAAATATTTGATTTTTAGTTTTATTACTTTGATTGCAAGTTATTTTTTTTATCATTCTATAAGAGTAACTGCTCCGATTTTTTCTGTTTTTATTATTTATTACTACTTAACTAAAATAAAAGATTGGTCGTTTAAAAAGGGTTTAATTTTCTTTGTAGTTTTTGTAAGTTTAATTTCATTTTTTTTAGTTTTTTCAAAAAGCGGAAAAGGAAGATTTTCCCAAGTTTCGGTTTTTAACTCACCTCTCGTAAAAAAAGAGATTTTGAATGAAAATAAAATGGTTGTTTATGGGAGGGCTTTTTTTGAGGAATATTTAAAGTATTTTAGCGGAGAATTTTTGATTTTTAATGATGCCAAACCACTTAGATATAGAACTCCTTCGATAGGACTAATTACCTATTTTGAGTTTGTGTTTTTGATTTCTGGAATTGTTTTTGTTATTCAAAAAAAAGGAACGAGACTTACTTTAATTCTTCTTTTATTTGCCCCACTCGTGGCTGCAATAACAAATGAGGACTCGCCTAATTTGCATAGAAGTTTATTTATGCTTCCATTTATTTCAATTTTGTGCGCATATGGCGCAAATTATTTTTTAGTTAATAGAAAAATTATTTTTAATTTTTTGATTTTAGGTTTTTTATTTAATTTCTTTTACTTTTTTAGGATTTATACCACAAGTGCAAGTACTTTTTTGATACCTTATAGAAACGTTTCGGCCAAATCACTTGTTTCTCAAATTAACCAAATTAAGGGAAATTATGGAGAAGTAGTGATTACCAATGATCCAGATGATCCATACCCTTGGTTTGCTTTTTACAATAAAATAGATCCTAAGATTTTTAACGAATTTGCAGTCAAAAGAAGCGAAGGAGAATGGAAGTATCAGAATTTATTGTTTAGTCAAAAAGAATGTCCGTCTGGAGATATTTTTTCAAACAGAAACCAAAAATCTATTGATCGAAATATTTTAGTTATCGATGGATTTAAGTGCGCTATCGAAAGCAAAATTCACGATGGAATACAGGCTCAGATTTTGACACAAATTAAAAATTCTGATGGGACTATTGCTTATACTTTTTGGATTAACAAAAAGACAAATTAACGCTTGGGGGATTGTTTCTTTCTTCGTGCTTTTCCACCGGTTCCTATTTTTCTTCTTTCCTTTTTCCTTGAATCGCGAGTAAGCAGACCTTCCTTTTTAAGCAAACTTCTGAATTTTTCAGAATTTGCAGCAGAGAGAGCTCTTGAAATACCATGGACAACTGCCTCGAGTTGGCCATTTTTACCTCCGCCTTTAACTTTTGCTGTTACAAAATATTTTCCAAGTGTTTTGGTTACTTCAAAAGGTTTCATCCAAAGTAAGCTTGAATTTGGTATATCAAAGTATTTTCCAATGACAACTCCATTGACGGTATTTTCGTTTTCACCTTTAAAAAGGCGGACTCTGGCACTTGCCTGCCTTCGCCTTCCTACTGCATAAATGTAATTTTTCTTTTTTTGCTTTGGCATATTAATTAACTTTATAAAGATTTTGATTCTCACCCTTAAAAACAAAAAGTCTTCTTAATCTTTTGTCTCTTAATCTATTTTCTGGCAACATCCTTTTGACAGCGATTTCTATTATTCTTTCTGGATGATCTTCTTTCATTTTTTTGAATTTTACTTCTTTAAAACCTCCTGGATATCCTGAATGACTTCTGTATAATTTCTGTTTTTCTTTTTTTCCTGTTAAAACAATTTTTTCTGCATTTATAACAACCACTTTATCACCCATATCCATATGGGGGGCATAATTTAGCTTATTTTTTCCCATCAGAAATTTAACGATTTCTGTTGAAATTCGTCCTAAGACTTTGCCATTGGCATCAATTAAATGCCAATCTCTTTTTATTTCAGCTTTTTTTGGCTGTATTGTTTTTTGCATTTTCTTTTACTTTCTTTTTTTTTGGTTTAATTTCGTCTACAAAAGAAATTGTAACTATTTCTGCGCTATCTCCTTTTCTTCTTGGGAGATTTATTATTCTTGTAAAACCTGATGTTCTTTTGGCAGTTATTTTTAAATAATTTTGAAAAAGTAATTTAGTAGTAACAGTATCGTTTCCCAAATTACTTTGAATGCGGCGTCTTGCCGCGATCGTATCTTCTCGTAGATCAGTTAAATATTGATCAACTTCAGATTGTATAGTTTTTGCTTTGGCTTTTGTTGTGGTGATTTTACCATACTTGACCAAAGAGGCTATAAGGCCTCTGATTAAAGCTTTTCTACTATCACGATCACGGCTTAATTTTCTTCCAAAGACGCGTTTTTTCATGAGTTAAATTTAACACCTTTTTCCATAAGGGCTACGCTTATTATCTTTAGTGACTTTTCTCCTAAGTTTCTTACTTTCATAAGATCTTCTTGGGGAGCATTCACTAATCTTTCAACTGTATCATAGCCTGCTTTAGTTAAAGCATTTGCTACTCTTGTAGGAAGACCTATTTCCTCAACGGAAAGTTTTCCTGTGGAACCTAACTCATCCACCTTTTCATCTGTTTTTTTGACCTCAATTTTTTGAGGAGATATGATTTGATGGAAATATGAAACTAAAATTTTAGAAGCTTCTAATAAAGCGTCTTTTGGAGACATAGTTCCATCTGTTGTTATTTCAAGAGTAAGCTTATCAAAATTGGTAAGACGTCCAACACGAGTTTCCTCAACTTTATAATTAACTACTAAAACTGGGGAAAAACTTGCATCAAGTGGAATGGATCCGATACTTTCTTTTGGACGTTCTTCTGCTAATAGATAGCCAACGCCTTTTTCGGCTTCCATTTGAGCTTGTAGATTGGCACTTTTACTCAAATTTGCTAAAACTAAATCTGGATTTGCGATTTTGACACCTGCAGGACATTTAATATCCCCTGCTTTTACTTCTCCTTGTTTTGATATTGACAAGCTCATTTTTACTGGCTTATCAGAGTCAAGAGAAATGCGAACTTTTTTAAGATTTAATAAAAAATCTAAAACATCTTCCTTCATTCCTTTGAGAGAAGAAAATTGATGTCTTACGCCCTCGATTTCTACTTTAGTTATAGCGCCACCAGGAAGATTTCCTAAAAGGACTCTTCGAAGAGCAACTGCCAAAGTATAACCATAGCCAGAGACTAGTGGTGTTAAAACAAATTTTGTGTAGTTATCTTTTTTTAATTCTTCTTTTATTTCAAAAAGGTTATTCATTATTTTCACCTCCTTTTAAAGGTTCACGGTTAAAGAATTACCGTGAATAATATTCAATTATATCTTGTTCATTAATTTCTTCTTTAATTTCGTCACGTTCAGGAAGACGGACGATAACTCCTGCTCCTGTTTTTCTTTTGAGCCAGTCTGGAACTTCAACTCCCTTATCTTCTATTAGTTTTTTAATGTTTGCTATTTTAATGGCTTTTTCGTCTAAGTTAATAACATCTTTTGGTTTTACCTGATAGGACGCGATATTTACTTTCTTACCGTTTACAGAAACATGTCTGTGAGAAACTAATTGTCTTGCTTGAGGACGACTGTCTGCGAATTTTAATCTATAAACTACATTGTCAAGCCTGCTTTCTAAAATTTTAAAAAGGGTTTTACCAGTGTTTCCTTTTGTTTTTAGAGAGGCTTGCATATATTTTCTAAATTGTTTTTCGGTTAAACCATACATTCTTTTTACTTTTTGTTTTTCTCTTAACTGGCGCCCATACTGAGATGCTTGCCTTAACTGACCTTTTGGTCCATGTTGGCCTGGGGTTACATTAAGACGAGTCAGTTTTGTTCCTTTACCAAAAAGGTCAAATCCTTCTCGCCTACTTAATCTATCTTTGGGACCTGTATATCTCATTTTTATCCTCTTTTCTTTTTCTTAGATCTTGGACCATCGTAAGGCACTGGTGTTACATCAGCTATCAAAATAATTTTAAGACCACTTGCTTTTATTGCACGCAAAGCTGCGTCGCGGCCTGGGCCTGGACCTTTTATGAAAACTTCTACTTCTTTAAGACCTACCTCGTCTTTTAATTTTTGAATTACTTTTTCTGTTGCTTGAGTTGCCGCAAACGGAGTGGCTTTTCTGGTTCCTTTAAATCCAGCATTTCCTGAAGATCCCCAACTTAAGGTTTGACCTTCTGAGTCGGTCACGGTTACAAGAGTATTATTAAAACTTGCTGAAATATAAATACGAGCTTTGGTTGTTTTTGTTTTTTTAATTGCCATTTACTTAGTTTCTTTCTTAGTTGAATCCATTTTTGAAAGAGTTTCTTTTTTGAATGCTCCTACTGTTTTTCTTTTACCTCTTTTTGTTCTGGCATTTGATCTTGTTCTTTGACCTCTTACTGGTAGTCCTCGATTATGTCTAATTCCTCTAAGAGAGCCAATATCTTTAAGTCTTTGAATATCAAGACGCACTTTTCTTATTAAATCTCCTTCTATTGTGTATTTTTCCAATTCACTTGAGATTTTTGCTACTTCTTCATTGGTAAGATTGCTTAATTTTGTAAGCTTTCCTATTTTTACTTTTTTTAGGATATCGTCAGAATGTGGCCAGCCTATGCCTTTGAGCCTTGTGAGCGCGAAGCCAACTTTCCAATTATCGTTTAATTCAACTCCTGCTATTCTCATCCTTGTCGTTGTTTATGTTTTGGGTTTTTGCAAACCACAAAAAGAACTCCTTTCCTTTTTACTATTTTGCAATCTTTACAAATTGGTTTTATAGATGATCTTACTTTCATTTTAATATTTATACGATATACGTCCTCTATCTTTATCGTAAGGCGTCATTTCGATTTTTACCCTATCTCCAGGCAAAATTTTTACAAAATGCTTTCTTAATCTTCCAGTTAAGGTAGTTAAGATTATTCTTCCGTCTGAGAGCTTTACTTTAAACATAGTATTTGGTAAGGCCGATAAAACCTCACCGTCAATTTCAATGTTGTTTGTTGCTCTTGCCATACTAGTTTGTAAGGATAACAGGACCATTTTTGGTCACGGCTACACTCTCTTCGAAAAGTGCTGCTATTTTAGCATCTTTTGTGCGTATTGTCCACCCATCATTATCTATTGTTATGTCGCCTTTGCCTTTTGTATACATAATCTCGATTGCAAGAACCATTCCTTCTTCAATTTTGATTTTTTCGAGGCCTCTCACAACAAAACAAGGAATTGCTGGAGCTTCATGTAAGGCTCTGCCTACACCATGGCCTGTTAGTGAGCGAATAGGGCTTAAATTTTCTTTTGAGAGGGAATTTTCAATACTTTCTGATATATCTTTGATTGTTTTGCCAATTTTTGCCTTTTTGATAGCTGAGTTTAGAGTTTTTTTGCCAATTTCTAAAAAATGTTTTTCGCTATCCTCGCCTATTTGGACAGAGAAAGCTGAATCAGAGTGAAAACCTTTATAGAAAATGCCTAAATCAACACTTACAATATCTCCTTTTTTGAACACTATATTTTTACCAGGGATTCCATGAACTACACCATCGTTTTTGTTTATGCATGTTGCCCAATGATAATTTGAAACCATTTGGAATGAAGGACGACCCTTGGCGTTTAAAATTAACTTAGTTACTAGATCGTCAACTTCTTTGGCTGTAGTTCCTTCTTTTAAAATTTTTTTAGCTTCTTTTTTAATATTTGAAAGAATATGCCCACCTTCTTTCATTATTTTTATTTCTTCTTCTGTTTTAAGATTAATTTTTTCCATTTTTGTATTCGTTAACTAATTTAAATAGCTCAAACTTGATATCTTCAATAGATTTTGTTCCATCGACTTCTATTAGAATATTTTCTTCTTTTAATTTTTTAAGCAAAGGTTCTGTTGATTTGTGATAGTTTTCAAGACGAGCCTTGATTGCATCAGGTTTGTCATCATCTCTTTGAATTAATTCATTTAAGTTTATTTCTGGTCCTGGAGGATTTGTTATAAGATTATAAATTTGACCAGTTTTTTGGTCAATTCTACGTGCAGATAAACGTCTAATGGACTCTTCTTGGGGGATTGAAAGCAAAATTGCAATGTTAATTTTTTGATTTTTTTGAGATAAGAATGATGAGAGAAGTTCGTATTGTTTTACTGACCTTGGATAACCATCAAATAAAATATTGTCGTTTACGTTTTTTTCTTCAAGAAAAGTTTTTACTAACTCAAATATTTTTTCATCTGGAATTAGTTCACCTTTATTGATGGTTTCGGAAATAAATTTATCTTTTTGAGCTAAATTTCTTAAGAAATTTCCAGCTTCAAAATAAAGCATGTTATATTCTTTTACTAGGGCTTCTGCTTGGGTGCCTTTTCCTGAACCCTGGGGTCCTAAAATAATTATGTTCATTTGACAAACCCTTCGTATCTTCTGGTGACTCTTTGAGATTCTAAGCTTCTTATCATTTCAAGAACAACCGAAACAACGATAAGTACACTTGTTCCACCTACTAAAAGATTTGGAATTTGTAAAACACTTTGAAGAATTGAGGGGAAAACTGCAATCAATCCTAAAAATATGGCTCCGGGGAGGGTTATTCTTGTAACGATAAAATTTAAATATTTAATTGTTTGAGACCCCGGCCTTACTCCTGGCACGAAACTTCCATTTTTTTGGAGACGTTCTGCTACTTTTTCGGGTTTGAAAACTATTGTTGTATAGAAATAAGTGAAAGCTACAACTAATACAAAATAAATGATGTTATAAAAAGGAGATTGAGGGTTTATTATTGATATTATCTTTGCGCTTAATAACCTAATTTGGGGAGAGTTTACTCCCGACAAAAATTGGGCAATCATAGATGGGACTAAAACTAAAGAAACTGCAAAAATTATAGGAATTACACCTGCCTGATTTAATTTAAGGGGAAGATAGCTTGAATCTTCTTTTAGAGTTCTTTTTGATTTTCTTGCATAATAGATCTTGACGTTACGAGCTGCATCATTTAAGAGAACAACGAAGGCAATTATAATAAGTGAGACTGCTATTAGGACTCCAAATTTGGGAAGATTTGCAGATGCTAAAAGAGAACTTCCTTGATTTCCAATAGATAAAGGAATTCTTGAGACAATTCCTGCAAAAATCAAGAATGAGACTCCATTTCCAACGCCAAATTCTGTAATCAGTTCACCCAACCAAACAGAAAACATTGTTCCCGCTGTCATTGTTAGAACTAGCGATAGAAGAGAGACAGGGGAGAGATTTCCCATTATTCCTTGGCGGTTTAGGAGCATATAAACTCCAAATGATTGCATAGCCGCAAGTGGAACTGTTAAAAACCTTGTGTATTGGTCTATTTTTTCTTTACCATATTCTCCTTCTTCTGAAAGTTCTTCCAAACGAGGGGAAATAAATTGAAGAAGTTGCAGAATAATTGATGCATTAATGTAGGGGTTTAAACCAAGAGCTAATATTGAGAAATTGGCTAGAGTTCCACCTGAGAAAATATCAAGAAGTGACAAAAGCTGGTTACCCTGGAAAAGGGAGGCGAGAGCAGCTTTATTTATACCTGCGGCAGGAATATGTGAGGCTAATCTAAAAACAATTAATATTAGAGCAGTTAAAAATACTTTTTTATAGATTCCGCCTTGCATTATTATTTTTTCTTTTTTGCTTTAAATTTTCCTTTTCCTCGTAATTTTGGCAGTCTTTTGATTAATGATTTTTTAACTTTTAATCCTTCAAACAAGATGTGTACTTTTTCTCTTGCTTTTTGACCTTTTTGGCCTCTTCCTGCCGTATGAGCTCCTTTTCCAGAACCATGGCCACGACCCACTCTTTTTTTTGTTTTATATTTTACTTTTGGTAATTTAATCATTTTGAACCTCTTAGTTTTTCAAGTGTTTTTAGAGCTTCTAAAGTTGCGTATATATTTGTGATTTTATTCTTGCTGCCCAAAATCTTTCCAACTGCATCGCGGACTCCGCCTAATTCTAATACTACTCTAATTGACCCTCCTGCGATAATTCCAGATCCAACTGAAGCCGGTTTTAACAAGACTTTTGCTGCTTTATATTTTTGGGTTACTTGATATGGAATGGTGGTATTTTTGAGCGGGATTTGGATCATTTTTCTTTGAGCAACGCGGGAAGCTTTTTGAATTGCCGTTCGAACGTCTAAAGCTTTTGCAACACCTGCTCCGACTTTACCTTTTTTATCACCAACTACAACAAGAGCGGCGAATCTCATTTTGTTTCCGCCTTTTGTTTTTTTGCTGATTCTGTTTATTTGTACTACTTTTTCGCTAAATTCTTTTTCCATAATTTAAAAAATTAAACCTTTTTTGCGAGCAGCATCTGCTAGAGCTTTGATTCGCCCATGATATCTATATATTCCTCTATCAAAAACTACTTTTTTAATTTTCTTTTCCAAAGCTTTTTCGGCTAATTGTTCACCTAAAATAACTGCCTTTTGAGTTTTGTTTCCTTTGTCTTTGATAGATTTTTGAGAAATACCAATTAGAGTATGTCCTTTTTCGTCATCAATAATTTGGGCGTAAACATATTTATTTGATTTAAATATGTTTAGTCTTGGACGAGTGGCAGTACCACTAATCTTGCTTCTAATTTTTTTTCTTAGTTTTAGTTTTTTCATACTCCTTTAGCTGCTTGTTTTCCTGGTTTTTTGCGTAAAATTTCATCTTTATATTTAATACCTTTTCCTTGATATGGATCTGGTTTTCTTATTTTTTTGATTTTGGCTGCAAGAGAGGTTACTTTTTCAAGGTCTATACCTTCTAGATGTACAAAATTTTTCTCAATTGAAAATTTGACGCCTTCAATTTTCTTTACTTCAACTGGATGAGAATATCCTACAGTTAAAATTAAATCTTCACCTTTAAGCTCTGCTTTAAAACCAGTTCCTACTAACTCAAGAGATTTAACAAAACCAACACTCACACCTTTAACCATATTAGTGATATGGGATTTTGTTGTTCCTTGGTCTGACAAAGCTTGTTTGGAACCCCCTTTTGTCTCTACAAAAATTTGGTCATCGATTTGTTTTACGGTTACATCAAGAGGTAACTTTTTTTTAAGCTCGCCTTTTGGACCTAAAACTTTGATCTGACCTTCCTCTATCTTGACGGTTACATCTTTTGCGATTTTTACTGGTAAACTTCCAAATCTTGCCATATTTAATATATTTTTGCTATTAATTCTCCTCCTACTTTTAATTTTTCAACATCGTTTGAGGAGATAACTCCTTTTGATGTTGAAAGAATAAAAATAGATGATTTATCTTTTCGGAATAGTATTTCTTCAGCATTTTTGTAAACCCTAAGACCTGGTTTTGATACGAGTTTTAAATCAAAAAGAACTGGTTCTTTTCTTTTGTAGCTTAATTTAATTTTTAGAAGCCCCTCTTTTTCTTCAAATGAATCAATAACTCCTTCTTTTTTGAGAACAGCACAAACTGCTTTTATCAATTTTGTTGAATCGAGAGTTAATTCTTTCTTTTTTGCACGAGCTGCATTTTTAACTTGTATCAAGAAGTCTCCGACTTTATAATTTGTCATATTATTTTACCAACTTGCCTTTCTAATTCCTGGAATTTCACCCTTGGCGGCAAATTCTCTAAAACAAAGTCTACAAAGACCAAATTTTCTAATATACCCACGAGGACGGCCACAGATTTTACATCTATTTCTGTATCTAATTTTGTATTTTAGTTTTTTTGTTTCTCTTACTTCTTTTGCTGTTGTTGCCATATTTTTATTTCTCGAAAGGGAACCCTAGGGACTTTAACAATTCAAATCCTTTTTCGGGAGAACCCGCGTTTGTTACTATCGTTATTTCAAGTCCTCTTGGGCGATCTACTTTTGTGATGTCAATTTCTGGAAAAACTGTGTGTTCTGCCAAACCTAGGGTGTAATTTCCGTTTTTGTCAAAACCTCTTTTAGGAATTCCTCTAAAATCTCTCAACCTAGGCAAAATTACTTTTGTAAGTTTTTCCTGGAAACCTTGCATTTTAGCATGTCTTAAGGTAACTTTCAGGCCAACTAACTGACCTTCTCTTAAATTAAAGCCAGCGATAGAAACTTTTGCTCTAGTTACTTTTGGTTTTTGACCTGAGATTTTAGCTAAATCTGAAATTAATTTTTCCCAGCTTTCTTTGTTTTTGGCAAGATCGGCTGTTCCAGTATTTATGACAATTTTTTCAACTTTAGGTAGAGATAGTTTATTCTTTATATTTTTTTCTTGCATTTTATACAAATCCTTTCTTTTTTATCTTTTGTAATAGCAAAACTTACTCTAGTTACTTTTTTACAATTTGGACAAATTAGGGCAATTTTTGAAAAAGGAAGAGGGCGAGGGATTTCAAAAATTCCACCTTTTTTGTCGGCTGTAAGGGCGGCTTTTACATGTTTTTTGTAAATATTGATTCCGGCAATAATTGCTGTTTTATTTTTTTGATCAATTTTTTCAATTTTGCCTTCTCTGCTTTTATCTTTTCCGCTTGTTATTTTAACTGTGTCTTCTTTTTTAAATTTAAGCATTTTATACTACCTCCCTTGCGAGTGACGCTATTTTTGTAAAACCTTTTTCTTTTACTTCGCGAGCAACTGGACCTAAAACACGGGTTCCTCGAGGTAGCCCTTGTTTATCAATAACAACTCCTGCATTGTCATCAAATCTGATGTAGCTTCCGTCTTTTCTTTTTATTTCTTTTCTTGTTCTCACAATTACAACTTCTACTTTTTCTTTATTTGTAACAACACTGCCACTATCTGCACCGTGGACTACACAGCGAACCACATCGGCAATCGTTGCTTTTTTGCCAATTTTTGTTGAAATTCCAACAACCATCAAGAGTTTAGCTCCTGAATTATCAGCAGGTTTTAGAACTGACCTTAGTTGAATCATTTTTTAATTATTTCTAAAATTTTATGTCTTTTTGTTTTGCTAATTGGGGCAGTTGCGACAAATTTTACTACATCGCCTAATTTTGTTCCAATTTCGTCGTGAACATGGTATTTTTTAGTTTTTTTCATTGATTTTTTATAGACAGGATGAGAAACTATCCTCTCTACTTCTACATTGGCCGTTTTGTTGTTTTTAAGTGAAACTACTTTTCCTGTAAAAATTTTCATACTTTTTTATACCTTTCTAACGTTCTTGCGATTTCTTTTCGTAACAGACTTCCCTTTTTAAGATTTTTTTCTTTTCCAGTATAAATATCCATCAAGGTTTTGGCATATTCTTTTTTTAGTTCTATAAGGGTTTTTTCCATATTTTATTCTTTAGAAATTATTTTTGTTTTAAAAGGCAATTTTCTGGCTGCTTTTTTTAAAGCTATTATTCCTGTATCTTCTTGGGCTCCTGCAATTTCAAGAATAACGCGGCCTGGTTTTATTACAGCTGCATAATGATCTATGTCGCCTTTTCCTCCACCCATTCTTTGACCAGGGCCTCTTTTTGTTATTGGTTTATCGGGAAAAACTCGAATCCAAACGCGACCTTTTCTTTTTAGTTCATTTGTAATAGTTCTACGGGCTGCTTCAATTTGGTTTGCTGATAAATTTCCTCTTTCTTGCGCTTTAAGCCCTAATTCGCCAAAACTTATTTCTGTTCCACGAGTCTCAGTTCCTCTCATTCTGCCTCTAAACATTTTTCTGTGTTTTTGTCTTTTTGGTTGTAACATTTAGTCTTCTTGCTTTTTATAAATCCAAACTTTTACACCGACGTAACCTCTTACACCCATTGCTGGAACTTGAGCGTAATCTATATTCTCTCGTAATGTTTGAGTTGGAACTGATCCAACGTGGAATTTTTCAACACGAGCTATATCTGCTCCCTGAATACGGCCACCAATTGTAATTTTTATACCTTTGGCACCTGCACTCATCACGCGTTCCATTGTTTTTGTGACAACTCTTCTGTGAGGAAGGCGACGTTCCAAATCGGAGGCAATCCTTGTTGCAACAAGATAAGCCGATATTTCTGGATTTTTGACTTCCTGAACTTTGAGGTCAATTTTTAGATCTTTTGGTTTTTCTTTTCTTATTTTTGTCAAAAGTGAAACTAATCCTTTTTTGACATCTTCGATTCCGCTCCCCCCGCGGCCAATTACAACACCAGGGCGTGCAACTGTTAATATTATAACTATGCTTTTGGGAAGGCGCTCGATTTCAATTAGAGCAACTCCTGCAAGTTTTAATTTTTCCAAAAGCAATTTTCTGATTTGAATATCTTCAAAAAGAAAATTTTTATAATTTTTAGAATCATGAAACCACCTGGATTTCCAGGTCATGTAATTACCGGTTCTAAAATTTGTTGGATTAACTTTTTGTCCCATTTTTTTCAAATATAACTACTCTTATATGACTCATTCTTTTTTTGTATGGCTTAAACATTCCGCGGGATGCAGGATTTCCACGTTTTAATCTTGGGCCTTCGCCAACTTGGATTTCTTTAAAATAAAGATTTTTTTGATTTGCTCCTTGAGAGACTGCGTTTGCAATTGCAGTTTTTATGACTTTTAAAACTGGAAGAGCAGCACGCTTTGCTGTCAAAGGTAAAACTTCGATTGCATCCATTGGTTTCATATCTTTTATGGCGTCTGTAACTAACCTTACTTTTCTTGGGCTAATACGAACAAATTTTTGAGTTGATGTATAGTCTTTCATATTTTTAGGTCTTATCTATTGTCCTTTTAACAACTTGTCCATGTCCGTGGAATGTTCTGGTTGGAGCAAATTCTCCAAGTCTATGACCAACCATATCTTCGACTACAAAAACTTGAGTGAAAGAACGACCATTGTGAACTGAAAAATATTTTCCAACAAATTCTGGTGAAATTTGACATGCTCTGCTCCAGGTTTTAATTGGATTTTCTTTTGTGCCCATACCTTTCTCAACCTTTTTGACAAGGCGTTCATCTACGTATGGACCTTTTTTGCTACTTCGTGACATTAGTTATGCTTTCCTTTCTTTCTGCCGGTTACAATAAACTCGTCCGAGTATTTTACTCTTTTTCTTGTATTTCCGACAGCTTTCTTACCCCATGGTGTTTTTGGATACTTAAGTCCTACAGATGATCGGCCTTCTCCTCCTCCGTGGGGATGAGAATGAGGATTTTGAGCAACACCTCTTACAGTTGGACGAATTCCCATTCTTCTTTTAATTCCTGCTTTTCCAAGAATTCGAGTACGAGCCTCAGGATTTCCTATCTGTCCTACAGTTGCTAAACAACTTGGGTTAAATCTTTTAATTTCTCCTGATGGGAGTTTCACTAAAGTGTAATACTCTTCGCGACCTTGTACTACAGCATATGAGCCTGCACTTTTGACGATTTGAGCGCCTTTGCCTGGCCGTATTTCAATGTTGTGGATACTTGTTCCGACTGGAATTTTTGAAAGCGGAAGAGCATTCCCTGGCTCAATTGGAGCTTCTGCACTTGAGATCACACGAGAGCTGACATTTAAATCAATTGGCGCAACAATATATCGTCTTTCACCATCTTCGTAAAGAATTTTGGCCAAACGAGCATTTCTGTTTGGATCATATTCAATACTTTCAACTTTTCCCAAAATATCAGTTTTATCTCTTTTCCAATCAATCGATCTTAAATATCTTTTGTGGCGGCCACCTTGATGGCGAACAGTTACTCTACCTGATGCATTTCTTCCTGATTTTTTAGCTAATATTGTTTTTAGTTTTTTCATTTTTTCTTTTTAGATTTTTCTTTCTTTACATCAAAAATTTCTATTTTTTCTCCTTCTTTAAGAGTTACAACTGCCTTTTTGATAGATTTTATAGACTGTTTTTTGCCCAACATTGTAAGTCGAGATCCGCCTTTTTTGGTTATTGTTTTGACTGTTAGCACATGGACATCAAAAATCTGGTCAACTAACTTTTTAATTTCTGGCTTTGTAACTTTTATTGGAAACAAAAAAGTATATTTACCGGATTTTGCTTCATTTAAGCTTTTTTCAGAAATTACTGGTTTTATTTTCATTTTTCTTTTTTGGTTGTTTTAGTTACTTTTTTTGTTTCTTTTTTAGGTTTTTCAAAAACAGCTGAGTCAAAAATCAAAGTTCCACCAAAGAGAACGTCATAAGTATTTAAATCAGAGAAAAGTTTTATATTTGTATTTTCAAGATTTTTGAGGACTTTTCTAACTGAGCCCTCTTTTAAAACAAAAGTTCTTCTATTTGTAATTTTTGCTGCATCTAAAAATTTTTGGGCTTCCTTTGTTTTTTTAATTTTTTCAAGATCTTTTACAACTATGCTTTCGGAATTTTTGGATTTTAAAGCGAGTGAGGCAAGGAGGGATTTTCTCTTCATTTTAGATGAAAGATACAAAACCTTTTTAATTGGTCTTGGACCGTGAGCTACTCCACCACCTACAAAAATTGGAGCTGATCTGGATCCATGTCTTGCATTTCCAGTTCCTTTTTGTTTGAAAAGTTTTTTCTTAGTTCTATTTACTTCTGCCCGAGTCTGAGCCTTTCTGTGGCCTTTATGGAGCCTATCTTCATAAACATGCACTGCCTGAGAAACAAGATTTAAATTTTTGTCCTCTTTCCATTCTTTTGGAAGAATGGTTGGCTCAAGCTTTTTTCCTGTTATTGTGAATGTTGCAGCTTTCATATTTTTGTGATTCTAACGAGGGTTCCTACTCTGCCTGGGATTGTACCTTTGATTTCAAGTTGGTTTGAACTTTTGTCAATTTTTACGATTTGTAAATTTTTAGTTGTGATTGTAACATTACCCATTCTTCCTGCCATTCTTTTTCCTTTGTAGACGCGACCTGGGGTTGTTCCTTGGCCAATTGAACCTGGAGCGCGAAGTCTATCTGATTGGCCATGAGTTTTTGGGCCTCCGGCAAAGTGATGGCGTTTAACTACTCCTGCAAATCCTTTTCCTTTAGAGACTGCTGTAACTGCTACAAAATCCCCAACTTTTAAAACATCTGAGGCTGAGAGCAAATCTCCAACCTTAAAAGCTGGTTCTTCTGAAAGTTTTACTTCTCTTAGATTGTGGGGGGCTGTTTTTTGATCTTTTTGAAGTATTTTTTTGAAGTGTCCTAGAAGTGGTTTTGTGGTATTTTTGATTTTTTTAGTTCCAGATCCAAGTTGAATTGCCCAATAACCATCCTTGTCTAGGGTTTTGATTTGTGTGACAACACAAGGATCGGCCTTTAGTTTTGTGACAGGAGTTCTTGCTCCTTCTACAAAGGCTTGACTCATTTTTCCTTTTTCGGCCAAAATTGTATTAATCATTTTTATTTCTCCACTAAAAAAGGCGCTCGGAGGCGCCCTTTAATTGGCATCTTCCTTGAGCTTTAGAGGCTAGTTAATGTATGACACCTCCATGTAGATGAGATTATAACAAATTATTATGCTTATCGCAAGGCTAGTAAGTGTTATATAATACTTTGAAAAATGGGCGAGAGATCTTATAGCGAATCGATGAGTAGAGAGATTGAAAGAATTGCAAATGCTGTAGCTGACTGTGGCCAAAAAGAGAGAGTTTTGCAGTTTGGGAATGGGGAGTCTTGAGGAGGCTGACCAGATTCGCGAGAGAATAAAGTTTGCAATTGGAACTAAAGATGAAAGGGCCAAAAAAGCTTTTGATTTAATTGTAAGGACACAGTTAAGGCTAGCGAGGGAGTACAAGAAGGCTACATCTTAATCTCAATACTGACACCAGCTGGGAGATCTAAGTTAGACAAGCTATCAATAGTTCTATCTGAGGGGTCAATAATATCAATTAATCTTTTGTGGACTAACATTTCATAATGCTCACGAGCATCTTTGTCTGTAAAAGGGGAAGTACCAACTGCAACGATTGTTCGTTTTGTAGGAAGAGGAATAGGGCCAACAATTTTGGCCCCTGTGGTGATCGCGGTATCTAAGATCTTACCTGCTGCATCATCAATCACGCGGTGATCATAGCTTTTAAGTTTTACTCTTAAGCGACCTTGCGGCATAAAAAAATTTTTCTAAGGTGCAGTATTATTTATTAATTTTGGTGATAACTCCAGCTCCAACTGTTTTACCACCTTCTCTGATTGCGAATCTAAGTCCTTCTTCCATTGCTACTGGAACTATTAATTTAACTTTCATTTTGGCATTGTCACCTGGAATAACCATTTCAATTCCTTCTGGAAGAGTTACATCTCCTGTAACATCTGCAGTTCTTATGAAAAATTGTGGCTTATAACCTGTAAAGAATGGTGTGTGTCTGCCTCCCTCTTCTTTTGAAAGGATGTAGACTTCTGCATCAAATTCTGTGTGAGGTGTAATTGAGCCTGGTTTTGCAAGAACTTGACCACGTTCAACGTCATCTTTTTCAACTCCTCTTAAAAGTACTCCAACATTATCTCCTGCTTGGGTTTCATCAAGAGTTTTTCTAAACATTTCAAGTCCTGTGACAACAGTTTTTTTGGTATCTTTAATTCCAACAATTTCAATTTCTTCGTTAACTTTCAAAACTCCACGTTCAACTCTACCTGTGACTACTGTTCCGCGACCTTTAATTGAGAAAACATCCTCAACTGGCATTAAAAATGGTTTATCTGTTTCTCTTTTTGGATCTGGAATATAATCATCAACTGCTTTCATAAGATCGAGAATTTTTTGTTCGTATTCTTTGTCACCTTCCAAAGCTTTGAGAGCTGATCCTCTTATAATTGGAACTTCATCTCCTGGAAAGTTGTATTTTTTAAGTAAGTCTCTAATTTCTTGCTCAACTAAATCAAGAATTTCTTTATCATCGACCATGTCACATTTGTTTAAGAAAACAACGAGTGCTGGAACATTAACCTGGCGAGCTAAAATAACATGTTCGGTTGTTTGCGGCATTTTTCCATCAGCTGCTGAAACTACAAGTATTGCTCCATCCATTTGAGCTGCACCTGTAATCATGTTTTTAATGTAATCTGCGTGCCCAGGAGCATCGATGTGAGCATAATGGCGTTTTTCTGTTTCGTATTCAACGTGGGTAATATTAATGGTGACTCCACGAGCTTTTTCTTCTGGGGCATTATCAATTTCATCATATTTCATTGCTTTGGTTTTGTTACCTGGTTGTTTTGAGAGAACTGTTGCAATAGCTGAAGTTAAAGTGGTTTTTCCATGATCGACATGGCCAATAGTACCAATATTGACATGTGGCTTGTTTCTTTCAAATTTTTGTTTTGTATCTGCTGCCATATTATTTGCCTCTCGGCATAGGTTTTGATTATATCAAATTTTATTCGACTAAGCAAAATATTGTCTAGAGTCAAAAAAATTTGAGACAAGTGCGATTATACTTGAGGCTAGTTAGGCTTGTCAAGAGGAAACAGACTAGTTCTGAACTTTATTCAGTTTTTCTAAACAATTGTTAAATTTGCCTTGATTGAATTCAAGAATACATATCGTTCTAATACTACCATCGTTTTGTTCAATATTTATAATACCCACAATATCAAATACACACGAGGAAAAATCTTTTTTATTTGATGTTATAAGTACTGCCTTGTCTTTAAGGAACATTAACAAGCCTGCTAATAGCAAATCGACAAAACTACTTGTATTTTTATTGCCAGATCCTGCTTGATGAGCAAATATTTTAGAAAGCAAAAGAGCATTATCTAATAAATGTTGAAAGATTTGCATATGGGTATCAGGATCAATATGACCAAAAATTGGTTGAGCTAAAAACTGTTCTTTAAAAATTCTAATTTTTGGAGAAAATACATCTCTTAAAAATTCAAACTCAGTAAATGGGTGAAGGTGAACCATCTTTCCAGAAAAGACTGTGATGGATTCTTTCATCACCTCTTCGTCATGAAAAATTAGCCCTAAGAAATCATTATCAACAAAAATGAGCTTTTCTTGTTGGGCTATTTTCGAGGCCTTGTTGTCAAAGAAGAGCTTCATGACTATCTTTCATTCTAAATTTGAATTCTTCTTCGATTTTTTTACTTTTCTTTATTATTCTTACTAATTCGGGTATAATTTTTTTAGTATCAATATTTTCAGATCTTTTAATAATTTTGTTTTTACCTTCATAATGTGGTTTTGGGTTTTTGAATAAACTGTTCATAATTAGAGTATATCATTGTTGTATATAATGTTTGTTTTAATTTTTTGAGGTTTTTTGTAACCATCGTGAGATGGAATTGGAGGCTATGATATAATTATTTTGATGAAAGATGAAGACTTGGAAACAGCCGAAGGCGAACTGGCATGGCAAGAGGGTGAAAAATATGAAAAAAGTGGGACAAAGGATAGTTATGAAATTTGGAAACTAAAAAAATTTATTAATGAAAGATTCATTGAGGCAATTGTTGTTAGTGCGATAGTAACATTAATAATATTAAAGTTTTTATAAAATATATTTTAATTTTACTTCTTTGAAGCTATATTGGCTGCGATGTTGGGTGGGACTTCCTCATAGTGAGATGGCTCAATATAAGGACTAGCGCGGCCTTGAGTGAGGGATCTTAAACGAGTGGTGTAGCCTGAAAGCTCTGATAAGGGGCCATTGGCGTTAATGATTGTCATGCCACCGCGCTCTTCTGAACCTAGAATTTGGGCTCTTCTACTGGATAAATCACCTATAACATCTCCCATAAATTCTTTTGGAGTTGAAACTTCCATTTTTACAATTGGCTCAAGAAGAACCATATCGGCCCTTCTTACTGCTTCTTCAACAGCTAAGGATCCTGCAATTTTGAAGGCAATTTCTGAGGAGTCAACTTCATGGAATGATCCATCGTAAACTGCAACTTTTAAATCTACCATTGGAAATCCTGCCATAATTCCACCTTCAAGTTTTTCTTTTACTCCTTTTTCAATTGCTGGAATAAAGTTTGAAGGAATTGCACCACCTCTTATTTCTGATACAAATTCAAATCCTTCGCCTCTTCCTTTCGGCTCAACGCGCAATAAACAGTGACCATATTGTCCACGGCCTCCAGTTTGACGGATGTATTTTCCTTCAGCAGTTGCTACTTTTTTGATTGTTTCTTTGTAGGCAACTTGAGGAGCACCTGTTGTTGCAACAACTCCGAATTCTCTTTTCATACGGTCAACTAAAACTTCGAGTTGTAATTCTCCCATTCCTGAAATTATTGTCTGGCCTGTTTCTTGGTTTGTTTTAATTCTAAAAGTTGGATCTTCATCTGAAAGTTTATTTAGTGCCAAACCCATTTTTTCCTGATCTGATTTAGTTGCTGGTTCAATTGAAAGAGAGATAACTGGCTCAGGGAAACTAATGGATTCAAGTAAAATTGGGTGAGCAGGATCTGAAAGAGAATCGCCTGTTGAAGTTTCTTTTATACCAACTGCTGCAACAATTTCTCCTGCATAGGCTTTTTCAATAAGCTCTCTTTGATCTGCATGAAGAAGAACTAATTTCCCAATACGTTCGTATTTTTGTTCTGAAACATTGTAAATTTGTTCGCCTCCAGATAGAGTTCCTGAGTAAATTCTTAAATAAACCAAGCGACCGACATGAGGATCTGTAACTATTTTAAAAGCTAAAGCTGAAAAAGGAACTTCATTTTTTCTCTCACGAGTTTCTTTTTCGTTGGTTTTAGGATTTATCCCTTCAATTGGAGGAAGGTCAGCAGGGGAGGGAAGATATTCAACTACAGCATCAAGCAAAAGTTGAGTTGTTGCAGTTCTATTGTCTCCTCCTAAAATTGGGAAGAATTTGCCCGAAACTACGCCTTTTCTTATAGCAGTTTTAATTTCTTTCTCTGTTAACTCAGTTCCTTCTAGATATTTTGTTAAGGCAACGTCATCAAATTCTGCAACTTTTTCAATAAGCTGACTTCTGTACTTTTTGGCCGTTTCAACTAAATCTTCAGGGATTTCTTCTTCTGTTAGTGTGTGGTCTTCGATTGCCTTGTAGGTATAGGCTTTCATTTTAATTAAATCAACCATTCCACGAAGAGCGTGCTCGTTACCTACTGGAATTTGAATGGGAGAAGTGTTGGCACCTAAACGATCATTAATTGATTTTATGGAGCCTTCAAAGTCTGCTCCAATTAAATTTAACTTATTTAAAATACAGATTCTTGGAACATTATATTTATTGGCCTGGCGCCAGACTGTTTCTGATTGGGATTCAACTCCTGTTCGTCCATCAAAAACCATGATTGCTCCATCCAAAACTCTTAAAGAACGCTCAACTTCAGCAGTAAAATCAATATGGCCTGGAGTATCAATTAAATTAATTCTATAATGGGCCTTTTTTACTGAAGAGTCATCTGACTTTATATCCCAGAAGGTGGTGATTGCAGCTGAAACAATTGTAATTCCACGCTCGCGCTCTTGCTCCATCCAATCAGTTGCTGTTGTTCCTTCGTCAACTGAACCTAATTTGTAAGTTTTTCCGGTTTCAAAAAGAATACGTTCTGTTGTTGTTGTTTTACCGGCATCGATGTGGGCAATAATTCCAATATTTCTAATTTGCTCATATGGAAGCTCTCGATCTTTTGTGATTGTCGAGACGATTGCTGATTTTTTCTTAGTGACTTGACCTGCCATATTAATAATTTACTAACTTTTGGGCAAAAATAAAATGCACGAATGTGCAGAGAATGTATTTTAGCAATTAATTGAGTTTATAGCAATATTATTGTGTTATAATCCAGGCAAAGTCGTTACCAAACAAAAGGGAGGATTTCATGAATCGCAATCCGTTTAAACGATTATTGATCTTTTGGGTTATAGTAACTCAGATTTTTGAATTGATGATGGTCCTTGTTGCTGTACATTACGGCCTTAGAGATTTAATTGCAGATGGGGTTGTTGTCGTTCTCGTTACAATATGTTCAATTGCATTTTTTAAATTTGGGGAGATAAATGGAATGAACAAGTAAGTCAATGGACTGTTGAGATTAAGAAACTGAAGGAGAAATAATAAGTTTGGGCAGATGTCTAAAATGATTTAGCATCTGCCCAGTTTTTATTTAAAAAGCTGTTGCTGCATTTTGGGCAATTAGAAATGCAACTACAGATGATGTAATTGTTAAAAGAGATATTGTAAATAGCGTTGAAAAAGCAATCGACATGGCGATTCCTACAGGGTAGATTTTGTCATCAGTATCCTTAGGCCACCAAACGTGAACTACCTTTGCTTCCATAAAGAAAAAGATATCGATCACTAAGGCGATTAGCCAGATTGCTACGAACAAGACTGTTACCCCAATATTTGGAGTTCCATTGTCACCAGGCTGAATAAACCTTGCAATGAAGTACCCCAATATTACTGATGTAAAGATTGTGACTCCAATTGAGAATAGAACTGCAAAGGAAGAGTTAAACTCTAGATTGTGTGGATAATCCTCATCCTTGTTACTATAAACTTTTTTTCCTGATAACTTTGAGGTTGCCCACAAAAGCGAAAGAACAGAAAGTATGACAAAAACGACCACCCAAAGCAATGTTGTATTTAACATTTTTATTCTCCCTTACCTGTTATAGGTGCTAATAAATGTTATGGGGTGATTGTAGCATGTTTGTGGGCAAAAATAAAACCCGCTTAAGAAGATTTGAAAAAAATCATTAAACGGGTTATGGATTAATTAACAAAGAGCAAATTACCAGCGGAAGTGAGCGAAAGCACGATTGGCTTCAGCCATTTTTTCTACATCAGCTTTTTTCTTTACTGTTGCACCTTCACCTTTTGCTGCATTTACGATTTCTGAGGCTAATTTTTCAGCGTAAGTGTGAAACTCTGAATTTGAAAGAAGGCGGGAATTTTGAACAAGCCAGCGGATTGCCAGAGAATCCCGGCGAGGTCCACGGACGGACATTGGAACTTGATATGCTGCTCCACCGATTCGGCGGGGGCGAACTTCCATTGTTGGACGGATGTTCTCAAGTGCCTTTTCAAAAACCATCATCGGATCTTCTTTTGTTTTTTGTCGGACAATATCAAAAGCTTTATAAATTTGGCTTTGGGCAACAGTTTTTTTACCATCTTTCATGGCACGACCAACAAGCTTGGTTACCATAATATTTTTATAAACTGGATCTGGACTAACTTTTTTTTGTTTGGGTTTAAATCTTCTCATATTTTATGCTGTTGCAGTTTGAGCTCCAGCCTTTGGCGCATTGCCTCTTTTGGCTCCATATTTTGAACGGGATGTTTGTCTGCCTGCAACTCCTGTTGTATCAAACTTTCCACGAACGACATGATATTTTACACCTGGAAGATCTTTAACGCGACCACCTCGAACCAAAACAATTGCATGTTCTGCAAGTTCATGACCTTCGCCTCCTATATAGGCTGTAACTTCGTGTTTATTAGAAAGTCTGACACGAGCAACTTTACGAAGAGCTGAATTTGGTTTTTTGGGAGTCATTGTTCTAACTGAAAGAACAACACCTCTTTTAAAAGGAGATGGGTATTCCCCAAATTTTCGGTCTTTACTGTTAAACCATCTTTTGAGGCCTAAAACTCCTTTTTTTTTCTTAAAACTTTTTCTTGGTTTTCTAATCAACTGTTGAACTGTTGGCATATATTTATAATTGGGTAATTTGCATTTCTGGCTCTTCTGTTTTTTGTAAATCACTTTCTGGCATTTTTTCTATTTCTGAGTTTTCTTTCACTTCTGAACGGGAAAGTGATGCTCTTTCTGGATCGACTGGAATTAAGCGACCAATTATAACATTCTCTTTAAGACCTAAGAGCCTATCCTTTTTACCTTCTAGAGCTGCTTGTGCTAAAATATCAGTTGTTTGTTCAAAAGAGGCTGCTGAAAGCCATGATTCTGTATAGAGAGATCTTCTGGTGACTCCCAAAATTACTTGACGTGCTGTTGCTGGTTCGCCGCCTTCTGCTAAAACTTTTTCATTTTCTTCTTCGAATTTAGCTTTTTCTACGAGTTCGCCTGGTAAGAGTGATGTATTTCCTGAGGTTGCAACTTTGACCTCATCGCTCATCTTTCTAACGATCACCTCGAAATGTCGATCGTTTATTGGAATACCCTGAGATTCATAAACTGCTTGAAGTTCGTTTACAAGATATTCTTGAGCTTCTTTTAGACCTTTAATAGCTAGGATTTCTTTAATATCTAAAAATCCTGATGCAAGCTGGGTTCCAGCTGCAATTAGTTGAGCATCCTCAATTCCGAGTTTGCTGGTTTTTGGAATAATATATTCTCTTTCTTCTTTTGGTTTTGAAGTTGTTGTTACTTTAACTACCCAACCATCTTCATTTTCTGAAATTGAAACTTTTCCTGAAATTTCTGAAAGTGGGGATAGTGTTTTTGGAAGACGTGCTTCAAAAAGCTCTTCAACACGAGGAAGACCTTGGGTAACATCAACTCCAACAACTCCTCCTGAATGTTTGGTTCTAAGTGTAAGCTGTGTTCCTGGCTCTCCAATTGATTGAGCTGCAACTACACCAACTGGAACTCCGGTTTCGACAATTTCTTTGTTTGAAAGATCCCAACCATAACATTTTTTACAAACACCGTAACGGGTTTGACAAGTTAAAGGAGATCTGACTCCAACTTCTACAATTCCCTTTTCATCAATTGTTTTTGCAATGGATTCGGTTATAAATTCGTTTCGGGCAACTATTAAATTGCCATCTGGGTCTTTAACATCGTTAGCTGCAAAACGGCCGATAATGCGTTTCACAAATGTAGTGGACCTAATAGACTTTTTAACGTTTAAGAATTCCACAGTTTCACAATCATCTTCTCTTATAAGAACATCGTGAGTTACGTCAACAAGACGCCTTGTAAGGTAGCCGGCATCAGCAGTTTTGAGAGCTGTGTCTGTAAGCCCTTTTCTTGAACCTCTACCTGATGTGACGTATTCAAAAACTGAAAGGCCTTCTTTAAAGTTACTTTTAATTGGAAGTTCGACAATTTTTCCTAATGGATCGACTACTAAACCTCTCATTCCAGCAAGCTGTTTTATTTGATCTCTTGATGTACGACCTACTTTTGCGTCAATGACAACTCTTATTGGGCTTGTTGGTTCAATTATTTCCCAAGTTTTGTCAGCAATTTCTTCGGTTGTCTCAATCCAGACCTCTTGAGTTAATCTTTTCTTTTCTTCAGTTGTTATAAGTCCTTGAGTGAAGTTTGATTCAATTTCCTCAACTCTCTTATCGGCACCGGTTATAATTTCTTTCTTGTTTTTAAGAATTGTTGCATCTGTTATTCCAAAAGAAAGACCTGAAAGAGTTCCACCATCAAAACCTAATGTTTTTATTGCGTCAATAAGTTCAACTGTTTTAGCTCTATCTTTCTTGGAAAAGCTTTCTGTTATTAAATCTTTAATTATTCCTGAACTTATTGGCTGGTTTATGAACTTGAAATCGTCTCCTAAAATTTGGTTGAAGATTATCCTGCCTACTGTTGTTTCTAAGATTTCGAGATTTGAACGAACTGAAATCTTTTGTCTAAGTTCGATTTTGCCATTTTGATAAGCTGTTATGGCTTCTTCTGTGTCTGAAAAAATAGTTTCTATAGCTGGCAAACGAGGATCATCTGATGTAAAGTAATAAACTCCAAGAGCCATTTCTTTTGAGGCTGGAGCGGTAACTGGAGTACCGTCTGAAGTCTTTAATAAGTTTTTATCTGAAAGCATTAATTTTACGGCTTCTTCACGGGCTTTTAGTGAGAGAGGGACATGAACTGCCATTTGGTCTCCATCGAAATCGGCATTGAATCCTGAACAGACTGCTGGGTGAACACGAATTGCATTTCCTTCAATTAAGACTGGGAAGAATGCTTGAATTCCAAGTTTGTGAAGGGTTGGTGCACGATTAAGTAAAACTGGATGGTTTTTGGTAATTTCTTCTAAAATGTCAAAGACTTCGTCAGGCCTATGTTCAAGCATATTTTTGGCTGATTTGACATTAGGAGCAATTCCTCGAACTATCATTTCTCGAAGGACAAATGGCTTAAACATTTCAAGAGCCATTTCCTTTGGAAGTCCACATTGAGTAAGAGATAGCTCTGGACCAACAACTATTACTGATCGGCCTGAATAATCAACTCTTTTACCTAAAAGATTTTGCCTAAAACGCCCTTGTTTTCCTCGAAGCATGTCTGAAAGGGATCTTAACATTTGTTTTCCTCTTGCACGGCGAGCTGCTTTTCTTTGAGATGCGTCGATCAAAGAGTCAACTGATTCCTGAAGCATTCTTTTTTCGTTTCGCAAGATAATATCAGGAGCTCCTAAAGATATTAAATGTTTCAGACGATTATTTCTATTTATAACGCGTCTGTATAAATCATTTAGATCGGATGTTGCAAAACGACCACCTGAAAGTTGGACCATTGGACGAAGGTCAGATGGAAGAACGGGTAAAACCTTCAAAATCATTGAGGATGGTTTAATTTTTGATAATCTTAGCCCATCTACTAACTTGATTCGTTTAGTGAGTTTTACGTAACGAGTACCTTTACCCTTAAGATCATCAATCTCTTTTTTGAGATCCATGGCAATTTTATCAAGATCCAAACTATCTAAAATTTCAAGAATAGCCTCTGCTCCCATTTTTACCTCAATGAAGTCAGCAACTGAGTAGAACGAAAGTTTATCGTATTCTTCCTCTGTGAGAAAACTAAAAGGCTTAATGCCTTTGACAAGGCTTACTAGTTTTGCGAATAAATCTTCTGTTTTTTCTAAAGTTCCTTTTTCTTCTTCACCGAGAGCTGTTTCTTTTTTCCTGATATCGAGCTCTACTTCTGAGAGAGCGAGAGCTATTTGTTCTTTATCTCTAAGCTTACTTTTCACTTTTTCTTTTTTGACTTTACCTTCTTCTTTAATGGCAACTTTTCGATCCATATATTCATCTTTAACTTCTTTGAGCTTTTCTTCTTTGAGTTTAATTAATTCTTTTATAGCTTTTGTTCGGCCTTTTTCGTCGACTCCAGATACAATATATCTGGCAAAGTAAACTACTTGTTCAATTGCTCGAGGAGGAAGATCTAAAAGCAGAGAGACTTTAGAGGGGGCTCCTTTAAAGAACCAAACATGAACAACTGGAGCAGCGAGGGCAATATGGCCCATTCTTTCGCGTCTGACGCGAGATTCTGTTACTTCAACTCCACATTTGTCACAAATTACGCCTTTATATCTAATTCTTTTGTATTTTCCACAGTAACATTCCCAATCTTTGGTTGGACCAAAAATTCTTTCATCAAAAAGTCCATCTTTTTCTGGCTTTAGAGTTCTATAATTTATAGTTTCTGGCTTTGTAATTTCTCCTTTGGACCAATTTCTGATTTCATCAGGACCTGCAAGTCTTATTCTTAGAGATCTAAAGTCTTTTAAGTCTTTAAGCTGAACCAAGGGATCGATATTTGAATTATCGATATCAATTGCCAAAGCAAGAGCATTAAGTTCACGAACTAGAACTTTAAAGCTTTCTGGTACTTTAGCGTCAGGAATATCTTCGCCTTTTACAATTGCTCCAAAAGCTTGGGCACGACCTACAATATCATCGGATTTAATAGTAAGCATTTCTTGAAGGGTATTTGAGGCACGATGAGCTTCAAGTGCCCAGACTTCCATTTCCCCTAGACGCTGACCTCCCATTTGAGCTTTACCTCCGAGAGGCTGTTGAGTTACCAATGAGTATGGACCAGTTGAACGGGCATGGGTTTTGTCCTCAATCATATGCTTTAATTTCATAATGTAACCAATTCCAACTACTGTATCTTCTTTTAGAGCTTCTCCTGTTCGTCCATCGACAAGTTTTGTTTTACCACTAACTGGAAGTCCTGCTTTTTGAAGCTCGGAAGCTACTATTTCTTCATCTAATTTATCAAAAACAGGGAGGGCGGCTTTTTTGCCCAATTTTTCCATAGCCCAGCCAAGATGAGTTTCCAGGAGCTGTCCCAAATTCATACGAGCAAGAACTGAAAGAGGAGAAATGATAATATCAACAGGACGACCTTCTTGGGTGTGAGGCATGTCTCCCGCTGGCATGATTTTTGCAATAACTCCTTTATTTCCATGGCGACCTGCAAGTTTATCTCCTACTGTTACTTTTCTGATTTGAGCAACTTTGACAATTACTGATTTTATGACTCCTGGGCCTAACTCATCGCCTTTGTCTTTATCAAGAATTGTGACTTCAACAACAGTTCCGCCTTCTCCATGGGGAACGCGAAGAGAAGTATCTCGAACTTCTCGAGCTTTTTCTCCAAAAATTGCTCTTAAAAGACGCTCTTCTGATGTAAGCTCTGTTTCTCCTTTGGGGGCAATTTTACCTACTAAAATATCGTTGGGAGAGACTTCTGCTCCAACCACTACAATTCCATCTGATGCAAGATTGGCAAGCTCGCCTTCTGATACATTTGGAATATCGCGAGTTAACTCTTCTGGTCCTAGCTTTGTTTCTACAATATCTGCTTGATATTCTTTGATGTGAATTGATGTAAGAAGATCCTCTTTAACCAAACGATCTGAAACTAAGACTGCATCTTCAAAGCCGTAACCTCCAAATGAGGTATATGCAATAAAAAGATTTTGACCTAAGGCTAATTCTCCATCTTGCGAGCTTGCACCATCAGCTAAAAGATCGCCTACTTTTATTTGATCTCCAACTGAGACTTTTGCTTTTTGATTGTAGCAAGTTGATTGAGCTGTTCTCCAGAATTTGGTTAAGTTGTAGGTAACCACTTCTTTTTTGTCATCAAGTTTTATATCTATTTTTTGAGAGTCAACATAAGTTACAGTTCCTGCGTGTTTTGATCTTATTACCTGTCCCATTGCCTGAGCTACTTCTTTTTCCATACCAGTTCCCACAACTGGGGATTCTGGCTTAATTAACGGGACTGCCTGACATTGCATGTTTGAACCCATGAGGGCACGGTTTCCTTCATCGTGCGCTAAAAATGGAATTAACGAGGCTGATGCACCAAAAACTTGACGTGGAGTAATATCAATTAAATCAATCAAAGATGATGGGCCTTCTAAAAATGAACCTTTATAACGGAAGGGAACACGATCATCAGTGATCAGCCCGTTTTCGTCAAAATTAACTGATGAATGGGTGATTCTTAAATTTTCTTCGTCTGATGCATCAAGATAGACTATTTCATCAGTTATTCTGGCTATTTCTTTTCCGTTTTTTTGAATTTTTTCAACTTTTTTGTAAGGGGTTTCGATAAAGCCGTATTCATTGATTTTTGCATAGAGAGCGAGATATGTAACTAAACCGATATTTGGACCTTCAGGAGACCTTACTGGATCGATTCTTCCATATTGGGAGGAGTTAACATCACGAATTGAGAACGATGCGCGTTCACGATTAATTCCGCCAGGGCCTAAAACTGAGACACGTCTCAAATTATCAATTTCTGAAAGAGGATTGGTGTTATCAAGAATTGTCGAGAGTTGATTTGAACGGAAAAATTCATTAATTGCTGCAATTAATGGACGAGCATTAATAAGTTGTGCTGGATTTGGGCTATCATCAGGGGAGATTAAACTCATTTTTTCTTTAATTGAGCGCTCTAAACGAAGAAGTCCAACGCGAAAAGCGTGAGTTGCTACCAATTCGCCAACTCTTCTTAAACGTCTATTTGAAAGATGATCGATATCGTCAACTCTACCAATACCATTTTGAAGACCAATAATATAGGAGATAGTTCCTATTACGTCATCACGAGTTAGAATCCATTTGCTTTTTTCGTTTGGTACATTAACTCCGAGACGTTTGTTTATTTTATATCGACCGACACGACCAAGATCATATCTTCTTCCTTCAAAGAATAAACTTTCAAAAAGAGATTGGGCATTATCTAAAACTGCTGGCTCGCCTGGACGAAGTTTTCTGTAAATTTCAAGAATAGCTTCTTCACGGGTTTTAGTTGAGTCTTTTTCTAAGGTTTTTGCAATGTATTTGTGATTTTTATCTGTGTCTATGTTTTCAAAGGTTTTAATTATCTCATCATCTGATTCTAAACCCATTGCACGAAGAACTGTTGTTGCCATGACTTTTCTTTTTCTGTCAATACGGGCTGCAATTACGTCATTTTTGGCAACCTCAAATTCAAGCCAAGAACCACGAAGTGGACGGACTTCTGCATAATGAAGCATGCGACCTGAGCCTTGATCTAACTCAGATGAAAAGTAAACTCCTGGAGATCTTATGAGTTGGTTTATAACTGCTCTTTCAATTCCATTAATTATGAAGGTCCCGGAATCTGTCATTTGAGGAATGTTTCCTAAGAAGACTTCTTGCTCAGTTGATCTATTAGTTTTTTTATTTGTAAGGCGCGCAATTATTTTGAAAGCTGATGCAAAAGTAACACCTTTTTCTCTTGCAATTTTTGGGGTTAAACTAGGTTCTTCTAAAGCGTAATTTGAAAACTCCAATTCCCAATTTTTTCCAGTGAAGTCACTAATGGGATTTATTTCTTCTAATTCTTTTTGAATTCCTTCTTTTAAAAACCATTGCCAAGAATCTCTTTGGAGAAGAGTTAAATCTAGTTTAGGCAGATTTTTTTCTGTTTTTCCGAAATTTATTCTTTTTTGGGCCATCGGGGCACCTTTTAGGTATTTGTTTTTTTGAAAACCGCCACAAGAAGCGGCATAAACCTACAAAATGTAGGCTAAGGAGGATTATACAGGATTTGAAAAGCTTGTCAACCCCTTTTGATTACTGTAAATATTTTGCAATATTTGCATTGTGTTCTTCGAGAGTTTTGGCATAGTGAATTTGCCCTCCCGAGTCATGAAGATAATACCAGTAAGGAGTGTCCTTGGGATTTGCTGCGGCTTCTAAGGCGTTTAGGCCTGGGTTGGCAATAGGAGCTATTGGAAGACCTGCAAAAGTATAAGTATTGTAAGATGATTTTATTTTTAAATCTTCTGATAAAACATTTGGCCACCATTTTTGTGGAGTTCCTAAGATATACTGGACAGTTGCGTCTGCTTGAAGAGGCCAACCAGCATTTAACCTATTAAGTAAAATTCCGGCAACGAAGGGATTTTCTTCAAATTTTCCTGTTTCTCTTTCAACAATTGACGCCAAAATTACAGTTTGTCTTAAACTAAGTCCAGTTGTGATATTAAGATTTTGCGTTTTTTGGTCAAAAGTGGATTTTAATTTTGCGACTATATTTGTAACTGAGGAACTTTTAAGAAAAATGTATGTGTCTGGAAAAAGGTAGCCCTCTTGCCCTTCTGTTTCTTTTAAAAATTCATCATAGAAGGTTTTGGCTTTGTCGCCTGAAAGCTCAAAACTTTCGATAATTCTTTCTGCGATTTGCTCCCTTCTCACACCTTCTGGGACTGTCACCCAAACCCCAATTGGGCCTTTTGATAAAGTAGCCACTATACTTTGAAGGTTTTGAGAAGGAGACAACTCATATTCTCCTGGAGGAAGGCTTTTGGTAATATTTTTAATTCTTAAATAAATTCTAAATACTAAATCGTTTTTAACTAAGCCTTGGGATTTTAAATCTTTTGCAATAGCCGCGCCAGTTTCCCCTTTTTGAATGATAAAGCTTTGTTTTTGAAGAAATGTGGAATTTGGGGATTTAAGAGAATCCACCCACCAGAATGCAACTGCCGACAGGGCTAAGGTTAAGACTATTAGAGGTAAAATAAATAAAATGTAGACTTTAGGCTTCATTTAGGAGGGCGCGTCTGTATTTTTTGGTTTTTTTGTTATAGATATAAACGCGTCTACAGGCACAAGTAACTTTTTCTTCGTCTCCTTTAAATTTTGAATGGTTCATTTCGCTTAAAAATTTACCACAACCTACACATCTACCCTGAGATAAGAGCCAAGCCTGAATTGGAGAGACGATATTTTTTAGCATTTCTATAATTATACCGGAGTATTTATGGATGTCTACTTCAAAATTTTATCTAAATAATTTTGCAAGATGATCGTGGCTGCATATGCATCTTCGAGAGATTTACGTCTAGATCTGGAGACGTTTGCTTCGCGGGATAGCATATTTGCTTCTTCGGTTGAGAGGGTTTCATCTTGAAAATTGACTTCTAGGTTTAGCTTGTCTTTAAGTAAATATCCAAATTCCATGGATTTTTCGGCTGAAGCTCCTTCTGATACTCCAACGACTATTTTTTCGATTTTATAATCAGTTACTATTTTTTTTATTTTTTCGAAAAGCTCATCAACTCGCTCGAATCTCACAACCATCAAGGGTTCTGCGAGAAACGCACTTGCATACGCTAACCCTATTTTTTTGTCACCATAATCAAGACCTAGTATTTGCATATGAGATTGTGGGATCAATTTTAGCACGAACTATCAACCTTCTGGGGCGACGAGGGTCTCCTGGAGGGACACAAGTTACCAAGGAAATTACTGAGCTACCCTCGTCTTGGTTTAAGATATCAATATCTGTTGGCAAAACTTCAAATTTGTCTACAACTCTAAAGTTATAAGTGACACCATCGTAATCAATTGTGATTTTTGAGTCGCTTTTTATATCCGGAAGGGTTGAGAAAATTGATAAATAATTTTTAGGGTCAAAAAATTGGGGAAGGACTGAGTGACCAAAGATTACTGTATTTCCGGTTTTACCAGGAAGAGCTGTTCCTGGATATTGGATAAGGCTTTGAGATAAATCTTCACCTCCCACATTAACTGTTGCGTTTTTAATCTTTAAGGATGGAATTGAAATTGTATAAGAAACTATTTTAGAATTTTCGTTAAAATCATTTTTGTTGTTATTTTCAAACCAATTGCTTGCTTTGGTTAAATCCTGAATGTCTTGGGGAACCGGAGAAATGAAAGACCTTAGACCAATTGAAGGGTCGAGCTCGTATTTAACAATTGGATAAAAAACAAAGATAAGTAGGGAGGCTCCTATTATTAAGAAAAAAAAGGAAACGAATTTTAGAAAATTATCTTTTTGCATCAATTTATTTCTCGGATGATACAATAATTGAAATGTTTTTGGTAACGTGGGGTAGTGTTGAAAGCAAACCCGGAAGTTTTATGCTTTGACTTACAGATGCTTTTGAAAATCCTGGAACTGTACTTGTTAAGTAATTAATAGCAACTTGGGGATATTTTCCAGTGATTTTTTGACTGACTTCGTCTATTTTTATTTCTGGAAGCAAATTTCCTATAAAGCGAGTGTCAAATTGCCATACTCCATTTGGTTTTTGAGAGCCGTTTTCAAAATTAAATTCGATTTGGCCATTTCTTAGAATAAAGCCTTGTGGAATTTGATCTTTGAGATAAGCTTGTGCCATGGTATTTAAAGAATCTTTATTAACAACAAGAGCTTTTATTTTTAAAGTGAGGTCTATTTTAAGTGAATTTGCTTCATCTCCAACTTTGTGATCAAAATTTTCGGATGTTACTTCTGAACTTTTTGAATCTGGAATATAAATTTCAGAATCTGATATCTCATTTTGAATTTCTTTATCGGCTTGCGAGAGAAGATCTTGAGTCATTGAATTTTCAAGAGATTTTGGATCATCTTTTCCAATCGCTACAATGTCTTTTGAACTTCCACCGGAAAACTCTGTATCTACAATTGCATCAACTTCGCTTTTTGGGAAATTGCCAACTTGAAAAGTTTCAGATTTCCCCACATTATAATCGGCACCTATGACTTCGGCCGTTGCTGCGACTGTTGTTGTTCCTGGACTTGCAGGAGATAAGGCGCCTGAGATTGACGCATCATTATCCAACAAAAATCTTAAATTGCTACTGCTTACCAGAACGGTTCCTGCATCTAAGTTTAGATTAACTGCTGTTCCGTTTCTTATGGTTACTTTTCCTTTTGCTTTATCGCCGATTGTTTTATTACCCGTTGCCTCTTTTGTCTTTGAGTTTGATATTTCTTTGACCACTTCTTTTGCTGGAACTAAGGATTTTTCTGTATCTACTGATCCAAGACTTGGATCAAATGTTAATGATTTAGTAAATTCAAGATGCTTTGGGGAAACGTAAATTGTGACTTCTGCTTTTGGCAAGAACCACCAAGCCAAACTTAAAGCAGTTATTAATATTATAAGGAAAATAATTATTGTGTTTATTGGTCGTTGTTGAGGCATCGGAATATTTCTAAGGTTTTTAAAGTTTTTTATAAAACTTAAAAAATTAAGGTTGAGTTTAATTTTGGGCAGATTAACTGATCTTTTGGTTTTTTTGGCTACATCTTCCCCCACCGAAAAGTTTATATCTTCTTCTATCTTTGTTGTTGGTTTTTCCACATCTTCTGCTTTTCCGTCTAATTCAATTTTTGTAACGGAACCTATTTCTGATGCGCCCGCTAGAGAGATTGCAATTATTTTTCTTTCTGGATCAATAATTTCTACCTGAGGAGTGTGCAAAAGTTTAACTTTGTCTTTGAAATCGCCTACCAAATCCTCCTTTGTTAATTGATCCTTTGCTTCTTCCAAATTTGCTTTATTTGAGTTGTAAAGAAGAAATCTTGATGGAATTGGATTTACATCAGTAAAACGAGCAAGACCTTCTAATACGTCTTCAACTATTGAGACACTTCTTGCTACATTTACTGTTCCACTTAAGTTTCCAAGTCTGAAAACACTTATATCTAAAAGGTTTTCACCTACACCTATTATGACTGCGCTTGCTGGGGTGCCTTCTTCTGATTTTACGAAATTGGCAATTGCTTCAGGTAAAACTACAAAACCTGTTGGAGTAAGCGAAAGCTTATCACAGATACTTTTTATTTTTTCTAAGAATTCTTTTTTTATATGGCCTTCTTCGATCCATGAAGGTGGAAGACCAAAAACTGCTTTAGTTGGTTCTATTTCTTCTTCTGTTGCCAAATTTTGAGTGGCTGATGAAAGAGTTGCATCTGCAGCATCAATTAAATCTTTATCTGCCCAATGAGAAGGGGTAGCTATTGAGAGAATTTTTGCTTTATCCTCATGAATGGTCCAAATCCCTGCTTGAATTTGACCATCTTCGATTGCAACTGACCAGAAGTATTCTTTTTCTTTATTCATGGACAGAGTTTGATATTATTTTACCACTTTAAATGTAGATTGTGCGCGGGAAAGGTTTTGATGACTCACAAATTCTTTTTGAAACTCACTTTTGTCAAACTTTAATCCTTTTTCTTTGTAAAGCTCTTCTGTTAGTTCAATTGGAAAGCCATAAGATTGAAATAGATCAAAAGGAGAAACTTTTTCAAGAAGTTTCATGCCTTTATCAAGTGTGTTTGAAAATTTTGTAATTTCTTGGGCAATTACTTCCTTGAAACTTCCTTCATCTTGAAAATAATCATCCTTGTAAATGTTTATAATTGCACCAACAATTTTTTGGAAATCTTTTGGATCAAGATTTCCTTTTAGGTTTTTCATTTTTAAAGAAGCACGGCGAATAAGACGTCTTAAGATATAGCCTTGGGCTTTGTTGGAAGGGATAACTCCATTTGATATTAAAAAACATGAGGCTTTGATATGGTCTGCTATTATTCTAATTGCAGACCTATTTTTTTCGTCTGAATATTTTTTTCCAGTAATCTTTTCTATTTCTTCAGTAATTGGCCAAAAGAGATCGGTTTTGAAAACATCAGGGTTGTTATTAATAGCAGCAAGCATTCGCTCTAAACCTCCGCCGAAATCTACATTTTTTTGAGGGAGTTCAACGAGTTTTCCATTTTCTTTTTTGTACTGAATAAAAACTGAATTGGTAATTTCCATAAATTTCCCACAATCACAATTTGGGTGGCATTTTTCTCCAAACTTGGGATCGTGTAAAACTTCCTCGAATTCAAAAAATATTTCTGAATCGGGACCTCCAATTTCACCTTCTGGCATTTCAGATGGAGTGCCAGTCCTACTCCACCAATTTTTTTTGACTCCATAAAAGAATATGTGATCATCTGTGATCCTTAACGATTTCCAGATTTTTAAAGATTCTTCGTCTTTTTTAACTGAACCATCGCCTTCAAAGACTGAAATATAAAGTTTTTCTTTGGGGAGATTGAGCTGTTTTGTCACAAATTCCCAAATCCAAGGTAGTTGTTCTTTTTTAAAATAGTCACCTAAAGACCAATTACCAAGCATTTCAAAAAAAGTTGTATGACGATTGTCACCTACTTCTTCTATATCCTGAACTCTTAGACAAGGTTGGGAATTAGTAAGACGTTTGCCGTCTTTATGAGGAGCTCCAAGAAGATGTGGAATTAATGGCTGCATTCCTGATGAGGTGAATAAAGTTGATGGGTCATCTTTTAGAACAAGGGGAGCTGGAGCTATGATTTTATGGTTTTTGCTTTTAAAAAAATTAAGATATTTTTGACGTAACTGACTACCTGTCATGAGTGGATTATAGCAGAAATGTACGAAAAAGCCCCAACGCGTACAAATTCTGTTGGGGCTTTAAAAATTAACGTTTAAGTTTAGAGAGGAGGAAAAGGATGGTAAAGGCCATGCCGGCGGCAAAAAAGACTTGCCAGAGATTAGAATCTGCACTGGCAAACAGTGGCTTGAAAGCCTTGACCGAGCCTGAGTAGTTCTGGCCGAAAAAGCCAAAGAAAGTAAATGCGAACGAAATAGCAGCAGCAACGGTTTTTGTCTTGGAATGCAGTGATAATAGTGCAGCAGCTGCGACCAAGATAACAATCCCAAAGACGGCCAAAAGTGACCCCCCATCGATACTCTTGAGATCCTTGGCCCCGATCATGATCAAAATGCCAGAGAGCAATGAGGCTGCGACGATCGCCAGAGAAATTCCCCATATCGCAACTACTGCAATATGACCAAGGCAATTCAGAATAGATCGAATTGCCGCTGACATGCTTCCTATTAAGACAGCCATGATTTCCTCCACTTGTGAATTGTAGCTAGCTAAGTGGCCTATAGTAGCATATTTGAAGCTAGAAGTCAAGATTTTTTGGTCTTTAATATCTCAAAAATAGCCTTGAGGCGGCCTGACTGCCAGATTTCTTTACCTGTTAAGGCTTCATCTAGAACGTGGTTTAGTTTTTTGATGGTTTTTTTGATATCCAAAATCAGGACAACAATTTGCCAACCTATCACAAGAAGAAGAACTGAAAGTGCAACTATTACAAAAATAAGTATAAATTGTGCCGATCCAATATTCATTTTAGTTCAAGGTTAATTTTACGATGAATGATCGTTTCTTTTCCAGACCTTGATCTTGCTATTATTTCAATGTCTTTGGTTACTTCTGAAATTTCTATTTCACCTTGAAAGGCACCTGTGTCATTAACAATTATTGATTGATTATTTACAACAATTGTGCTTTCGGGATCGGTTTTGCCTTTGACTTCCAAAGTTCTTTCTTTGACTATTTCTCCATCTTGAGGATTTGTAACAACAAGATTCGGAGGGGATGTAAATTTAGCGTATTGAAAAAATAGATAGCCTAAACTTACTAAAATAAGTACTACTGAAAATAAAACAAAAGTAAATTTCGGATTCCAGCGAAATTTCTTTTTAATTTCTGGTTTTGGATTTACTTCACTTATTCTTTTTGGAGGATAGTCACGACGTAATATGGAAACAATTTGATTTTTATCAAGATCTAAGGGAAAACTTAAGTTTTTGATGAAACCAGTAACAACCGGGAATTCTGGCAATTTTTCCCATTGGCTATATTCAATTGCACTTATAAAGTGTTTTTTTATCTTCGTTTCTCTTTCAAGATCTTCAAGCGTGTAGCCTTTCTTAAGACGAGCTTCACGAAGAATCTTTCCTACAGTCTTCATCTTTAATTTCCGTCAGTGGGGGATCCAAAAACTTGTTCAGGATTTTGCACTAAAACTTCTCTTGGTTTGCTGCCTTCTGGCTGTTGGCCTACAACGCCGGCTGCTTCTAGTTGATCAATTATTCGTGCTGCCCGCGCGTAACCTATTGAAAGACGCCTTTGTAAAAGAGATGCTGATGCCTTATCGTATTGAACCACTACTTTTACTGCTTCTTTGAAAAGATCGTCTGTGTCCCCTTCAATTCCTGCAATTTTAACAGCTCCTGGTCGGGACATTGCAGTTACCTCTTCGGTGTATTGAGGAGCAATGCCCTGGTTTTTAATGAATGAGACTAGAGATGAAATTTCTTTATCTGAAATAAAAGCGCCTTGAATACGCATTGGCTTTGCCTGTTCTGGAGTTAAATAAAGCATATCTCCACGGCCTAATAATTTTTCAGCTCCTTTGCCATCCAAAATAACGCGAGAATCAACTTGAGAGCTTACTGCAAATGCAATACGAGCTGGAATGTTTGCTTTAATAAGACCTGTTATAACATCAACGGATGGTCTTTGGGTTGCAAGAACCATGTGTATGCCTGTGGCGCGGCTCATTTGAGCTATTCGAGTAATTGAATCCTCAACTTCGACTGGAGAGAAAAGCATAATATCTGCAAGTTCATCTATAACTACAACAATATAAGGAAGAGCTTGAAATCCTGACATTTCATTGTAACTTTCAAGATTTCTTACTCCTGCTTGCTGGAAGAGCTTGTAGCGCCTTTCCATTTCTGAGAGGACCCAACGAAGAGCAGAGATTACTTTTTCGGGTTCAACTATTACTGGAGTTAAAAGATGAGGAATATCGTTATAGCCTGTAAGCTCTACTCTTTTAGGATCAACTAGAATAAGTTTTACTTCTTGAGGTGAGGCGCGAAAGAGAAGTGAGGCTAGAAAAGTATTGATACAGACTGATTTTCCTGATCCTGTTTGGCCAGCTATTAAAACATGAGGCATACGAGAAATATTTGCAACAACTGGCTCACCTGCAACATCAAGACCCAAGGCTACAGTTAACTTGGAAGTGGATTCTCTCATTATATCCGAGCTCATCATTTTTCTTAATGGAACAAATTCTGGGCTCTTATTTGGAAGCTCAATTCCAACTAAAGATCTTCCAGGAATTGGGGCTTCTACACGGATTGAGCCGCCTGGAGCTGCAAGGGCAAGAGCAAGATCTCGCTCGAGAGCTGTAATTTTTGAGAGCTTAGTGCCAAGGGCTACTTCTAGAGCGTAGCGAGTAACTGCTGGGCCCATGTTTACTTCGACAACTCGTGCTGTTATTCCAAATGATTCGAGGGTTTGCTCTATAACTGCTGCATTCCCTTTAATGTCTCCACGATCGGCTTTGTGAGTTTCTTCACTTACCAAAAGATTCACTGGAGGGTATTTCCAAACCTGTTCTTCACCGGGCATATTACTTACGAGCTTTGCTTCTAGTTTTTCTTCAACTGGCTTTTTGTTCGCATCGAGCTTTGGAGGAGAATTTATCTTAAAATTGGAATTCCCTCCTATCACTTTTAATTCTTTTCTGTCTAGTTTTATATTTTTGCCTAAACCTGTTTCTTTTTCTGCGACTAGAAATTTTTTAGTGTATTTGAGAAGCGAAACAAAAGATTTCATGAGTTGATCTACGGAAGTATTGAAAAGAATAACAATACCGATAAATAACATTGCTAAAAAAAGAACTGTTGCTCCGGTTGAGGTTAATAAAGTTATGAAAAAGTCAGAAATTTGAAGTCCAATTTTGCCTGATTTTGTGAGAGCTGTCATTGAAATTGAAAAAATTAGACCTCCTAAAACAACGTTTGGCTGACTTAGTGGGTTTTTGAATTTTGAAACGTAAAAACCGAAAGATAAAAATATAAATGGTAAAAAAATTGTTGCCCAGCCAAAGAAATCAAAAAGAAAATCATTTATTCCGATTAGAATTAGACCACGTCTTGCGAAAGAAATGGAAATGAGAGCAGCCATGGCGAAGAAAGTAAGTTGAGCAACAGAATGAACTGTATGTGGCTTTAACTTTAATCTAAAAGCTTTTTTATTCTTTGCTCGATTCTTTTTTTTCTTTTTACCCATTGTAGATTCATTATAGCAGTATCATTAAAAGAGGCTAGGAGAAGTTATGCGACCTTGGAGAATTCAAAATAGATTTTTTTCCTATCTTTTTCAATATTTTTTAAAGCTTCCTGTAGGTCTGGTTTTTTACTAAAATCAAACATGTTGTTTATTTCTGCCCATTGAACCAAAAGATGGTGTCTTCTATTTTCAAGAGCTCCCTTATCGTTTGAAATTGAGGATTATATTCTCCTAATTCAATTGCTTCTTTCAAGGTCATTGAGGAGTGGTGATTAGGAGGATATTTTTCCATAATTAAACCTCTACAATAACTGGAAGGATCATGGGGCGGCGTTCGAGTTTGTGATAGAAAAATTTTTCTAAGAAATCAATCGTATGATCCTTGGCCAAATGTTTATCAAGATGTTGTTTACTTTCAAGAAAAATTTTTAATTTTTTGGCAGTTTCATTCATAAACTTTGCACTTTTGCCTTCAAAGACAAAGCCACGGCTTATTATTTCTGGATCTGCCAATAACTTGTTATTAGTCCGGTCGATTTGAATTAAAGCTATAGCTATTCCATCTTTGGCTAGGACTTGTCTATCTCTTAAAACAACGTTTCCAACATCACCAACACCTAGCCCGTCAACTAGTACATCTTTAACATTTACTTTTTCTTTTGATTTACGAGCAAAGCCTTTTTCAAATTCAACAATTTCGCCTGATCCGAGCTCAAAAACGTTTTGGCCATTAAGCCCCATTTCAATGATAAGTTTTTTATAGGCATGCATGTGGCGAATTGAACCTCCAATTGGAATAAGATATCTGGGCTTTATAATGCTTACAAGCATTTTAATATCTCCTTGACATCCATGACCTGAGACATGAAGGTTTTCCTGAATGTCATAATAGTGAACATCAATCCCGCTTTCGATTAATTTATCGACAACAAAATCGACATTGGTTTTGGATCCAGGAGGAGCTGGATCAGCGGAAAAAATGACAACATCTTCTTCTTCCAATTTAAGCCATTCGTGCTCGCCTGTTGCTACCCTATACAAGGCGCTTCCAGGCTGACCGTAGGAACCTGAAATAATAAACATTATTTGGTTATCGGGAAGCTTTAAAGCCTGTTTTTTATTTATTACTAAATTGTGGGGATACTTAAGATAACCTAGGCTTTCTGCAATTTTGGATTTTCTGTCAATCGAGCGACCAATAAAGCAAACTTTTCTTTTGAGACGAGTTGCCACATTCAGGGCTTGTTTTACTCTTGAGATGTTACTTGAGATAGTCGTAAAAAGGATTTTGCTTTTTGCTTTTTCTGCAATTGCATTTATATGATCTTCAATTCCTTTTTCTGATTCAGTGTAACCTGCAGCTGTTGAGCCTAGAGCATCTGAAGCGAGAGCTAAAACTCCATCTGATGCTAAACTTGATGCTTTTGCAACATCAAATGGTTTTCCATCAACTGGAGTCCAATCAAATTTATAATCTGGAACATGGAAAATTTTTCCTTCTGGAGTATCAATGCAAAAGCCAACCCCATCTGGAACTGAGTGAGAAACTCTAAACGGAGTTACCCTAAAAACTCCAAGAGTTAAAGAGTCTTTTTCTGGATCAAAAACATGAAGTTTGGGAAGAGGGACTTTTTGATCATCAAACTTTTCTTTAATGAAACCTGCAACTAAACGAGTTGCGTAGATATCTGACTTTACATCACGAAGTAAAAAAGGAAGAGCTCCTAAGTGATCTTCGTGGCCGTGAGAGATTAAAATTCCTTTGAGTTTGTGTTTGTTTTCCTTAATATATGTAAAATCTGGAATAACAAGGTCAACGCCATACATTTCAGGCTCCGGGAAACCAACGCCACAATCAACAACAATTATGTCGTTGCCATACTCATAAACATAGCAATTTTCAGTAACTCCAGTTGTACCCGATATCGCAATAAATTTAAGCTTTGACATATTCTTTTAGTTTTAAAAAATCTTTTTGGAAACTATCCATAAATTGAGGATTTCTTAAGGCTGCAGCTGGATGAAACATTGGTAGCACTATTATATCCTTGTTCTTTAATTGTAGTTTATAAATTTTTCCGTGAACAGAGGATATTTTAACATTTTTTAAGAATTTGGCCATGCTAAATCTTCCCAAGGTAACAATAATTTTGGGAGAGACTACGGCAATCATTTTATCTATATATTTTTCAAAGCTTTTGATTTCTTTTTCTTCTGGGTCACGATTTGCTGGAGGCCTGAAAAGAACGATATTTGAAATAAAAACATCTTTTCTTTTGATTCCAATTCTTTCAAGATTTTGGTTAAGAAGTTTTCCTGCAGCTCCTACAAAAGGTTCTCCTTTTTGATCTTCATAAAAGCCAGGAGCTTCACCTAGAAAGAAAATTTTGGCAGAAGGCGCTCCCACTCCAAAAACTAGTTGTGTTGCTTGATCACGTAAGGGAAGTGATTTGTCTTTTTGAATTATTATTTTGAGAAGCCTGAGGGCTTCTTGTTTGGTCATAGTGTAATTATAAATGAATGCTTGGGTAAATTCCTTTTTGAGGTTAGTTCTTACCCAAGCTTTGGTTAAAACAATAAAGTGTTAATCCTTCCAGTCGAAGTGGAAAGTGTGAGTATATGATCCATCTACATTTACGACATAGATTGAAAAATGAGTGTTATCTCCCCCTGAAATTCCTAAGTCGTATGTTATTTGTTTTCCGTCAGGTGACCATGCATAGTGGTTTGAGTTAACAGGTGAAGCGATTTGTATTGCTTCTTCGAAAGAAAAATTGTCGTCGTGAATAGCTAAAACATAAATAAAGAAATCAGTATCCACTCCATAATTAACCGGATAGGGAATTAGATCCATAAACGCAATTTTGGTTCCATCTGGAGACCAAGTGGCATTTAATTTAGGCCAAGGTTTTGAATCTGGCTTAATGGTTTTTAGTTTTAATGTTTCCACATCGAGAATGAAAACATCAGGCATCCCTGGAGGAATGATTTTATTTTCGGTCTCTTCGTGACTTCCTTGAATGAGTATCAACTTGTTATCAGGCGACCATTTAGCATAAGAAATAGAATGGTTAGATTCTCCATCTGCTGGCCAAATAGCTTTTAAGCCTGACCCGTCAATGTTGGCTAAATACAAACGAGCGTGTGTCGCATAATCTATATGAGAGTAGTGTGATAAAATGAAAAGTAACTGTTTTCCATCTTTTGACCAATCTGGGTTTATTTCTTCTAAATCAAGCGGCAGATTGAATTCATTTGTTAGATCTCTTAGATTATCTGAATTTATATCTAAAATTAGAAGGTGTACCTCTCCGTCTTTAACTCTGCCTCCAAATGTGATCTGTTTGGAGTCAGGAGACCACGAAGGAGTTGACCAAGAAGCAAAACTCATTTTTAACGGTTTAAGAAGTGCTTCTATGTCTTTTGTTTTTTTTGAACTTAACTCGAAAAGTTTAAGATCAATACCACTTCCACCACTTGTACCAACTAGTAGATATTTCGAATCATATGACCAAAGGACACAATCTATGATGGTTGCAGCATTTACGAAAGTTAATTGCCAAATATTAGTACCGTCTGAGTTGGCTATCATGATAGCCTGATTGCCTTTATCTAAATCCTCAACAAACACGACCTGTTTTCCATCAGGTGACCATTGTAGGTTTTGAACACTTGGCTCCTCTTTTGCTTCTGTTTTGGTTTGGTTATTGGTAATGATCGACATAACCAAGACAAACACAATTAAATAGACTACGATCTTCATGACTTCCTCCTTTGGGAGACACACCTTTACTTTATTGTTTTGTTAAAGAACTGAACATTATGGGTATTATACTCTTTTGAGGTTTACTGGGGCAAAAATTGTTTGACGTTATCTTTGGTTATATGAAATTGAGCGCCTTGACCTTCAACAACCATTTTGGCAACTTTTCTAACTAATCCTTCTATTGTTCTTTCTAAAGTTCTAATTCCAGCATCAAAACCAAAAGGACGAACTACTGCTTTCCAGACATCGTCATCAATTACTATTGCATCTGGTTTTATTCCTGCTTCTTTTAAAACTCTTGGAAGAGTATATGTTTTTGCAATTGTTATTTTTTCTTCATCGGTGTAGCTGGGGAGAGCTAGAGGCTCTATACGATCCATGACTGCTGTTGCAATATTTATTGTGTTATTGGCTGTTGCTATGAAAAGAGCCTGTGATAAATCAAAAGGATAATCAATGTAATGGTCAACAAAAGCTTTATTTTGAGTTGGATCCAAAAGTTCAACTAGGACTCCCATGATTGAAGATCTGCCTTGTTCTGTAACACGATCAATTTCATCTAAAAGTATAACTGGATTTTTGCTTTGAACTACTCGAAGTGCTTTTATAATTTTTCCAGGTTCTGCTTCTGGATGCATTCTACTTTGACCTCTTAAATCTAGTGGATCTCCCATACCTCCAAATGGAATACGAGCAATTTGGCGACCTAAAGCTTCTGCGATCGAATAAGCGATTGTTGTTTTTCCAGTTCCAACTAATCCTACAAAACAAAGAATTGGAGCACGACCAATTTGTTCTTTTTCTTGACCTTTTAATTTAAGAACTGAAATATATTCAAGAATACGTTCTTTAATATCTACTAAACCAAAGTGGTGAGATTCTAGAACTTTTCTGGCATGATCTAAATCTAAATTATCTTGAGTTAACTTAAACCAAGGGAGATTTGCAATCCAGTCAATATATCTGCTCAAACGATCATATTCTGGCAAAAAGGCTTGTGACTGAGTTAATTTTGCAAGTTGATCTAAGCGAATATTTACTTGAGTTCTTAAATCGTCTGGAATTTGAGCTGACTTTATTTTTTCAACTAATTCTGAGAGCTGGTTTTGAGCATTGTCCATTACGAATAATATACCACGGAGAGAGTTTATCTTCCAAAACGTTTTGAGCCACCACTGCGAGGATTATCTTTTACAAAACGACTGGTTGGAAAATGTGGACCACTTCTTCTATTCTGCGAGGATCTATCTCCACCTCTATCTGACCTTCCTCTATCTCCTCCGTTTCTTCTGCCGCCGAATCCTCCACCTCTGCCACCAAAGTTACCTCTTCCATTTCTTTCTCTTGGAGTTCTTTCCTTGTCGGTTGAAGGGTCCATCCTCATTGATAAATTTAGTCGCCCCATCTTATCAATTTCTTTTACACGAACTTGGACTCTATCTCCTTCTTTGACTACATCATTTGCGTTTTCGACATAGCCTTCAGCCATGTCAGATACATGAACCATTCCTTCTTTTCCTGGTAGGATTTCAACAAAAGCTCCAAAATCTAAAACTTTTTTGACTTCTCCTTGATAAATTTCACCTGATTGAGGTATTTTGGTCATGTTTTTGATGTATTCTGCGGCTTTGGTAACTGATGTCTCGTTAGTTGAGGAAACGTAAACTTTACCGCTATCTTCTACTTCGATTTGAGTGCCAGTTTCAGCAATTAGTTTTTTAATGTTTTTGCCTGATGGACCAATAAACTCACCGATCATCTCAACAGGAATAGTTAATATTTCAATTTTTGGTGCGAAAGCTGAGACATTTTTGTTTGGCTTGTCTATTGCCTTAAGCATTACATTAAGAATTTCGAGGCGGGCATCTTTTGCTTGAATAAGAGCTTCGGATAAAATTTTATCCGTAAGAAGCAAGCTTTTAACATCTAATTGAAGAGCAGTGATTCCTTTTTCAGTTCCTGCAACTTTGAAATCCATATCTCCGTGATGATCTTCGAATCCTACTATATCTGAAAGAATTGCGTATTTTTTGCTATTTTCAACAACAACTCCCATTGCGATTCCTGAAACTGGAGCTTTTATGGGGACTCCTGCATCCATAAGAGCAAGAGTTGAACCACAAGTACTACCCATTGAGGTTGAGCCATTGGAGCTCATAACTTCTGAAACAACTCGAATTGCATAAGGAAATGTTGTTTCATCTGGGATAACAGCAAGAAGAGCTCTTTCGGCCAATGCTCCGTGACCAATTTCGCGTCTTGATGGACCTGTGAAACGACCTGCTTCTCCGGTTGCAAATGGAGGCATTGAATAGTGATGGATATAGTTTTTTTCTTCTTCACCTTCTGCTGTTTCAATTAATTGACCTAGAGAGCGAGGACCTAAAGTTGCAATTGTTAAAACTTGTGTTTGACCTCTTTGGAAGAGACCTGAACCATGGGTTCTAGGAAGAACTGACACTTCTGCTGAAATTTTTCTAATTTCTCTTGGTTTTCTTCCATCTGGGCGATCACCATTTAGAATGATTTCTCTTGTTTTTTTGTGTAAAAGATTTTCAAAAATTTCAGAAATTTTAACTGGGTCTTCCTCTGGAAGTTCATCTATAATTGCCTTTTTTAATTCATTTGTGTAAGAATCTCCACCTTCGTGAACTGCGAGATCTGAGACAATTTCTTTTAGTTTTTTGTCGGGCAGCAATTTTTGAACTTTTTTAAGTAATTCAGTATTTGATTCTGTTTTTGGAAGAGGTTCTTTATCTTTACCTATTTCTTTTACGAGTTTTTCAATTGCATCAACTATTTTGTCGTTTTCGTTTTTGGCAAGAGTTATTGCTTCTCCTACTTTTTCTTCTGGAACTTCTTTTATACCTCCCTCAATCATTACAACCGCATCTTTTGTTGAAGAAACAACTAGATCCATTTCAGAGTCTTTAAGCTCAGAAGAAATGGGATTAATTAAAAAGTTACCGCTTTTAAGACCAACTTTCAAAGTACCGATAGGGCCAAGCCAGGGAATATTTGAGATGGCTAAGCTAGCCGATGTCGCAATTGAACCTAAAACAGTTGGGTCGTTTTCTAAATCAACTGATAAAACTGTGACAATTACCTGGACTTCTTTTTTATATTCTGAAGGAAAAAGAGGACGAATTGAGCGATCAATCAGACGAGCAGATAAAATTTCTTCGTCTGTTGCTCTACCTTCTCTTTTAACCCAGCGGCTACCTTTAATTCTTCCACCTGCATAAAGACGCTCCTGGTATTCAACTGTTAATGGAAAGTAACCCAAATCTATTTTTAAAGGAGATGCTACAACTGCTGATAAAACTACTGTATCACCTAACTGGGCCAAAACTGCGCCAGATGCTTGACCAGCTAATTTACCTGTTTTGAGGATTAGCTTTTTACCGCCGATTTCTACTTCTACTATTTTATCTTTTTGCATTTATTTTAAATTAAGTGTTTTTTTGAGGTTTTCAAAACGAGTTTTATCTCGTTTTTGAAGGTAGGATAAAAGCCTTCGCCTTTTTGCTACCATGCTTAGAAGCCCTCTTCGAGAATGGACATCTTTTCCATGTTCTTCTAAGTGCTTAACTAATTTCTCAATTGATGATGAAAGGAGAGCAATCTGAACTTCTGGAGAGCCAGTGTCGCCCTTTTCTCGAGCAAATTTTTTAATTACTTTTATTTTTTCTTCTGATGTTAATGCCATCGTTTTTCTTTCGTCATGCAACTTTAAGTAAAAGGAACATTACCTTAAACTGAAAGTTCATCAATGGGTAGTATAGCAGGGAGATTATCTTAAAGCAAGATTTCAGAAATATTTGATGATATATTTATAAAATGAAGAAAATAATTTTAGGAATTTTTGTTGTTATTTTCGGACTTATTGTTTTTTTGGTCATAACAAAGAAAAGCTCAAATATGGCTTCAAAAGGAATTGTCCAGAATTTGGCTTCTCAAAAGAGCCTTGATTCTTTAACAATTCAGGCAATGCGGGCAGATACATATCCTGGATCTGATCTTGTAATAGAGCAAACTTTAGACTCAACTTCGACATATAGGCAGTATATTTCTTCTTATAAATCTGAGGGGCTTAAAATTTATGGTCTTTTGACTGTACCTTTGGGAGAAAAACCAACTGGAGGCTGGCCTGTTATTATTTTTAATCATGGATATATTCCACCAGAGCAATATAAGACAACTGAGCGATATGTTGCCTATGTTGATTATTTTGCGAGAAATAATTATATAGTTTTTAAATCTGATTATCGAGGAAATGGAAATTCTGAGGGAGAGCCAGAAGGCGCGTATTATTCAAAAGCGTATGCCACTGATGTATTAAACGCTGTTGCGTCGCTTAAAAAATATAAAGACGTCAATCCAAATAAAATTGGAATGTGGGGGCACTCAATGGGTGGAAATATAACTTTAAGAAATATTGCAGTTAACACAAGTGATATAAAAGTGGCGGTTATTTGGGGAGGAGTTGTAGGAACATATGATGATTTGATGAACAATTGGCAAAGAAAAGTGCCTTATAGACCATCACCTCGTGAGCTTTCCTTAAGAAACAGAAGTAGATCTAATTTAATCAATAAATATGGAAGTTTATCTGAAAATCCTGACTTTTGGCATTCGATTGATCCAAATTATTATTTGTCTGACATAACTACCCCAGTTCAGCTTCACGCTGGGCTTTCTGATGAGGAGGTGCCATATCTATTTTCTCAAGGACTTTACGATAGATTTAAGGCTTTAAATAAAACTGTTGAATTTTATACCTATTCAGGAGCTGATCATAATATATCTGGCGCTTCATTTAATGTAGCAATGGAGAGGTCTTTGGCTTTTTTTGATAAATATTTAAAATCAACTTACTGAGGTGCCTTTGAAGATTTTTGGCTCGTACCAAGATTTTGGAGCTTGAGGAGACTGTGGTTTTGGCGGCTCACCAGGAATTGATCCAGGAGGAAAGCTTTTTCTTTCTCTTTCGCTTACTTTTTGCATTCTTTTACCTCCTGCTTTCATCAATTGACCAAAGGTTAAAAATGTATCTGCTGTCACATCAATGCCAGTGAAATTTCTGGTTCCTTCTTCAATTCCCATTAACAAATTGCTTGATATATCCTCATTTAATTTCAACTCATTTTCTTTGATTAAATTGGCTACAAGTTCTGAAATTGATGAGGCTTGGCGAGCAAAGGAAATTACTTCGCGACCTTCATTTAATCTTAATTCACGAATCCCAACATGAACAAGTTTTACATCCAAAAAATCTTTTGTGTTTATGGCTGGAAAATGGATTTCAGAGCCACCGCCAATTAAGATTGCGAGGTCAGCTAAGACACCTGAGTATTGAGCCTCAATTTGTTCTTTTTTAGGAGGAGCAAATGATGGCTTGGGGATTACTTTTAAGTAAGCCACTTTTCCTTCGACGTCAAAAGAAACCCGGTCAATATTTTCTGCATCATAATTTGAAAATTTTATAATGAGATTTTTATTTCCAAGTTCAGTTTTTATTTTATCAACTGATACAAGACGATTAAATTCGACGAGCATCGGAGAAGGAGATGCTATTGATACATCAAATTTGTCTTTTAGAGAAAGGTAAAGAGATAATCCTGCCGCTACCTGGTCAAAATATGGATTTGTTGGAAGAAGAATTACGATAGATTTTGCGTTTGTTGACTCTAAAATTTTATTAAATGAATTTTGCATTTATTTTTCAAGCGATAGTAACACATCATCTATAGCGAAATCAAGCTGCGGAACGAAAAGGATTCCACCAACTTCGCCTTCTTTGAGCTCAGAAACTTCTTCTTTTTGTTTCCTTAGAGACACGATTCTAACTTCGGCTATCTTTTCCTCTTTTCGCATTAAATTAGTTTTAATATTTTTTGTAAATTTGCCTAAAGAAATTTTGACTCCTGCAACTCGTTTGCCATCAAATGGAAATATTGCACGAATTTCGGCTTTCCCTAGGATTTGCTTTGTATCTGTTTTCCCAAGTTCTTCTAATTTTTTTAAAAGTTCGTAAATAATTCTAAATGAGTAGATATTTACACCATCTGATTCTGCAAGTTTAGCTACCTGTGGAGATGCTTTTGATTCAAAAGTGAAAATTCCTAAAGCTCCAGCTGATTTTGCAAGCGTAATATCTGACTGAGTTACATCTCCAACACCTGATCCAATTACCTGAAAATTGTCGGGAATGCTGTTTAAAAGAGCCTCAAGATTCCCATCTTTTTTGGCCTTAACAAAAATTGATAGTTTATTTTCAACAAGTTTGTTTTCAATTTTTGAGACTAGAGAAGAAGCAACTTTTACGCCTTCGTGAATAATTGACCCTACTTGAGGGCTCTCATCAAAACCTAAAATTTGAGCTGGAAAGCCGGGAAGTACTTCTTTTATGGATTTTTGATTTTCGTCGAAAAGTCCTCTTACTTTACAGGTCATTTTATCGTTTGAAATTTGTTGACCAACTTTTAAGGAACCTTCTTTTACAATAACTGTTGCAACCACACCGCCTTTTCCTTTTTCTGATTCAATAACAATTGCAGAAAGATTTGGAGATGTCGATTTTGATTCATTTACTTGCCAGATTAAACTTAAAAGCTCAAGAAGTTCGTCAACTCCCTTGCCTGTTTTTCCTGAAACTTCTGCAAAAGGTGTATCTCCTCCTCTTTTTTCAAAAAAAACTCCTTCTTTTTCAAGCGAGACTAGAGCATTTTCTACATTTGCTGAGGGTAAGTCTATTTTTGTTATTGCAATCAAGAAAGGCACTTTAGAATCGCGAATAATTTGAAGAGCTTCTTTTGTCTGAGGCATAACTCCATCATCTGCGGCAACAACCAGAATTGCGATATCAGCGGCCAGCGTGCCCCTACTTCTCATTTTTGTGAATGCAGCGTGACCAGGAGTATCTATAAAAGTAATATTTTCATCTTCTTTTGTTTTGACAACACAGGCTCCTATTGATTGTGTGATTCCACCTGCTTCACGAGAGGCTATATTGGTTTTTCTTATTTTATCAAGCAGCGTAGTTTTACCATGATCCACATGGCCCAAAACTGCAATAACTGGAGGTCTCGAGGCTGTTTTTTGCATAAGTAAACATATTAAGATTCATTTGACTGTGAATCCTTTGAAACAACAACTGGCGCGCCATCAATATCAATAGTCCAACCTGTTAATTTACTAGCCAATCTCACATTTTGACCGTCTTTTCCAATTGCAAGAGAAAGTTGGGTTTCTGGCACTGTAACCTTGGCTTTCCTACCTTCCTCATCGAGTGCAATGTTTACTATTTCAACGGGCGAGAGAGAGCCTTTTATGAATTCAGATTGGTTTTCTGTCCAAGGAATAATATCAACACGTTCGCCTCCCAACTCATTTGTAACTGCTTGAACTCGAACTCCTTTTTGTCCAACACAGCTTCCTACTGGATCAACACCAGATTGAGATGAGGCAACAGCAATTTTGGTTCGAGCGCCAGCTTCACGAGCAATTCCTTTAATTTCAACACTGCCTGAACCAATTTCTGGTACTTCACGAGCAAAAAGTTTTATTACAAATTGTGAATCTGCTCGTGACAAAATAATTTGTTTTCCACGAGGAGTATCTTCAATTCCTTTTAGAAGGAAGGTTAGACGTTGGTTTAAGGCAAGGCGCTCGTCGTGAATGCGCTCTTCGGCTGGCATTAAGCCTTCGGTTTTACCAATATCTACACGAACTGAGGCTCCATCAAATCTTAAAATCATTCCAGAGATTAGGTTTCCAACACGTCCTGAAAATTCATCCATAACACTTTCTTTTTCGGCCTCACGGATTTTTTGATGAATTACCTGCTTTGCTGTTTGAGCTGCAATTCGACCAAAACCTGGAGGAGTTACATCCTTTTTTTCTTCTGGATGCTCTTTTGGCCAGGCAAAAATTTTTGTTTCGCCTGTGACATTATTCATTTCGGCTAAAACTTCCTGCTCATCATAATCTTCTCCACGATCACGAGCATCACGGCGGAAAGCTGCTTCAATTGCTCTTTGAGTGGTTTCGATGATGACATTAGGATCTAGCCCTCTTTCGGTTGCGAGAGCCTTTAGTGCTTGGGCAAATTCTGTTCTGGCTACTTGTCTTGGCATATTGTTAAAAAAAAAGGCGGGCTATAACCCACCTCATGTATTCGATCTAGATGAAGTTTACTACTTTGAAATATAGGAGTCAAACTGTTGACAGAATATGGGATAATTTTAGTATCGAAAGATAAGCACATTTTAAGAAAGAGGAATAAGATGAATGTAGATCATTTGGGTTATGATTCTGAGAACCTGCAGGATATCGTGGCCAAGTATGTTTCGGAAAGATTATATTCAGATGATTACAAACGACGGAAGAAAAAGTTCTTCATACTCAAGAGGACGAACGAAAATGGAGAGGTTCATGAGGTTTATATTCATAAAGATCTGATTGGGATCAATGATATTGAGAGGCTTGCGGCAAACTTTGAAGGTTGGGCTAGAGAGTCTTTTGAGCGTGGAACTTTATTCTCTGTTCAAGCTCATGTCGAATTTGGTCAACCTAGAATTGTCATTCGATATCAACTTTGGCTTTTTCCTGTGGAAAGCACTTTGGAGATATTAAAGGAGGCTTTCAAATTGATGTAGAGTTTTCCTAATTCAGAAGGATTATAAATTTATAGTCCTTCTGATTTTAAATCTTCAATTGCCTGTCTTTGAGAACGAGACAAATGCTCCGGGACTTCAATGTTTATTTTTATATACTGATCACCATAGCTTCTACTATTAAGAATAGGAGTACCTTCGCCTTTTAAGCGAAGCATTGAACCTGGCTGAGTGCCTGGCCTGATTTTGATTTTTACCTCTTTTCTAACTGTTGGAACTTCTATGTTTCCACCAAAAACAGCTAAGGAATATGGAATGTTTAAATTTAAATAAATATCTGCGCCGTCACGTTTGAAAAGCTTATCGGGCTTAACTTTAATTGTCAGAATAAAATCTTTAAAGTTAATGCGAGTGCCATCTTCGACTCCTCTTGGAATTTTTATTTTTCTTTTTTTACCTTCAATTTTTACTTCTTTTTCAACTCCTTCTATTGCATCCATAAATTCAATTTGAATGGAATATTGAGGAAGGCGAGGAGAGCGACGACCAAAACCTCCTCCAAAAAAGGTTTCAAAAATATCAAAAGGGTCGCCAAAATCAAAATTGCCAAAAGGGTTTGCTCCACCTTGATTTGTGTAAGTATAAGTGAAAGGACCTTGTTGGCCAGAAAATCCTCCTGAGAAAGGATTTCCCGAGGCAGTACTTCCAACAGATCCAAATTGATCGTATTGAGATTTTTTTTGTGGATCTGATAGAACTTGGTAGGCTTCGTTTATTTCTTTAAAGCGCTTTTCTGCTTCGGTTTTATCTCCACTGGTGTGGCGATCAGGATGCCATTTTAGAGCCTCTCGTCTGTAAGCTGATTTGATTTCGGCATCAGTTGCTTCTTTTGTAACTCCTAATGTGTCGTAATAATTAGCACTCATGGTAGTATTATTGCTAATTCTGTACAAAATATCAAGCTTATCTTATAATAATGTTACAGTTCGTTAACTCAATTTCATATGGAGGCTTAAATGATTACAGGTATTTCCAAGGGGGCAGCCAACGAAATCAAACGGAAGTGCAATCAAATTGCACATGAGAAGATTATAATCGTGATGTCCTTTTCTTGCATATATTATGGGGTAATTTTTGGAGAAGCATATTTGGGGTACTGGCCTTTAATGAACCATAGTTCTTTGGGGCAGCTCATCTTTTGGTCAATAATTACAATTTTGAGTTTACTACCAATTTCATGGATGTTTTTAAGAGGAAATACAAAACCATATCAATGGGTTGAACGCTAAGTAATATAAGGAAGTGAGGTATTCTTACCTTAAGCATATCTCACTTTCAGATTTTTATCTTTCAATAACAAATCCTTTGAAAAGCTTTTTAATATATCCCGTAGCCGTTTGGCGAGCTATGTGCATTCCAAAAATGTTCATTAGCAACAGAGCCTTGATCCATTATTACTTCAAATTGTCCCCAAATTGCATAACCACCCGTTCGCCAATATTGGCTTTTTTCTAGTTCTGGACCTACCCAGACAATTTTATAATGCCAGACTTCACCGCTTCCACCTGGAACTTTTCCATTCCATTCATTGTCCTCATAGGCATCAGGCGTCCAAGAGGCACCGTTAAATCTTGCATCATTCCATGCTTTAGACCATTTCATAACTAGATGATCTTTGGCATAAGTTGGATCTCCCCAAACTTTACCATCTAAATTTTTGTCGACTCCATCAGCTAAACCGCTAAAAATTCTTGCTTGATAATTATATCCAAATTGATCAAAGCCTCCTGCACTGAAAGCAGTTTTAATGTTTTGAAATCTTAATGCTATCACCAAAGCTAAAATGGCTATAGATGCTGCAAGAAGACCTATCATTAAGTTGCTGGGCAGATTTCCTAAATTTTTCTTAACCATGATTTTTCACCACCAATTCTTATAAATAAGAATGGCAGACTTTTCATGAGGTGTCAATAAAAATTATCTTTCAATAACAAATTCCTGAAGGAGCTTTTTTTCTGTTTTTCTTTTAATGAAGGCGTTGACTGATACATATTTTTCAATGCCAGATCCCATTAATTTGCTATTTAAAAGGTCGTCGATTTGGAAAATACCTGCTGAATTATTCATAGTAATATTTATCTGAACTGGTTTTTTCTCTCCTTTTTTGATTTCAATATCATCGATTGCAGCTCCCGATATTGAATGAATATTTACATTCCCTAGTTCATATGGAATTCTGGCACGACCCTTGGTCATATCCAAAGCATCCGCAATTCTGACGATTCCAGCTTCAATTGTAAGAGGTTTTCCTCCACTTCTGTGAGAGATGATTGCATGAAGAGTTTCAGATGTTACTATTACGCGCTCTTCAACATCTAAAAATGAAAGAATTTCGCGAAGTAAGTTATTGGCTAAAAATAAACTAAATTCTTCGTGGCCATCTCTGTGGATTGAGATTCCCAAGTCGTGGAAAATGCTTGCAAGAAAAATGACTAGTTCTGAATAATTAAAATCTAAATTGTAGTCTTTTTTTAAAGAGAATTTGACGTCTGCCTCTTTAAGAAGTCGGGCAATACGAATGGCTGAGTTGGCAACAATCTGAAAATGAACTGGGCCATGGTCACTCATTCCAAGACGATCAATTGCGTTAATGTTGTTTACTTTCCAAAGGGTTTGAACTTCTTTGTTTTCATTTATAAGATTAATTACCTTTTGAAGTATTGGATTATCTTTATTTGGAACATGAATTAAAACTTTACTTTTTTCCATATTTGTGTATTTTAAGGGAAGAGGCGAGAAAAATCAAAAGTCGTGATATATTCTATCAGATCAGATTTTGATCTTTGACAACTTATCGTCCTTTAGTATCTCTACCCCTCTTAACTAGACGGGTGGACAGGAGGAATCTCGTGTTAGATCTGAGCTATACCATAAGGCGCGGTAATCATTGGATTAAGTTCGTAGTACAGCAACAACACCATGTTGCAGGATTCTACATAGAACTTGACAAACCTTTGATTGATTCTCGGGGATATGAATATGTTTGGTCTGCTAGCGCAGACCAAGCGGTAGCATTTACTGAAGCAATTCCTCTACTCAAGAAAATCAAAGATTCAGAAGAATCACATTTCTGGGTAACGGAATATGGAGTAAATTGCTTCCATATAGTGGCAGAGATGAAAGTCGAATTGAAGCCAGCTCCTACCTGGGGTGAATGGACTATTATGTATATTACACACTGGGGGTGCCACTATAATGCTCGAATATTTGAGGGAGCGGAGCCAAATCTGGTTTGGAGTATGAAGCTAAGGATATCAGAACTGGAACATGTCGCTCGCGCTATGAGATTCTTCTTCAAACTTGAAGAAGAAGTTAGCGAATAAACCAATACCCTCCCTCTGTTGGCAGATATCATTTTAAAAATGATTAGTCAGCAAGGGAGGGTGAATTTTTTTATTAGTGTTGAAGTTAACTAACCACTTCGCCTTCTTCGACCTTGCCATCTGATTTTTTGTCTTCTTTTTTATTCTCTTTATCGTCTTTCTCTTCAGATTTTGCTTCTTCACCTGGTTTTTCTTGTTTATACATTGCCTCACCTATTTTTTGAAGCTCTTCTGAAAGATCTTTTGTTTTTGTCTCAATTTCATTTTTGTCACCTTTTTCCAAAACATCTTTTAATGCTTTTATTTTTTCTTCAACTTTTTCTTTAACATCTTTTGACGCTTTGTCACCTGCGTCTTTGAGAGCTTTTTCGGCTGTTGCAATTAAATTGTCAGCATGATTTTTGGCTGTTATAACATCTGCTTTCTTCTGATCTTCCTCTTTATGTTTTTCTGCTTCTTCCTGCATTCTTTTGACTTCATCATCAGATAGCCCTACTGCACCAGATATTGTTATGTGCTGGGTTTTTCCAGTTGCTTTATCTTTGGCTGTAACTTTAAGTATTCCTGATGCATCAATATCAAAAGTAACTTCGATTTGAGGAACTCCGCGAGAGGCTGGGGGAATGCCATCAAGAACAAAGCGTCCTAAATCTTTGTTATCAGATGACATTGGGCGTTCGCCTTGAGTTACATGAATTTCAACTTGAGTTTGATTATCAGCTGCTGTTGAAAAAGTTTCAGTTTTTGAAGCTGGAACAGTTGTATTTCTTTTGATCATAGGAGTTGCAACTGAGCCTAATGTTTCAATTGCTAAAGTTAGAGGAGTAACATCTAAAAGTAAGATATCTTTAACTTCTCCACCTAATACTCCACCTTGAATTGCCGCACCAATTGCGACAACTTCATCTGGATTTACTGATTGATTTGGATCTTTGCCAAAGAACTCTTTTACTACTTTAATTACTTTTGGCATTCTAGTCATACCACCAACTAAAACTACTTCATTAATATCGTGTGGATCTAATTTTGCATCTTTGAGAGCTGCTTCAACTGGCTTTATTGTTTTTTGAATTAATTCATCAACTAGGCTTTCAAGTTTTGCTCGAGTTAATTTCATGGTCAAATGAAGAGGAGCGCCATTTTGCTGAGTAATATAAGGCTGGTTTATTTCAACTTCATCGGCCGCGGAGAGTTCAATTTTTGCTTTTTCTGCGGCATCTCTGACTCTTTGAAGAGCTTGTTTATCTGCTCTTAAATCAACGCTGTTATCTTTTTTGAATTCATCACAAATGTAATCAACTAAAACTTCGTCAAAATCATCTCCACCTAAATGGGTGTCACCATTTGTGGATTTGACTTCAAAAACTCCATCACCAAGTTCTAAAATTGAGATATCAAAAGTTCCTCCACCTAAATCATAAACAGCAATTTTGTGGGCATTTTTCTTATCAAGACCATAGGCCAGGGCCGCTGCTGTTGGTTCATTTATAATGCGCTCAACTTTAAGGCCGGCAATTTCACCAGCTTGTTTTGTTGCTTGTCTTTGGGCATCGTCAAAATAAGCAGGTACTGTAATGACAGCTTGATCTACTTTGGAACCTAAATAAGACTCAGCATCTTTTTTGAGTTTCATCAAAACTCGAGCAGCAATTTCCTGGGGAGTATAGGTTTTGCCTTCGATTTCAATCGATGCCATTTTATTTTTGCCAGCAACAATTTCGTAAGGAACCATTTTTTGAGTTCTTTTAACCTCGCTATCATCAATTCTTCGACCCATAAGACGTTTTGCTGAATAAACAGTGTTTTTGGAGTTTAAAACCATTTGACGTTTGGCAACGTCGCCAACTAAATTTTTGATTGGCTCAACAACTGAAGGAGTAATATTTCTACCTGTGTCAGATGCTGGAATAACTTTGGGTGAGCCACCCTCCATTACTGCTACACAGCTATTGGTTGTTCCTAAATCAATTCCAATTATTTTTCCCATATTATTTATTTTTGTTTGTAAACTTTTACTTTTGCGTGACGAATAACTGGACCATCCTGTCTGCCGGCAGGCGAGGCTTCGAATTTCCAACCCGCAACTGCCACGCTTTCTATTTTATTATTCATATTTTTATCTTCTGTTTCAATAGTTTCAATTGCCTCCATTAAATCGTGATTAAAATCGTCTCCTTTTTGGGGATTGATTTGTTTTAATCCTTCATCTTTTAATAAAGCTTTGAATTCAGTTACAGCTATTGCCAAACCTTGATCTTGAGTGTGTTTTAGTGCTTTTTCTAAATTATCAAGAACTGGCAATAATTGTTCTAAAATTCTTTGGCTTGCAAACGTTATCCAAACTTTTTTCTCTTCATCTGTCCTCTTTCTTAAATTATCATAATCTGCTAATGCTTTTGCTAATTGATTTTTTAGCTCTTCTTCTTTTGGATTTTTATGTGCGACTTTTTCTTCTTTGACTTTTTTCATCGACTTAATTCTTCTATTAAATTTCTAAAATATCTTACTGTTGGAATAACTTCCATATAGTTTTGTCTAAATGGGCCAATTACACCGATGGCTCCTTTGTGACCGCCTACATCAAAACGGGTTCCCACTACTCCAATTTGATCAAAGAAAGGCCAGTTTAACTCTTCTCCAAACAAAACTTCAACAAGAGAAAGGCCGGTTAAATGTTCAAAAAAAAGTTCGTGAATACGTTTTGCCTCTTCTAGACAAGAAAAAACGTTTTGACAAACTTCAATATCAAAAAATTCTGGGCTTTCAAAAACGTGAGAATAACCAGCTCGCCAGACATCGCCTTCGTCGGTTGCTGCGACTGCCAAAGAATTTGTTCTCTCAGCTAAGGCCTCTGTTGCTTCCTCCATCAGTTTTTCAAAATTTGATCTTGAATCCCAAACTTTTTCTTTAGTTTTTACCTCATCAACTACACTTAAGGATTTTTCTTCCATGAGCTGGTTTATGTAGAACTTCATAGCAAGAGGAGTGGGAATTCTACCTGCTGAAGTGTGAGGCTGTTTTAAATATTTTAATTTGGTCAAATTTGCCATTTCATTTCTTATTGTTGCTGGGGAAATGCCCAAACTATATTTCTTTTCAAGAGCGAGAGAACCAACAGGGATGGCTGTTTCAATGTATTCTGTAATCAGAGCTTTGAGAATTTCCGCTTGCCTTGCTGTTAGTCCATCTGTCATTAGCAGTAAGATAACATGAGTGCTAATAGCTGTCAAGAGGGTTAATAAAAAAGATTAGGGCATTCCCAAAGTTTTTGTGAGAATGCCCGCTATATAATCTAGAAAAGAGAAAGTAACATTGTAACGAAAAACATTCCTAACCAAAATGTGAATGCAGCACTTCCTACGATGATTCTAAAACCTTCGTGTTGGTAATGAGTTATTCCCATTCTCGACCTTCCTCTTCGTCTGGAAAATAACCTCCATCTGGACCTGCGAGAATGTTTGCTATGAAACGATTTCTTTCCTTTCTTCCTTTGGCTGTGAGTGACATTACGAGAAACAAAGGAGTTAAAATGGTGAGACAAACTATCATCGCTACAAACATCAAAAGTAAAGCTATGCTACCTAATCCAATTATCGCAAAAAATCCAAGAACGTAACTGGCTGCTTTCATTTTTAATCAACCTTTCAAAGTGCTTGAGTTGAAATTAGCTGAAGATATTATCTCATAAGTCGATCGATTTTTGAAGCTAGGGCGAAATCGTTTATAAAAAGGCCTCCAATTGCATGAGTTGAAAGAGTTATAGTTAATTTGTTCCAGTCGTGAAGATTTAAATCTGGATGGTGACCTTCTTGCTCTGCCAGGGCTCCTACTTTATTCACAAAATCTAGAGTTTCTTTAAAGTTTTTAAATTCAAAGTTTTTTTGAAGAGCATGATCGTCGTTGACTACTTGCCAGGTTGGAATTTGAGGGAGATATGCATTAAACTCATCTCGTTTAAGGGGAGCAACACCCCCTTCACAGGGAACGCATTTAATTTCATGGAGAGGTTTCATTTACTTTATTTCAGCATTAGCTAGCTTAGGTTTTCACTAGCAGGGGGAGTAAGAGGCTCGACACCTGGTTTCGGTTTAGCAAGCTTAATTTGGTTTTTGACAAGTTTTATAATTAGAGTTACTTCGTCTAGTTTTAGAATGAAACAAATTCCTATATAGGTTATCAAACCTGACAGAGCTACGATTAGGGTAAGAATTAAGAGATTTATAGTGTATTGAGTGTCAAAAATGGCTACATCTAAAATTTTCATTAAAAGATACATTACTAAACCAGCCAGGAAAGAGCTTAATATAATTTTGAAGATTGGAATGAAATTTTTAAAACTCACAAGTTTTATTGTTCTCTTTTGAAGCAAAAAGATAAGAATGGTTATTTGGAATGATATTCCTACTGAAGCTGAAGCAGCCAGACTCCAGACAGGAAGGTGAAGGTTTTGTACAAGAATAAATTCACTAACGATTATTATTGATGTTGTAATTAAGGAAATTGAGACAGGAGTTTGGGTATCATGAAGAGCATAAAATGCTCTTTCTAAAAGTAGACCTAAACTCTGTACAACAATCGCAACGGCAAAGGCTGCAATTACAAAACCTGTTTCTACTGTTGCCTGCCAATCAAAATTTTTTGTACCAAAGAAAAGACGGCTTACTGGAATTCTTAAGACTATAAAAAGAGTTGCTATAGGGATAACACAAAAAAGAATTTGATATGCAGTTGCAAGAAATGTTCTTGCAAATTTTTGAGGCTCATCTTTTTGCTCTGAAAGAGTTGAAAAGGCAGCTTTTGCAAGAGAGGAACCAAAAAGGCTTACAGGTAGCAATCTAATTGTTGTTCCAAGGGTGAAATAAGTATATGAGGCAGTTGAGATTAAAGATGCAAGAAATAGTTCTATTGTTTGTTGTATTTGATCAAAGCTGAGGTCAACAATTCGAGGAAGGGCTAGTTTTGTAATCGATTTGACTTCTTGGGTTAGTTTCAGGGAAAGACTTGGTCTAAAACCAAGTTTAAGAGCTAAAGGTAATTGGATCATGAAATGGAGAGTGGCTCCAATTACTACAGCAATTGCTGCACCCGTAAGATCAAATCTTTCAGACAGAAACAAAATACCAATAACTATTCCGAGATTGTAGAAGACTGGAGCTAGAGCTGGAATTAAAAATCTCTTGGAGGCTTCCAGAGTTCCTGAAAGAATATAGCTTGCGACAAAAATTACCTGAGAGATTAGAAGAATTCGAGAAAGATTTGCTACTTTTTGAATATCGAGATCTGAAAAGCCTGGGGTTATTATTTTATAGAATGAGTTTGAGAAAAGGCCTACGATAGTTGCAAAGAGGGCAAAAATTACAATAGTGATAGTCAAAAATCGTGATGAAACTTCCCAGGCTTTTTTTTCTCCATCAGCTTTTAATGTTTTTGTAAGTATCGGGATAAGAGCTGAAGTGTAAGTTCCAAAGATTAAGATTTCAAAAATGAGATCTGAAAGCCTAAAGCTTGCAAAGAAAAGGCTGGTCTGTTGAGGAGTAAAATAGGATAAAATAATTCTTTGTCTGACAAATCCTAGAATATATGAAGCTACAGACATTATTATAATTATTGCAGCAGCAGAAAGAGTTGATTGCTGTTGAGAAAGCAATATTTTTTTACTTTTTTTAAAAAAACTATTTACCATTGAATTTTTGGCTTTTTCGGATTATACTTTAAAGCTATGCCAGTTACAAAAACAGCAAAAAGAGCCCTTCGTTCATCCGAGAAAAAGGCCGTTGTCAATAAGATTATTACATCGCGTCTTTCTTATGCAATTAGGAAAGCTCTAAAAAGTCATGCCGAAAAGGATATAGATAATGTTTATTCTTTGGCTGATCGAGCTGCAAAGAAAAAATTGATTCACAAAAATAAGGCTTCAAGAATTAAAGCAAGAATTTCTGCAGTAGCTTTGAAAAGTATGAAGAAAGAAAAAACTCCAAAAAAGATATCCAAAAAAGTTTTGAAGAAGTAAGACACAAACTAAGATTTTTGTGGTATATTGAAGTGTGGCTGCCCGAGAGAAAAATAACAGTATAAATTTACTTCCAAATTTACAGGAAGAGTCAGATGTAAGAGCAAGAATTTTAAATTGGGTACTTTCTAGCTTTAGAATTATTGTTATTGTTACTGAATTTGTTGTGATTTTGGCTTTTATTTCAAGATTTTTTTTGGACGCCAGGTCGAACGATTTAACAGATCAGATCCAATCAAAAAAAGCTGTAATTGCGTCTTTTTCTAAATTTGAAAATGAGTTTAAAAACATACAAGCAAAAATTTCTATATTTTCATCAATTACTTCTAGTAAAAATTTGACTTCTTCAGTTTTTTCTAAGATTACTTCTGCTCTTCCTAATGATATTGTTTTGGACACTTTAACATCAGACAAGGATGGTATAAGTTTAAAGGCAGATAGTTTTTCTGAACAATCGATTGTTCAATTGATCTCAAACCTTAAGGCTACAAATTTGTTTTCAAATATAACTTTGACTGGATTTGATATGAGTGAAGATAATCCGTTTGTAACGTTTACTATTAAACTAACTAAAGTATAAAAATGGCAGCAACTTGGCAGAGAGATTACTTAAAATATCAGAAGCAATTTTTGGGGATATTGGTTTTGTATCGCGAAAGATCTGATATCAAAGCATTTATTGAAATTTTGCTTTCGATTTTTACAATCATAATATTTTTTCTTTTTGCAATTAGACCAACTGCTAGAACCATTGCACAATTAATTCAAGAAAATAAAGGCAAAGAGGAGACGATTTCTATAATGGAACAAAAAATTAAAAATTTGACTGCAGCTTCTGATCTTTATCAAAAGGAAAAAGATAGAATTCAGATTTTGGCGACTTCTATACCTGACAACCCAGATCCTTCTAGCTATCAAAGACAGTTTGAAGGAATTTTGAATAAGGATAATCTTTCGCCTATTTCTGAGAGTTTTGGACCAACACAAATACTTGGAGTTAGCACAAAACCTGATCAAAGTCTTGAGAATGGAGCTTTGGGTTTTCCTGTTTCTTTAAATATTACTGGAAACTATGATCAATTATTTTCATATTTGTCTGATATTGAAAACATGAGAAGGCCGCTTTTTCCAACTTCGATTGGGTTTAGCTCGGACATAATAAAATCTACCAATGGAACTAAGCAGATAGTTTTAACTATTAATGGATTAGCGATATATTTTGAAGGAATTAAAAAATGAGTGCTACTAAAAGAAAAATTCCAGGAATTGTAAAAACAAGTTTTTTTACTTTGATTACCATTGTTGTGTGGATTGCCTTTGAAGTGATAAAAATATTTATGACAAAACCTCCTCCTTCGGTTCCAGCAGAAATTCTATCACCAATTGATCCAACACTTGATACAACTGTTTTGGGCAAATTAGAACAAAGGGTATACATTTCTGATGAGGAAATTGGTAATATTAAAGTAGCGACACCGACAGCAACGCCAGCTATCGCTCCTACTGCCACACCAGTGGGTACTAGTAGTCCGGCAAGTGGGTCGGCTGTTGCATCAGAAGGAGCCAAACTTAGATGAAAAAAATAAAAATCCCAACGCTTTTAGGCATTATTTTTTTAGTTGTTGGTTTTATTTCTTCAGTGTTACTTATTAGAAATCGTCAAATATTTAATTCTTCCGCTAATCCGTCTACTGCACCTCGTGATATTAAAATTACTAACGTATCTGATAGTTCATTTAATGTATCTTGGGTGACTGATACTGCGACAAGTGGATTTGTTTCTTTTGGAGAATCAAAAGATCCTGGAGCGACTGCATTACCCGATAATGCAAGTGCTTCAACTGTTCATTATGTGACCTTGCAACAGCTAAAACCTTCAACTATGTATTATTTCAAAATCAATTCAAATTCTATTTTGTATGACAATTCTGGAATTGCTTGGCAAATTAAAACTGGAGCTTCAATTAATGGATCAACTAATAATTATGTTGCTACTGGAACAGTGACTCTTTCCAATGGAGGTCCCGCAGCTGACACCATTGTCTATTTAAGTGGTGATAATATAAGTATCCTTTCAACTAAAACAAATCTAAGCGGAAAGTGGGTTTTGCCGCTTTCTTCTGCAAGAGTAACCGATTTGTCGTCTTTCTCAACAGTTTCTGGAACTAGTTTGCTTTCAGTGTTTGTTCAAGGTGGATCAAAGGGTGTTTCCACAGCACAAATTTACGCAAATGCTGCTAACCCGACTCCTACAATAGTTTTAGGAAACAATTATGATTTTAGAAACCAACAAGGGACGGATCTTACTAATTCTCCATCGGCTTTAGTAAATTTACCGCAAGACACAAATGCTACATCTTCAGCTGGATTTAATATTGGAGGAATTAAACAATCCGCAACTGTTTCAAAAAAGGTGACTATTGATAGTGTTACTAATGGAGAAGTGGTAAAAAGTGTTAAACCCGAATTTTTTGGATCAGCAACAGCTGGGCAGATCATTAACATAACAGTTCAATCTACTACACAAAGCACAAAAATAACTGTACCTTCAACTGGAGTTTGGAAATGGAGTCCACCTTCTAATTTGGAGCCTGGCTCGCACACAATAACTATTTCTTATACAGACGCAGCTGGAATACTTAGAAGTATCACTCGATCATTTATAGTTCAGGCAGCTAACGAGCCATCTTTTGTTTCAACACCATCGGCTACTCTTAAACCTACAACACCCACTCCCACTCCAACACCTACACCTTCTGCGAGTCCTAAGGCAACAGTTGCTCCAACTCCTACGGTGGCTGCAACTAATACTCCTACTCCAAAGGCAACACTTAAGCCTACTTCTACTCCTTCGGCGCTTCCCACAGCAGGCGAGGGTGGAGCAACGATCGCGCTTCTTTCTATAGCTTTAGGTCTTTTTGTAGGAAGCGTAATCGCTTGGAAGAAGATTGAAGGTTGAGATGAAAACTACTGCTTTAATTGTCATTGCAATTGTTGTTTTAGGGGCTGTTTCAATTTTTACAGCTTATAGACTGTACCAACTCAGAAACCAGAGCGTTTCTTTAAATGCACCAGAGAATGTTCCAGCAGCTACCTTACCACCGACTGAATCTCCTAATCCAACACCATCCAGTTTAACTGTTGGAGGATCTGAATTTAACACTGCAACTGCAAGCCCTTCTGCTACACCAATCGCCACAATTAAATCTACAAGTACACCAATTATTAGAGCAACACCTGTACCCACTTCAAAAGTTACAACTCTTCCGCAGGCAGGAATTGATTGGCCAACTTGGATGGGAATTGGGGCTTCAGTTTTCTTTGTAATATCAGCCTTACTCTTGATTTTATAATTTACTTCCAACTGTCAAACCAATAATAGGAATTATCGAGCCAAACTGGAACTTTTATACCTGTAAAGTGTGGGTATAAATAAATAAATACAATAAGGGCAAAAGTAAAAAATATAGGAATATATTTGGGATTTTTTCTTAATACATAGGCTATTGCCATACACATAAATGGAATTGAGGGGAGATAGTGGTAAAGGAACATAATACGAGGGGATGCTGCCCAAGGAACAAAAAACACAAGATAGCTGAAAACGATAAATCCTAATTTTTTACTTTTAGTTTTGATAGTATAGAAAATTGTTGTAGCAATTGAAATAACTCCAAACCAAAAAACTACTGGATTTCCCTGAGCGTAAATATTTGAAATATATCCTCCTATTTCACCACTGGTATAAAGCCAAATTGGGCGAATTAAAAATGGCCAAGTGTACCAAAGAGAAGTGTATGGGTGAGTTGCTTTAAGATTTGTATGATACCACCACATTTGTTTTTGCATTCCAATAAATGTGTCGAGAGTGTGGCCTGATGTAAACATGGGTATGTAAGTTGCCAAATAAACAATTAGTGGAATTATAAAAAAGAAAATATGGCTTACTTTTAGCTTTTTTTTGAGAACGAAAAAGGCTACAAATAAAATAGGTATTGCCCATAATGTACTCCATTTGGAAGCTGCTGCTAAACCGAGGCTTACACTTGAAAGAAAATTTTTATCTTTAATAAACAAGAAAAGAGAAAGAAGAGTGAAAAATAAAAAATAAATATCATTCATTCCGATTCTTGATAAAACAAGAGGAAGACCTTCGAGAGCGAATGTAGCTGCAGCAAGTAGCCCTAATGCCTCATCTTTAAATATTTCAAAAGTTAGTTTGTAAACTAAGTAAACTGTTAAGGTTCCGACTACTGCTGCCGGAAATCTCCAGCCAAAGGAGTTTTCACCAAGAATCTTCATCCCTGTCCACATCACAAGTTTTGCAACTGGGGGGTGGGTCCATTCATAAGCAAAGCCTTCGGGGGAGGGGTTCCACCATTCCCAGACTTTAATATCGCCATGAATGAGCCTTCTGGCTGTAAATGCGTGATAAACTTCATCAAAATATTCATGAGTTGGATTTGAGAGCGAAATAGTTCTGGTTAGGAATGCAAATAGGAGTATCAGAAATAAAAATTTTTTTGATTGATTTTTATTTAATTTTAAAGAGGGGAGAGGGTCGGGGAGATCTTTTTTAAATTCAGTTTTATTTTGAAAAAAAATTGGTTTAATTATAAAAATTAATGACGACAGATTGACGATTGTAAACGCTTTTATAATAAGATCTGAAAAGATTGATTTGAAAGACTGAGTTATCCACACAAATGAGTAATATAAATTAGCGATGTATCCTAGGGAGAGTAAGCAGTAAGTGATAAAGGTTGCCGGATAAATTGATGCTGTTATTAATAATGGCGCAAGAGCTGGAAGTAAATGTCTTTCGTGCATTCTCGTGAAAAATAAGAAACTTGTCGTGAAAATTATAGAAGTCAGAATGTATTCACTTCCCTTTTTATCCCATAATTTTACTGCAAAAATGATGTAGAAAAAGAATATCAAACTGTATCCTATCCCCGCCTTTACGAGGCTGTCTTGTTGCCAAAATCCAAAAAGTCCCCAAAAATTAAATGCATTTATACTAGTGTATGAATATTGTCCGGTAGTTACATTTAAGCGGTTAATTATAAAGCCTATTAGATTATTTGTATTATTAAAAGGTACGAATAACAAGATAAAGAAAATTAATGAAATTATGATATAGATTGATATACTTTTTAGGCTCCATTTTCTTTTTATCATCATAAATAAAATAATTGGTGCTGCTAATGCTCCCTGAGGTTTAATGCTTGCTACGACACTTAAAATAAGGCTTGATGCAAGCCAATTTTGTGGAAATAAACTAATAGATGCGAGAGTAAATAGAGTTGTTAAAGAATCAACTTGTCCCCAAAGAGTTGAATTTGCAATAATTGCGGGGTTTGCGATATATAAAATTGAAGATATTAGGGCTAGTTTTTCTGATTTTAGTTTTTTGACAATTTTATAAATTAGAAATCCAGTTGCCAAATCTGCCAAAATTGCTGGTAGTTTGTAAATAAAAAGTTCTGGTAAAGGAACGATGGTTTTTATTTTTCCTAAAAAATATAAAATATATAAATAGCCAGGAAGATAATCAGACCAACCGTTATAAAAATTATTAAAACCGTTATGAACTAATATGTTGCTCCAGGCCAAAAATGTATGATAATCAAGATCTAAAGTGCCAAAATTAAATAATAAAATTCTCAAAATAAAGCCGAGAACAAGTACTATGAAAATAGTTCTGGCCTTTTTGTTTTTTTTCATGGTTTATTTTTTGTCTTCTTCCGGCGCTACACCTTATGATTATTTTACCCGACTAACAAACGCTTTTATCCATGGAAAATATTATTTAACTGAAAATCCGCCATGGCTTTCTGAGTTAATACCAGGGAAAAGTGGAAAATTTTTTGTTCCCTATTCTCCTGGGCCTTCTTTAGTATTAATTCCATTTATTTTAGTTTTTGGTATCTCTTTTCAGCAACAAATTTTAGCTCATATTTTGACTGCAGCAATACCAATTTTAACTTTTTACATATCTTTAAAGATTAAGCGAGATTTGCGCATTGCAATTTGGAGCTCAATTTTAATCTCTTTAGGATCAATTCTTTGGTATATGGGATCTGTTGGATCAAGCTGGTATTTGGGACAAATAACAGCTGCCTTTTTTTTATTTGTAGCTATCTGGGCAGCTTTATACAAAAAATCAGTTTGGTTTGTCTCTTTATGTATTGGAATTTCATATCTTTCAAGAGTACATACAATTATCTCTCTCCCCTTTTTTATATTTTTATTAAATCGTGATTTAAGAAATTTTAAAAATATAATTTTATTTTTTTTACCTTTAGTTTTGAGTTTTGGTCTTGACTCATTTTATAATTTTATTCGTTTCGGAGTATTTTGGGATAAGGCTTATTTTTTGCTTCCTCGAGTTTTACATGAAACACAAACGCCTTGGTTTATGCACGGAGTAATGAGCTTTTATTATATTCCATCAAATATCAAAGCTGCTTTTTGGTCGTTTCCTAAAATTTTAGATAGGACACCTTTTATAGAACCATCCTGGTGGGGACTTTCTATATGGATTACTACTCCTGCTTTTGTCTTTAGTTTAATGGCAAACATTAAAGAAAATGTTGTTAAAATTGCAAGTATTACTTCGTTTGCGATTTTATTCATTGTTTTTATGCATGGAGGAACTGGTTGGGCTCAATTTGGATACAGATTTGCTGTTGATTTATATCCGTTTTTAACATTTTTAACCATAAAAGGAGTTGCAAGGACAGGACTTAAAAAATATCACTGGATTTTGCTTTTGATTGGAGTGATTGTTAATTTATGGGGAGTAATTTGGATTAATAAATTTGGATGGGTGGAGTTTTAAACTTTATGGAAGAATTGATTTTATCCATTCTTGAACTTTTGACCAGTTTCCTCCATTGGGAATAAAAACATATTGATTATCGTATGTCGAAGAGATTGGAGGATTTATTAAAAATTCTTGAGGAAAAACAAATGTCTTGATATTGGTTTTGCCGTTTAAGACATATCGCGCTAAAACAGCTATAGATTCTGTTTTAATGTCTGTTTGAATATAGTTTTTACTTAAATTTAATAAATCTATAACTTTTTGAGGCGAGAACAAAACTTCTTTGGATAGAATCTTGGTTTTTATAGCCAAGATAACCTCTTGCTGTCTTTCATCACGAGCAAAATCTGTTCCTTGATCTCCAACTGCATGACGAGATCGGACAAATTTTAGAGCAGTTTCCCCGTCCATGTGGGTTATACCTTGATCAAAATGGATTGTTTCATATCTGCATTTATAAGTTAAATCTCCATTACAAGTATCATCTTCTTTACCTGCAATTGGAAATTGATTATCTGTAAAAGAATATTTAATATTTACGTCAACCCCCCCTATTGTGTCTATTACTTTTGTAAAACCGCCAAAATCTATCACTACAGCGTAATGAATTGGAACTGAAACTATATTTTCAACGGTTGCTTTGGCTAATGTTAGGCCTTGATTTTCTTTTTGATTTCCCCAATAATATGCGCTATTTATTTTTGCTCGAAGAGCGGACACCCAAATATCTCTTGGAATTGAAATTGAAACTATTTTTGGAGATTTTAGAGAAACCGAAACAAGAATCATTGTATCTGTCAGATCTGGTGCGTCGTGACCTATGCCACCTTTTCCCAAAACTAGAATATTTACTCTTCCATCTGTGTTCGAAAGTTTATATTGAGGTGCAAACAAAAAATCTTCGGCGAGATTGGTGAAATTTTTTATTAGCGAATTATTAAACCAGGATACAAAAAATATAACAGGAGTTGAGATTATCACAAAAATTATTGCCAATAGAAAAAACCTAGCCAACCAGAGATGTTTTAAAGCTTTTCTTTTAATTTTAAGGAATAGAATTTTATTTTTTGTTAGCTTTTGCATTAGAATAGCTTGTGACACTTATTTTAGACCAATTGAACGCTCAACAAAAAGAGGCTGTTATGAACGAGAGCCAATTTTTGTTGGTTTTGGCTGGAGCTGGATCTGGAAAAACACGAGTATTGGTATATAGAGCTGCGTATTTTATTTTGAATAAAAATATAAATCCTCACAAAATTCTTCTTTTGACTTTTACAAATAAAGCGGCAAACGAAATGAAAGAACGAATTTATAAACTTATTGGAAACGATCCTCCGTTGGCTTCTACATATCACTCGTTTTGTGTGAAGTTTTTGAGAATTGAAGGCCAAATTATAGGAATTTTGCCTAATTTCATTATTTATGATGACTCTGATCAGAAAAGTTTAATTAAAGAAATTATTGATGATCTTGATCTGCCTGAGGAATCATATCAAATGGGTTTGATTCAAAATCAATTGGGAGATTTGAAGAATCAGATGCTAACTCCACTTCAATACGCAGAAATAGTTCAAGGGGATTTTCAGGAGACTTTATTTAAAATTTATAATTTATACGAGAAGAAATTGAAAGAAATTGGAGCACTGGATTTTGATGATCTTTTGATAAAAACTTACAATATTCTAAAAGAAAATCCTGAAGTTCTAGGAAAATGGCAAAACAAATTCTCTCATATTTTAGTTGATGAATGGCAGGATACTAATAAAATTCAGTATCAACTGACAAAACTTTTAGTTGGTAAAAATAATTCGCTAACTGCAGTTGGAGATGCTTCACAGTCAATTTACTCATGGCGAGGTGCTGATTTTAGAAATATTAATAATTTAATTTCGAACTATCCTGATATAAAAATAGTTAATTTGGAGCAAAATTACCGGTCAACTAAGAATATACTTTTAGCAGCCAATGCTGTAATTATGCATAACAAAACCCACCCTATATTATCCTTGTGGACTGAAAAAAGTGAGGGAGATAAAATTAATATTTATGGGGCTAGGAACGGGATGGATGAGGCTTCCTTTATTGTTTCTGAGATTAAACTACTTCTTGACTTAGGATTTAAGTTTAATGATTTTGCGATTTTATATAGGACAAATGCACAATCAAGAGTTATTGAAGAGGCACTACTCCACTCTGGCATTCCTTATGTTTTAGTTGGAGGGGTTAGATTTTATGAAAGGGCTGAAATTAAAGATATTTTGTCGTATTTGAGAGTTTTAGTTAATCCAAAAGATAGTGTTTCTTTAAAAAGAATTCAGAAATTGGGAGTAAAAAGATTTGAAAAATTTAAAAAATTACAAGAGAATTTGGAAATTGCGAAATATACTACTTTAGGTCTTTTTGATTTGGTTATAAAAGAGACTGATTATTTATCAAAATATAAACGAGAAACTGAGGAAAATTTTCAAAAGCTTGAAAATATAAAAGAATTTAGGTCGGTTGCAATTGAATTTCCCAAAATCTATGAATTTTTGGAAAATGTAGCTTTGGTTGAAGCAGAACCCTTATTCGCCAAGGCTTCGAAAGAGCAAGGGAAAGAAGATAATGTCACACTTATGACACTTCATGCTGCAAAAGGCCTTGAGTTTCCTGTTGTATTCATGGTTGGAATGGAAGAAGGGATTTTTCCTCATTCAAGATCTTTGATGGAAGCGAGTGAAATTGAGGAAGAAAGAAGACTTGCCTATGTTGGGATTACGAGAGCTAAAGAGCTTTTATATATGACTTATGCCGAGAGGCGGCTTTATTTTGGGCAAAATATTTCAAATCCAGTGAGCAGGTTTGTTATTGACATTCCAGAAAAACTTTTGAAATCAAACGCAAATTATGTAAGACAAAAAAGATGGGAGTTTGATTAATTATCTTTAATGGACGTTATATACTACAATAACTAGCTTATGAAAAATCCAAATACACACCCTTTGCAGTCCCCTTCTTGGGCAGAATTTCGTAAAAAATGGGGAAATGAGGTTTTGGAAACCAAATATGGATATTTAACTATTCACAAAGTGCCGGTTTTGAATAAAAAAATTGGAATTTTTGAAAAAGGAACAATACCCACCTCTAAAATGCTTTTGGATCTTAAAAAAATTGGCGAAGAAAAGGATTTAATTTTTATAAAACTAGAACCAAATGTTTTAAAAGAAGAAAAATTAATTAAAACACTGAAGGATTCAGGAGCTGCAAGAGGAAAAACAATTTTTACTTCAACTACTTTTTGGATTGATTTGACAAAATCAGAGGAGGAGCTTTTAAAAAGTTTTAAGCCAAAAACCCGTTACAATATTCGACTGGCTGAAAGGAAAGGAGTTAAAGTCATAGAGGATAATTCAGATAAAGCTTTTGAAAAATATTTAGAATTAACTTCCGAGACTTCTAAAAGACAGGGGTTTTATGCACATAACGAAAAATATCATAGATTGATGTGGAAATATCTTCGCGAAGCAGGAATTGCTCATCTTTTAGTTGCTAAATATAAAGGAGAGATTATAACCACATGGATACTCTTTGCTTATAATGGGTTTTTGTATTATCCGTACGGGGCAAGCACAGAAAAATATAAAAACGTAATGCCAAATAATTTGATGATGTGGGAGGCCATAAAAATGGGACAAAAATTAAAGTTGCAAATTTTTGATTTGTGGGGACGAGAAGAAAATAAGGGATTTACTAAATTTAAAGAAGGGTTTAATCCTAAAGTTGTTGAGTTTCTGGGAACATGGGATTTGGTTATTGATAACAATTCTTACCAAATTTATAAGGTTCTTGAAAAATTCAGGTGGGCAATATTAAGAGCTAAAAGTAAGTTTGTTTCCCCAAGTTTTTGAAATGCAGGATATTAGACAAAGCAAAGAATACGCAAGATATCTTTCAAGAATTGGGTGGAATGTAGAAAAAATTGACAAAGTTTCTGTTTTTGTAAAGAAATTTCCTTTAATTGGAAGTGTTTTGAAAATTCAGAGACCTGGTCAAAATATGGATTTTCAAAAAATTGGAAAGATTGCCCAAAAACACAGAGTTTTTCAGATTATTATTGAACCTATAAATGAAACTCAAAGCGCAGAATGCAAAGCAAATGGATTTAAGTTAAGTAAATCTCCATATCTTCCAACGAAGACATTGCAAATTGATTTAAAGCAAAGAAAAGAAAAAATTTTTACAGATTTTGAAAAAGATTGCAGAAGTGCGATTAAAAAAAATAATAGATTGAATATTAGAAAGTATGAATTAGGAGATTTAAATGATTTTAGAAATTATTGGAAAGGAGCGGTTGGAATCAAAAGGTATGTTCCCCCACTTCAACATCTTATTGAGCTGAAGAAAGCTTTTAGAAAGAATTCTCTGTTTGTAACTTCAGAAAAAAGTGACTCGGGGGCGATATTTTTAAACTCAGGAGATGTTTCTTACTATTGGCAAGCGTTTACTAATAAAGACGGAAGAAAGAAACTTTACCAATACAAAATAGTTTGGGAAGGAATTTTGTGGAGCAAGAAAAATAAGGCAAAGATATTTGATTTTGAGGGAATTTATGACAAAAGGTTTCCGAATGGATCATGGCTTGGATTTAGTCATTTTAAGAAAAGTTTTGGAGGTAAAGAAATTAGTTACCCTGGATGTTTTGTTAAAACAGATTTTTTAGGAAATAATATGAGTTTTCGGCCACCACTACCACTGTGTTAAGAACACGCATAAACACCTCCTTGTGTTATGCTTTACTTGGAATTATAACATATCCAAATGAGAAAAATTGAAAAGAAAACATGGCCTACTATGTTTGAAAAAATATTATCTGGCACTAAAAACTTTGATATGAGAATTGCGGATTTTGAGTGCGAACCAGGAGACACGTTAATCTTGAAAGAATACGACCCAGGAACACAAAAGTATACAGGGAGAGAAATTTCTAAAAAGATCACTTTTGTATTGAAAACTAAGGATCAAAAATTTTGGAAAAAAGAGGACATTGAAAAATATGGGTTTTTAGTTATGGGCTTGAAGTAAGTAAGAGGCGTGGCGAGGAGTGGAAACCGATAAAGATAAATCGATTTACGGTTCACTCCCCGTCACGCTTGCGATTATCCTCTCAAGGACTTTCGCGGCCGGGCCGGTGACGAATTAATAAGCGAATTGAGCGAAACGATTCTTGGGAGGACTCATACAAATTCTCCTTTTTTTTGACGCTATTTTGGCCAAAAACAAATCGAATCGGACGATGTGGATATAATATCAAAATAGTTATGGGTTGTCAAATTTTTATTCTTCTTTGCAAAAAATAGAGTATTCACAGTTTTGGCAAAGAAAACCGTGGTTACATTTAAAATCTGAGTTTTCAATTTGTTTTTTAATTTTAAAAATTTCTTTAACTGCCTTTTCCAGATCTTTTTTTGTACGAGTTGTGTGAAGTTTTATTCCTTCATCCAGATAATGAAGAGTTAATTTTATTTTTTGTGGGTTTTTGTTAAATGGATATTCTTTAATTCTAGTTGCCGCTAAAGCATAGAAAGTAAGTTGTAAATCAGAATCTACCTCTTTTTGGGTTTTTGACTTACCAGTTTTGTAATCAATTATTTCAATAGTCCCATTGGAAAGCTCATCTACTCTATCAATTTTGCCTCCTATTTGAATTTTTTGGTTTTCGTGAGTAAGTGATGCTACAAAATTTTGTTCAAGAAGAATGGGAATATTTTTTTTGTTAAATTCTTTTTGATAGTAGTTTTTGAGCATTTCTTTGCCTTTTTGAAAGAATTTTTCTTCGTGGATTTTATCTAGAAATCCTTGGTTTATCCAATTATTTTGATAAAGATTAAAAAGTGATTTTAAATTTATTTTTTTTATTTTTGCCTCTTCGTAAAAATCCTCGAGTGTGTTGTGGATTGATATACCAAAACTTTGGCTTGCTGACTCTTTTGGTGGAAGTTTTAGAATATATCTTAATTTGTAATGAAGCGGACAGATTTGGAAGGTTTCGATTTGAGAATAAGATAAATAATCTACATGGAGAGGTGAAAGAGCCTTCTCGTAATTTCGAAGGGTTAGCTGTTGTGGGTTGGTAATTGGTAATTCAGCAGAAACGACTGCATCTCTCAGAGATTCAAAAATAAATGGTGAGAGTTTTTTTTCTCTTTTTGCATCGGCGTAGTAATTTGCAGCTGTTAAAAAAAGTTTTTCTTTGGCGCGAGTAACACCTACATAAAAAAGTCTTCTTTCCTCCTCGAGGTGATAATCGCCTTTTGGAAGAGTTTCTTTTATTAACTCATTTGGAATTGGAATTACTTCACTTCTGCCTAGGGATGGAAATCTAAGAGAGACTAAATTTACCAAGAAAACAACAGGAAACTCCAATCCTTTCGAGGCGTGAACAGTTAATATGTTTACTGCGTTTGTGTTTTGCCAATTACTATTTTCAAATTGTGAATCAGCTTTTTCACTATTTAAGTCAATCCAATCCACTAAGTTAAAAATATTTGGATCTTTTTGGTTTTCTTCAAAGGTTTTTATTTTTTCAAAAAATTTGGCAATGTTTTCAATTTTCGCTTGACTTCCTTCTATATTTTTGGAGAGTTGAGATAAAATTCCTGATTTTTCCCAGAAGGAAAATAGGATTTGCCCACCTGTTTCTTTTTTTGTTTTTTCTATATCATTTTCAACAATATTAACTATATTCAGAATTTTATCGTTTTTTGAATCTTTACAAGAATCAAATAAGCTTATATTTTTCTTTTTTGCCAAATTTGAAATTTTTATTAAATCTAACGATCTAATCCCCAGCTCTTCAATTGATAAAACTTTAAACAAAGATGCCGAGTTGTCGGGGTCCTGTAGTACTTTTAAATAAGAGGTTAATTCTAAAACTTCTTTTTTCTGAAATAGTTTTTCTGGACCTAAGAATTGGTAAGGAATACCTAATCTTTCAAAAGATTTTATGAATGAATTTGCATGATTATTTGCCCGAACAAGAATTGCTATATCTTTGAAATCGTAAGATTTTTTGGTCAACTCAATTATGTTTTTTGCAACCTCTTCAACTTCTTCGGTTTCTTTGTTTTTGTGAATAAACTTAATTTTTCCTTTAAGCTTTTTGGTTGAAATTAGTTTTTTATTGACGTTTTCTGTTACTTCAAGTCTGTCGGGATTGTTGTGTTTGATCAGATCATATGCTTTATCTAAAATTATTTGTGGGGATCTGTAGTTTTTGTTGAGAACTATTACTTTTGAATCCGGAAATTTGTTTCGGAAATTTAGAATGTTTGAAATCGCCGCGCCCCTAAATCTGTAAATTGCCTGATCATCGTCCCCCACTACTGTGATGTTTTTGTCTTTGTTTACTAAAAGAAGAGCTAGCTCATTTTGGGCATAGTTTGTATCTTGAAATTCATCGATTAAAAAATATTTAAATTTCTCTTGATAAATTTTTCTAATATTGGGGCGGGTTTTTAAAAGTTGGATGGTTTTTGTGATTAGGTCTCCAAAATCCAAAAAGGATTCTTTGATTTTTATTTCATCATAAATTTTGTAGGCTTGGGCTAATTCTTTCGTCATTCTGTCTTTTTTGCCTTTTGCAAATTTCAAATACTCACTGGGGGTTATATTTTCATCCTGAAGGCGGCTGAAGTGATTTTTTAAATCTTCTAAAAATTTGGTTGGATTTCCAAGAGGCGCGAAGTAATCAAGTTTAAGTTTGAAAATGTTTTTTTTGAGAAGAGCAATGGACTCCTGTTCTTGTAAAAGTTTGTAATTTCTAGGAAGGCCTACATGAAAAGCATATTCGCGGAGAATGCGGTCGCAGAAACTGTGGAAAGTCATGATCCAAAGATCTAAAAAACCTGCTAGCTCTTCGTCTACCCTACTTTGCATTTCAAATGATGCCTTTTCTGTAAAGGTGAGAGCTAAAATTTCTTGGGGGTTTGCAAAATTGTTTTTAATTAAATATTTTATTTTTTCAGTAATTACAGTCGTTTTTCCAGTCCCTGCTCCTGCAACAATTAAAAGAGGCCCTTTGGTGTATTTAATTGCAGTAAGCTGCTCTCTATTTAATTTCTTTTTAGGCATATGTTAAGAGGATTATACTATTTATCCTTGAAGCTTTTTGGTATGGGAGATTTTTTGGCCGAGCTTACCAAAAGCGTTAGTTACATAATCCATTGTATTTTTGGCATTTGTGACGTGTTTTTGTAATACAGAGAGATTTTCTTCAACTTTTTCATAATCTTTTTGGATGGCTTTAAGATTTTTTAGAATTTCTTTTGCTTTCTTCTCAATTTTGACTCCTTCAAAGCTTGTTAAGATAACTTTCATATAGGCATAAAAAGTTGTTGGCGAAACAGGAAGAACGCTATGGGCGCCTGCATAATCAAACAGGTCGGCATTGTTTACTACCTCGTAATAGACAGATTCAGATGGGATATACATTAAGGCATAATCCATTGTTCCTTCAGTGGTCAGAATATATTTTCTTGAAATTGAATCTATATGGATTTTGATATCACGGATGAATTGTTTTTCAAAATTTAGCTTTTCTGAATCATTTGTTGCCTTAGTCATTTTTCTGAAATTTTCCATTGGAAATTTGGAATCGATTGGAATAATTCCTCCAGTTGTTTTAATTGCTGCATCAACTTTCTCGCCACTAGAAAACGAATATTGAAGATGAAATGAGTTTTTGGGAAGCATTTCTGTTAATAACTGCTTGAGAACATGTTCCCCTACATTTCCTCTCAGTTTTGGACTTTTGAGAAATTCCTGAAAATCTTTCATACCACGCCCGATCTCTCCGATTTCGCCAAGACTTTTTTGTAAGTCCAAAAGCCTTTGGTTTAGGGTGTTACTTATTATTCCGACAAGCTCAGATGAGTTTTCTTTTTTAGTTAACAAATAAACTATAAAACATAAAAGAAGAAGTATTAAAATTAAGAAAATTATGTCCACAACTCACATTATACACAGGCAGAAAAAAAAGCAAATAAACACCCGGGAAAATATTTTGCCTACGCTCTTTGTAATTTTTTTGTTCTGGGTAACACTTTTCTTTATGATTTATTTTTTGGATCCGAATTTTAAGGGAATTCTAGTTTTATTTTTTGTAAATCTTTTTTTTGCTTGTCTTTTTACATTCTCGGTCCTACTTGGGAGTAGCAGACGAGGGCTATTGATTTCTTTAGTAGTGGTAATTTTTTTAATACTTAGATACCTGGGAATTGGAAACTTTTTAAATTTTTTGCTTTTGATTATTTCGGCTTTAATTGCTGAATTTTATTTTTTAAAGAAGTAAACAAAAAACCCCAAAAATGGGGTTTTTTGAATTCAGTAATATAAATTAGTTTGCTGTATTTACATTAGCTGAGTTATTAAGAGTAACTGTTGCGTCTGAGGAGCCAGTTTTTAAACTTACACTTCCCCCTGTATTTTTGTCAGCTACATTACCGCCAGTACTTGAGCTTACCCAAACGTTATTTGATATACTTGCGTCGTTTGACTGAACCAAAGTTGTTGAGCATTTATTTTCAACAATGATTTTGTTTGTTGAATCAGCTCCATTACCAATAATTGAAGGGTCTAACTGACTTTGTTGACAAGGACAACAGCTTTTTGATGGATCTGATGCTGAATTGGCATTTGCTTGGTTTGTAATATCAACTAAGGCAGTTGAATCACCTGTTCCAACGGTCACATCACTATTTGTATTTTTGTTAGCCTTATTTTTACCAGATGAGAGCTTTATTCCAACTTTGTTATAAAAATTGGCTTCGTTTGACTGACTTACAAGTGTGTGTATTTTGCTTTTTAATACAATAGTATTTATGGATCCGGCTCCGTTTCCATCAATTGATGAGTTCGAGGCAAAAACTGAGCCAGCAATGAGAAATGTACTTGCCGCTCCTAAACCTAAACTTATGATAGTTTTTCTCAATGTAATCACCTCCTTTCTTGAAAAATGAATTTGCCCAATGAATTACTTCAAAAGAAGAATGTGGGCAGTAATAATATTTTTCTATGAAATAAGGATTTATTGCAACTGGCAAAATTATCTTTTAGTAGAATTTAGTAGTAAAATATGCGAGCTCGTTAACAAAGTGAGGAACAAACACCATGATTAGGAAGTTGATTCAATTTTTGGAGAAGATTATATCGTTTCTTGAGCGTTTTGAGGAAAAGAGATTAAGAGAACCTAACAAAAATATATCGTCACCTTTTATGTTTTTTGGGTTTTGGCGTGGACTGGGAGAAATTACATATTGCCTTAAAGATTTGGCATTAAGAGAAAAAACTGATGTAGTAGCCATTGACGTTACTACTATGAGTGATGATTCGGGAAGCCTGCATTATCTTTACATTGATCCTGATTTGGTAAAAAAATATATTGAATCAGGATATTTTCCCGAAAAGATTTTATCCAGATTTGTACCTAAAGGAGAAGGAAGACCTGAGGTAAAAGACGTACGTCAGAACGGAGATTTTTTTGTAATTTCGTATCAGGAACGAAGCGTTTCAATTGAATATACTGCTCGCTGGGGCCGAGACTTGATTGCAAAACTTTCTGGAGATGAACAAATCAGCTTGTCATGGATTAATCAAGAAAGATGTTTTGGTTATTTTCGGGATAGATATCTTACCCGAGAGCTTTCGGTTTTAGCCTTATCTCTACTTTCCAATGAAAAGATTCATCTCGTAATTGTAACAAAGGATATTTTGGATCTTTACGATGGAAACTCTGAGGAGTTATTGAGATATCTAGACGAATTTGCTCCGAAGGGACAATTTGAACAGGTAAGAAATATCTCTCTCTATTTAGAGACAAATGATTTCGTTGAAATTTTGATACAGCATGAAACTGACTGGTCAACGCCTAATAATAGTAACCTATGGATATCTAAAATCCTTCACATTGCTTATAATCGTGATAAGTTTAAATCTAAAGCGGTGGAAGTTTACGAGGAGGATGAGTCAGATACTAGTGATGAACAGCCATCCTTGGATGTTAAAAAACTTAAACAGGATTAGGCAGGATTCGCCCTTAGAAATTAAAAACTAAGGGCTTTTATTTTAGATTAAGATCTTGGAATGGTAAAATAAGCTCACCTATGAGAAAAAAGTTTTATATTACATCTGCTATTCCTTACGTGAACGCAAAGCCTCACATTGGACATGCTTTGGAGTTTGTACAGGCAGATACAATTGCCAGATATCATAAACTTCTTGGAGAGGAAGTTCTTCTTTTATCTGGAGGAGATGAAAATGCTTTAAAGAATGTTCAAGCAGCTGAAAAAGAAAAAGTGCCTGTTCAAGAATTTGTTGACAAAAATAATAAATTGTTTTTGGAGTTAACTGAGAAATTAAATTGTGATTATAACGTTTGGCAGAAAGGATCAGATTCATCTCATCATTTTTCCTCTTCTCAGAAACTTTGGGAACTTTGCGGTAAGTCGGGCGATATTTACAAAGAAACTTACACAGGACTTTATTGTGTTGGGTGTGAGCAGTTTTATGAGAAATCAGAGCTTAATGAAAACGGTGAATGCTTTGAACATCCAGGACGAAAACTTGAAGAGATATCTGAAGAAAATTATTTTTTTAAGCTTTCTAAATACCAAAAACAGTTAATTGATTTGATTTCAACGGATAAGCTTAAAATATTTCCAGAAAAAAGAAAAAACGAGGTTTTGTCTTTTTTGAAAGAGCCATTAAAGGATATTAGTATTTCAAGGACCAATGAACGCGCAAAAAATTGGGGTGTACCAGTTCCGGGAGATAGTTCGCAGCGAATTTATGTCTGGTTTGATGCGTTAAATATTTACCAATCAGGAGTTGGATTTGGATGGGATGAGAAAAAATATAAAAAATGGTGGCCAGCTGATCTTCATGTAATTGGAAAAGGAATAATTCGCTTCCATGCTGTATACTTCCCGGCATTTTTACTTTCTGCAAAATTAGATCTTCCAAAAGCTTTATTTGTTCATGATTATTTTACTGTTAATGGAGCTAAGATGAGTAAAACTTTGGGAAATGTAATTGACCCAGTCGAGATTATTAATAAATACGGAGCTGATGCTTTAAGATATTATGTTTTGGCTAAATTTTCACCTTTTAATGATGGAGATTTTTCTGAAGAAAAATTTAAGGAAACTTATAATGCAGATTTAGCAAATGGGCTTGGAAATTTGGTTTCCAGGGTTGCAAGACTTGCAGAAATAGCGAATCTTGAATCATACTTTTATTCGATACAAATTCCAACTGACCTCAAAAAGCATATAGAAGAATTCCGCTTTGATTTTGCCTTGGGTGATATCTGGGAAAAAATTAAAAAATTAGATGGTTTGGTTAGCGAAAACGAACTCTGGAGAGACACAAACAATAAAATCAATATACTTTTAGATGTTGTCGAAGGTTTACAGCAAATAGGTGTCTATTTAGAACCATTTTTGCCTGAAACCACAGCAAAAATCCAAAAACAATTCTCAGGAAAAATTAAAAGTGGTGAACCGCTATTTCCCCGAATTAGTTAATATAAATAGATGACAAAATTTATCAGAGCTCATGAAAAACTGATAACTCGGATCTTGGAGATAATTCCAGGACTAGTTTCTTGGAATATTATTCTTCTCCCCTATTGGGGAGTATTTTTTATTCCTACTTTTGTTGCCTATTTTATACTTCTATTTAATATTTATTGGTTTTATCAATCATTTGAACTTGCGACAGCTGCAATTATTTCCCATTTTAGAATTCAGGCAACTATTGCTTATGATTGGTTAACTGACATTAAAAATTTCCCTGATTACAAAAAAGTCACTCATGTAATTATTATTCCAACTTACAAGGAGCCTTTGTATATAATAGAGCGAACTTTAAACTCTATCGCTAAACAGGATTTTCCTTTAAAACAAATTGTTCCGGTTGTTGCGATGGAGAAAAAAGAGGATGAGACGGATAGATCCTTAAAGATGAAAGTCTTAAAAGAAAAATTTGGGAAGAAATTTGGGAATTTGTTTTTTACTGAACACACATTAACAAGCGGTGAAATCGCTGGCAAATCTTCAAATGAGCGATATGCTGCAATTTGGGTTAAAAATAAGTTAGTAAAAGAGATGAAAAAAGATATCAATTATATTACAGTTACAAGCTCGGATGCGGATCATACTTTTCACCCAAAGCATTTTTCAGTTTTGACATTTAAGTTTTTGGATAACCCAGATAGGTTTAGTCATTTTTGGCAACCTGCTGTTTTGTTTTATAATAATATTTGGGAAGTGCCAGCACTCACGCGAGTTCCTAATACATTTGGATCTATCTGGAATTTATCTCAGCTTTCGCGCAAAGATAAATTAATTAACGGACAAAATTATTCTTTATCTTTGAAGCTTTTGGATGATGCAGGATACTGGGATCCTGACAAAATTCCTGAAGACTGGGGAATATTTTTTAAGGCATATTTTAAAAGAGGAGGAAATGTTGAAGTTGAGCCTTTATATATTCCACTTTATGCTGATGCTCCAAAATCGCCAACACTTATAAAGACTTTGAAAAATCAATATGATCAATTTAAGAGATGGGCTTGGGGAGTATCAGATGTCCCATGGATTATTAAAAATTATTTTTTAGTGGATAAAGTACCTTTGATTGATAAAACAATGAGACTTATGAATGTTATAAAATCTCATTTTTTGTGGCCTGTAAACTGGTTTTTGATTACTGTGGGGCTTACACTTCCAACGCTTTTGAATCCTGCATTTGGAAGAACAACTTTGGGGTACACTGTTCCAAAACTTTCATCTTTTGTTTTGACTGTTGGACTTGTGTTTCTACTTATTATGTTTGTAATTGATTATTTTTATAAACCAAAAAGGCCTGCAACTTTCCCACTTTGGAGAGCCTTGTTAGTTCCATTTGAATTTATCTTAATGCCTATTACCGGATTTATTTTTGGAGCACTTCCGGGATTGGATGCTCACACCAGGCTTATGCTTGGAAAGTATATGGAGTATAAGGTGACGGAGAAAGTATAAATTTGCTACACTTTAGTTAATGCTCAATCAGTTTAATGTTAGTATCTGGGGAGATGAGGCTTTTTCGGCGATTTTGTCGATGAAAAGCCTTCCAGATATTTTAAAAATTATTTCCCATGACACTTCCCCACCTTTATATAACATTACTGAGCATATTGCATTTCAATTGTTTGGGACTTCTGAGATTGTAATCAGAGGATTATCTTTTTTTTATTACTGTATCGCTATCTTTTTTGTTTATAAAATCGCCTCTTTTTTGTGGGGCAAAAAAACAGGAATTCTAGCAGCTTTGTTTAGCTTTTTTAATCCTTTCTTTTTTATCTATGCCTTTGAAGGCAGGATGTATTCTATTCTAGCTTTGGGAGTTGTTGCTTCAATGTACTTTTTTTTGAGGAGAAATTGGAAAGCTTATATTGTTGCGACACTTTTTGCTTTATACAGCCATCATTTTGCCTTTTTTGCTTTATTTGTTCAGGGATTTTGGTTTTTGTATGAACTTATTAAACCTGCACATGGGGCGGCCAAGATTAAGAAGAGAAAACTAATTAGACAAATGTTTTTGTCTTTTATAGCTGTTGGGATTTTATATCTTCCCTGGCTTCCATTTTTATATGCACAAACAAAAATGGTAGGAAGTGGATTTTGGCTTGGAAGACCGACGCTTCTTGATTTAAGGCGGTTAATTTATGATTATTTAGCTACTGGAATTTCTAATAAACTTTCGGATTATGCCTTGATTTTAGTGATTTTAGGACTAGTTTTAAGAAAATGGAGGCAGAATTTAAAACAAAGTTTATTTGTATTAAGCTGGTTTTTGATTCCAATACTTTTAGCATTTGGAATTTCTCAGAAATTTAGTTCAATTTTTTATAATAGATATCTTTTATACTCCATTCCTGCGTCGATGATACTTTTGAGCTCAAATACCCGAAAGATTCATATAATTTTATTGGGAGCTATAATTGCTATGTTTTTGGTTATTGATTTTAATTACTTTACGCACCCCACTAAATTACCATTTCGAGAATTTTCAGACTATGTTAAAGAAGTTAAACATGGCGATGATTATTTAATTAACTGGAATGGTACTGCACACCACTTGTGGGAGTCTAAATATTATGGAATACCTGCTCCTATTTATAATCCGGGAGGCGCTCTTCCCTATTTTGTTGGGACTGCTTTAATGGAGAAAGTTGATATCGTGAATCAATTACCTAAAAAGAGATACATCAGAATTGGAGTAATTACTTCAGGACCTGTTGAAGAAGTTAAATTACCTGGTTACAATGAAAGTGAAGTAAAAAATTTTGGTGATCTTAAGCTTATTTGGTTTACAAAATGAATAAATTTTTACAGAAAATTCATGCTCCGGCTTGGGTAGTTTTGGTTTTGGCATTCGTGGTCATTTTTAGAATCCCTTCACTTTTTGAGCCTTACTCCTATGGAGATGAGATGATTTATATGACGCTGGGCACAGGGGTAAGGCAAGGATTGACACTTTACAAGGATATCCACGACAACAAGCCGCCTCTTTTGTATTATCTGGCAGGTTTTTCTGGAAGTTTAGTATCTTTTAAAGCAATCTTGCTTTTTTGGAGTTTGGTGACTGTTTATGCATTTTGGAAGCTAACTTTGATGATGTTTCCTAAAAAAGAAAAACTTCAAAAAGCTGCGACAACATTTTTTGCAATTATCACTACTCTTCCTCTTTTGGAGGGAAATATTGTTAATGCAGAGAATTTTTTGATTGGGTTTATTATCTTAGGATTTTTTATTGCACTAAGATATAAAAAGAATTGGGCTTTGATTGTAGCTGGAATACTATTCTCTTTGGCTGCTCTTTTTAAAATCCCTGCGGCTTTTGATTTACCAGCCTTAATTTTGTACTTTTTTATAACTGAGAAAAATAAAAAAGACATTATTAGAAAAACTTTAATTATTTCTGTTGCATTTTTGGTTCCAATAATTTTCTTTTTTGTCTGGTATTATACCAAAGGGGCTTTATTTGATTATATTAAAGCTGCATATCTGGAAAATGTGGGTTATCTTTCTTCGTTTAGGCCTGGAGATATACAAAAACCATTCTTGGTTCGAAATGCACCACTTTTAGGAAGAGGAGCAATTGTTTTAATTGGAACAATAATCCTTTTTATAAAAAGAAAGAAATTGAGCCTTCCTTTTATTTTGGGAACAGTTTGGCTTTTGACTTCACTTTTTGCTGCTACTTTATCTGAAAGGCCATATCCTCATTATTTATTACAGGTTGCGGCACCAGCATCAATTCTTGTTGCAATTTTAATAGGGTATGAAAATATTGAGCAAAGTTTTGCCATAATTCCACTTTTCTTGGCTCTTCTGGTTCCTGTTTATTATAAGTATTATCACTATAATACTATTTCGTATTACAATAGATTTTTAAGCTTTGCGACAGGAAGAATAACTAAGCAGCAGTATTTTTCCGAGTTTGATGGAAACGTAATCAGAAACTATATGGTTTCTGATTTTTTGTCAAAAACTACAATGCCCGGGACTAAAGTTTTTGTTTGGGGTGATTCTCCGCCAATTTATGCTCTTTCAAGAAGACTTCCACCATTAAAATATGTTGCACCATATCATATTAATGACTTTACAACACATGGAGACGTGATATCGGCTCTTAATAAGAATAAACCTGCGTATATTGTTGTTTTGCCTAATTCTGATAACTTCCCTGAACTTTATAGTTTTTTGGCTAGAAATTACTTCAATGTTCTCCAATTAGATGGGGCAAATATTTGGAGATTAAATACGAAGCTTTAGGGTGATAATGCCAATAGAAATGGTAAAATAAGGCATGATTTTCGACATAAAAAGAGATTGGTTTTTTGGGACTTTATTTTTGGTGAATTTCATTGTTTTGGTATTTTTGTTTATTTTTAGGAATAACCTTCCTCCTGAAGTGCCACTCTTGTATGGGAGAGCAATTGGAGAGCAACAACTTGCGAAGAGTAATTATTTAATTATGCCTTTGATTGTTTCAATTGTGTTTGTGGCTTTCAATTTTTTTGCAGACAAAAAACTAAGTAACAAGTTTTTAGGGAAAATATTTAAAGGCACTTCTATAGTTTTAACTCTTCTTTCTGTAATTACGATTTTAAGAATATTTTTTTTAATAGCAAAACTTTAATGGATCTTTTTATAAGAATTTTTTTAGCCCCTTTAGTTTTTGCTTCAATTTTTTCTTATTTAATAACTCCCTTAGTAATTAAACTTGCCTGGAGATTGAATATTATCGATGATCCTAAAAAGCATAAACATATTAAAGTAATACACACTTACCCTGTCCCCCGAGGAGGTGGACTTGCAGTATTTTTGGCAATTTTGATTTCTGTTTTTTTGTTTTTGCCAATTGATAAACACATTTTGGGAATTCTTCTGGGAGCAATACTTATAACTATCGTAGGGCTTTTGGATGATAAATATGATTTGAGCCCCTATCTTAGATTAGGGCTGCAGTTTGTAGCTGCGCTTTTTCCTGTTTTAGCAGGGATTGGAATTTCTTTTGTGACCAACCCAATAAATGGAAAAATAATAGATTTATCAAATCCTAAAATTATTTTTGATTTTTATGGAATGCATTCAATATGGATTTTGTCTTCTTTGTTTGCAATTTTCTGGATAGTTTATATGATGAACGCAGTTAATTTTGGAGCTAAAGGAGTTGATGGACAACTATCTGGAGTGATGGTTATTTCGGCTCTTACCATTGCTTTTTTGTCTTTAAAATTTATAAATGACCCGAGCCAGCTTGTTGTTTTGATACTTGCAGTAATTTTAGCTGGCGCATTTTTAGGTTTTCTGCCATATCATATTTATCCTCAAAAAATAATGCCCTCATTCGGAGGATCTAACTTGGGAGCATATATACTTGCAATTTTATCGATAATATCTACCACGAAAGTTGGAGTTTTGGCTGTTGTTTTGGCAATTCCTTTAATTGACACGGGATATGTATTAATTAGAAGAGTACTGAGTGGAAAATCCCCTTTTTGGGGAGATCGAGGGCATTTGCACCATAGACTACTGGATGCGGGGCTTAGTAAAAGACAAGTGGCTTATTTTTATTGGTTTGCAACTTCTTTACTTGGGGTTGTGGCTTTAAATTTGAACAGTCGGAATAAGTTCTATACAATAGTCGGAGTAGCAATATTTGTTGGAGGGCTTATTTTATGGCTAACACACCGACAGTTAAAAAAATAAATACTAAATTTTCTCTTTACTCTTTAATTACTGTTGCCAGACCTATTCATTGGGTCAAAAATTTTTCAATTTTCGCCGCACTAGTTTTTTCAGGACAATTATTTTGGAGAGCTAGATTTATTTACGTATTTTGGGCATTTTTGGCGTTTAATTTCATTACAAGTGCGACATATATTTTTAATGATTTAATTGATGCAAAAAGAGACAGACTTCACCCAATCAAAAAAAATAGGCCTATCGCCTCTGGAAAAATACCTATTTCCTTTGCAGTAATAGAACTTATCGTATTAGTCGCGATGTCGCTTAAAATTTCTTATCATCTTCCTTATTTATTTTTTATTCTTGTAATCTTTTATTTTGTGTTGCAAGTTGCATATTCTTTGTTTTTGAAGAATTTGGCTGTAATTGATATTTTAATTATTGCATCGGGATTTGTAATTAGAGTTTATGCTGGAGCATTTGCAATTGATGCACATTTATCAGTGTGGTTTTTACTTTGTGTTATATCAACAGCTCTGTTTTTGGCATCAGGAAAAAGAAGGGCTGAGCTTGGTGTAATGGGAACAAGCGGACAAACAAGAAAATCTTTGGCAAAATACAGCCCTGAACTTTTGAACTCTTATGTCACTATGTTTGGAAGTGCTTCTTGGATTGCTTGGGCTTTGTTTACTTTCTTTGAGTCGCCATCCTCTTCTACTCCACTTTGGATTTTCTTGGCTGAGATTTCTAAAGCTACAACTATAACAAAACTTTTAATGATTACAATTCCTGTTACTATTTTTGGCATTATGAGATATGAGGCTTTAATTTTTGAGGGACGAGCTGAGGCGCCTGAAAAACTTCTTCTTAAAGATGTCGCTTTAGTCTCTTCGGTTATTGTTTGGATATTAATGGTTGTTTTAATTTTGTACGGAGGAATCGCTACTGGCTAGTTTAGCGAAAGAATCGAGAGTATAGCCTTCGGTGGTTTTAATAGTAACCTCTTTTTGATTGAATCCGTCTTTTAGCATGGTTATTTCATGGATAGATGGTTCTATGTTTACAATTTTTTGTGGACTAACACCTACAAATTTCCGTCTAAATAAATTTGAACTCCATCTGGCTCTGTTGTTAGAGAAATAGATGATTTTTTTTCACCAGTGGCTTCAAGAGTTAGAATCTGTTCTTCGGTTTTGTGAATATCCTGATTTAAAGAAATCTTCAAGATTGTTTCAACTCCCTTTGTTAGAGTTATGTATTTTTCATATGAGAGATCGTCTTTTTTTAATTTGACTTGAACTTCCTCTTTTTTGGATATTTCACTTACTGGAGTTTCCCCGATTCTGTTTCCGTCAATAAAAACTTCTGTTTTTGGTATTGAATCTATAACTAGTTTTGAGGATTGTGATTTTATGTTTTGAAAAAGATTTATTAAAAATAAAATTAAAATAGAGATTACAAGAGTTAGTGTTAGAGGCTTAAGGAAGCTCATTTAGTATTAACAAGTTTAACAGTCCAAAAAAGACTTGACAATAAAAGGGAGAGTCATTATTATGATTTTGGCAATCAATTAGTGTGAGTGCTAATTGAAAAAAGGAGGTGATAAATTATGTCAGCAATAATAAGGCGAGATCCATTTCGAAGTTTATCAAGTTGGATTAACGACTTTGATGAAGCTATCTTTCAAAGAGGTTTGAAAGTCAGAGATACCGAGAAAGATATCGTTGTCGAAGCAGTTGTTGCTGGAGTCAAACCATCCGATGTTGATATTGATATAGAAGATGGAGTTGTAACCATTAAGGCACATGTTAGTGAGGAAAAGAAAGAGAAAGAAGAATATTCATCTTTAAATTATCAATATTATTACACTACTGCTTTGTCAGGAGGAGCTTGGGATAAAGCTGAGGCTGAAGTTGAGAACGGAGTTGTAAAAATTACAATTCCAAAAACTGAAGCTTCAAGACCTCGAAAAATTAGCGTAAAGGCAAAGTGATGTGAGTTCGTTTTTGGGTAATTTCTTGTGGTAAAATATGGAATTACCCTGGCCAGATGGCGAAGTGGAAACGCCGTGGTCTGCAAAACCACTATGCGCGGGTTCGATTCCCGCTCTGGCCTCTTAAGCTAGAAATATGATTGTTTTTAGTGTATTATGAAAAGATTTTAAATAATACCCATAAGGAGAGTAAACGAAATGTGGCAAGAGAGGCATCCTTGGTTGGGGTACTTTAATTTTTGCAGCGCATTGGCAGGAGTTGCGATGATTTTGATTGGTATTGCCGTCCTTTCAAACCAGAATCGTACTTTTGAAAGTATTGCCGGAGGGCTGGTTATTGCTGCAGTTGGAGCTTTTTTAGTCTATCTCTATGGATGGACATTAAGGATAAGTAATGGATTTCATAGTTGGAGCCAGGTGCCCAAAGATAAGAAATCTATAATATACAACACAACAATATTTGTAGGTTTTTTTGTCGGTTGCGTTCTTATTCCAGTAGTCATTATTGGAATAATAATGGGCATAAATGATGCGTCATAGGTAGAATTTAAATTTGCCGGAGAGCGAACATAGACAATTGCTTTCCGGCATAAAATTTATTCTTCAAAAACAACTGAATCAGCTTTTGCTCCCAACTCAGACAAGGTTTGTTTCATAACCTGAACAAATTTTGGAGGGCCACATAAGTAGAAGTTTTTGGAAAAATCAGCGACATATTTTGGTAAATTAGTCTTATCTATATGTCCATATTCATAGCCTTGCCTTTGTTCCCTACTTAAGATAAGTACTAATTTTGTGTCTGGAAGGGTGAACATTTCTTTGAATTCTGGTTCTAAAATTATATCTTTGGCTTCTTTGTTTGAAAAAATGAGAGTATTTCCTGATAGAGTATTTTGTTTTTTAAGATTTCTTAAAATTGAAATAAAAGGAGTTATTCCTGCGCCTCCCGCCAAAAAGACACCTGGACCTTTGTAATTGATTGTTCCAAAAGGATCTTCGAGCACAATCTCATCCCCTGGTTTAAGGTTATGAAGCTCTTTAGTAACGCCATTATGGTCAACATAGCATTTAATTGTGAATTCTAAAATTAGATCTTGAGGGCTTGAGGTGAAGGTAAATGGCCTTTTTTGATCTTCGAAGCCAGGGCGCGGGATTGAAACATCAGTTGCTTGGCCGGGAATAAATGTAAAACCGATAGGTTTTTCGACAATAAAATGTTTGACATCGTGAGTTACAAATTCAGTAAAGAGGACTTTTACTTTTTGCGCCATATATGGTTATTATAAATGAGGAGGTGAGAATAATGTACAAGAAGGTAATGAAATATTTCGAAAAGCATCCAATTTATAATTCGACAGTACATGTAGTAGCGGGTGTTGGGATTGGAATACTTATAACATATCCTTATGTTGGAGCTCATCCTGTTAGATGGGGGCTTTCACTTTTAACTTTGGGGGTTTTAGGGCATTTAATGCCAATTTGGATGAAGAAGTAAATTTAAATTTTGGTTTTTAAAAATTTTTCAAATTCGTTTTTGATTTCTTTGTGTTGTAGACCAAAATCAACAACTGCTTCTAAATATCCAAGTTTACTTCCTGTGTCGTAATATTTTGAGTTTTTGAATTCAAGTGCAAAAACATCTGTTTTACCTCCCTTTATGACACTTCTTAAAGCATCTATATAGTTTGGTTCGCGATCATTTATTTCTTTAACTGCTTTTTCTAAATGTGGCTTTATGTCTTTAGTAAAAAGGAAGCCTGCTACAGTTGCAAGATTTGAAGGAGCACGCCCCACTCCTGGCTTTTCTATAATTTCTTTTACCTCAATTATTCCTTCTTCTACTTTTTTCCCTGTTGCAAATCCAAATCTTTTTCGATCATTTGGATTTTCAGTTCTGATTGCTCCTAGAATCATTCCACCATATTTTTGGTGAGCGTTAATTAACTGGGTTGCCATGGGAGGATCTGAGAGAATAAATTCGTCACCCCAGCAGACTATAAAAGGATCATCATCTGTAACCTGCATGCTATTTAGAATAGGGGTTGCGTTTCCGTAAGGGCCTTTTTGGCGAACATAAATAAAGTTTGCAAGAGATGTGATACGTCTTATTTCTTCAAGAAGATCGTGTTTTCCGTTCACTTCAAGCTGAGCTTCAAGCTCGGGATGGGTATCAAAATGGTCTTCGATAGCGCGTTTGTGCCAACCCGTTACTAAAATAATATCTTTAATTTTGGATTTTACTAGTTCTTCGACGATGATTTGGATAATTGGTTTATCAACTATTGGAAGCATTTCTTTGGGCATTGCTTTGGTCTGCGGAAGGAAGCGGGTTCCAAAACCTGCAACTGGAATGACTGCTTTTATTGCCATGGAATATTATTTTACACCTGTTTAAATAAACGTGCACCCGTTTTGGTTTTTTTAAAAAACTTCAAATCGGGTGCAGATTAAATTAAGCTAAATGGCTGCTCACAAGGTAGCATTTCACCTCATCAAACAGATCAGAGGTTCCGTTTTTCTTCATAATACTCTCGAGTATTTTTAGATACGCGTCGCTTATGGGTATCAAGGCATACCAATATTCGATAGTGATATTTGATACGATTGAAATAATTCTTAAGGCAATATCTCCTTTTGTTAGATAGACAATAACTTTGTATTGATCGTTTTGGGCAACTATCTGGTCTATTGCCTGCTCCATCTTGTTCTCCTTTCAAAGAACTTTTAGCTACCTATAATTATACTCTTTCTTTTCCTTAGATATAAAACTTTCCCCCACTTTCTCTAACTAATCCTTTTATGGACATTAATGAAAGGGTTGTTGAAAGTTCGATAATTGATTTTTGTAATTTAGCCGAAAGTTCATCTAAGGACAGTTCTTCTTTTGAGAGTTCGTCGTAAATTAACTTTTCTTCTTTGGTTAGATCTAATTTTGTAGTTATATTTTCTTTAAGCAGTTTGCCAAGAATCTCTGATGGGTCTGTAACCATCTGGGCGAGACCTTCTTTTATCAGAAAATTTGTACCTTCTGAGACGGTTGAGTTTATGGGGCCAGGAATTGCATAAACTTTTTTGCCTTGTTCTTTGGCTATTTTAACTGTTAGTAAACTTCCACTTTTTAGAGCTGCTTCTATTACCAAAACTCCAAATGAAGATAATCCTGAAACGATTCTATTTCTTTGTGGAAATTTCCAAAGATGAGGCTTGGCATTATTTTGATATTCAGAGAAAATCATTCCCCCACTATTTAGTATGTCACTATAGAGTTTTTCGTTTTCAGGAGGATAAATCACATCAAGACCACAGCCAAAAACTGCAGAAGTTAAACCTCCATATTCTATTGTCTTTTTGTGAACTTCTGAATCTACCCCATACATGAAACCACTGATAGTGGTAATTTTTTGAGAAGCAAAGAAAGAAACAAAGCGATCTATAATATCTTTTCCGTAACGAGTTATAGAACGACTTCCGACTATTGCAATAGATTTTTTAAATATGTTTTTATTCGGGTTTTCTCTGGAAAATAAAAACTTTGGTGGATTTTTAATTAAGCTTAGGTTTTTAGGGTAATTTTTATCTCCTAATTTTATTTTTTGGATCTTGTAATCTTTGTAATTCATATCGTCAAAAGGTTATATTTTCGTAATGATTTATTCTTATTACCTTACCCTTTGGTCCCAGAACTATGCAAACAGCGTCTATTTGTTTTTGTGCGTATAAATTATCTATTTCAGGAAATTTTTGGAGATATGATACTCCAGTATTTTGAATTTGTCTTAATTTGTGCGAATTAATCATTTCTTCTGGAGATCCAAAATCGTCACCTGTTTTTAATTTTACTTCAATAAAAATCAGGGTATTTTCTTTACTCATTATTAAATCGAGTTCTCCAAATTTGTTTTCAAAATTCTGATCAATAATTTTGTAACCTTTATTTTGAAGATATACCCTTGCTATGTTTTCTCCTTTTGAACCTTTAAGTTTATTTTCTTGTTTCATCTTATTTAAGTATATATTTATTCTAAAAGAATGAACTTTGAATGCAATGGCTTTAAAAATTAGATGGTTTGTTACAGTTATACTCTAAGATACATACTTGCAAGGATTCTTCTTACAAGTTAACTTTAATTATGCTTGCCAAGGACCTTTCAAGTAAAAGCAAAGAAAACGTATATTTTCATATTCACAATAATGGTATTGAGGATAAGATAATTTTTAAAGATTCAAAAGATTATGAAATCTTTATCGGTTATTTGAGAGACTATTTGTCTTCTCCACTCGACCTCCAGATTAACAAAAAAGTTTTTAAAGTGAAAGGTCGTATGTATAAAGGCGTACCTCATTTGCCAAAAAATTATTTCGACAAAGTTGAGCTTATTGCCTATTATTTGACACCTTCGGAGTTCCACTTAATTTTGAATCAAACTATAAAAAAGTCTATCGAAAATTTTATGAGATCACTTTGCACTAGATATTCAATGTACTTTAATAAAAAATACCAGCGTAAAGGTTCTTTGTTCGCTGGACCTTATAAGTCTAGCCAGATAACGGAGAGTAAACTTTTGGAGTTTACTTGCAAGCTTCATAGTAAGGATGGTTATTCGTCTTATCCTGAATATTTGGGGTTAAGGGAAACTGCTTGGATCAAACCAAAAATAACTTCTGCTGGTGGCTACGAAGAATTAGTTGAAAAATACAAAGCCAACGAGGAAAAAGTAGAATCTAATGATCAAAAGCAACTTGAAAGGAGATACCTTAAAAGATTAGGTTTAAAACCTTTATCTAGATTGGCTGAACTATTTACAGCTACGGGGGTTTTCTTTGTTCTTCTTTTTTTGGGAATAAGAAACATTGATGCTTCTGTACACAAAAATTCTACAGTTTCACCCACTCCAATTTCTTCACAGGTTCTTTCAGAATCTGTTAAACCTACAGATTCTCCAAAACCGAGAGTAATAGTTAAAATTACAGATGGAGTGATGAGTGTGAATATTCGTCAAAAGCCATCAATCCAATCAGATAAGATCGGTGAAGCTCGTGATGGTGACAGCTTCGAACTTATTTCGGAACATAAAGGATGGTTTGGAATTAAATTAACAGACGGTTCTACAGGTTTTATATCGGCAATATATATAGATATAGGAGAACCAAATTGATGCGTAAGTTTTTGGTTTATTCCAGCTTTTTAATTTCCAGTCTTGTAGTAATTGCAATGTTTGTAACTGCTACAACCTACGTCCAACTAGCTGTTGCTATTGTTCTTTATCCAGGGCTTGTTTATTTTGCTCTTAAGGCTTTTTTAGACAAGGATCATAAGATGTCAAAATTGTCGATTGTCAAAGTCAAGCCGTCAGTAAGTATTCAAAAAGAGGAAGAGGTTTCCGATATCGACAAGCGAGGATTTCTTAAGGTTATTGGGGCTGCGGGTCTTTCTTTTTTCCTCTTTTCAATTCTTGGTAAAAGAACCCAAGTTCCATTTTTTGGAAAAGTGACAGGACCCGCAACGACTGCTTTAGAAGATATCAATGGTAATAAAATTGATCCAGCTCAACTTCAACCTACAGATGGATATAGGATTTCTGAGATTGATGATAATGTTATCACTTACTATGGATTTACAAATAAGGATGGAAAGTGGTTTATCATGAGAGAAGATACAGACACGAGTTCGTTTCGTTACACTAAGGGAGATTCTGGATTCCCAGGCAACTGGGATAAGCGTGTGCAACTAAGATACGATTACTTCCACAATGTATTTTAGTGTTATTTTTGGATCAGAGCCTGCTCTCCCGTTTATCTTTGAGAGCGGTTTTTGTGATTCTCTGAAAGGAGTTTTTGCCCATATAAACGGCTTGAGATGAAGCCAATATTATTTTTTTGGGTAATTTATTTTTTCTAAAGAACGTTCTCGTAATCTATTAAGTCATGCTATTTCTTCTTGTGATAACGACTATTTTTGGCCCATATACAACGGCCTTAGATACTAGCGAATGAGTCAAGAGTGTCATATAATCACTGCAAATGCTTTCAGTCGTAATTCCATCTTATAAAGATCCCCTACTCCACAAGACCATTGATTCACTTCTTGAAAATGCCGAGGGAGAAATAGAAATTATTGCTGTCCTTGATGGTTACTGGCCAAGTACCCCGATAAAAAATGAAGAAAGAGTGAGAGTCCTCCATCTTGGCAAAAATCGCGGAATGAGGCGTGCAATTAATGCTGGTGTCGCAATTTCGAGAGGCGAATTTTTAATGCGCAACGATGAACATCAGATGTTTGGCAAGGGTTATGATGTCATTTTAACCCGCGATTGCCAACCAAACTGGATCATCACCCCAAGACGATATTTCCTTGATCCCACAAAATGGGAAGTTATGAATATACCACCAGTTGATTTCATGAAGCTTAAGATTGTTAACATGGCACCTGGAGTTAGAAAATTCTCAGGAGTTGAAGCTCCTGGAGATCCAACTCAGCCGATTCAAGAATCTATGGCAATGCAAGGGTCCTGTTGGGTAATGAGGCGAGCTTGGTGGGACAAAGTCATTGGGGAGCTTGAAAATGAAGGTTATGGCCCCCATTATCAAGATAGCCACGAAATGGTATTTAAAACCTGGAAAGCCGGGGGTAAATTGATGATAGACAAAAACACTTGGCATGCTCATAGACACAGAGATTTTCCAAGGACTCACAACAATGGAACAGCTGAGAACCCTTCCAAAAATGAGGAATGTTGGGCTTATTCTTTAAGAATTTGGGAGGAGTATTATGAAAAGGAAATTAGACCTAAATGGAAAATTTAAAAAATTTATTAGTTTTTATTTCTCCACAGAAAAAATTTGGTGATCCTTATGTTACTGAATTTAGACTACAAGTTGATAACAGTCTGGACTTGGGATGGAAGCCAAAAGATATTTTGGTAGTTACAAATTTTTCCTGGGAATATAATGGCGTAAAAGCAATTATAGTTCCCGATGAACATTTTTGTGCTGTGAGGCCTCGTTCAATTAAGACTGCTATTATCCCCTTTTTAATTGATGAGAAGATAGTGGAAAAAGGAAAAATATACTGGAATCATGATTCTGATGCAATTCAAAATTCATCCATAACAGAAAAAGAGTTAGAGCTTGATAATATAGATTGCGGACTTACTGATTATGGTTGGAGGCCTAGATGGTGCATGGGCAGTTTCTTTTTTAAGGACAATAGCAAGGATATTTTTGTAAAAACAAGGCCAGAGATTTTTAAGGATATTGAAGATGAGACTGTAATGATGGAGCTGACTCAAGATCCTGCAATTTCTGAAAGATGCAAAAGACTTAATGTAACTTATAACTTTGGGATGAGGAATGTTGAGTCAAATTATGAAAGAGCAATTAAGCCGATACGGATTGTACATTTTCACCCCTTTAGCAGGCGACTTCCCACTCTTGATATTTTTATGTATGGCAAAAATGGTCTTAATATGCCTTTAATGAGCGAGCGTTTGATAAAGATTTTTAAATACCATGGAATAAGCTAAGCTTGAAATGATTACATTATAAAATGAAAGTTTTAATCACCGGCGCTAATGGAATGTTAGGCACCTCAGTTAAAAAGGTGTTTAATAACCATGATTTAATTGTAACCGGAAGTATTGAGCTCGATGTCCGAAACATAAAGCAAGTAACGTCCTATGCTTCCCGAAAAATAGATTTAATACTTCATTTGGCTGCTGAAACTGATCATTTTAAAGCAGAATTTAATCCAACTGACGCATATTTAACAAATCACACTGGAACCCAAAATATGGTTGAGCTTGCAAAAATTTTAGACATTCCTATTGTATATATTGGTACTGCTGGGATTTTTAACGGCAAGAAAAAAATTTATTCCGAGAACGATACAGCTGATCCTATTAATCACTATGGTAGAAGTAAATATTATGGCGAAGTTGCAGTCAAAACATATCCTAAACACTACATTATAAGAAGCGGATGGGCTATGGGAGGAGGACCTCTTGTTGATAAAAAGTTTGTCAATAAAATTTATAAACAAATAAAATTAGACGCGAAAAAGATATATGGAATTTCTGATGTTTATGGTAACCCAACTTATACAATGGATTTTGCTAAAACTTTGAAAAATATTGTTGAAAAAAAACCTTCCTTTGGAACTTATAACTGCCCTGGAAAGGGAGAGGCGAGTCGCTTTGAAGTTCTTAAGGAGTTTGTTTCTATTTTAGGGCTTTCTAAAAAAATTGAACTTATTCCTGTTACTTATAATGAATATTTTAAGCTATTCCCTCTTCAGTGCCCTCATACCAGATCGGAGGTTTTAAGTGACAAAAAGCTTACTAAAACTGGACTCTCAGAAATGCGTGATTGGCATTTAGCACTTTCTGAATATGCGAAAGAATTTAAAATATAGCAATGGGTGATGTAACAATTATTTATTATTCATCCAATCGTGAGAAACCTGAATTTGAACAAAGAATTAGAGATAATATTTTAAAGGTTTGTGGCAAATTGCCAATTATTAGTGTTACCCAAAAACCAATCGACTTTGGTAAGAATATTTGCGTTGGAGATGTTGGAGCATCTGGATTTAATATGTTTAGACAAGTTCAAATTGCTTGTCGAGAGGTAAAAACTCGCTTCATACTTTCTGCCGAAGCTGATTGTTTATATCCACCAGATTATTTTCAATTTATTCCAAAAAGAGATGATCGATGCTTTCGCAATAGAAATTTGTATGTAATGCCTACGTATCGGGCATTTTTTTGGAAAAAAGAAGAAGGGGCAACTCATGCACAAATTGTAGGAACTAAATTTTATCTGGAAACTTTGAATAAACTTTTTGAAGGTGCTCCAGATTGGTCAGTTGAAGAAAAAAATTTCCCAAAAGAGCGTACTCATCAAAAACAAGAGGATGTATTTTTACAAAATGAAATTGAGTTTTATGAGACTAAAAATGCCGTTGTTCAGATAAAAACATCTCAAAGCATGCGGCATTATACCCATTCTGATAGATTAGATCGGCATAAGCTCCCCTATTGGGGATCTGGATCTGATTTTAGAAAAAAATATTATGACATTGGCTATAGACATTAGGGATGAAAAATTTATTAATTTATATAAACCCCAAAAGGGACTTTGATGATGAGGGAAAAATTGCAGTAAAAATTCAAATTGACAATAGTTTAGATTTGGGATGGAAAAGACAAGACTTACTATTAGTAACCAATTTTGCGTACGAATACAATGGAGTTAAGTCGTTTGTAATAGGAGATGAAAATTTTTGCCCTTTTTGTCCGGCAGCAAGCAAAATTAACGTCATCATTAATTTATTGGAACGAAAATTAATTGAAAAAGGAACAATATATTGGTTTCATGATCTTGATGCTTACCAATTAATTAACTTTGCAGAATCTGAGTTAGAATTTGACAAGGTAGATATTTTACTGCCAGATTTTGGCCGATATCCAAAATGGAGCACTGGAAGTTTCTTTTTTAAAGATTCATCAGAAGATATTTTTAATTCGATTAAAAATATTATGTATAAATATCAAATCGATGAAGAAAAGGCTTTTTGTGTGCTAACAAGAGTTAGCTATTGTTGTCATAGTCCTCAAAAATGGTTTAAAAGTTATCCCTCCCCTAAAATACCTTTAGCTAAAAACATTTATGAAAGAATTAAAAAAGCAAACATAACCTATAACTTCCACTCCTTCAATGTCGGTTCAAATTACGTTGCTGCGTTAAAACCAATCAGGGTGGCACATTTCCATTTCGCTCCAAGGCCAATAAATCCTGGAAATCCACGTCCCGACCAACTCGATTTCTTTTTACGAGGCAAAAATAGAGTCGGTGTACAAATTCTACCTGAAAGATTAGTAAAAATATTTAATAGATATGGAGTAAAATAATGAAAATAAATTTAGGTAAAAGATATACATCCTATATGGCTATTTTGGTTAATATCCTTCTAAAAAGTGAAGGAGATATCGTAGAACTAGGAACTGGAATCTATAGTACGCCACTTCTTCATTGGCTATGTAGGGACATGAATCGACGTTTAATAAGCTTGGAAAGTGATCCAGAATACTACAATTTTGCCAGGCAATATCAAAGCAAACTCCACAGAATTAAATTCGTAGCCAACTGGGATGAAGTAGATATTTCATCCCATATGGGAGTTGTATTTATAGACCACATGCCTTCAATAAGACGTGGCATAGATGCAATTAGATTTAGAAATTTAGCTGATTATATTGTATTGCATGATACAGAAGGAACAAAATATGGTTATGAAACAATGTGGTCGCATTTTAAATATCAATATACATGGAAAGAAGCTCTTGGTTGGGTTTCTGTAGTAAGTAATTTTAAAGATTTATCGTTTTTAGAATTAAAGCCATCCTAGTAAAGTTTAAAACGATTACCATGAAATTCATCTCGTTGAGGACTGGAATAAAATTGATATGACAGGATACTGGAGTGTGGTTTTAGTGGACCATGATCCTCCATCAAGAAGAAAAGAGGAAATAAAAAGATTAACAAATTCAGCAGATTATATTGTTGTTCATGATACAAATCCGGGGACGGAAAGAAAATTTAGATTTCGTGAAATATATCCCTTATTTAAATACCGTATAGATTTCAACCGGGAGAAGCCATACACTACAGTACTAAGCAATTTTCATAATTTATTACACTTATAAAATATGCCAGAAATCACCACAATTGCATTCAGCAGAAATAGAGCTTGCCAACTAGAGCTTTTACTAAGAGGTCTATCAATTCCAGTGAATGTTCTTTATTTTTATGATCCCCCATTTAAGGCAGGATATGACAAATTAATTAAAATGTATCCTTCAGTTAATTTTGTTTTGCGTTACGACTTTAAAATACAACTACTAGAACTTATAAAAAACGGTACGGATTACATATTTTTTTTAGTTGATGATGATGTTATGATAAATCCTTTTCAGGAAAATTGTCCGGAGTTTAATGAATTTAAAAAAAATCCAGATATATTGACTTTGAGTTTAAGAATGGCTCCAAATTACCGATATAAAAATCAACCAATATTAAAGAGTAATAAATGGGAATGGAGACCGTACGCCAAAGGAGGAAATTTGTATAATCACCGCTTACGCAATTGGGGCTATCCGATGGCAGTGGGAGGACATATCTTTAAAAGAGAAGATATCCTTACAATTATAGAGGTAAATGATATGAAAAATCCCAATTTTTTGGAAGGTGCGTTATGGGCTAATCCTCCGAATCGTTCTTTAACGATTTGTTTTGATAAACCTAAAATAATAAACAACATTGCAAATCAGGTGCAAACCGATTTTCCAAGCCATATAACTGGCATTTCGGTTGAAGAATTGGAAAAAAGATTTTTAAACGGCGAAAGACTATCTATATTAGATATAAAAAAGAAAGCTACCACAGCTAAAGATTGCTATTTAAGAGGAGATTATAAATGGGAGTATAATTCCTAAATATGCCAGATCTAACCATAATAATGCTAACTCAAAATAAAGTTCCTGAAAAATGGGCGCGGTACCATAAAAAAAAGTTACTTGAAGCAGCAGAAGGTTACCCTATTATTACCATTTCAAGAAAACCGATGAAATGGGGAATGAATATAATTCAAACAGAACCGGAGAGTGTTTCAAATGTCTTTTTTCAAGTTTTAAGAGGTGCTAAGGCAGCTAAAACTCCTTATATTGGTATCGCTGATGATGATACTTTATATCCAAAAGGTCATTATAGTTTTTACAGACCTCCGATGGATACCTTTGCATACAACATGCATAGATGGGCACTTTTCACTTTTGGCGAACCAACTTATTCAATGAATAATCGCATTGGAAATTGTACAATGATAGCACCCAGAGAATTAACAATAGAAGCTTTGGAGGAAAGATATGCTAAATTCCCCAATGGCACGCCAGCTCATTTAAGTGGAGAAATGGGGAGAGTGAATATAGAAAAAGGATTGCGAGTGACTCCAAGAAAAATGATTTGTGTTCTTTCCCCTTACCCCGTCATCAGTTTCAGACATAAATTTGCAATGGAAATATTACAAAAAACTGGTAGAAAACGCATGGGTATTATTAGAGCCTACGATATTCCATATTGGGGAAAATCAGCAAAATTAGTTAAGAAATTTATTTGATATTATGTCTAAATTGCTTATTACTGGAGGAACAGGATCATTTGGTAATGCTGTTACAAAGCATTTTTTAAAAGACAAGAAAATTTCAGAAATTATTATTTTCAGTCGTGATGAGAAAAAACAACACGACATGTTCCATTATTTTAATTCTCCCAAACTTTCTTATATTATTGGTGATGTACGTGATAAAGATTCTATTACTAAAGCTTGTCGGGAGGTAGATTTTATCTTCCATGCTGCGGCTTTAAAACAGGTTCCAACTGGAGAATTTTTTCCCCTCGAAATTGTAAAAACAAATATCCTAGGCACTGAAAATGTTTTTTCGGCAGCTGAAGAAAATAAAGTTAAAAAGGTAGTACTTTTATCATCTGATAAAGCTGTCTATCCAATCAATGCCATGGGTATGAGCAAAGCTCTGGCAGAAAAACTTGTAGGAAGTCATGCACGAAATTCAAAAGATACTGTCTTTTGTGCTGTAAGATATGGAAATGTTATGGCAACCCGCGGTTCAGTTATTCCCCTATTTATCGATCAAATTAAACAAAAAAAGGCACTACTAGTTACACATCCATTAATGACAAGGTTTCTTCTCTCTCTAGATGACTCTATTCGACTAGTCGAACTAGCAATTAAAAAAGGAAATCAAGGAGATTTGTTCATTAAAAAGGCTCCTGCTGCCACGATTGGGGATCTAGCCCATGCTATTCTTAATATTTTTAATGTTAAAAATAAAATCAAAATAATTGGAATTAGAGCAGGAGAAAAAATCCATGAAACACTTGCAACTCAAGCTGAAATAGCTTGCGCTCAAGATTTGGGAGGATATTTTAGAATTAGCACAACTAAAAGTAGTAAATATGAAGAATTTTACGAAAAGGGTGTTGTAAATAAATTTAATCACGATTACACCTCTGAAAACACTAAACGCCTTATTGTTCCCGAAATTGAAAAACTACTTCTTTCACTCGACTACATTAAAAAAGAGTTAAATGAATAAGAAATTAAAAGTATTAACAGTTGTAGGAACCCGACCTGAGATTATTAGATTATCAGAAATAATAAAAGAATTAGATAAACATGTTGATCACATTTTTGTTCATACAGGTCAAAATTATGATTATGAACTTTCCCAAATTTTTTTTGACAATTTAGATTTAAGAAAGCCGGACTATTTTTTAAACTCTATAGGAAAAACAGCAACAATCACAGTAGGTAACATTATCACTGGGATGGATAAAATATTAGAAAAAGAAAAGCCAGATGCATTTCTTGTTTTGGGAGACACCAACAGCTCCATGTCTTCATATGCTGCAAAACGTAGAAAAATTCCAATTTTCCATATGGAGGCCGGCAATAGATGTTTTGATTTTAGAGTGCCTGAGGAGATAAATCGCCGACTTATAGATCACTTAAGCGATATTAATATGCCTTACTCTGAGCTTGCGCGCCAAAATTTATTACGTGAAGGGTTAAGTTCCGATCGAATTATAAAAACGGGTTCTCCTATGTATGAGGTTTTAAACAAACATAAAAAAGAAATCGATAAATCAAACATTCTTAAAAAATTAAAAATTCTAAAAGAAAAATATTTTGTATTATCAGTTCACAGAGAAGAAAATGTCGATTCACCGATAAATTTTAGTAAACTATATGACACATTAGATAAACTTACAAAAGAATATAAAATGCCGATTATTTTTTCTTGTCATCCAAGAACGCTCGCACGCATCAAATCAATCAATAAAAAACTACCTAGACTTGTTCGAGTTTTAAAACCATTAGGCTTTTTTGACTACTTAAATCTTCAGATAAATGCTTTTTGTACGCTTTCAGACTCTGGAACAATTAGCGAAGAATCCTCTATTATTGGTTTTCCAGCAATTAACCTTCGTGAAGCCCACGAAAGACCTGAAGCTATGGATGAGGCGGCCGTTATTATGTCAGGACTTGACCCAGAGAGAGTTTTGCAATCAATAAACTTAACTAAAAAACAACAAAGTGATGGATATAAACCAACAGTATCTCAAGAATACTCACATCCTCATGTTTCCCAGAAGGTCTTGCGGATCATACTTAGTTATATAAACTACATCAAAAGAGTTGTATGGTACGAGTAGGAATAACAGGCGCTTCAGGATTTGTTGGGACTCATTTGCGTTTCTTTTTATATGGACAAAGAGATAAATATAAACCAATTTCCGTACAAAAATCTGATTTCTCTACTTCTGAAAAACTTGCAAAAAAACTTAAAAGATGTGATATCGTAGTCCATTTAGCTGGATTAAACCGTGGAGAAGAAAAAGAAATATACGAAATTAATACCAAGTTAACAAAAACAATACTAACTACTCTTGATAAGATAAATAAAAGACCGAAAATTATTTTTTTGTCTTCGACCCACAATACAAGAAACACAGCTTATGGACGTTCAAAGAGAGACTCTGAAAAAATGATCCTAGATTGGGGTACAAAAAATAGAGTTGCCACTTTCTCAATAGTTGCGCCACATATTTTTGGTGAATTTGCACAACCCTACTATAATTCCGCTATTGCTAGCTTAGCTTACGAACTTTCAAAAAATAAAAAGTCAGTTGTAAATCCTGATGCAAAAGTTGAACTAATTTATATTCAAGATATATGTTGCTTAATTACTAGCTTATTTAAGAAAAAATCTTCTAAAACAATTATTCCAAATGGCAAAAAAATGCAACTAACTGATATTTACTCTTTATTGAAAAATTTTAGGGACGTGTATTTTTTTGATATTTTTCCCAAATTTAAAAATAATTTCGAACTTCAGTTATTTAACACTTTTCGTTCTTATCTTTATCCTAATCATTTTCCAGTAAATTTAGATCTGAAAAAAGATGAGCGTGGAGCTTTTGTTGAAGTTGTCAAAACCAAAACACGCGGTCAAATTTCTTTTTCTACAACTCACCCAAACATAGTGAGAGGAAATCATTATCATACCCGAAAAATTGAACGTTTTTGTGTAATTAAAGGTAAGGCAGAAATAAAAATAAGAAGATTATTTTCCAAAAAGGTTTATACATACAAAGTTTCTGGGAAACGACCTGTGTATATCGATATGCCAACATTTCATACCCATTCAATCAAAAATATTGGAAAGAAAGATCTATTAACAATATTTTGGATTAATGAAATATATGATCCAAAAGATCCAGATACTTTTCCAGAACTAGTTAAGTTCTAAATTAATTTCTCAACTAATAAGCCATAATCAAAAAAATATAAATAATCTATTTGAGTTCCCAAAAAACACCTTATTGCATCTTCTGGGGTCTCTACAATTGGTTCACTATCGTTGAAGCTAGTATTTAATAAAATCGGCACACCTGATATCAACTCCCATTTTTTTATAAAGTTGTAATACCAAGGACTTAAGACTTCATTAACAGTCTGGAGTCTTCCAGTACCATCATAATGAACGACAGCAGGTACTTGATTTCTTTTTTCTTTTTTAAACTTTACTGCAAAAGACATATAAGGACTTTTGTAATTATCCTCAAACCAGTCAGTTACTTTTTCTTCTAAAATCGATGGAGCAAAAGGTCTAAACCACTCTCGGTGTTTTACTTTTTCATTTATAATTTTCTTCATTTCAGGATTTCTTGGATCAGCTAAAATGCTTCTATTTCCAAGCGCCCTCCTCCCACTTTCTGATCCCCCACCAAAAACAGATACTATTTTTTGATCGTCAATTAATTTTACAACCTTATCATCATCAACTTTCTTCACTTTAATTTTATTTATATAAGATTTACAAGCACTTTTTATATCTTTTTTTAAATATATTTTTCCTAAATATGGGGGCATGTTTTTAATATCTTTAATTCGTGGATATTCTAAGACATGATGCCAGAGATAACGAGCAGAACCCAAAGCTAGACCTGCGTCATATGGAACAGGGTCACAAAAAACGTTTTTGATTTGAGGGAACCAACTTTTAAGTTTGCCTAACATGACACTATTTAATGACACGCCTCCTGAAAAACAAATATTTTCGTGACCTGATTTTTTAATGTATTTTGATACATAATTTAAAAATGTATCTTCTGTAAACTTTTGCAAAGATGTAGCAACATTAAATTTTTCCTGCTCCGACAAATTAGCAATTGAGTGTAATTTACTTCGCCTATACGGATTAAAAAGATTAAGATATTTTGGTTCGCCGAGAGCTACCATTGCCATAACAGTACCTTCTTGACTGCCTTTCGGAGGGCCGACTGATAAACTAAATATATTTTTAGTTGCATCATTCCAAAGGCCACCAAAATCAATTTCTGAGATGGGAAATACCTTTATTCTTTTGATTTTATTGCCAATCCCTTCACTTATGGTAAACGACGTCACTGAATCGTCTGCTTCAAATCCTCCGCCGTCTAGAGTAATAATTAAAGATCTATCAAAACTGCTGGTAAAAAAGGCGTTAGCAGCGTGGCATAAATGATGTGGAAATTCATAAAAAGAGCCGTGATTTTCTCTTAAAATTTTTTTCATTTTGTCATCGCTTTCTTTTTCACCACAACGACTCTGCCATTTACCAGTCCTGCCGTTTAGATTTCCAAAGGTGAAATATTTTATATCGTTGGTATTCTCACTAAATCTTGAAAAGAAAAATTTTAATCCATCCCCCACTTCCATTTTCCTTCTACTAAATCTTTCCAATTCTTCATGAAGAATTGGAATACCATTTTCTAAAATGCAATAAGCTACGTCATGGCCTGATTGAAACCCAACTATTTTCATTATCATGATATGTTATCATAGTCAAAATTGTTAATGAATGAAACTAATTGATGCGTTGAAACATAAAGGTAAACCTTTTGAAATACCAGATTCCTCCAGAAATGAATTACCTGAATTTTTTAAGCAGTTAGGATTTAAAACTGGTGCTGAAATTGGTGTTTTTACAGGAAGAAATCTAGTATTATATTGTCACGCCGGCCTCACAATGTACGGAATTGATCCATGGGCAAGTTATCAGGGTTATCGAGCTCCAAGAAGATTGGAAGATATGTATCTTACTACCATAAAAAGGATAGCACAATACTCCAACTGTAGTATTATCCGCAAAACTTCAATGGATGCTTTATTAGATATACAAAACAACAGTCTTGATTTTGTTTATATAGATGCCAATCATACTTTCGGTTATGTAGCGATGGACCTAATGAAATGGTATGACAAGGTTAAATCTGGTGGAATTATAGCCGGACACGACTATCATAAAGTGATTGGTTCTAAAACCAATGGCTCTCACACCAATGATGTTACTTTTATAATAGAAGCATTTGTCAAAGCTAAAAACATAACCAACTGGTATATTTTAGGTAGGGAAAAATCAATCACTGGGAGGAGAGTTGATGATATCTTAAGCTACATGTTCTTCAAACCATGACCAAAGGTATTATTTATTATACTGATAACAGATTAATAGAACCTCTTTTTTCTATCTGCCAAAAATACATACTTGCATCAGGATTGCCAATAACAAGTGTCTCTTTAAAGCCGATAAATTTTGGTAAGAATATAGTTATTGAAGGCAAACCAGGATATCCTACCATGGTTAATCAAATTATTGCGGCTCTTGAAGCAAGTAGTGTAGATTGTGTATTTTTTTGTGAGCATGATGTTTTGTACCATAAATCACATTTTGACTTTACACCTTCAAAAGAAGATGTTTACTACTATAATATGAGCAACTGGAGATGGGGTTATCCAAGCAAAAAAATAATTAAATACGACGGATTAACTTCTCTTTCCCAGCTTTGCGCAAATAGAGTTCTATTATTCAATCATTTCAAAGCACGGCAGAAAAGAATGAAGGAACTTGGCTTTGAGAAATTCCGTGAGAAAGATCCATATTTAGCCCGAGTATGGGGATATGAACCGGGACGCAAGAAAAGACGTAATGGAGCATTTCTTGAAGAGAAAAATGAAGAATGGAGTTCTAAATATCCAAATATTGACATACGTCATGTTGGAACATTCTCCTCATCAAAAGTAAGATTAAATCAGTTTATTCACAAACCTACTGGTTGGATCGAAACAACAATAGACAAAATACCTGGTTGGAACTTGAAGGAGGTGTTGTCATGAAAAATTTACTTATTTATCTTAATCCCCAAAAATGTTTTGCTGAAGATGAGTGGAATAAAGAAAGTGAAATTTTGGCAAAAATTCAGATTGAAAATAGCTTAGAGTTGGGTTGGAAACCCAAAGATATTATATTTATAACTAATTTTGATTATGAATACATGGGAATCAAATCCATGGTTGTGCCCGATGAACTTTTCTGCGAAATAAAAAAGAGGGCAACCAAAATCCTTGCAATACTTTATCTTTTTGACAAAGGCTTAATTGGAGATGATCTTTGGTGGTTTCATGATCTAGATGCCTTCCAATTAGAGAAAATTACCGAGGAAGAGCTTAATTTGGGGAATTTTCCGTTTGCTTTAACAGGTTATGGAAAAACTACCATCAACGAATCTCATGACAGATGGTGGAGTACTGGAAGTATCTTTTTTACCAAAGATTCTGAATTTATTTTCAGATTGATAAAAGACAAGGTTTATCAATATCAATCTAACGAAGAAGTAGCTCTCTTAGCATTAACTAGAAGAAATAGAAGTAATATGAATGAGTTTATTAAAAAATTAAATATTACTTACAATTTTGCGACCAGGAAAAGAAATATTTCTGTTTGTTACGAAGAGGCTAAAAAGCCTCTTAAGGTTATCCATTTCCATCCTTTTGACAAAAGAGAGGTGGAATTGGGCAATGATAATATTGGTGTTTGCGTCTTTGGCAAAAATAAGTTAAACAAAGTCTTAGTTAATGAGAGATTAAGAGACTTATTTTATAAATATAAAATCATATGAAAAATCAAACACCGCTTTGCGAATTAGCTTATAAATACGGAACCGATAAGTGCCCTCAACTTGGACATAACTACACTCCTGTATACTACCAACTCCTAAAAGACAAAAAAGAAAAATTTAAAAAAATCTTAGAATTAGGCATTGGTAGCAAATATACAATGCAATATGTTCCAAAACACTATCAAACAGGCGCAAGTCTTTTGATGTGGCGAGATTTTTTCCCAAATGCCCAAATTTATGGCGTAGACCGACACCCAAGCACTATTTTCCAAACTGACAGAATAAAAACAATCTTATCAAGTACGTCACGAATCCCCAACTTGCAAAATCTGATAAAAGAAATAGGCTCAGATATAGATCTTGTAATTGACGATGGACCTCACAATGAACGATTTCAATTACAAGCAGTTTGCACTCTTATGCCCCTTCTTAAAAAAGACGTTATCTATGTAATTGAAGACTCCAACCGTCCGGATTGCATCAAGAACGAATTAACAGAGTATAACTGTGAAGTTTTTAAATTTCCTGACAACAGAAAACGTGACATATTAATTATTGTTAGAAAAAAATATTAATAGTCACCATTGTCAAACCATGATTGATGTATTATAAATTATACAGATGGTAACAACTCCCTATAAAAAGCTTGGAGCGTATCATTGGGATTGGTATGCTGGAGCAAAGCAACGATATGTGAGGCATGTCCAATTCTTAAGTAGATACGTTCGCGAGGAAAATACCATTGATATCGGTGCTGGCGATGGCTTAATTAGCCATGTTCTTACCATAAAAGGAGTTGACAATGATCCTTACGCTATCAAACTTGCAGCTGAAAAGGGCGTCAAGGTCGATTTAGGAAACGCCACCCGTCTTCCTTATAAAATAGGGCAATTTGATTCAGCTCTAATGTCAGACACTTTGGAATATATTAGCAACTTCAAAAAGGCATTGTCAGAAGCAAGGCGTGTCATTAAAAAATACTTTTACGTAAGCATTTCATCAGGTGGAAGGTTTACACAGCCTGGTCAGCGTTACCACACATGGACGCCAAATGACCTTGTAATCACTGTTGATAATGCAGGTTTTAGGTTAGTAGACGGTCCGATATATAAATATGATCGTCAACACTATTACTTCAAGTTCCAAAAAGCATAGTCTTCACTTGCTTTGCGCAACAGTTAAGCTTAGAATTTTGCATAACAAAACATGGACCATGATTTGAGTATCTTAATTCCTGCTCGCAATGAGATGTTTCTCAAAAACACTGTAGACGATGCTTTGGTAAACATTGAAGCTGATACAGAAATTATTGTCGTCTTGGATGGTAAGCTTGCAGAGCCGCCAATCACGCAGAATGACCGGGTTAATGTTGTTTATCTTCCGGAGTCAATTGGACAAAGAGCAGCTACTAATCTTGCTTGCAAGCTCTCCCGGGCAAAATACGTTATGAAGTGTGATGCTCATTGTTCTTTTGACAAAGGATTTGACCGCAAAATGCTCGAGGCATTTAAAATTACAGGAGACAATGTAACAATGGTCCCTATAATGAGAAATCTCTGGGCGTTTGATTGGAAATGCCTAAAATGTGGAAAGAAATGGTACCAAGGGCCAACTCCAACTAAATGTCGTGAGACTAATTTTAGAAAAACTGGTAAACCTTGTGACAGTAAAAAGTTTATTAGAAAATTGATTTGGGCCGGAAAGCACAATCCCCAGAGCACTTCCTATTGTTTTGATTCAACTCCCCACTTTCAATATTTTGAAGACTGGAAGCATAGACCACAATACGAAAAAGATAAAAAAGGAAAAGGACTAACCGAGACAATGTCTCTTCAGGGATCAGCTTGGATGCTGACTCGAGAGAAATACTGGCAATTAGATGTCTGCGATGAGAATTTCGGAGGTTGGGGTTCCCAAGGAATTGAAGTGGCAGTCAAAACTTGGCTTTCTGGAGGACAAGTTTTCGTCAATCATAAGACGTGGTATGCTCATATGTTTAGAACCCAAGGGGGAGATTTTGGTTTCCCCTACCCGATGTCTAATAAGGACCAAGAAAAAGCCAGGACCTATGCCCGGGAACTTTTTTTTAATAATAATTGGCCCAAACAGGTTCATCCTCTAAGCTGGCTTCTGGAAAAATTTTGGCCGGTTAAGGGTTGGACGGAAGCGGAGCTGGCAAAGTTGAAAGCAAATACTTTTAAATTTAATGGGGCAAGTAATGATATCAAATCTGAAGAAAGTGAGCCTCAGCCTGACAGATTTATTACAAAAACCATTTACGATTCTCGAATTAATGCAGGTCGTCTACTTTAATATAAATGGAATTGTATAATACAGATAGTATGGGTCAAAGAAAATTAAAAAAAACTATTTTTACTCTCAATGTTGACGGGTATGCTCCGGAAATAACAGAATTTACTTATCCCTTGATCAAGCGCTACGCAGATAAAATAGGGGCTGATTTTTATATTATCAAAGAGCGCAAGTTTCCCAAATTTCCACCGGTATATGAGAAGATGCAAATTTATGACCTCGGCCGGCAAATGAAAAATGATTGGAATATTTATATTGACTCCGATGCTTTAGTTCACCCGGATATGTTTGATGTAACAGAGTTTATTTCTAAAGACACGGTTTGCCATAATGGTAATGACATGGCAAATATTCGTTGGCGATATGATGATTATTTCCGTCGGGATGGACGGCATATTGGTTCTTGTAATTGGCTGACAATTGCTTCTGATTGGTGTCTGGATCTCTGGCATCCTTTAGATATACCTTACGAAGAGGCATTAAAGAATATATTTCCAATCCAGAATGAATTGAATACGGTAATTACTCGCGAGCATTTGATAGATGATTATATGCTTTCTCGAAATATCGCCCGTTTTGGTTTAAAGTTTAAGAGAGTGGATAAGATTATAGAAGAACGCGGCGGCGGAAACTATTTCTGGCACCAATATACCATCAATATAAAGGAAAAAGTGGAATTGATGAAAAATATTCTCGCCACATGGGAAATAACGGATTATAAAGACCCGAAGATTGAGGGATGGACAGATTTACCTGAACTGTCGTGGCTCTACCTCATGGCCAAAGATATGAACTGTGTTGCTGAAATTGGCGCTTGGAAAGGGAGAGACGCACACGCTCTGGCTAGTGCTTGCAAGGGCAAGGTATATGCAATCGATAATTTTCAAGCAAATCCATCCGACGGATACGCCACTGTTCCGGAGAGGTTTCTTATACCTAAAGTTGGAGATTCACCGGCCGTGGATGTTGAGAAAGAATTTATAAAAAATACAAAAGATTTTTCCAATGTTGATCTTATTCGATTGGATAGTATAACCGCATCTGAAAAGTTTGAGGACAATTCTATTGATATGGTCTGGATTGATGCTTCTCATGATTATGATTCGGTCGTGAAGGATGTAAAGGCCTGGCTTCCGAAGTGTAAGAAGTTATTTTGCGGACATGATTATGATCATGAGACGGTTAAGAAAGCCCTTTTTGATTGTCTGCTAAAGCCGGCAATTGGGCCGGGGCGGATATGGTACGTCATTAAAGGATAATCGAGAACATCAAATAGTGCCGCACCTGTAACAGGAACATTCCACACCGTTTTGCGGAAGATTGAATTCTAGAATATGGCCCAAAATACAATCACCTTCAACAATAATAATAACTGGACAGTTCCAAGCAATATAAGTGGTAATGTTACTGTTGAAGTTTGGGGAGGCGGAGGTGGAGGTGGTTCTTACGGTAGAACTACAGGCGCTCATGGTGCTGGAGGAGGCGGAGGTGGAGCTTATACTATCAATAGTGTCGTTGCAAATCCAAACGATGTCTTGACTATTCTAATCGGCGTTGGAGGTGCAGGGGCAAGTACCAACAATACTAACGGAACTCCAGGTGGGCAGTCTGGTTATAACAATAATGAGGTTGAAGCTTCAGGTGGTGGCGCCGGAAACAGAAGTGGTGCTGGAGGTGCTGCAGGAAACGGAGTTAATTCAATTCCTGCTGGAAATAATGGTGGAAATGGCGCTGCGAATGCAACCACCGTAGGCGGAGGTGGAGGAGCTGCAGCTGGAAATGCCCAGAATGGAGCCAGCGGTACCAATGGTGCACCGCCCAACGGCGGAAGCGGCGCAGGAGGCGGCGGAAGCGGTGGAAGTGGTGGAGCAGCTAATGCTAACGGTTCTAACGGTGTATATCCTGGCGGTGGTGGAGGCGGCGCGGGAAGTAATTCAGGAACAACCGTCAAAAGAGGCGGAACAGGTGCTGTTGGCGCAATAACACTTACTTGGAATGAGGCAGGGTCTTCATTTTCACCATCTATTAGTCCATCTGTTTCCCCCTCACCATCAGTATCACCATCTGTCAGTCCAAGTATTAGTCCGTCAGTTTCACCTTCTATTTCACCATCTATTAGTTCATCTGTTTCACCATCAGTGTCACCGTCGATCTCCCCTTCTGTTTCACCAAGTTCAAGTGTGTCTCCATCTATCTCGCCAAGCGTATCTCCTTCTGTATCTCCTTCACCATCCATTTCTCCTTCAGTTAGCCCTTCAATCTCCCCATCTGTTTCCCCCTCACCATCTCTTTCACCGTCAATAAGTCCATCTATTAGTCCATCTGTTTCCCCCTCACCATCAGTATCACCATCTGTCAGTCCAAGTATTAGTCCGTCAGTTTCACCTTCTATTTCACCATCTATTAGTTCATCTGTTTCACCAAGTCCGAGTGTATCTCCATCTGTAAGTCCGTCAATTAGTCCATCTGTTTCACCATCATCTAGTATTTCTCCATCAATCAGTCCGAGTATCTCGCCTTCTGTATCACCCTCGGCATCTATATCTCCATCAATATCACCCAGCATTAGTCCATCTGTTTCACCTAGTCCAAGTGTGTCTCCATCTATCTCGCCAAGTATTTCGCCATCTGTTTCACCAAGTCCTAGTATTTCACCATCTATAAGTCCTTCGGTTTCACCAAGTGTCTCTCCTTCAGTTAGTCCGAGTATTTCGCCATCTGTAAGTCCGTCAATCAGTCCTTCGGTTTCTCCAAGTCCAAGTGTTTCACCCTCTATTTCACCATCAGTAAGTCCATCTATTTCACCTTCCTCATCTATATCTCCTTCCATTAGTCCATCAATATCACCATCTGTTTCTCCTAGTCCAAGTGTTTCACCATCAGTTAGTCCAAGTGTGTCTCCATCTATCTCGCCAAGCGTATCTCCTTCTGTATCTCCTTCACCCTCTGTTTCTCCATCCATCAGTCCGAGCGTCTCGCCTTCTGTATCACCCTCGGCATCTATATCCCCTCAATTGGAGTAAGTGCATCACCGTCAGTGTCACCTTCGATCTCTCCTTCTGTTTCACCATCAATAAGTCCGTCTGTTTCACCAAGCCCAAGTATTTCACCATCTGTAAGTCCGTCAATTAGTCCATCTGTTTCACCTTCTCTAAGTCCAAGTATTTCACCAAGCGCTTCACCCTCTATTAGTCCATCAATCAGTCCTTCGGTTTCTCCAAGCCCAAGTATTTCACCATCAATTAGCCCCTCTATTTCTCCATCTGTTTCTCCAAGTCCATCAATATCACCTTCCATTAGCCCAAGCGTATCTCCTTCAAGATCACCATCGATATCGCCATCCGCATCACCATCACCTTCCATATCTCCTTCTGTCAGCCCATCTGTTTCACCCTCGGTTTCACCAAGTCCGAGTGTCTCACCTTCGAGATCACCAAGTATTTCGCCATCTGTTTCACCATCACCATCTATCTCACCCTCTATTAGTCCATCAATCAGTCCTTCGGTTTCCCCTCAATTGGAGTAAGTGCATCACCGTCAGTGTCACCTTCGATCTCTCCTTCTGTTTCACCATCAATAAGTCCGTCTGTTTCACCAAGCCCAAGTATTTCACCATCTGTAAGTCCGTCAATTAGTCCATCTGTTTCACCTAGTCCAAGTGTTTCACCCTCTATTTCACCATCAGTAAGTCCATCTATTTCACCTTCCTCATCTATATCTCCTTCCATTAGCCCAAGCGTATCTCCTTCAAGATCACCATCGATCTCCCCTTCTGTTTCACCAAGTCCGAGTGTCTCACCATCTATAAGTCCTTCGGTTTCGCCATCAGTTGGTGTAAGTGCGTCCCCATCTGTCTCTCCATCTGTTTCGCCATCAATTTCTCCTTCGATTTCACCATCAGTTTCACCTTCAGTTGGGGTAAGTGCATCGCCGTCTGTTTCACCATCTCCTTCAATATCTCCATCTATAAGTCCGTCAATTAGTCCGTCAGTTTCACCAAGTCCAAGTATTTCACCATCCATCAGTTCTTCGGTTAGTCCATCGATCTCACCTTCCCCATCTGTATCTCCTTCCATTAGCTCATCTATCTCGCCCTCTGTCTCACCGTCTATCAGCTCTTCAGTATCACCTTCAGTTTCACCAAGCTCAAGTGTGTCTCCGTCTGTATCTCCTTCGCCATCAATTTCTCCTTCATCTAGCCCGAGTATCTCGCCTTCTGTTTCGCCTAGTCCAAGCACCTCTCCATCAGTATCACCATCGATTTCCCCCTCAATGTCTCCAAGTCCAAGCGTTTCACCTTCAAGATCTCCAAGTATTTCACCATCTGTGTCACCGTCAGCATCAATCTCTCCATCTATTAGTCTGTCAATAAGTCCCTCAATTAGCCCTTCTGTTTCACCATCAGCCGTTTCGAGCACATCCCCGTCAATCTCTCCAAGTATTTCACCGTCTGCTTCACCAAGTGTTTCTCGATCTGTTAGCCCGAGTGTATCTCCATCGGCTTCAATCTCTCCATCAGCATCTATATCTCCATCTGTTAGCCCATCTCTTTCTTCTAGCATCTCTGCAAGTGTTTCACCATCTGTGTCACCGTCAGCATCAATCTCGCCGTCAAGATCGCCTTCTATTTCTCCCAGCGCCAGTATTAGTCCTTCAGCCAGCCCGAGTGTATCTCCATCGGCTTCAATCTCTCCAAGTATTTCACCTCCGAATTCTATATCACCCAGTATTAGTCCTTCAGCCAGCCCTTCTATGGCCGGAGCAAGCGCTTCACCATCTGTGTCACCATCAGTTGGTGTAAGTAGTCCTTCCCCTTCCGCATCCCCTTCCGCATCCCCTTCCGCCGGCATAAGTCCATCCCCATCAGCTAGTCCTTCTGTAGCCGAATTACCATTGCCATTGGTTGAAGAAAAACCAATATTTATGAGAAATCCTCAGATCATTAGCCGCAAAATTACAGCTACTCAACAATTATTTGGTCCTATTGAACAGAAGGTAATCCCATCGTGGAATATTGCCGGCAGACCGAAAAATGTAAAGAAGGGAACGTTTGGATTTAATTTCCAAACAAACCATTTGGAATATTGGAATGGATCAGCCTGGCTAAAACTTCCAATGAAGAAAATTTAATATATAATACTTTCAGATGGCAGAAAAATTACCCCTCTTGATGGATCTTGGTCAAGGTTTATCCGTGATAATCAGTCTTCCGACACTTGTTTCATGGACTAATCGCAGCAGGCCAAAAAAAGCAAGACGAGGAACGTTTGGCTTTAACTCCCAAACCAATAGTCTTGAATATTTTAACGGGTCTTATTGGTTTACAACGGCCATGAGTAAAGTGTAGGCACTTTAGCTATTGCCTTTTAAAATTTAGAGATATATAGTCAGAATAAACTAAAATGCTTGATTTTATAAAAAATATAAGCCCGACAGAGCTTGTAATTATTGCTTTAATTTTGATAGTATTTTTTGGCAGTAAAGTAGTTATCAATTTGAGTAAAGGAGCGGGCGAGACTTTTAGAGAGATTAAAAAAATTAAAAAGAATTTTACTGAAGCGATAGAAGATGATGGTGACAAATCTTCTAAAAAAGAAAAGGAGGCTTCAAAGTAGGTTATGTTTCAATCTATAGGACCGACTGAATTAATAATTGTTGCAGTTATAGTACTTCTTTTGTTTGGAGGTAAGAGAATCCCAGAATTTTTCAAGGGTCTTGGGGATGCTGTCAGAGAGTTTAAGAAAGCTTCAAAAGATAGCGATGAAAAAGAAAAAAAAGAGTAAAGTTTGTTAAAATGTTGTTATTGTGGAAAATATTAAACCCCTTACTTCTCCTGAGCTAAAAGCTTTAGTTGATAAGTACTCCCCTTTTTTAAACGAAGTTAGAAAAAGAATCGTTTTTACACTTTTGGTTTTTGGGTTAGCAACCATGGGTGGATTTTTCTTTTATGAAGAGATAATAAAATTTTTGATTGACATTCTTAGTCTAAAAGGTATTAATATAGTTTTTACTTCACCTTTTCAATTTATTAATCTAGCGATTTCTTGTGGGGTGGCTTCTGGACTTATTCTGTCCTTTCCAGTCCTTGTAATTCAAATTTTATCTTTTTTGAAGCCAGCTCTTAGGATAAAGGAGTATAAAATGGTTGTCAGGTTTTTGCCTTTTTCACTGATTCTTTTTTTAGGCGGATTTTTGTTTGGAGCTCTTATCATGAAATGGCAAATTCAAATATTTCTTAGTAGATCAATTTCATTGGGCATTGGCAATATACTAGACATTAGCAATTTACTTACAACAGTAGTTTTGACTTCTGCTTTGATGGGAATTGGTTTTCAATTTCCAATAGTTCTTTTACTTTTGATGCGTATCGGAATTGTTAAGCATCAACATCTAAGCAAGCAACGTCCATGGATTTATCTCGGCTCTTTTATCTTTGCTGTCCTATTGCCACCAGATTCGGTACTTGCAGACATCTTACTCACCTTGCCTTTAGTAATTTTGTTTGAACTTACTTTAATACTTAATCGGATTTTCCATTAATTAATATTTGTACGGACTCTGTATTGAAGAGCTTCAGCTATGTGCTTATCTTCAATGAAGTTTGAATTATCCAAATCAGCAATGCTTCTTGCGATTTTTATAATTCTAAAATAAGTTCTGGCTGATAAATTAAAGGATGCAACTGCTTGTTTTAGAATTAAACTTCCTGAAGGATTTAGTTTGCAATATTTTTTGATGTGTTTATTTTTCATATCCGAATTTGTAAATATTTTGTCTTTTTTAAAACGATCTGATTGAATTTTTCTTGCTCTTATTACTTCTTTTCGAATTGACTGACTATTTTGAATATTAGTTTTGATTTTTTCTGTATTTATGAGCTTATCTACATCAACTGTTGGGACGTTTATATGAAGATCTATGCGGTCCATTAAAGGACCTGAAAGCTTTGATTGATAGCGCATAATTGAGCGTGGTGAACATTTACAATTTCGTTTGGGATCACCAAGATAGCCACAAGGACAGGGATTGGCTGCTGCAATCAACATAAATTCGGCTGGAAATTTTATTGAACCTGCTGCGCGAGAGATTGAAACCACCCCGTCCTCCAAGGGTTGACGAAGGCTTTCGAGGCAACTGCGACTAAATTCTGGAAACTCATCCAGAAACAATACTCCACGATGGGCAAGAGAAATTTCACCAGGATGAGGATTACTTCCTCCTCCAATTAGTCCTATTCTGGAAGTTGTATGATGAACAACTCTAAAAGGGCGTGTTCTTATTAAAGATTGGCCGGGAGAAATTAGAGCTGCAATTGAGTAAATTTTGGTTACTTCTAGACTTTCTTCATCCAATAAATCGGGTAAAATTCCTGGGACAGCTCGAGCTAGCATTGTTTTTCCAGAGCCTGGAGGGCCCTGCATAAAAATGTTGTGTCCACCCGAGGCTGCAATAGTTAGAGCTCTTTTTGCTTGCTCTTGGCCTATAATTTCTGAGAAATCGAACTCAACAAAAAATTTTCTTTTTGAGTTTGTTTTGCCGATTTTAGGTTTTAATTTAGGAATCTTAGCGCCATCATTTAAGTGCGAAATTAGTGCAGTTATTGATTTAACTGGATAAATATTTACTTCTTTCACAACTGCTCCTTCGTGAGAAGAGTCTTCTGGGACAAAGAGATTTTTTACTTTATTTTTGCGGGCTTCTATTGCTAAAAGTAAAACTCCTTTTGTATGACGAAGAGTTCCATCTAGAGAGAGCTCTCCATAAAAGTATGATTTTTCATTTGGTAATTTAATTATTTCTAGAGAGTTTAAAATTCCAATTGCAATTGGTAAATCGTAGGCGCTCCCCTCTTTGGGAATATCGGCTGGCGCTAGATTTACAATTATTTTAAGGGTTGGGAAATCAATGCCTGAGTTAATTAGTGCAGTTTTTACTCTTTCCTTTGCTTCGTCAACTGCCTTATTTGGAAGACCGATTATATTAAAACCGGGAAAACCTTTTTTGAAAACATTAACCTCTACTGTAATGGGGACTGACTCCAGACCAAAATGGGCGGCTGATGCAATTTTAGTAAGCAACTTATTTTAGTTTAGCTAAAGAGGAGAAATTTTCGTAGAGGTAGTATAAAAGAGCGATCATTATTGTAAAAAGAGCGATATAAGACACTCCGCTCACTGAGAGTAGATATTTTAAATTCTGCAATAGAGAAATTGGATTTATAAAAAGATCCCAGCTATTAAAACGGTAAAATCTTCCTAGGTAAACTCCAATACTTAAAATGGCAAAGATAGTAATTCTAAATGGAAGCACGTAGATTTTGAGTTTTTTAACTAGGAAAATTTCAAATCTTTGATAGCTTTTAAGAAAAAGAGCTACGCCTAATATTACAAAAATTGAATATTGCAGAATTGCAGCCATAAGTCCTCTAACTGAAGCTAGTTTAAAACTTAAAGTATAAAGATGGATTATGTCGGTTAAGATATATGGAGCATTGGGAAGAAATAGAATAAAAATTGCGAAGGCAGCACTCCAAATTTTAGTTACTTTGGTTTTAGGGCGAAAAAGATAAAGAGAAAGAAAATAAGGAATTGCAGCCAGAAATAGATTCCAGAGCATCCATTCTAGGTTTTGAAATAAATAAACTCGTGCGGGTTGAAGGTCCATATAATTTAGTATATCAACTTAGATGAAAACGGGAGAGTTAAGAGGGGCTTGCAAACTGAAAATTACAGTAAAGAGTTGGAAAATGAACTCCAATACTGTTGCAAAAAGCCCTTTAATTCTCCCGATAGTTAACAAGAATTATAATTTTTATTCCTATAGTTGTCAAGATTTGAAGAAAATTCTATGCTTTGAATACTTTATTAAATAGTCAAAGTTCAGAGGCGGAAGCGAGGATAAAGACAAGATGAAATAAATTTCATCAATCCAAGCTTCCGCCAGAGACAAACAAGAAATTACTTACCTTCTACGTAGTTTGAGACTACGTTATAGGCAGAAAAAGCTGCCCATTTCAAACCATCTGGGGTTTTCCCTTCGGGTTTGATCATGATGTGGTAAGAAATTTCTCCGCCAGAAATCCTGTCAAGATTCGCAGCCATCCATATGCCGCAAATCTTTAGGGCCGAAACCAGATCAAGTCCATCAAGACCATCTACGGAATACCTTTGTCCTTGGTCGGGTTTTAAATAGCCGACTAAGCTTTCGGTTTCTTCGACTAGCAACTTGACGACTTCCAGCAATTTCTGGCTCATGGTTTCCTCCTATGGCGTAGGCACAGATGTGCCAGAACAAACTTCTGCCTAAAGGCATGGTTTTGAGCACGAGCAGCTTAAGCTCACACCCAAACTCCTGCCTTCAGGCTCCTATCTCTTTGTTAATGTACAAAAAAAGAGTTTGCCCTCTTCAAGAACAAACTCAATTCAAGTATAAGAATAATAACATAAAAATGAGTTTTTGTCAACTATTATAGGTTTAATTTTGAGGTTAATTATTTGGTTTTATTGTACTCCGGATGTAAAAAAGTGCAGTCGGCGTGAGAGTGACAGTTGGTTCTGGAGTTGAAGTTGGTGGAATAATTTCTTCCAAGAGATCATCTCATGCCCCTTTTGACTGGTAAAGAACTTATTGATGAAGTATGGCTGAACTTGTAATTTGGTCAAGATTTTAGTATAATTTGAGCTCTCTGCCCTACATTTAGCCTCTAATGCCCACGAGGCTATTATGAGAAACAAAAAACACATCTTGCCCCTGAAGCCTACACATTTTGTTAATAAATTTAACAAATTCATGGGGAAGGGGAAAGTGTATTTTTTGAGAGCAGTTGAGCACAAAAAAATTAATAAAATTCTTGCTCCGAATATCGCAGCCGCAGTTATTGCCTCAACACTAATTCCAGCTTCAAACACAGTATTTTCCAATTCAAATTTTTCAGAAGTAATTAATAATGACAAAACTACACTCGTAACCAATCATGGAATTGAAAACCCGGTTGAACCAATCAAAGTTAACCAAGGATTTTACATATTTCATCCAGGAGTTGATTTAGGAGGTTACCTTGGAGAAGAAATTCATCCTATAATGACTGGACTTGTGAGTGATATACAATACTCTCCTTTTGGTTACGGAAATGCTGTGATTGTTTCTCATGGGGGAGGTTTGACTTCACTTTATGCGCATATGTCTAAAATTTTTGTAAACCTTGGGGAACAAGTTGAGACAAAAACAGTATTAGGACTGATGGGATCAACTGGACATTCAACTGGAACACATCTTCACTTGGAGATCAGGCAAGATAATATTCCACAGAATCCTTTTAACTTCCTGCCGAGCCGACAGTAATTACAATATCAAAATTTCCTGAATTGAGTGGATCACCTACTTTAACCTGATAATCGCTTGAAAGAGTTTGCTTTACGAGGTTAACAATTGATGCATCGATAGTCCCCTTTACCTGAATTATTGTGTCTGTATAATCAAAAGTTTGAGCGTTAGCAGTTGAAGTAACTGTAAAGCCAGCCTTTTCTAACAGAGATTTTGCATTTGATGCTACTCCAATTTTGCCACTTCCATTCAGAATGCTTATTTTAAGGGAGCTTAGTTTTTCAGCTGGGATTGGACTTGGAGAAGGAGTAATTGATGGAGAAGATGTTCCGGCTGGAGTTGGAGGAAGGGTTGAAGATGGAGTTTCAGTTGGGCTTTGCTTTTTGGCTTTACTTATTCCAGAAAAATAGACATAGAGGCTTCCTGCAATTGCAGCTACAATTAAAGCAACTCCAATTGTAATCAAAAGCAGTTTGAAAAAATTTGGTTTTTCGGTTTCAGCTGAAAAATCAATTGCTTGATCAGAATCTGTTTTTATTTGAGGAGCTATGGGCTCTGGCTCAGGAGCAGTTTGAGATACAGTAGGAGCAACTGGTTCTGGAACAGCGGGAGGTGGTGTTTCTGAAATTGGGCTTGGAGTTGGAGAACTTGCTTGTGGAACTTCAATTTCTTCAACAACTGGACGAACTCTTCTTTTTGGAGCTACTACCTTGATTGGTTTTTTTGTTTTAGCAGGCATTCTAAGCTAATTCTACAATTATTGAATTGTAATTTACAAGTATAGTTTGTGGGGTAAAGTTTAGTAGTCCATACCGCCCATGCCACCAGGCATTTGAGGGGTAACTTTATTTTCTTCTGGAATATCAGTAACAAGACATTCTGTTGTCAAAACCATTTGAGCAACTGAAGCTGCATTTTGGAGAGCAGATCTTGTAACTTTAAGTGGATCTAAAATTCCAAATTTTGTCATTGATCCAAATTCTGAGGTCATCACATTGTAGCCATAATCTTTATCTTTTTCTTCTTCGATTTTCCTAAGAATGTAGCCATCATCTTCTCCTGCATTTTTAATAATATGTCTAAGAGGTTGTTCGAGGGCATCTTTTACTATGTCTATTCCTAGCTGTTCATCTATTGAATCACCTTTTAGAGTCTCAAGTTTTTTTCTGGCTCTAAGCAAAGCTACCCCTCCTCCAGGAATTATTCCTTCTTCGATTGCAGCTTTTGTGGCACCAACTGCATCTTTGACTCTTTCTTTTTTGTCGTTTAACTCAACCTCTGTTGCTGCACCAACATTTATTTGAGCGACACCTCCTGATAATTTTGCGAGACGTTCTTGAAGTTTTTCTTTATCAAAATCGGAGTCAGATGCATCAATTTGTTTTTTAATCATGGCGACCCTTGCATTGATTTCTTTTTTGTCACCTTTTCCACCTATAATCCTACAGTTTTCTTTATCTGCCCAAACTTTATCAGCAGTTCCTAAATCTGATATTTCAATTGTTTCAAATGTTCTTCCTGTATCTTCTGAAATTACAGTTGCCCCTGTTAGAACTGCTATATCTTCTAGAATTTCTTTTCTTCTGTCGCCAAAACCAGGTGCTTTTATAGCGAGAACGTTAAAGCTCCCTCGAAGCTTATTTAATACTAAAGTTGCGAGTGCTTCACCTTCTACTTCGTCTGCTATGATCACTAGATTTTTGCTGATTTTTATGAATTTTTCTAAAAATTTCAGAAGGTCTTGAATTGAAGATATCTTTTTGTCTGTTAGTAAAATGTATGGATTTTCAATTTCTGATTCCATTTTGTCGGGTGCAGTTACAAAATAGGCTGATGCATAACCTCTATCAAATTCCATACCTTCTTTGTATTCGATATCAATTTGGAGACCTTTGCCTTCTTCGACTGTGACCACTCCATCGCGGCCTACTTTCTCTAAGCTTTCGGCAATTTTATTTCCAATTTCCTCATCTCCTGCTGAAATAGTCGCAACTTGAGCAATTTCTTGCTGGTTTTTGACTGGCTTTGCCATTTTTTTGAGCTCTTGGACTACACTTATCACTGCCTTTTCCATTCCTTTTTTGACAATCATTGGGTTTGCACCGGCTGTTACATTTTTCATTCCGTTTTGGGCCATTACTTGGGCTAATAAAGTTGATGTTGTTGTTCCATCACCAGCATTATCGTTGGTTTTGCTTGCTGCTTCTTTGACGATTTGAGAGCCCATGTTTTCAAAAGGGTCTGGAAGTTCTATATCTTTTGCTACTGTTACTCCATCATGAACTATGGATGGAGCTCCCCATTTTTTGTCGAGAGCAACGTTTCTTCCTTTTGGACCAAGAGTTGTTACCACAGCTTTGGCCACTGCATCGATTCCCTTTAGTAAACTTTTTCTGGCTTCATCGCCGTATTTTATTTGTTTTGCCATATTATTACTCAAACTTTTCTTTTTAAGAAAAGTTTGTCAAAAGAATTTAAACTACAACAGCCAAGACATCGTCGAATTTTACAAATAGATATTCCAAATCGTCAAGTTTTACTTCGTTTCCGCCCCATTTTTTATAAATAACTGTATCTCCAATTTTAGCTGGAGATTTTCTTTTGGTGCCGTTTTCTAAAATTTCTTCAGTTCCAATTGCTATTACTTTTCCTTTTTGAGGTTTTTCAGTGGTTGCTGTATCTGGAAGATAAATTCCTCCTGAAGTTTTTTTGCTATCTTCATCCTGTTTAATAAGAAGATAGCCGGCAGTTGGAATTAAGTTGATTTTTTTTGATTTATTTTTTGGCATTTGTAACTTGCGAGTGCTATTTTATACAAGAAACTCCGAGGCTGTCAAGAGGAATCATTGATTTAGATAATTTTCTACTTTTTTACTCCAATTAATTGGGTGGAAAATTGCCCTGTTTTTTGTTATCACTTCTCTAGTAATTTTTGGTTTCATGTAAAGATATTGAGCTTTAAAAGCTAAGTTTTCAATGAATTTATGAATTAATAAATTTTCAATTTTGGAAGAATTTTTTGTAAATTTTAGTTTTCTAGGAATTTTGACTGCGTTTGGCCAGAAATCTAATATCCATTTGTTTTTGTTGAGGAATTTTTGATGTGTTTTTTGATGATTTACAAGTGGCTTAATTTGGGCAATTTCGTGAGCTGTAAAAATATTTTTTGTTTTCCATCTTAAATTTTTTGTGTCTAGCCAAATATTTAAACACAGTCTGTCTTTTAAGTTTTTAGAAAAAGATCTTCTGAAAGGAAAGCCAAATATTTCCAATAATAAATACACAAAAGGCCTGGTTATCCATAAGGTGTCTTTTTTAACTATTATAATTAAGTCTATATCTGATTTTGAGGTTGCATTTTTCATTGCACACGAACCAGTTAAACCAACAAACAAAATCGTAGGTATTTTTTTGATGATTTTGCTTGCCTTTATGGCAATTCTGATTTTTTTTTCGCTTATTTTCTCTTTTTGAAAACGTTTTTTTATTAGATTTTCTTTATTTTTTAGAAAATAAAAGCCGGAGCTATTTGAGAAAAATAAATCTCTTTTTAGTTTTATTCCTGAGGTGACTTTCCATTTGATGAGCTCAGAGGCTGTAAGTGGATATTCAAAGAGATTGTGATAGTAAATAGAACTTTTGTCACTGCGACTTAGGTGATGGAGATGGAGCTTTTGCGAGGCCATACTGTGATAATACTTGAAGAGTGGCATTTGTTAAAGTTGAAACAGCCTGATCAGGACTGCTACCTTTAAGGGTTGAGCCAATTGCGTCTTCAAAATATTTGTTAATTTCTGAATTTATACCAGTTTGGCCATCCCAAGTTAGAGACTGGAGAAACCAGGATTGAGCGTCATGTCCTTGTCGAACAAACGCTCCAGCCAAGGGATCGTTTGCAATTAGATTTGCCATATCGACTCTTGGGTAAATTTCTCCAAACATTCTCTGTTTTGTTTCGTTTGTATAAAGTTTTTGAAGGGAATCTTTACTAGTTATAAATTTCATAAAATCCCAAGCTGCTTCTTTGTTGGGGCTTGTTTTAGAAACGCCTTCTACCCAATAACTTGCGTAGGTAATACTTGGATCGTCTGGATGCTCTTTTGGAAGTTGAGGGACCGGATATGTTTTAAACTTCAGGTTTGGATTTATTGTAAGAATATCATGAGCCCTCCAGCTAGGACCAAAATACATTGCAACTTTTCCATTAGCGAAAGCTACGGTTGAAGGAGGCAAAGTTTCATCCCAAACATCATCTGTTTTTGAAAAAAGAGTGAAGAAAGAAAGGGTGTTTGTTAACCTATCGGAAGGAGTTAGAGTATTTAGCTTTACACCATTTTGCATCATCATAAGTGCTAAAATTTCTGGCCAGTGATCAACGTTTTCTGTTCGGCCAAGAGCTACTCCTGCTTGTTTTATACTTCCATTTTCATCTTTAACCGTTAGAGCTTGGGCGGTTTGTCTTAAATCATCCCATGTTAGAGGCGCTGATTTTCCATATGTGTCAAAAATGTCTTGATTTATGAAAAGAGCAATGTTATCAAAATCGATAGGTAGACCCATTATTCCATTAGCTGTTGTTAAATCTGAAATTATTACTGGATAGTAACTTTGAGAAAAATCTGCTTGAGTCATGACTTTGGGAGGAACTGAATCAAGAGTGTTTTTAAACATTGGAACCCAGGAATTGTGAAATCTGAAAATATCGGGGCCTTTTCCTTGAGCTAAGGCATTAGTTAAACGTTCACGATAATCTTCTTTTGACTGATGGACATAATCAATTTTAATTTTGGGATTTTGAGATTGATATTCGTCAATTAACGATTTTACAACGCTATCGTTTTCCCAAAGGCCCCACCAAGTAATTGTTGTTTGCCCACTAAGATTGGATTTTTTAAGAATTGAAGGCACAAACTTAATTGCCAGAAAGACTAAAATAACTAAAACTATTAAACCTCCTATAATGGGAAGGATTTTGGAAATTGATGATCTGCTCCCAGTTGGTGGAGTTACTACAGGAGGAGTCGCTGCAACAAAAGGCGTTTGGGGTGAAGGTGGCGGAGCTGCAGGCTGGGTAGGTGGTATATTGGTTTGTGGTGAGTTGGAATTATCTTGCTTCATGGCAGTATTTTGATGTTATCATACAAAGTATGGCAAAAGATAAATTGATTTACAAGAGAGTTTTAGTTTTTGTTTTTGGGATTTTACTTTTTTTGATTTTAGGCTTTTTTCTTTTTTTTTCCAAGAGAGCTTATCCCCTGGTTTACATTAACGATATTTATATTGGAGGAAGAAGTTTTGGTGAGGCAAAATCTTTAATAAGTGAAAAAATAAACTTTCCAAGTGAAATAGTTTTTAATAAAGACAGTCAAAGTTTTAAATTAAACACTTCAGATATCTCTTTAAATTATGATCTTGATAAAACGCTTTGGAATGCTTTTTATAATGGGAGGGGAGCACTTTTTTCGGAAAAACATTTTAAATTTGAGTATAATTACAATTCTGATAGTTTGAAGAGTTTTATTAGCAAGAACATTTCACCTCAATTTAATAAGCCTTCCACTTCTCCTTCTGTTTCTTTTTCTAACGGCGATATTATTATTGACAAAGGAACAGCAGGAGCTGAAGTGGATATAAATAGCCTTATTGACCTCACAGACAAATACCTTGCAAACCCTATTTCCTCAAACAAGATCGAGATTTCCATAAGAGTAGATGACCCGAGCATTACTGAAGATGAAGCTCAAGTTTTGAAGTCGAGGGCTTTGGGAATTTTAAAGAAAAGCTTAAAACTTGTCAGTGGAGACCAAGAGTTCGATTTTCCTGGAAAAAAACTTGTAAGCTTACTCACATTTGGTTCTTATTCAGACAAAAATCTTTCGGATTTTGTGTCAAGCATAGAGTCTTCGATTGATCAAGAAGCACATGAGGCAACTTTTATTTTTGCAAATGGAAAGGTAACTGAGTTTTCGCCTCCCATAAATGGAATTTACGTTAATAGAAACGAGTTAATTAAAAAATTGAAAGATTCTTTGAAAATTTTAGAAACAAGCGATAAAGATAATATTGAAGTTCTGGTTCCTATCTCAACAATTGAGCCTAAAAGTAAAATTTCTGATACTAACGATCTTGGAATTACTGAGCTAATTGGATCAGGGAAAAGCAGGTTTTTACATTCTATTGCATCTCGTGTTCATAATATAGTTTTGGCTACAAGCAGAATTAATGGACTTTTAATAAAACCGGGAGAGATTTTTTCTTTTAATGAGGAATTGGGGAATGTTTCTAAATTTACTGGATATCAGGAGGCTTATATTATAGAGAATGGAAAAACTATTTTGGGAGATGGAGGTGGAGTGTGCCAAGTTTCAACGACACTTTTTAGAGCAGCACTAAATACTGGTCTTCCTATTATTTCTAGAACCGCTCATGCGTATCGCGTTGGCTATTACGAACAAGATTCAGCTCCTGGGCTTGATGCAACAGTTTATTCACCTTCACCTGATTTAAAAATAAAAAATGATACCCGAAATTATATTCTAATTCAGGCAAGAGCTGATCTTTATACATACACATTGTATTTTGATCTTTATGGGACAAGCGACGGGAGAAAGGCGATAATTTCAAAACCAGTTATAACTGAGCAAAAGCCTCCTTTGCCTGATGAATATACTGATGATCCTACACTACCCACGGGACAGGTTAAACAAGTTGATTTTCAAGCTCCTGGGGCTAAAGTAAAATTTGATTACACAGTTATTCGGGATGGACAAACTATATTTGCGAAAACTTTTAATTCAGAATATGAGAGTTGGAGCAATAAATTTTTGAGAGGAGTCAAGACATGAAGATACTTGGAATTGAGACGAGTTGTGATGAAACTGCTTGTGCAATAATTGAAGATGGAACAAAGATTATTTCTAACGTTGTTGCTTCATCGGCTTTAATACAAGCAAAATTTGGAGGTGTGATTCCGGAGAGAGCTGCACGAGAGCAAATTAAAAGTATGATCCCTGTTTTAGAAGAGGCAATGACGCCACTACGACAAGACCACGATGAGATAGAGGCGATTGCTGTGACAATTGGACCAGGACTTATTGGTTCGCTTTTGGTGGGAATAGAAACTGCAAGAGTCTTATCTTATCTTTGGGAAAAACCTGTTATTCCAGTTAATCATTTGGTTGGTCATATTTATGCAAACTTTTTAGAAACTTATAAAAATCCAGAGTTTCCTATCTTGGTGTTGGTAGTTTCTGGTGGACACACCGATTTGGTTTGGATGGGGAACCATGGAAAAATAAAGTGGATTGGTGGCACTCGTGATGATGCAGCAGGTGAGGCATTTGATAAGTGTGCAAGGCTTTTGGGGCTTAGCTACCCAGGTGGACCTTCAATTTCAAAAGAAGCTTTGAAGAATAAAAGTAAATCTAAACTTGATCTTTTTCCTAGGCCAATGATTAATGAACAGAATTATGATTGGAGTTTTTCAGGACTTAAGACAGCAGTTGCAAGAGAAATTCAAAAGTGTAGTCCTTCTGAGTTAAAGCTTCGGAGAGTTGAGTTTGCTGCGCAAATTCAAGAAGCAATTGTAGATAGTTTGGTCATTAAAACCGTGAGAGCGATTGAAGATCTGAAACCAAAAAGTTTTCTACTAGCTGGAGGGGTTGCTGCAAACCAAAGATTAAAGGAGAAGTTTAGCGAAAAAATTTCAAAGCTTGAAAACGTAGAGTTTTTTGTACCAGAGCCTTCACTTTGTACTGACAATGCAGCTTACATAGCATCAGCTGCTTATTTTAACAACAAGAAAGTTGATTGGAGAAAAATTAACGCTATTCCTGAACTAACTATTACTTCTGAAATTTAAATAATTACGGCCGAAATCGGCCCATAAATAATAAGGGCGAAATTACATGTGGTTTGTAGTATAATTAGGCACATTGTAAAATGGATAAGACTTATAATCACAAAGAGAATGAGGCCAGAATTTATGAACTTTGGGAGAAGAATAAAGTATTTGAACCTAACCTAACCAAGGGCAAAAATACTTTTAGCATTATCATGCCTCCACCAAATGCCAATGATCCACTCCACATTGGACATGCACGATTTGTTGCAATTGAGGATATTTTAATTAGATATCACAGAATGAAAGGTGATGTAACACTTTGGCTTCCTGGATCTGACCATGCTGGGATTGAAACCCAGTTTGTATTTGAGAAAAAACTTAAAGAAAAAGGAGAGAGTCGTTTTGATTATGATCGGGAAACTTTGTACAAAATGATCTGGGATTATGTATCTAAAAACACGGGAGCAATGAAGCAACAGCTTAAGCAGCTTGGAGCTTCTTGTGACTGGAGCAGGCATAAATTCACACTTGATCCGGAGATAATAAAGATTGTTTATCAAACTTTCAAAAGACTTTGGGAAGAAAAGAAAGTTTATCGAGGTGAAAAAGTGGTAAATTATTGTACTTTTTGTGGAACTGCATATTCCGAGCTTGAAGTAAACCATATTGAGAGAATGGATCCACTTTATTATGTAAAGTTTCCCAAGGCAAACAGAGGACATATTACAATTGCTACAACAAGACCGGAAACTATTTATGTTGATACTTATTTGGCAGTAAATCCAAAAGACAAAAGATACAAGAATCTCAAGAGCGAAAAAATACTAAATCCACTTTCAAACAACGAGATGAAAATAATAGAAGATAGTTTTGTTGATCCTGAGTTTGGAACTGGGATTGTAAAAATAACTCCTGCACATGATTTTAACGATGAGGAGATTTGCCTAAAACATGGAATTCCCTCTATTCAAGTTGTCGGGACTGACGGGAAAATAATGAATGTTGTTCCAGAAAAGTACGGTGGAGGGGAATATATAAAAGAGGCGAGAAGGAAAGTTGTAGCTGAACTTGAAAAAGAAGGCTTAATTGAAAAAATAGACCAGAGTTATAAACATGTAATTGGAGTTTGTTATAGATGCAAAAACGTGATTGAACCAATGCCTATGATGCAATGGTTTATAAAGATGGAAAGTTTAGCAGCATTAGGACTCAAGGCAATTAAGGATAAAAAAGTTAAATTTGTTACTAAAAAATATGAGAAAGTTGCAATGCATTGGCTTACAAATTTGAGAGATTGGAATATTAGCCGTCAAATTGTGTGGGGAATTAGAATTCCGGCATGGAAATGTCAAAAATGCAGTCAATGGACAATAACAGATGGCGAAACTCCTAAAAAATGTAGTGAATGCTCTTATAGAAAACTTGTTCAAGATATAGATACTTTTGACACGTGGTTTAGTTCTGGTCAGTGGCCATTTGCAACTCTTAAAACCACTAAAAAAGGTGATTTTGAATATTTTTATCCGACAACGGTCATGAATACTGCTTATGATATTTTGCCTTTTTGGGTAATTCGAATGATTATGCTTTCTTTGTATGTGACAGGCAAAGTTCCATTTGAGGAAGTTTTAATCCATGGATTGATACGCGATAAACAGGGACAGAAAATAAGCAAGTCTAAAGGGAATGTAATTGATCCTATTGGTATGGTTGAGAAATACGGATCTGACAGCCTTCGTATGGGACTTGTGTGGGGAGCTTTAACAGAGAATGATGTTTCACTTTCTGAGGATAATATTCGAGGACAGAGAAATTTTGCAAACAAAATTTGGAATGCTTCTAGGTTTATACAGGACAAAAAAGGGAATGGTGAAAAGAGAGAAGATAAGGAGTTTTATAAGCATTTAGAAGAGGTAAAAAAACTGGTAACTAAAAATTTAGACAGTTTTAAAATCTCTCAAGCTACTGAGAGCGTGTATACTGAATTTTGGCATTGGTTTTGCGATGAGTGTATAGAGAAATGCAAGAAAGGAGAGCTTTCAGAAAAAGCGTTAAGAGAAGGGCTTGTTGTATTTTTGAAACTTCTCCATCCTTTTGCTCCGTTTGTGACTGAGGCTATTTGGTCTTTTGGATATGCTCAGGATCCGAGACATTTTGACTCCCCTATTTTGGCTCTGGCAAAATGGCCCTTATAATTTTAAGATGATCTTTAATGAAACTGCCACTAGTCTCAGCGATACTTTTAAGCTTAACTTTTCTTAATATAGCTTCATATCTTTCTTTGAGTGGAGCATTTAATACACAGAAAGTATTAGGAGCTTCAATTGAGCAGCCAATTCCTGAGCCGCGACTAACGGAAGAGTTAAATTTTTGGAAAAAAATTGTTTCTGAGAACCCAACCTACATTGATGGATATTTGAAACTTGCGATACTTGAAAAACAAATTGGAAATACAGGAGAGAGTAATAACTATATAAACCAAGCTTTCAAAATTGATCCAAATTCTTTGAAAATTAGGGAAATTTCTGGCAAGCTAAAATAGTTATTCTTTTGGAGTTTCCTCTTTGTTTTCTTCGGCAGGAATTTCTTCTTTGGGAGTTTCTCCTTCTACTTGTGCTTCTTGCTCTGGTTTAGGAGCAACAACTACTACTTCTTCTTTTTGAAGAGGTTGAACACTTATAACAATCTTTTCAAGATCTTCTTTGACTTCGATCTTTTTACTAAACTTAATATCTTTTACATAAATTCCATCATCAACATTTTCAAGAGATGTAATATCAACAACAAATTTTTCAGGAATATCTGTCGGAAGAGCTTCAATCTCTATTTCGTCAAGTTGTTGAACGGCTGTGCCTAAACCATTCTTTACAGCTGGTGACTCGCCTTTTATCTCAACTGGAACTTTTGCAGTAACTTTTTCTTTAAGATCGATAGAGTGGAAATCTGCGTGAATAATTTTCCCGGTTACAGTATCTTTTTGGAGATTGCTAATTAAGGTTGGGAGAGTTTTCTTAGCAAGTATTATTTCTATGATTCCTGTTTCCCCTACCTCATGGTAAACCTTTTCAAAATCCTTATAATCAACTTGAATAGCAACTGACTTGATTTTCTTACCAAAAATATTGGCTGGAAGAATTCCCTGACTTCTTAAGGCTTTTACTTTTCGGCCGGTTATTTTTCTATTCTCTGCTTTAATTTTTTGAGTACTCATATATAAAATCTTCTAGTAAGGAACTAGTATAGCTTAAATTCTTATTGTTTTCAATTTTTATTGTCATAGGCTCATCTACTAGCCCCGCTTGTTTTCTTATCAAAAATGATTTTTTGTCCTTCAATGATTTTGTTTTCCAGGAAAATTTAATTGAGGTTTGTGATTTGGGATTTATTTCAACAAATACACCTGCTGACGTAAAATTTGAATCATGCTCTTCGAGCTCGGGAATTAAAGTTTGCGTGATTTTTTGATTTTGAACTAAAACTCCATCAAATGTAGTGTCTTTATTAGTAATTAATCTTAGATAGTTTTTGTAAGCAAGTGTGCTATTTTTGTTTGTGAAATTAACGATTAGGGAGTTTTCTATAAAATTGTCTAGTATTTTTTGTGAAAGAAAAGCTTCCCGTTCAATAAAGGGGTTGACTTTGTTCACTCCTAGATTAGCTTCAACCAAAGAAATAGTAATGTTGTCACAGTCGAAACAGGAAGTTTTTTTAATCTCCCCTGCCCAATTTAAGTCGGATAGTGTTTTTTGCAGAGGGACATCATTAAAGTAAATTTGAATGTGCCTTTGACTTAGGGCGTTTAGAGACAAACGAGCTAAAGATTCGAAGCTTAGGCCTTGGGTTGATACTTTTTGGATAAGGGTTTTGTAAAGATCACTTAGAAGATTGGATTTATTTCTTGAGCCTGGAAAGAAATTGTTTTCTATTTGGGAATTTATTTTTTCGTAAAAGTTTTGAGAAGTAATTTGAAGATTTGAGTTAGGTAAATTTATTGGGCCTATTTTTTGAAGTAAGGAAATTATAAATTCTGAATCAACTGCAACTACGCCATCGACTTTGATTTCCATTTCCTTATCAAGAAACCAAGCGGCTACCTTAGCAGAAGAAGGAAAATCAGGATTCCAGTTAGAATCTCTAAAGTACCAGCCACCCTCTTTTAAATAAGTTCTGAGTGGATTTGGAGGGTCTACGTGACCTTTTAGTTGACCGTCAGCATCGTAGATATCATAAACCTCCAAATTGAAAAGTTTTCCTTTTTCAAAGGTAATTAATGCAAAAGAACCAACAAAACCTCCTGTGGGGCGAAGTTCAGAAGAATTTTGAAAAAGAATTAAGTAAGTTTTTGGTTTTTCGGTTCCTAAGATAGAGGGCGCTGAAATTAAAAAATTTTCGCTAAGGTTTAGAAAGGATTTTATATAGCCAATTGATTTTTCATTTTTTGAAATAAAGTTTTTGGTATATGGAATTAAGGAAAGTTCATTTTCCAAAGACGAAATATTATCATTTATCTTTTGTACGTTTTTGAGAAGGTTGTTTTTAGTTTTTATTAAATCGTAGTCTTTTTTGTTGAGAGAATTTGCAAAGGAATTTTTAAGAATTTCATAGGAGTCAATAGAGTTAATTCCAATTTCTGAAATTTCTTTTTCCGCAGCAGAGACTCTTTTGGGGAGATTAAAACCTTCAGATATAAGAGGTAAATTACTTAAAGAAACTAACTCATTATATGAAACTTCTGAGAGAAGTTTTGTTGTATGTAAACTTAGATTGGCTAGAGGAAAATTTTTTTGAGTTATTAAAAAATAAGAAAGTAAAAGTGTTGATGAAGATATGGGGATTAAAAGAAAAGGAAGAGTCAAAAACCAAAACAAAATTGTTGTTAGAAAGAGAATAGATCTTAAATAAATTTTATTGTTTTTAGTTATCTTTTCTTTCTTTGTCTTTGTTAGGTTTTTATAAGGAAGTTGATTTCCGAAAAAATTTTCTTTATTTTCAAAACCAAAAGAAAAGATTTTTTTAACTATTTCGCCGCTAACTAATTCTTTATCCGCATCATTTCCTATATAAATAATTGGAGTTTTTGGAAAGTCGATTGTGTCAATTTTATTTGAAGAATTTAAAACAATAATACATGACTTTATGTGATTGTTATTTAACGGTCCAGATAGTTTAGTTGATATCTTTGTAGGAGTAGATAGGATTACGAATAAGTAGTTGGTTTCTTGAGGAATATCATTCTCCTGACCGGAGACGTGAATATTGCAATTAGTTTTTTTAAGCAGTTTTTGAAGATGTAAAGAGAATATACTTTCATCGGAAAAGATCGTTGCTAGCATACTTTGTTAATCATATCTTTTTTTACCTCACTATTAAATGAGGCTTTTCTCGGCACGATAAAACATTTAAAAACTTCGGCGACGTGAACTTATTTATGTGAAGAAAGCTCTTTATCTAATGCAAGGTTTACAAGTTTGTCAGCTAATTTATTTTGACCTCTTGGTATGTGTTGATAAATAATTTTTTTATTAATCAACTTCTCTTGCTCTTTAATATTTAATGTTAATGGAATTAGATCAGGACTTTTGATTTTATATATACCTGTTAGTTGTTTGACAACCAATTCGGAATCAAGATAAAAATTTATTAAATTTAAATCCTTTAAATTTTGGAAGAATTTAAGCCAATCAAGTGCCATTAATAAAGCTTTATATTCCGCAACATTGTTGGTAGTAAGTCCAATAAATTTTGAACTTTTGTAAATTTCTTTATCGGTACTGTCAAACACCACAAAAGCAGAAGCAGCGGGACCAGGGTTTCCTCGCGCTCCCCCATCTGTAAATATTTTTATGTTTGTCATGTTAGTAGACCTAACAGAATTGATGCTAACAAAAAATTCTGATGAATTGTAAGCCAATAGTGGTCAAACAATCCTGTTAATAAAATTAGCATGATTGAAATTACTAATTTCCAATTCCTACCTGCCGGCAAGGCAGGTTTAATTTTTAATGAATTTCTAAATATTCTAATTACTAAATAAAGAAAAAGCAAAAAACCTACAAGACCTGTTTCTGAAAGAATTAACAAATAGATATTATGAACTGGTTGTAACCACCATGAGACTGAAGGTGAAATAATTTTTGGATATTTTTGCGCAATAGTTGGGAGAAGGGTTATTGAATTACCTAGACCTACTCCAAAAACTGGCTGTGATTCCCAAATTTTTAGTGATACACGAGAAAGTTCAAATCGTTTATAAATTCCTTCTGATTTTGAAGGAGATTTACCAAAAGCAAAAAATAAGGAGGTAAAAGTAATAATTGAGAAAAGAATAATTTTTAGGAATTTTAAATTAAGGTGTTTTCTAAGTAAGAGAATAATCAAGCAAAATAAACTTGCGAACCAGACTGTTTTTGAGAAAGTGAGAAAAATTACTAAAACTGCGAAAATTATAGAAGTTTTTGTAGTGATTTTTTTTGTTTTTTGTGAAATAAGCAGAAAAATTGAAACTGCTAGAAAACCAGCAAGAGCATTTGGGTGTGGAAAAATTGAATAAGGTCGCATGAGAATTTCACCAAAGTAATTTGCTAGAGCAATACCAGGAGTAGATGAATTGAAACTTCTCTCCCCTAGCCAGTAAAGAGGACCTCCTATTGTTTTTTGTAAAAAGAATTGTCCAAAAGCAATCAGTGACACATAAATTATTGCAAGAGAAAGTGGGGTCTCTAAATTCTTTAAGATTTCTTTTCTGTTTTTCGAAACATAGAAAACTAAAAAATAGCCCTCCAAAAATCTGAGCCAATAAAGAACAGCGATTTGCGCGATGTGTGCAAAAACAATGTTAAAGAGAATGAAAATTAAAAGCAAAAACTTTTTAGAAAGATGGATTTTTTTAGCAACGAGAACTAATAATACAAAAGTTAAAATATCTGTAAAATAAAGGGTGGGAGCAAGATAATCGACTCGGATTCCATAAACAAGAGCCCAATCAGGCCAAAAGTGAAAAGCTAACTGAGTTGGAAGAAAAAGAAGAAGTAGACTGAAAACTAATTTATCGGGATTTGATAACCAGATAGCGATTTTCGCCTTCACCTTCTGAATAGGTCTCAATTTCATCATTTTCCTTTAAGCTTACATGAATTTCTCTTCTTTGTTGTGGAGTTAAATTGTAAAGAAACTGTGGCTCCCCTGTCTCTTTTGCTCTTTTTGCAGCTTGTTCACCAAGTGAGACAAGACTATCTTTTTGTTTTTTACGCCAATCCCCTATTTCGAGGTTTACACGAAGCCATTCACCTTTTTGTTGACGGACTGCTAAATTCATAAAAGACTCGATGGCTTGAAGATTTGCACCATGAGTGCCAATAAGCAAGCCTTCATCCTGGTTCTTGGTTTCGATTTTTACATTGTAGGATTCTTCCTCTGAACCAGGGTCAATTTTTTCTATTTTAAACTCGCATTGAATTGAAAGAAGATCCAAAAGATTTTCGAGGAGATCTTTAATTATTTTTTGATTTTCGACTTTTTTTGTCATTGTGGGGCAATTTTAGCAGATTTAGGCGTTTTAGCCAAGGGGTGAGGCCTCCAAGGCCTGTACTTCTATATTGCTGGAGAGTTTGGAAGAGTGAAAACAAGAGCCAATAAAGGGCGAGTCCTGACGGAAAGCGAACTCCAATTAGAATTGTCATTAAGGGAAAAGTGTAAATTGCAGAGTTTTGCATGGCTACTTGAAAGTCATCTTCTTTTTTGGGTGTTTTTGCAGCCATTTTTTCTTCTAGTTCAAGATAGGGGGCGGCAATTTTAGCAGATATCATTTGCGAGAGAGCAGCGAGAATTAAAATTGGACCAGGGAGAGAAAAAGGAAGTCCAACATTTATGACATCTGGCTTTGAGATGTTTAGATATAAGAATTGAGTATTAATTTTTGCCCCTTCAATGAATTTCAGAGGGGCATAAAGAAGAGAGTTAAAATTGTTTGTGACAATACCTCCATCTACCAAAGCTTTTGTGAATACATTATAAAGAGCAATTAAAACGATTATTTGAAGAATTTGAGGAAGACATCCTGCTGAAGGATTGATTCCTTTTTCTTTATAGAAATCGGCTTGTGCCTTCATTAGTTTGGTTTTATCGCCTTTGTGTTTTTGTTTTAATTTTTCGAGTTGGGGAGCTACTTCGCGCATTTTTTTCATAGACTCAAGATAAGGTTTTGTAAGAGGAGTTAAGATAACCCTAAGCAACAGAGAGAAGCCGATAATTGCTAAACCCATGTTTTCACCTAAAACTTTATAGAAAAGAACTAGGCCATTCGCCAGAGGTTGGGTTAAAAGTAAAGTGAAAATATTCATATTGGATCGAAGCCTGAGCGACCACTAAATGGATGGCAGCGCATGAGGCGTTTACAAGCTATAATTGTACCATGAAAGATACCGTGTTTGCCAATTGCAAGTCGTGCGTATTCTGAACAGCTTGGAGTGAACCTACAACCAGGGCCAAAAAGAATCCTTACGCTTTTGGAAAAAAAAATTTGGTAAGTTACAACTATCTTTTTCATTTGTAGATTTTAGCTTTGGTGAGAATTTCTTCCACTTCTTTCATTAAGTCCTGAGTGTAAGTTTTTATAATTGGAGGTTTTGCAAGAAAAATACAATCATAACCATCTTTAATATTTTTACTTGATTGGCGAATTTTTTCACCAAGAGCGCGGCGGGCTCGATTTCTCAGAGTTGCAAGTTTGCTGATTTTTGTGGATATTACAAAACCAAATCTAGATGGTTTTTCGTCTTCTCTTTTGAGATAAGCTAGACCGAAGGAATTTGAATTTATTACTTTTCCTTTTTTTTGAACTTCTTTAAAATTTTTTACACCTTTAAGTCTATTTTGGCGGGGGAGCATTTTTACTCACTAAGTTTTTTCCTGCCGTGCAGGCGTCTTCGTTTTAAAACTAATTTACCACTTTTACTGTTATTTCTAGCTTTAAATCCAAACTTTCTTTGCCTTTTGATTTTACTAGGGTGATAAGTTCTTTTGGTCGACATTTGTGAGATTATATCATAGAGATTTTGTTTTTGATAGTTGACTCAATGTGGATAACTTATTACAAAGAAAACAAGTTATGAAACCTGACAAAAATCAAATATGGAATCAAGTGCTTGGAAGTGTCAAGGTTTCTGTTTCGTCTGCAGTTTTTTCTACATGGATTTGCAAAACACACCTTGTTAGCTTGAAGAAGAAAGGAGGGGATAGATATATTGCTGAAATTGGATGTTTATCTTCTTTTGTCAAGGCAACAATAGAAAGCAGATATTTTGGACTAATTCAAGACAGCTTAACTTCAGCTTTGGGATTCCCGTGCGATTTGGTATTTGTCATAAAACAGCCTGAGTCGAGTTTGAACACGAACACTCAAGCACAGACTCCACTTTTTGAAGTTGAAATGGATAACACTTATTTTGTTGAGAGACTTAACCAATCAAGAATTAGACCAAGTCAGGTTTTTGAGAACTATGCAGTTTCTTCTTCAAACCAAATGGCTTGGGCAGCTTGCGATGCTGTTTCAAAAAATCCTGGCTCTTCTTATAATCCACTTTTTATCTGGGGAGGAGTTGGAGTGGGGAAGACTCATCTTATGAATGCAGTTGGGTATAGTGTTTTGAAAAAAAACATGGATTTCAAAGTTTTACTATGTACTGGTGAGGATTTTACCAATGATATTGTTATGGGAATAAGAAATAAAACCACACAAAACGTTAGAGAGAAATACAGAAAACTTAAATGTTTGTTTGTTGATGACATTCAATTTATTGCTGGAAAAGATGCTGCACAGGAGGAGTTCTTCCATACATTTAATGCTGTGACAGGGGCAGGGGGGCAGGTCATTTTAACTTCTGATAAACCACCTCATCAGCTTATGGGAATTGAGGAAAGATTAAGAAGTAGATTTGAGGCTGGACTTATTGTTGATGTGGGAAATCCTGACTTTGAACTTAGATGTGCAATTACTTCAATTAAGGCACAAGAGAAAGGATTAGATCTTGAAATGAATTATGTTTCTTTGATTTCTGGAAATCTTGATTCCCCGAGAAAAATTGAAGGGTTTTTGATAAAACTTTCATCTGAACTTAAATTCAGGCAGGTTGAGATATCTGAGGAGTTTGTTTCAAATTTGTTAGGAAAAGAAAAACTTGATGTAAACGGAAAAAGAAGAATTCCCACACCTGAGGCAATAATCGACGCTGTTTCTTCTCATTTTTCAGTAAACAAAAAAGCATTGATGGGACCAGCTCGTGCGCGAATGGTTGCAAGGCCTAGGCAAATTCTAATGTATTTACTTCGATCTGAACTGCACATGCCTTACGCTGATGTTGGAGGACTTATTGGAGGAAGGGACCACTCAACTGTTATGCATGCTGTAACAACTATCACCAAATTATCCTCACTCGATTCTAAGTTAAGAGAGGATATCTTGGGGATAAAAAGTGCGTTATAGTAAGGTTATCAACTTATTCACAGATTTAAAAATCACTTTCAACAAAATTATTCATAAAAACTAAGAGGGTTATCAACAAAATTTTTGAGATTGGACGGGCGTAAATATCCACATATCCACAGTTCCTACTACTACAACTACTAGTTTTATGATAATAAATACAATATGAAGGTTGAAATTCTTCAGGAGGATTTTTCTGGTGCATTAAATCTTACTTCTCGCTTTGTTTCAACAAGAGCAGCTCTGCCAGTTTTATCAAACATACTTTTAGAAGCTAAAAAAGGTAAGCTTTCAATATTGGCAACAAATTTGGAGGCATCTATTTGTAAAAATATTGGGGCAAAAATTCTTCAGGAAGGGGAGATCAGTGTTAATGCAAAAGTTATTTTTGAAATAATTGCAAACTTGTCTCATGGAAGTGTTTTGATTGAATCTGAAAAGGAGGGAGTTAAAATTTTTTCTGAGGGGTTTTCTGGAAGAGTAAGTGGTCTTTCTTCGTCTGAATTCCCGGTTGTACCCAGAGAGCTCTCTAAAAACGCATTTGAACTTGATATAGAGACCCTTTTAAATTCTCTTTCGAAAATTATTTTTGCTACTTCAAAAGATGAAACAAGACCGATTTTGACTGGAGTTTTGTTTATTTTTGAAAAGGGAGTTTTGTCTTTAGTCTCGTCGGATGGGTTTAGGCTCTCAAGGATTTCGTTTAAGGATAGTAAATTAAACTTAACAAAAAGAATTACAATTCCTCGAAGCGTTCTTTCTGAGATAATAAGAATTAAAGACGAAACTGGTCATAAAATTTATCTTGATTTTAAAGAGGAGGAAAATCAAGCTCTTTTTTCTTTTTCTGATAGTGTAATTGCAAGTCGTGTGATAGAAGGAGATTTTCCCAATTTCGAAAAAATAATCCCCAAGAGTATTGCTACAAAAGTATATGTTGATCGTGAGACTTTTGTTCGAGCAATAAAGCTTGCATCGGCGTTTGCTCGCGACTCGGCTAATATAATTAAAATAACTGTTAACGAGAATAACGTTGAAATTTCTTCGCAAAGTGCAAAGAGTGGTGAGCAGAAAACGAAAATGGATGCGCGAGTTGAAGGGGTTGGTCTAACTATTTCCTATAATTACCGATTCTTGGAAGAGTTTTTGGGAATATGCGAGTCAGAGGAAGTTGAAATTGGACTTAACGATTCGGCTTCTCCTGGAGTATTTAGAGATTCTAAAAACCCAGATTTTCTTCATTTAATTATGCCTGTGAAGATTTAAGGGAGATATGAAATTGCAGGGAGATAAAGCATTGTGTTTATTGTAGTTATACCATCTTTGAGCGTTGCGTCTCCTTTTAGAAGGTAAACAGGTTGGAAGATTTTACTTTTGGGGGTGTCGATAAGATATACGAGCTCTATTTGGTTAACTGTTATTTTTTTGACTTCATTTCCTGTCTCTACAAGACCAGCATTTCCATTATCTAGGCTGACTATTGTAGCGTTATTTAAGGAACCTACTAGCTCTTGATAATTTTTTAGTTTATAAGAGGTAGTAGCTTCTTTTACATGTCCCAAACGAATTACTATAGCTTTGGTTATTGTGCCATCTGGAAGAATCCAGACATTTATCGGAGAGGCATCGGGATCTAGGGTGAGAATTTTTTTACCACCAGATATAGGTGCGAAGTTGACTTGATAGAAATCCGCGTCATTTTCAGTTGTGGGATAAAATCCATCAGGCTGTCTATTTTTCAGAAAAGTAATATAAGAGAATTCTGAAGATTCTTTAGAGTTTAAGAGGCCTTTGGATATTAGAAATTCTTTAGATATTTTTATTAGTTCGTCTTTGGGTTTTTTGCTAGCTCCATTTCTGTCTTGTGTGTTTAAAGAATATTTTATCGTAGATGATTGAGAGTAAACTGTTAGGGCTTCTTTTTCGTTACTCCAAATGAATGTTTTTCCATCAAATACGTCATCTGCAATGATTGGTTCATTTTGGAAACCAGCATTTTTGCCATATAGCATTGCTTGCTCGTCTGTTATCGGATTTGTATTTTGGTTATCTAAAGGGCGGGCGCTTTGTGGCATTTTGAAATCGCTTTCTTTTAGAGATAATTCTATAGGGATTTGGTTTTTTAAATAGTTTGTGATTTTTGGGGTAGGTATATAGGGAGCAACTCCTCTGTTTTTTATATATTTAAAATAAATAAAAATCAAGAAGATTACAGAAATTATAAAGATAAAGATAAAGAATTTCTTTTTCATATTTTAAGACATTAATTACGGCACAGTTGCGTCACAAGGGTTTAGATAATAGCAATATTTTTTGACATTTTTAGGAATAAATGGTTGGGACATTGGTACGGCAACATTTGGCAATGGGGGGCTAAACTCGTAGTGAAGGTGGGGAATATCGCTATGTCCATTGTTTCCACTATATCCTATTATAGTGCCTAGAGATACTGTTGTTCCAGTTCTTACGGATATAATGTCTAGATGTCCAAATATAGTATTGTATTTTTTACCGTTACAAACAGACGATATTACAACATGTTTTCCATAAGCATCCGCTGGTGTGTTGTAAGCCGTTACAGTTCCAGAATTTCGTGCGGTTATTGAATGGCCTATTGAAGCTACAACGTCAATTGCCTCAATTCTTGAGTGGGAATAAAGACCATAAGGCCCTTGTATTATAGATAAAAATCTTTCGCTTCCCTGCGGAAGAATTGGCCAGCCATTTGGACATTGAGCTGGTGGATTACCTATTACAATTCCTGCGGTTGCTGCTGCTGTTTGGTCACTGACCCCTTCTACAGTTGCAGTAACTGTAAAGGTATCTGTAACTAGAGCATCAGTAAAAGCACTGGAAGTGTAGTCGGCTGTATATTTAAATGTATAACCACTGGATCCAGGATCTATTGTTTGTGGAGTGTTGCCTATTGGAATTGGAGCTGGACAGATTGGGTTAGTTTCTCTAATTACATCAGAAGTGCTGTTAGATCTGGCTGTGAGAACGTTACATTTATTGTCAAAGCGGGGGTTTATTAAAGCTCCTTGTTTAGCTTTTATTGTAATTGTGTAAGTTATAGGGTTTGGGACAGCTCCGTTTTGGAAAGGACCTGGAGGATCTGCTATTTTAGTTACTTCTATGTAAGGATTTGAGATAGCTGTGGAACCTGGTGGAAGGTTTCCTATAGAGCTTCCTAATTGTGGGGCTGGAGGAACAAGATACGCTCCTGAATTAATTATAAAAATTGTAATCGCAAGAAATATTATGAATCCTAAAAAAGCAGCCATAAATCCAGCAAAGACTGCTCCAAGAATTACTCCTCCAAAAATTGCAGATATAAAAAAAACACCTCCGGCGACTAACAATGGAGTGGTTAATGCGACTGCTCCGGTTGTGCCAGCCAAAAGGGCAGGGAGAACAAATCCTCCAGCTGCAATTCCAGCAGCAATGGGATGTTTTTTAATGTATTTCGATACCTCTCTTGTTATTTTGGATACTAAAGCTCCTATTGCTCTTGCTAGGGGTTCAAGTAGGGGACCTATTGCTTCTCCGACTCCTGTAGCTAGAAGTGCTGCTCGAGTGACCCAAGTTGCTGCTATGCCGGTTGCTGCAGAAGCTGTTTTAGTTGCGTTTCGGGTGTTTTGTTGTTTTTTTTCCTCTGCCATTTATGTTTTATTGAACTCTTTAACTACAGTGACTACTTCTGATGGAGAAAATTCACTCCCTTTTGGTTTTTGGCTTTGTGTAACAAGCTCTTGAGGCTTGGTTGTAATAAGTTTGTATTCTTCAGGGGATGCGACAACTCTGATTGGTGCATGATGGGGTCCTGCAAAGAAAATCCCTTCTCCAACATTTGCTGCTAGCAGAAGTTGGCGTTCACCTTGGGATAAATAGAAAATTTCTCCGACTCGATCAATTGCTGCAGGGGATTGTTTAAGAAGAACGCGAAGCGCTGAGTTTGTGACAACGGCTTTTCCAATGTCCTGACTTAAGAAATCTTCGACGTCTTGAGTGATTGTAGTGATTCCTAGATAGTATTTTCTGGCGCGTTTGACGATGGACCATAAAAATTGGGCGGAGTCTTCATAGCGCATCATGTGCCATGCCTCATCGACGATCATTAATCTTCGAGCTAAATCTTTTTTGACTTTGGTCCAGATAAAATCAAGAATTATAAACATGGCGATAGGGCGAAGTGCATCCTGAAGATCGCGGACTGAAAAGACTGTGAATGGGTTTTTGATATCAACATTTGTTTGCTGATCAAAAATTCCAACAAATGAGCCTTTAACAAATTTTTCAATACGAGCTGCCATGTCAAGCGCATCTGCAACTTCCATTCCGATAAGAGTCTTATAAAGATCTTCCATTAAAGGAGGCTCTTTTGTTTGGGTTTCAGGGTCTTGAGTTATTCCTTTTGCTTTGTAAGTCATAATTATTGCACGATCAAGCATAGCTTCTTGGGTAGCAGTAAGAGCACCCATTATGATTTTAAAAAGCGAGTGAAGAGAGAGAATTTTAAGACCTAATGCACTTTCACCTTTTTCGTAAACTGTTGAAAGGTCAAAAGGGTTAATTTTTGAAGGAGAGGAAAAAGAAAAAGTAATAAATTCGCCACCTACGGCTTCACAGAGAGTTTTGTATTCGTTTTCTGGATCAAGAATTATTATCTGAGTTCCAAGCATTAAAGAGCGGAGAGCTTCAAGTTTGACAAAGAAAGAGTTGTGAATAAAAAGACCACCATGACCAGCCATAAAAACTGCATTGTCTACTTCCAGGTCATATACATATTTATGTTTTGATTTTATTTTCTTGATTTTTACAATTGGATCCCAGAAAAGGTCTGAGTTCGCTAAAGTTTTGAGCCAAGATAGTTTTTCTTTTATCTCTTTTAATTTAAATTTCTTCTCTTCGTATTTTTGATTTATAAACTCTCGGGCATTAAGTACTTTTTGATATAGAGGATTTTGATTTACTTGTGTTATAGCTGACCAAAGTGACTTATCGAATCTAATAAGTGATTCACCTGTTTTTTGAAAGCTTCTATAGACTGCTCCTGTAATGTCTTTCTGGGTGTAGTTATAACCATACTCAGTATTTATAATTTTAAGTGCAGGCTTTAATTTGGGTGGACGTTTTGCTTCTAAGATTTTTAAGGTATTAAGAGTAGACAGTCCATCTGTTTCTAAAGATTTGATTTCTTGGATTCTTTTTTCGATTTCAGCGATGACGGTTAACAGGTTTTGGCGCGAGGGTTTAAAAATTCCTAGTTTGATTTCTGAAAACTTTTGGGGTGCAGGAATTTCTGAATTGTAGAGTATGGGGTATATTTCTTTGAAAATGGACTCAATCTCTGGAATTATATCAACATTAGTGTTGCCAGCTTTCAGTAGTTTTTGTGCCTTGGTATTTTTTTCTTCAGTCAAAAATCCTATGTTGTCAATAAATTTTTTGATGTTGTCTTGTCCAGAAATTGATACTCGATAATATTTTCTTTTTGTTTTGGCAACAGTATTTGTTGCCGCTTTCTTTCTAGTTTTTATTCTTGCAATTATTCCAAAGCGCAAGAGAAGATAAGAGAGATCTGAAGCAAGGTTTTTTGACTTTGTTGTTGCAGTTATTTCGTGGTCTTCACAACCACCATCTCCTTCAAAGTAGGCTTTTAAGTATTGGGCAATTTCGCTATTTGGAAGAGAAAATATTATTGAAGGCACTCTTTTTTCTTTTGAACTTCCAAAACCACCAAATTTTTTAATTAAAATTCTTGCTTTGTCTGCTGGTCTTAAGTAATACCCTCTAATTTTTTTGTCTTTAGATATTGGGGAGACATAGAAACCTAGTTTAAGAGCGCATTTCTCGATCTTTTTTAGTACGAATTTGTCTGTATTATATATTGAAACAAACTCCTTTCTTGTATGCCCCTCACTAGTTATTAGTCCCAATAGAGTCAATAATTCTTGAGAAAAATTGTTTTTAACTTCTAAATTTTCAATTAGCCTTGGTACTGGTAGGTAATTGCCAATCTTTGCGGCTTTCCCTTTGATTGTTACTACCTTACCGTTTTTTAGTGCTACCAGACAATGATCACCTGTTATTGTAATTTCGCGGCCACTTTGAGTTATGATTTGGTACATATCGTTTGGCGACAATTTTCTGGCAGCGATTTTTACGTCTGACCATTTTGTTTTAAGATTTTTATCAAAACTAAATATTTTTAGATTAGGATTAATTACACCCTCAGACTCTTGATCTAATTGTGTGATTTTATTTTTTTGCATTAAATTTTCTATGAGTTTTCCAATTTTTTCTAACTTTGGACCGGATCCATTGTCAAAAAGAACAGGATCGTTGTAGCTCGTTGATTTTCCAGCTCCAGAGGTTGCAAAAATTGTCATATTTGAATTTTCCAAAGAGAAACGGTCAAAAATTATGAATGAATCGTTTTGAGGGTTTATTCCATAGAGAATTCCTTCATCTGATGAAAGTTCAGCTGAGGTGAAGGGAAAAGTCGTTGCAAGAGAGGTTGTATCCATATTTCTTGTTATAGCTAATCTGTCAATTCCAAAGGGAGCAGTTGATGCAAAGCCATTTTCCATATCAAGTGCTGCTCTTTTTGCCACAATTAATAAAGCTCCTAGGGTGGATTCAACTTGACGAGTTAAGTGGTTGAGCTCTTCTAAAGACGGGGCTGGAATTGTGATATAGAAAGAAAATTCAAAGAAGCGCTCAATGCCTTTAACAAGTTGATCTTGTAAAACTTTGGCGTCTTCCAGTTTGGCTGTAGTTGATGGATTCACAATTTTTCCTCTTTCCAAGTCAGTGGAGATTTCTGCTTCCATTTCTGCAATTTTTCGACGAAGGTCATCAAGAACGGATTTTCCCTCGACTGGATAAATGTAAAAAGAAATGTCCATTGAGTGATTGAAATTAATGACTGGTTCTAGCCAGCCTGCTGTTACAAAGCGGGGATAGCCTCCTATAAAAAGGGTTCGAAGATAAACGTCCCCAATTTTTATGAAATCAAAATCAACCTCTAGATTTGGTGGAGAAATTAGATCCTCTGGAACTAGTTTCTTCTCTTCAATTTCTTTTTGAAGATCTGAAATGGGTGGCTTTTCTGATTTTGGAGGAACCCATTTAACTTTGACTGGTGGATTAGCTTGTGATTGTTGTGGATTCATCTTTCTCCTCTCTTATTGATGTAGCCGGTGGCTTTGGATTATAGATATCATAGAATAATTCTACCAACTCGTTTGAATCTAACTCTTTGAGTTTTAAACCCAAGCGAGATGCCTGGCGGGTAATGTGGTCTTTTCTGGGATAGAGAGTGATTTTTGCTTTTTTTATGACATATTCTTTTGAAAAAGGAAGGATCTTTGATCTTTTAGTGAAAGCCATAAAGGATTTTGTAACTCCCAGCTCTAGAGAAGAAAACATGAGAATTATAAAAAAGCGTTTTCCTAGTACATTTTTCTTTTTAATAGTTTCTGATATGAAGTTTCTGTAACCAGTCATTAAGACCTGGAGTTTGGGATTTTGGATTTTTGCTCCTTCTTTTTCTAAATACTGTAAGTAATTTGAAATATCTTTTCTTTGAGATCGGACTAGAATTTGAATTGAAAAGGAAAGGCTATTTAGGAGTGCTGCGTAAGCTGCGATTACTGCTTCTTGCTCGTTATCAGAGAGAAGACCAAAGTTTAAAGATGTTGATTCTAATACAATTGCTGCTCCACCATCTTTGTAGATAAGCATGTTATCTACAATATCTTCAATTGGAAGATGATCTTGGGTTGTTGCAACAATTGGAACATCTGGAATATTTAATATTGGTATTTTGTTTGTAAAATTTTTAAAGCTTTTCATTTTGGAAAATATCTTTTATTACAACCTCTTTATCTGCTTTTATGAGAATTGGTGGAATGATGCCACCTGTTGCTTCAAAGCTGACAGGGGTAAATGCTAAACCCTCTTTTTCTACGATTATTTCATATTTTCCATTAGAAAAAGGAATACTTATAAGAAAATGTCCTGCCTTGTTGCTTCTAAGTGCACGAGCTGGACGGCCTGCAGCATCTCGAATTTCTATTATTGCGCCTTCTACTATTTTTCCTGTTGTGTCTAGAATTTGTCCTGTTATTGTATTTGACTGAGTTGGCATTGAAGGAACATTAGTTGTAAATTGAGCCTGCATGGCATCCAAAATAGGATTTGATTTTAAAGTTTTTGAGACTTTACTGACCTGTACGTTTTGGGCTGGAATTATAACTTTTTCAACTTTGGGAATGTTTGAAGAAGGGGAGACGGCAACTTTTAAGGTTGGTGGAACTGTAAGGCTTGGTTTTTCCCCGATTAAATCGGGGTGAACTTTAGAAGGCTTTGGAGGAACAAGATTGAGGCTAAAAAGATTGTTGATTTGAGAAAGAAAAGCTTTTTCGGTATTTTCAAGATTTGAAAGAAAGTTTTGAGTTTGTGTGTCTGCTTTTTGAACTTCTTTCTTTTGAATTTGAGCTAGAATTTCTGGTTTTATTGCTTCAATTTCTTGAACTTGTTCTTTTGGTTTTTGAAACTGTTCTGGAATAACTGGCAATTCCTTTTGGAAATATTGTGGGCGAGCTTCTAACTTTTTCCAATAGAAAAGAGTTGGAGAGTAAATTGATCTAAAGAAGGCAAAAATCCATTGTTCTAGAGGACGCTCTTCAAAAGGGATAAAAGCAAGTGCTCCTCCTGTGATAACTGAGATAAGAATCAAGGGCCACTTTATAACTCCTGGAAGACCTGTGATGTAAAAAAGAATTCCAACACCAACTCCGCCTGCAACTTCAAAAAATTGCTTAAGAGTCATATCTCCGACTAATTTGAAGCTATATGATGAAATTTGTTGGGGTACTGGATGTTCTTGCATTACTTTAAGCTTATATCGTGAAGAGATTTAATCAAGTATTTCACATTTTCACGGTGAATCTTTTTATATAGTTTGTTATCTTTACAAGTTTACCACTTGAGAATATGTTTAATACTAATCTGTGTTAAAGGAAGTAGGGTGTAAATCCCTCGCTGTGCCGCAACCGTAAACCCCGATTAAATCGGGGTAAAGTCGGAAAACTAGCAGACCAGCCTGCCGGCAGGCAGGTGATTTTTATTCTCGAGCAAGATGACTATTGAAAGAAATACTTTGAGTTTAGCTAATGATTTAATTGATTCGTGGCGATTCGGAGATTTGAGAAGAATTGCAATCGAGCTTACTTCGTGTGTTTTGGAGACAGAGCAGATTCCTGATCCTTATTATTATCCTTTGATTGACGGAAAGCTAAGGGACAGTATAACTAATAGACCGGTTGAGGATTTTTGTGAGACAGAGACTTATTTGGGAAAAGTTGAGATGGATGCGCTTTTAGATATACAAGATTGGGCAAATCGGGAAAGTGAAGGATTGTCTGTATGGGTTAGTCCACCTTATAAAGGGGTCTACTCAGTTTCCAAAATTATATTGAGTGAAATTTTGGAAAAAGATGGATATAAAATGCTTTTGAATAGAGCAATTAAAACCAATTGGGACGAGAGCGAGGTCTTGAGAATATTTAAAACTCAGTCAATTGAAAATTTAAGAAGGTACCCAATTTTTATTAAGCCATCAGATTATCAGAATTTGATGTTGTTTTTGTCTGAAAACATAGGAGCGCAAGTGGTCGATCAAATTGCATCAGGTTATGATTTTGAGAAAAGAGATGAAATTCTAAAAAAAATGGAACCATTAGCTAGAGAGCTGTCTCGAGGAAGCAGGGGATCAAACTTTTCAAATTATGTTGAGAAGTTGGATATCAGTTGTCCAACTAGATCTGCGTTTAAGGTTTTTTCTGGAGAAGTTAGAATTTTGTGTTGTGTTTGTCCTTTTTGTGGAAATGAAGTTGCGGCTCAAATTTATGGAGGAATGATTCATTGTCCAAAGTGCAAGAAGGAAAAGGTGTGGAGAGAAGAAAATTAGCCCCCAACTGGTTTTTGTTTGGTTGAGGGCTGTGAATGTGGTTGGATTAATCTTCTGACCAAGGAACTTTGGTTGTGTTAAATTCCTTTTTATATAAACTGTCTAAATCGACTCTTGATCGAGCGGTGTTTGTTGAAATATCTTGAATGTCTTGTCCTGTTTTTTGAATAAACTTACCAAGTAACTCTTGAAGTTCGCTTAGTTGTCTTACTTGAATTAGCTGATAAGTTGCGATTATGGCCAGTAGTTGATGGTCTGATCGAGCCAGATTTTGTTCAACCATTTGTGCTATTTGGTCATTGGAAAGGTCTGACATTTTTACCTCTTTTTAAAATGCTATTTGCCTATATGTTTTACCATGGTTTTAAATTTTTTTTCTAAAATGTAGACGTGCACCCGTTACTCTTCCAGCGCTGAGGTTATTAACACCTCCTGCTCCAATTTTGAAATTTATCTGCATTCCTTTTAGAGTATTCCCTGCATTTTCAAAGACAAGTAAATTTGGTCCGATGACTTGATCGATAAGCTTTAGCCCTTCTTTTTCAAAATGAGAAATCTCATCGAGAACTGTTTTTGAAACTTTTTTCCATGCCTGTTCTTCTTCAACTTTTGAACCAACTGCAAGGTAGATCTTTAGGCTTTTGAGGTCTATATATTTTTCTACAATTTCCGTTTTTTGTATTGGCTTTGTATCTTCTAGTTCGTCGTTTTGCTTATGGCCGCAATGAGGACAGAAGTTAAAATCTTCTCGGGTTTCTTTGCCACAGTTTGGACAGAACATGAAATTTCCCTTTCAAGGAACAATATACTAGATGGACAGGATTATTATAGCATATTTCATCTTATAGTGTTATAATTAGGAATCGAAAGTTCTTTAAAATAAGGAAACTAAGATGTCAAACGATTGGAAATCTGATCTTAAGAAGACTGCAGAAGAGAGAGATGTACGTTTGGAAACAGAGGAACAACTTCGGTTGCAGGAGAGGATTAACAACCATAAAAGGAAATTTTTTTGCCATATTTGTGGTAGGCAAAGCGAAAAGACAAAAGAACTTCCCAATGATTTATTAGGTAGTTGGCCTGGATGGGGTGTGGTTGCTGCTGATTTGGGCACTTGTAGTATATGTAAAAAACAGACTTGTTTTGAACATCTAGCTTCGGTTTCTAACTATAGTGTATGTGAACGTTGTGCGCAGAATAAGAGTCTTGTAACTGATCTTTTAGAGGGTGAACTGCGAAAACAAGAGAATGAAGGCTCTCAGGGTTTTCCTTTAGTCCTTTTGCTGGCTTTATTCTTTTTGTTTTTTATCTCTTTTTGTTTTTTGGTTATTTTGTTACTAGTAGGTGGAGGAATTGTTAAATTGTGATTTGATGTTTTTAATAGAGGACGCCTGGAAATAGAAATATTTCATGAAAGGCGCCCTTTTTTTTGTGTAAAAAAGATATTTGAGGTAAAATAGAGACTAATGAATCCTAATGGCGAGCCTCCAGAACCTACGCGACCAAGGGGTTTTAATCCTATGCACCGTGATACTGAACGACATGAGGGAGTGATTCCTCCTAGTGAAATGACTTTTAAAGAGGCCAGACGTGATTACGAGAGGCTTAAGGAGCGTTTTGGAGATTTAACTGACCAAGAAAGACAAAGATTTGATCAAGTTGATGATCGAATGAATCAACTTCTTAACATTGCTGAACGACATGGATTAATGGAGGAAGTAGAAGAAAGATCTAAGGCTTTTGAGCAAAGGGCGGATCGATTGAAGAAAAATGAAGGTGCTTCAGATTTTGATTCTCAGAAAGCAAAGTTTCTTGAAAGGGTTGAAGATGAGATCCTTGAAGCTAATTTGGGTGGTTTTAAGTTTGATTATAGTGATGTTTCTGAGGACGATATGGCAGTTTTGGATGGAGTAAAAGAATATAGATATGCAAAAAATCTTGGAAGAATTAGAACAGAAATTGGTTTAAGTGGGGAGTTGCCTTTGTCAATTGAGAAACAAAGAGAGATGGCTCGTAGGCTTTTGGACAGAATTGAAGCGAATGATATTAATACTTACGATGTTACGAACCAATCTGATAATGACAGACTCAAAGACTTGCTTACAAATCGTGATTTGGAACCTAAAGTGAAAGCTGAAATTTTAGCAAGATTGAGATTGCAGGATTGTTATATTTTGGTGAAGGCAGCTTTGAAAGAAGGAGGGAACGATAGAGATAAAAAGATTCCAGGTGGATTATTTAAGAGAGCTCAAACGGAATTGAGTTCCAAAGGTAGAGTTTTAGAAGGTAGTGATTTTGATACCTTGCGTGACGAAATACCTGGTATAAACATTAAGGAAGCTTTTGGAAGGATTCAAGATGCAGCTCTTAGGAAGGAAATCTTTCAAAAGTCAATTTCTGAGGATCAAGAAGAGAGAGTTTATAGAAGAATTGTAAGAGATATGGGAGGGGGAGAGGCTGCAAACAAAGCGGTTCAACTGGCGAGAAGACTTGCTTGGGCAACGTTGGAGGTGTCTGTGTGGAATAGCGAGTTGGCAGGGGTAGATCCACTTGCAGAGTCGATTAATTTGCAAAAATATAGGGAAGGAAGAGGTATAGGTAGAGATCGTGGTCCTGAAGTCACTGTTGATAAAGTTGTGGGATTTGGATCGTCATTTTTTAGAATGGCAAGGACTGTTCGAGGTCCATTAACTGACAGAGGAGCAAGGTTGGGAAATGATTCTCAAAAGTTGGATTTAGGTGTTATGAATTTTATGAATCTAGGTCGCGAAGAATATGGAAATTATTTGTCTACCACTCTTCCTAGAATACTTGAAGCTCATGATATGTTTTTGCAGAGTGATTGGGAGCCTGACATGTTTAAGCGAGACAGAGTTGAAAGTTGGTTTGGAATTTTTGATACCGTTGATCCAGATAGAAGTCTTAAATTGAGGTATTATTTTATAGAAGGTGCTTTAGTATCCACTTTCAGGAGCGCTGCAATTGCAGCAGATTTGGGATGGAGTCGTTGGAAATACAACAATGAAGTTGTTTCTAATATTGTTAAACCGATGGAAAAGAAAAAGGAAAATGTTTCTTTTCTTGTTTATTTTTTGACTCCTGGAGAAATGAAAGAGATTGGTGCAAAAAGAGGAATTACAACCCTTTTTGGTCGTTTAGATAGGGTAGATGCGCTAACAGGTGCAGGTAGAGGTGGGGGTGGTGGAGGAAAGAAAAGAAAATAGTTTGCTTCTTTTGTAAGGTTTATGTGTAAGGTTTATGGTCCAGGAGGCTTCACTCCTAAACGATTAAATATTACATTTTTGATACTACCTTGAACAGCGCTGGTTGCAGGTGAAACAACAAAATTTTGCACTGGCCTTGTTACAACTCCTGTTGTTTGGCCAACTGCGGATTCATATCTTCCTAGTCTTCCTGACTCAAAGAGTGCTTTGATTACATTTGTAATCGAGACGATAGACATTAACAAGAAGAATGCAGCGAAATAACTAATAAATTCAATGCGTATTCCACCTCCTAGGGTAGGTAGGGCTGCTGTAGTACCTCCAATTGTTTGACCGGCGTTAATAGGCATTATCCAAAATGGATTTGCAGGATTAAGATTAGACCCTTGTGTTGTAAGTCCTGTGCTAATTCCGCTCCAAAGCAGCATATGACCGAAAAGTATTAATATACTTACAGTTGGGAAAACGATCAAATTTGCAATAAATGTTCTAAACCAGCCTCCGAAACCAAAACCGGGAGAAACAATTGAGAAGAGTATAAAGAACGGTGCGGCTATTACCAAAAGAAGAAGAACAACGTAAGTTTTAAGAAGTAGCCAAAATATCCTAACTATTGAAATAAACAATGCTATGAATATTAATACTATCAATAGTATACCCCCAAGGAATAAAGGTGTTCCTGCTATTGCCCCCACACCTGTGACTGTGAGAATTAAACCTCCAGCAACTGGTACAAGAGCAAGAACCATCAGACCTAATGACAATGTAAGAATTCCTCCCAAACCATTGTTCATGTTGTTGAAGAGGCTGATTGCAGATTCACCTGAGATTCCTGTTGTATTAAACATTAAACCTATTATTCCTTGTGCTACAAATGCCAAGTCAACCAAAAATCCTGCAATTGCGTATGAAAATGTTATAAGTACCAAACCAATTGCAACTTTGGGAATAGCTGATTGAACTGTAACCGAGGCTTGTGGGGAAATTTTCACTCTAAACATGATCATAAAAGCAAGAATAACGATTGCAATTGTCATTAAAGCATATGCAAAGTTTCTGCTACCTTTCCAAAGAGTTGCTGCAACTGAAAGAGTTTTAAATCCATAACCTTGAGCTTTGGCTTCTGGAATAAGGCGGAGATTGCTTGCTAAGTTGGTTGTCCAATCAACCCCTGAGGCGGGTTTTGTTTTAAGAAAACTGTCTGACCAACTTGCTAAAGCCAGAATCGGGCCGTCTGGTGCTTGACTACTTAATTTTGTAGATAAACAAGTAATGGTTGCGCCAAAATCAGCGCTTGATGAGCATGTTGCTAATTGTTTTCCTTCGATAATTGTAATTAAAGAGAGGATAATCCAGTTGACTTGTGCGTAGGTGTATCTTTCTCCAAAGATATCATTTGGATTTCCTTGGGAAACTTTAGTTCCAAATTCCTGAAGAGTAGGGTCCCACCAGGTGGTTTGAGCATGAACTGCTGGGGCAATTGTAAAAAGAAGAGTAGAGAAGGCAAGCATCAATGAGAGAAAAATTTTTTTATACATGTGTTTAGATTTTAACATATTTTTTCAAAGGCTATGGCAACAATTATCGTGGGTCTGTTGGAAAGTAATCAGAACATTTGGCGCTAGATGGAAGATTTACTGAACCTTTACAATAGTTAAGGAGAAAGTCACAGTAGTTTGTTCCTAAATTGTTACAAGTTGGGCGATCAAGCCTACAAGATCCATAGTTAGTTTGGCCTGCGGCGCAGAATTTTCTGGGATCTGACCAGCCAGATCCTGCTGGAAAGCCGTATATTGGCAATCTTCCATTTACAAGGAATTTAGCTGTAGCGAAAATTGCATCAGCTGCATTACATCTATCTGGAACTCTTGTTCCAAGATAACCTTGAGATGCATCTTGATATCCATTCCAGGAATCAATTGTAATTTGCATAGGGCCAATTGCTCCGGCTGAGTTAAGGTAACAATTTATTTTATTTAGTAAGCCTGGATATAGAGAATCGGGAATTTCTGCTTGAGGCCCACTTGTCCAAGGTCTTGCGATCGCTTGGGCTTCTGTGTTTGATAGATTTCTCATTGTTGAGCCTTCGATGCTTGCAATTGCCGTTAGGACACAAGTTGGGATATTGAATTTTGCGGATGCAGCTCGAAATGCATCAGCAATTGGGCCTGGAAAACCGTCTATTGGTATTCCTGACCAGATTGAACTTCTGCATTGACCAGGATCAACGCTTGAAGATACAGGGGACACTTGGGCGGTAGTACCTGGGGAATCTGGCGCAACTCCGTATGGTCTTAAGGCTGTTTGAATATCTTTTAGGAAATAATCATAGATTCCTCCAATATGAGGAAAGAAGAGTTGAGCTTGAGAGCCAGCACGATTAGCTCCTGGGTCGCCTGCAAGGACTTCATCTGAGGAGGTTGAATAAGAGGCTTGGGTTACTCCTGGAACATCTTTGATCTCAGTAACTGGTGCATTGGGGCTTACTTGTGGAAATATTCTTTTGAAGACTGAGGAGGGACCTTCAACCAATTGTTGCCAAACATCATTGATTTTTGGAGTTTGGGTGTAGATTGAAAGAGCGGTAAGTGAAGTTCTTGTACATGTTGGTTGAATTGGGGGGCATTGAGACGAACAAGTATTTGTTGGTAGGCCAGCTTTAGAAAGGTTAAAGATACAATCGTTTATACATGATTGATTTGGAGTGGGTTGGGGAAACTCGCATGTAAACTTTACAGTGTATGAGATTTTCCCTGCGATTGTCTGGTCTCCTGAAATTGGACTATTGGCAGGCTGAGTGAAATTACCAAAGAGATTGTCTCCTGGGTTTGACCTTGCATCTTTTATTTCACACCTTTGGGAGTTATAAAAGGTTTGACTAGGAGGGGAGGGGTCGAAAGCGGTAACTCCTTTTGGAAGGAAAGTGTTTTGGATTAAAGTTGCAAGCTCTGAGCTTTCTTGCATATGGGCAAAATAGAGTCTGTGTTTTGTGTTTGTGGGAACAAACTCCACATTTGAAACTTGAGAGTCTGATTGGGGTTGGGAGACTAAATTTGGATCTATAACCAGCCCATTGTTTGTATATGTTTGACCTAAACGATCTTCGGTTGAAGAGAAGGGAATGTTTAAGAAAATGTTAGCTTGGGCTCTACCTACAGGGTCGGTTGGGCAGAGAAAGCCATAAATAATACACACAGGATTGCCGTTAAATGTAAGATAGGCTTGCCAGAATTTATAGAAATCGAATTGACCGTTAGTTTGATAGGCTGGAAATTCTTCCAAAAGAGGAGAACCGCCTCCCGGGCCTACAAGTTTATTTAGGAAGAAAGATAGCCTTATGCGTTCACTTTCATCTGTATTAGTAGTACATGGAAAAACTTCTCCATTGCCATTATTCATGCAACCAACTGTTTCGTCATGAGATTCTTTTTGAAGAGTTGGGTTAAGGGCTCCGATTCTCATATCTGATATTGCACCGTTGGCTTTTGGTGGAGGCATTCCTTTGGTTGCTTTGACTATGGTCGAATATCTTTGAACTCTTTGAAGGCGTTCTGGTAAAAGCCTTCGCAGTGGACCTGTGAGATTGACCAGTTTGTAAGCATCTGAATTTGTATCTGCGTCATCAGTTCCTTGAACGTTGGTTAAAGGCTCTTCTGCTTTTTGTTTTGATCCTTGCAAGTACCAACTTACATATTCATTTACTTTTTGTGTGTCTGTTGCCTGAGGTGTAACGCCTTGGCCGTATTCGTTTGGAACATTTTCTGTATTACCCATAATTGGAAATTTGGCGTTTGAAAGGTCAACTGAAATATTTGTTGAATTGATAGTATTGTCAAAGGTAAAATTACAGGTTTTGGGAGAGCCGTCAGGCCAAAAAGAGGTACATGTTCCCTGGCTTGGGGTTACAGTAAAAGTTTTTTTAACGATTAGATCGTTTCCACAATATAAAGCTTCATCTGACATTTGAGTATTACAGGGGCTTGATTGGTAAGGCCTGAGAGAATGGAATTCTGTATTTCCTTGGCTTAATCTTACTTCATCACAAGGAACAAAAGGATCTGGTTTGGGGGTTTGAATAGGAGGTTGGTTGCCCCCAGTTGAGGTGTTGTCATTAACAACCAAGGTTGAGCTTGCCTCACCAATATAGAAAGACTTTCCAAGAGATTGGGCTTGAGACTGCGCTTGTTGAACTATTGTTCTTTCGCCTGTTGTGTAATAGTGTCCTGATCCAATGTCAATTGTGCTTACACTATTGCTTTGTTTGTAATCTCCTGGAGGAGGAGAATCGCCTCGATTATTGGTGTTATTTCCCATTTGTCCAATACTTACTTGGATACTTGAATTAATTGCCTTTATTTGGCTTGAAACGTCTGCTACCCAAGAGTTGTAATAAGGAACACAACCTATAACACCACTACAGTGAGGTTCGTTTGCAAGTTCTATTGCAAAAAGACCTGGATTTCCTCCGATTGTACGGGCAAGAGATAAAACATAAGGAAGATATGTAGTTCTATATCCACTTCGATACCAATTTGTGGGGTCTGGGTTTGCAGGACCTATGATATTTGAATAATCATCTGCTGCAACAATTACTTTCATTCCTTTGGATGCTGCTGCATCCAAAACAGATTTGACAGCTCCCGGGCCACCGTTTCCCGAAGTTCCAAAAATTCTAATTACTGATGTACCGCAATTGTTTTCGAGATCATCTAGAACAGTATTTAGCTTATCTAAGTGATTACTTAAGGCGTGGACGTTTACACCTAAGAATTTTCCAGAAGGAAGAGATTGGGACATTTCCTTTAATGTTGCACAAACGGTACCGTTTCCGTAGAACGAGTATGAGTCGACCGAGTCGCCACCGATTATTCCTGCTGGATCAGTAGTTCCAGAGTATTGCCAAAGAAGATAGCCACTGGTATCTGATTGATTGAGAAAGAAATTTATTTCAGTTTTAAGCTGAGGGGATGCAACTGCTGCTTTGGTATTACTTAAATTACCAACTTGTGATGAAAAAAATATTAAAAAACCTAAAATAGTTGCCAGAAAATACTTTTTTTTTAATCTCATGGGGCTACCTGGAAATTTAGAATACTTGTGACTCCAGTAAAGTTTGCAATTGCAAGAAGAATCAGAAAGGCGAGAGCAACAGCAACTAGACCGAAAATTGCCCAAGTAAGAGTGTTTTTGGCTGACTCAACTGCTTTTGGATCGCCGCCAGATGTTAGATATTTAAAGCCACCTATGAGAAGCATTACAAAAAAACCAATACCTGCTAGAGCTATTGCAACTTGAAGGACATTTGCAAAAAGAGTCTCAAAGCCTTTTAAAGAGGGAATACTGACAGTTGTGTTTTGACCAACCTGGAGAGGGACTTCGGGAATCTTAGTGGCTTGAGCTAGTAAATTATTCATACCTTTAAATATAAGTCTAAAGTAAAAAGCAGAGAGAAATCAATATGAACAATATATGCATATTGAAAGATATATTAGATAGGTTTTAGCCTTGTTGAATACCTGGAAGAGTTAGATTTAGAATTGAAATTCCAAATATATTGCTTAATAAGGTAATTATTGCCCAGGCTGCGAAAACTATTACTAAGCCAATTAAGGCTGCTGTAATTTGATTTCGAGCTGCTTCTGTGTTTGCTTTATCTCCACCTGAGACAATCCATTTAATACCTCCTATAATTAGCATGAAGAAGAAGATTAAACCTGCTACTACTAAAACTGCTGTAACTGCAAAAGTGATTATTCCTGGAATTGTTATTCCATTTAAATTAGCGAATTGACCTGTTGGTGATAGGTTGATGGTATCTCCTCTTCCTCCGGTTCCTTGTGCTAATAATGTTCTCATGTATTTATTATTTAATGAAAAGAGGAGCTATGTCAAGAGTCAAAATTTTCAAACCAAAAATGGCTTCGACAAGCTTAATTACTGCAAAAACGGAAAATAAAATTACTAGACCAATTAAAGCGTGGGTCACTTTTGCTCTGGCTGATTCTACACTTGCTTTGTCGCCACCTGAGGAAATCCAAGAGATTGCGCCAGTTATGAGAATAAAAACAAAGATTAAAGAACCAACAACGAGCGCGAGAGTTATGAAATTGGGGATAATGGTTTGGAAAAAACTAAGGCCGGTTTGGTTTTGGATTGATTTGTTAAGAACAGGATTGGTAATCCCGCCTGTTGGAACATCTCCTCCTGCTGCAGCTAAATAATTTTTCATCTTGGTTTTACTTGGTTTATAAGATCGATTGGATTTAGAATTGATCCAAATCCTAGCAGATTTCCAATTAAGTTTATTACAAAAACAGCAGCAACGACTACAAAAAGGCCGATTATGCCTGTTGTAATTCTTTTTCTGGCGTTTTCCAGTGCCCCTTTGTCTTCACCTGATGAAATTATTCCAATTCCGCCTGAAATAAAAATAAAGGTGAACCAGATCGCTGCAATTATTGTCATTACGCCTATTACGCTTGAGAGGAAATTTGTAAACTGTGATGGTGCGGCGGCGTTATTTGTTTGCCCTAAAGGACCAAAAGGATGACTAAATCCTCCTGGGGGAGATAGTGGAATATCAGTTAGTTTCATATTTGTGACTTTGTTATAACGTAGGAATTTTAGGCGCAAGAATTGCGCCTGCATCACCGTAAATTAGAATTCCAAAGATTGCTGCTAAAACAAAACAGCCAACTACTACTGCCAAGCCAATAAGTGTTTGCAAAATTTTATTCCAGGCTCCTGCTATTGCTTTTGGATCATCGCCAGCAGAGAGAAAAGAGTAACCTGCTAAGATTATATTTATAACAGCATAAATTCCTGCTCCAACTACCAAAATTTTAAAAATTAAATTTAAAAAATTTCCGGCTCCACCTGATTCAAGAGATCCAAATTTAGCCAGGGGAGAGGGTTGTGTGATAGTACCAAATATCTGAAACATATTTATAATCCTGGATTTGTTATGAAATTTGAGCCAGTTATTACTTCAATTAATCTTACTATCCAGTATGCCACAAAGACTATGACAAATCCAATTACTGCACTTGTAATTGTTTGTTTTCCTTGTTCTTTGGCGCGTGGATCAGATGAACCTCCACTCATTATTTGATAACCGCCTAAAATAAAATAAAAAATTATAATTATGCCTGCTAAGACAAAGCCTACTTTTACGGCTAGGGAGACTAAATCATTTACTCCTTTTCCTTGGCCAAAAGGGGAACCAAAAGTTTTTCCTATGTTAACTTGGGCTAAATAATTTTTCATAGATTAATTATAAACCATCAAAAAGGAGGTGTATATTTGAAAGTGTTTGTAATTTGGCCTAGGCCTAAAATAAGACCTGCGGCCTGGGCCCCCCAGTAGGCTAAAAGAATTATAATGAAGCCGATTAACGCATAGGTGATTCTTGCTTGAGCGCCTGAGATTGCTTTGGGATCACCTCTGGCTGTCATATATGAGATTCCTGCGGAAATTAGAAATAGAAGCAGAATTATACCTGCTATGGCGAAGATATAGGGGAGGAGGGCTGAAGTTACTGATCCTACTGTGCCAGTTGAGAATTTAAAGCCAGGAAGGCCCTGACTTTGAATTGTATTGAAATCAACGTTTTGTGCGAGTTGGTTCATTTATAGTACTCCTAAAATATTTACTCCTAATAATCTTAGTACAAAAACTGCGAAAATTAAAAGCATTAAACCTCCAATTGCAGCTCCAAGAAGCTCTTTTCCTGCCTGGAGGCGTTTAGGATCACCGGTTGAGGTGGTCATTATAAAACCTGCATAAATTATTAAAAGAGTTGCTATGCCACCACCTAGGCCTAAGCTGATTCGCAAAAAGGTTCCAGTAAAGCTATTAATATTTGTTAAGGGAATACATCCCAAAGCTGTATTGATGCCAAAATCCTGACAGTCAGTTGGACTATTTGCGACTGCGGCTAAAGCGATTCGAGGAAAAAGAAGGGAAAACGTTGGAAGTAGAAATAATAGTTTTGTTTTCATTTTGGTATTACTCCCAGTATATCAACTCCAATTACTCTAAGTAAAAAGACAGCAAAGATTATAAAAAGAAGACCTAGAATTGCTGAATTTAACACTTCACGGCCTTCTTTTAGTTTGTAAGGATCGCCTTGGGATGTGATTATTTGAAAACCACCTACTATGATGAGAAAAATTGCAATTCCTCCAGCGATCCCCGCTGCAAAGCCAAAGACTTTGGCTGCGAACGAATTTATTTCTGTAATGGGAACACAGCCTACGGCTGTGTCGATCCCGTCTTTTCCGTTGGTTTTACAAACAACTGTATCAGTTGTGGAAGATTTGGGGGCGCAACAAACTGGAGTAGCACCTGAGCAATCTGTTACGTTTGCAGAAATTCGATCTTCTGTTTGAGTGTTACAACTTGCTTTACATGAAGCATTTGGAGTGTCTTTACAGAGTTGGCCTTTTGGTAGTGGTTGACAAATAGACTGGGTTGAGCCTTGAGGAGTTCCACATCTTGATACAATGAGAGGATCTGTATAGCCGATGCATTCGTTTGTGTCTTGGCATTGTTTATTTGTGTTGACTGAATTTACAGGTAGAAGGCATCTAAAATTATTTGAAAAATCCGTTCTACAGCTTGTGTTGTCAGCGCATTTTTGATTTGAATTATTAGGGTCGCATGCGCCTCCCCAGGTGATATTTTGGATGTTTGAACTTGCGACACATTGGATAGTACATGTTGCTCCATTGAGAAAGTCTTTGCAGCCAGGATCGGTTGAACATAAGTTTAGATTTGAGACAGAGCCAGAGTTGCAATTTTCTCTAACTATTACGCATGTTTTTCCGCCTAAGCCGTCACTAACACAGCTACATTGAAAAGTGTTGGCTGGTTGTTGGGCTTGCGCTTGCCTTGCAAAAAGAAGAAAAAAAGAGAAGAGTAGCGAGAGAAGGATTATTTTTTTCATTTTGTAATTACACCTAGGATATCAATTCCAATTAGTTTTAATAAAAATACACAAAAGATAAGAAGAACAAGACCTCCTATTGCTGAAGTGATTAGTTGTCGACCTGAAATTAATTTTTCAGGATCGCCACGGGAGGTAATTAACTGGAATGCTCCTGCAATCATAAAAAGAAAAGAAATTCCGCCTGCTAACTGGGCACCTCTTACTAAAAGGAAACTTGTGGTATCTTCGATTTTTGTGATTGGTACACAGCCTATTGCTGTATTTACTCCTTCTGCTTTTTGTGTTCCGTTGGGGGCACAAAGATATTGGGGAATGGAAGAAGTACCTGCACATACCCAAATATCATTTCCGCCACAAGTTGTACGCAAATCTATAGCAGGGCAATTTTCAGGACAGGCTTCTGATCCTGAAGGGACTGGATTACAACTTCCTTGTGTAATTTGACCTTGAACATTTGAACAGAAATTTTTGTCGGAATAAGTAATGGAACAGCAAGTTGGGCTTTTTCCTCCTGGGTTAACTGTAAAATTAGTTTGAGCTAGAACATCTGTAATGAATACAAGTTGGGTTTTGTATTGTCCTACCACTGCTGCAGATGAAACTATGGTAGTGAATTGACCATTTTGAACTTCGATAATTTGGCTTAAGCTGGTGTCTCCATTGGGATCTGTGATAAAGAGATGATATGTACCATCTTGAGTGCAGGTTGCTGTAAAAGTAAAAGCAGTGTCACTTTGTCCTGAATTAGGAGTGACATTAAAATTTGAACATGAGGCGGCGGATATTTTATTTACTGATCCAATTAGAATGAATATTGCAAAGAGAGAAAACAAAAAGAATAGCTTTTTCATAATTTAATTTTAGCAGATTGGTATAATGAGATAATGAAAAAGTTTAGTCTCAAAATTTTGAATTTTAAATTGTTTGTATGGATTGTGACGGTTTTTGTTTTGGTCAGCTTATTTTTGGGAAGAATTGAGAAAGTGATGGCTGATACAAATTGTGATAATCCAGGGCCTGAAACTGATTTAAACTTCTGTATTTCTCAAATTAAAGATGCGATTGATAAACTAGCTCCTGCTCAGGAGGCAAACAAAAAAGAGCTTTCGTCTTTAAATCAGCAACTAACTGATCTTAAAAATAGGATTAGTGGAATTTCTGTGAACCTTGATGATTTGGAGAAGCAAATACAACAGAGAGAGATTGACCTTTCTTATACAAAACAAGTTTTTGATGAAAAAACTTTTAACCATTACAAATTTTTGAGAACTTACGATCCTCTGATTTCTTTTTTGGAGTCAAACTCTGCTTCAGAGGCTTTTCAAGAAATTTTTATAAGAGCAAAAATTGCGGATCAAGATAGAGCAACAATGGACGCTTACTCACAGGATTTGACCAAACTTAAAGGTGACAAGACAAACTTAGAAAAGAATAAGGCAAGTCTTTCTGCCGCTCGCGCGCAAGTTGATAGCAGGGCGACTTTTTTGGCGGGAGAGGTTTCTAAAGTTGACAGTTATTTATCCGAGCTTTCATCAAAACAACAAGAGCTTGAAGCTTTGAAAGCTGGAGGATTTGCTACTTCAGTTGGGGATACGCCAGATACACTTGAGCCTTGCTCTGGAGCTAGTGGTACATCTAATTTTTGTGACCCTGGATATCGCCCTGCGTTTGCTGCTTTTTCGTTTGGAGCTCCTCACAGAACTGGGATGAGCCAATATGGAGCTTATGGAAGAGCAAAATCAGGGCAATCATTTCAAACAATTCTATCAGCTTATTACCAAGGAGCACAGCTTACCTCTGGATATTCTGAACCAGGATCCATAACTGTTAGTGGTTATGGAGCAATTTCGTTTGAGGATAATTATCTTTTGGGAATTTATGAGATTCCAGAAAGTTGGGGAGATAATGGTGGATTTGAAGCTTTGAAAGCTCAGGCAATTGCAGCTCGAAGCTATGCTTTGTATGCTACAAATAATGGAGCCTCTTCGATTTGTCCAGATGAATCTTGTCAGGTGTATAAGTCACAACTTAAGAGCGGTAAATGGAGGGATGCAGTTTCATCAACAAGGGGTATGGTTTTATTGAAAGATGGAAAGCCAGCTGCCGCCTACTATGCTTCAACTTCTGGAGGATATACAATTTCTCAATGGGGGTGGAGTGGAATTAAAGATGCATCTGGGGATTGGCCTTCAACTGCCTATGAAAGGTTGGCTGGATCACCTTGGTTTTATAAAGGTTGGTATAAATCTAGAGGTGGAGCTTCTTGTGGCCGAGGTAACCCTTGGCTAACTTCCTCTGAAATGGCAGATATAGTAAATGCGTGGACGGTTTTATATAAGCAAACTGGAGATGCGTCTCGTGTTTCACCAATTGACACTTCTTGTTGGGGAGGAAACCCTTACTCACTGTCTGATTTGGCCGGGATTGGTGGATATAGCAGTGTATCTGGAGTATCTGTAATTTATTCAAATAGCGGGAATACTTTGAATGTTACTTTTTCTACAAACAAGGGATCTGTCACGATTGATGGTGGAGAGCTTGCGCGCGCATTTAATTTGAGAGCTCCTGGTTATGTGGGTATAAAAAGTAGTCTTTTTAATATAGAAAAGCTATAATAGGCTCTAATATGGCGGATATTTTTGTTGCTGAGAAAAAAAAGAAGGAAGCTCTTCAAAAAGACGGATCACATTCTGAATTTCATGCCCAACAGAAAAAGAGCCATAATCCACTCTCTTCTTTTTGTTATTATCCAGCACATGCTAATTTTGAGAATAAAGATAGTGAGGAAACAGTTGTTTTGCTTATGAGAAAGCATCCTATTACTAATATTAAATGGATTGTGGTTGGAATTTTGATGTTAGCTGCTCCTTTGGTGGCACTTAGTTTTCCGGTTCTTTCTTTTCTTCCTTTTAGATTTTTTATGGTAGCAATACTTTCGTGGTATTTGATTACTTCTGCTTATATTTTTGAGAATTTTTTAATTTGGTTTTTTAATGTTTATATTGTGACTGATGAGAGAATTTTTGATGTTGATTTTTACAATCTTGTTTTTAGACAAATATCCGATTGTGAACTTTCACAAATTCAGGATGTTACTGTTAGAGTTGGAAGCGTAATACGAACTGTCTTAAATTACGGAGATATCTTGATTCAAACTGCAGCTGAGGAGCAGGAGTTTGATTTTGAAGCTGTTCCACAACCTGATCGAGTCGCAAAAATTTTGAGAGAGTTGAGAGTTGAGGAAGAAATAGAAGAAAGAGAGGGAGTTGTAAGGTGAGCTTAGATTTTTTAAACCTCGGAAGAGTGGATCCGTGGATAATTGTTAAAATACCAGTTGTTATACTTTTGGCTTTGTATGTAGTTTTTGCATTTGTTGTTGTCAGACAAACAAGAATTATGACTAATACTTTGGAGATTGGACTTGAAGTTCCAATTAAGATTTTATCTTACTTACATTTTTTATTTGCGCTTTTTCTTTTTTTGTTTGCTTTAACAGTACTTTAATACCCTTTCCAAAGGGGTTTAAAATAAAGCATGAAGCTTAAAGCAACTTCACAGAGGTTAACCAATCCTTTTGATGGTAAATTTTACATAAAAGAGCTTGACAATTTTTGCGTTTTTATTTTGGGACCGACTGATTTTGAAGAGAGCGTAATTGAAAAAGTAAAATCAAAGAAAGACTACTCAGATTTGTTTGCCTATATTTCAGGGGTTTTTGAAGAAGAAAAGACAAATCGCGGAATGGAGAGCTTGGGGATTTTATGTTTCAGAGGCAACGTTTTGTATTTTTATTTGTTTGGTAAGGCAAAACTTTCTCTTAATCGTGGTGGAAAGTTGTGGATTTTTAATGAGAGTGGGTCGGGAATTATAAAAGAGAGTGATACCTTGACCCTGGGAAACCCTGGTTTTGATTTTATTAATTTTTCCATAAATAGGATTCCAACCTTGGATTTGAGGCCATTTGTTTTGCGTTTACCTAAATTTTTACCTAAAGGGCGTACGGGTGCTTCTTTTGTAGAGAGAACTAATCCTAGAAAAAGAAAAATAGTTAAATATTTAAGTATTTTTATTGGAGCACTTTTTTTGATAAGTATTTTTTTAGGTTTTAGGAAAATTGAAGATGATAAAAGGAAAGCAATTTATAAACCAAAAATTGAGCAGGCAGCACGTGATTTTTCTGATGCTAAGGCACTAGCTAGTGTTGATCCTGAAAAGGCACGAGAGCTTGCCTTTAAGGCTAAGGGATCTGTTTTGGGCCTTCAGACAGAAGGAATTAAAGATCCTGAATTAGAGAAACTGTCTACTGATATTTCCCAAAACATAGGGTCAATTTCACATGTTTTTGAGGGTGAGCCAAGTCTTTATCTTGATCTAACTTTAATTTCTGATGGATTTGAGACTTCTGATGTTTCGCAATCAGAAGGGCACATGGCTGTACTGAATTCGAAACAGCATAAAATTGTAACAATTGATTTACAAAGCAAGAAAACTCAGACATTTGCAATTCCACTTGTTGTGAACCCGATTTTTCTATCTTCTTATTCAGACCATGATTTTGTAATGGGAAATGATGGAATTTGGGATATAGCTGAAAATTCCTCAAAAATTTTAGATGAGAGCTATTCAACTTCTGATTTTTTTACTGCTTATACAGGAAATGTTTATATCCTTAAAAAGAACGATGGGGTTATTTATAGATATCAAGGGGTTGGTGGAGGGAAATTCTCTGTACGTGATAATTGGTTTGGGGTAGGGGTAAAGCCTGATTTGACGAACGCTAGGCGATTTGTAATTGATGGAAATATATGGATTCTTTCAGACAATGGGGATCTAGAAGAATTTTCGGGAGGAGTACAGTCATCATTTTCTTTGGGGAAGGTGGATGGAGATTTTAACCCAATTGATATTTATACAGATATTGATTCTTCATCCTTGTATTTGTTGGATTCTAAAAGCCCAAGAGTTTTGGTTTTTGATAAAAAGGGACAGTTTATTGCGGAATACCATTTTGGAGGCAAGAGTTTCAAGCGTATAATTGCGGATGAGGCAAATCGCAAGATTTATCTTTTTGATAATCAGAAGATTTATTATTTGGATGCAAAACATCTTAACTAAATGAAAATTTTTAATAAAAAAGCATCGTATGATTTTGAGTTTTTGAAAACATACGAAGCTGGCATAGCTCTTTCTGGGTTTGAGGCTAAAGCAGTGAGAAAAGGCGATGTTGATTTGTCAAGATCTTTTGCAAAAATCATTGGAAATGAGGCTTTCTTGATAAATTGCAGTATTTCTGCTCACGATGGAAGTGAGCTTGATCCTAGGCGAAGCAGAAAACTTTTGTTACACAGGAGTGAAATAACTGAAATTTTAACCCAAATCAAACTAAAAAAATTGACTTTAGTGCCTGTCTTAATGTATACTAAGGGCCGTTTGGTGAAGGTTTCTATAGCTCTAGCCCACACCAAGCGTGAGTTTGAAAAGAGACAGAAAGTTAAAAAGCGCGATTTAGAGCGAGAAATGGGGACGATCTAGGTTTCGACGAAGAAGTACTTTAAAAACTGCAAGCCATGTTGATTTGCATGTAAAACAATCAAAAATACAAGCGCCAATAAAAACGACGCTTCCGAAAATGCTTTCGGCGGATTTAATTTCGCCTTCGCATAACTTTGGATGTTCACCTATTTGTTTCTTGGTCGAATAGGATGGGCATAAACCTACCAAGATAGGGTATTTAGTTTGATTTAACTTTATATTTGAAATAACAAATCTTACTTTTAAAATTGCCTTTTAGTTGGCTTATTTTTAAAGGAAAAAAAACGTAAACTAAATAAGCTTGTAGAGGTTTTTAGATCAATTTCTTACGGACGAGGGTTCAATTCCCTCCGTCTCCACAGATTATAGGGTTTGCGGAAATACAGCGGTTAATAAGCGGAAAAAGTGGATTTACTTGACTTCATTTTCCCTCCAAAGTGCCTTGAATGTGGCAAAATTGGGAAATATATTTGTAGTGAATGTTTAGCTAAAATTCCCAAGACTTCGTATAAAAATAGGTATTCTTATTCGATTTGGAAATATCAGGGAATTGTTCGCAGAGCAATAATTTCATTGAAATATAAATTTGCATATAAACTTTCAGATGAATTAGCCAAAAACGCTTTTAGTGAGCTTAAAAAGAGACAGGTTTTTGATGGCAAAGATTTTGTTTTGGTGCCTGTACCACTTTATAGCAAGCGTAAGAACTTCAGGGGATTTAATCAAAGTGAAGTTGTTGGTAAGAAATTAGCTGAGTTAATGAAATGGGAATATGAAGAAAGATTGGTTATTAAACTTAAAAATACTTTAACACAAGTTGGATTGAGAGGAGATTCGAGACGAAAGAATTTGAAGAATGCGTTTGGAATAAACAAAGAGAAGCTAAATAGAAATAAGAATTATTTAATTTTTGACGATGTTTTAACTACTGGATCAACAATTGATGAAATAAGATTGGAATTTAAAAAGACTGGAATTTTTAAAGTATTTAGTTTGACTTTGGCAAGATAAACTTGCGGTGAGGGTGGGATTCGAACCCACGATGACAATTGCTTGCCATATCGCTTTTCGAGAGCGACCAGATCATCCACTCCTGCACCTCACCTTAAGTGCGCCCGACAGGAATCGAACCTGTATCGACAGTTCCGCAAACTGTTACTCTATCCGTTGAGCTACGAGCGCAAACTACTTTTGAATCTCTTGTTGAGGAAGTTTTTTTGAAAACCAATTGGCAGCCTTATCAAGTGATGAAGGTGGTACTTCTTCATGCGTTAAGTATTTCGAAAGAACCTTTAAAGCCTCATCTTTTACTGTTGGGTCAATAACAATCTCGAGCCTTCCCGGAAAACTAAATGTCTCAAAAACCAAAAGATCGCTATCAAATCGCCTTGTAAACCAAAATCTTCCAAAATTTGAAAAAGGGGTTGTTTTTTGGTTTCCTACAGTAACTCCTTTGTTTGTTATTTTATATCTTACATTTCCAGGCTCAATTGTAGACATAACATAAAAAAGAAAAACCAGTGAAACTATTAAAATAACTGGCGCCCAGCCTTCAACTAAAAACAGCACAAGGCCGACAATTCCAGCCATTGCAATAACTGTAATATAAAAATCTCTGTTTCGTCTCTTAAAAGGACGCTCTGAGGTTTCCCAAACTAAAAGATCTTTTTCTTCAATTGTCTTTTTGAGCTTAGGTGCTTCCTCCTCATTTTTTAAGGTACTTTCGGCTGAATATAATGTCTGCTCTTTTGTTTCGGGCATATTGCTTTCCTAAATTATACCTCAAACAACATTTTCAATCCAGGAACCCAATCTGTTATAATATAGCCTCACGGAGACGTCGCATAGTGGCCCAGTGCGAAGGTTTGCTAAACCTTTGAGCCGTAAGGCTCACGTGGGTTCGAATCCCACCGTCTCCGCTAAGGTGAGGTGTCCGAGTGGCCGATGGAGTTGGTCTTGAAAACCAATGTAGCGGATTTCCGTTACCGTGGGTTCGAATCCCACCCTCACCGCACAAAACATGCTATAATAGCTTCATGAAAGAAAAAATTATACTTATATCAGGAGCTGTTGTTTATAAGAGAAAGAAGGGAGAAAAGCCTTTGTGGTTTTTGGTGAGATTGGGATCTGAATCAAATTGGGAAATTCCAAAGACTACTGCTAGAAGAGGTGAATCTTCAGTGAGAGCTTCTATTCGAGCTATGGGAGAACAAGGAGGAATGAGAGCTAAAGTACTGGAGGAAGTTGGAAGAAGCAATGGTACAGCTACAATTTCTGGAAGACCAATTGCACAAAGGACCTTATATTATTTGATGGTTTGTAAAGAACAAAATGAAGTTTTGGGATACGAAGAAACAGAATGGATGACATATGCAAAGGCTGTTAAAAGATTGGAATCAAAACGTGAAGCATCCTTACTTAAAAAAGCAAAGGAAATTTTAGGAGAACTAGATAAAAAGAGAAAAGAGAGAAAAAAGCTTGAAGAACAAGCGATTGCGGGGTGAGGTCGCATAGTGGCCTAGTGCGTTCGCTTGGAGAGCGAATGTAGCGGCAACGTTACCGTGGGTTCGAATCCCACCCTCACCGCCTACTTCAAATTAACTTCCTTGTATAATCAAAATATTAACAAAAGATTTTTAGTTTATTTATTATTTTTAGGAGTTTTGATTGTCTTTTTCGTAAAAGGAGTTTATTTTTTGGATCCTGATTTTGGATGGCATTTAAGAAATGGAGAGATTTTTTCAAAATCTGGCATTTTTTATACTGACCCTTATTCATATACGATGAGTTCTTTCCCTGTTGTATCGCATGAATGGTTTTCTGAGATTCTAATTTTTCTTATTTACAAAAATTTTAATTTTGTGGGTTTATCTTTGGTTTTTACTTTAGTATTTTTTTTATCAATTGTTTTTTTGTTTTTTGTTTTTTTGAAAGATTACAAAAAAGGAATTTTAAAGAAGTTTTTTCTATTTTATTTTGGAGTGTTTATTTTGGTGAGCTCAATTTTTTTGGACTTTTTTTCTATCAGGCCGCAGGTTTTAGGATGGGGAATTTGGAGTATCTTTATTTGCGTTCTTTTAAATGAAAGAATATTTAAAAGATATAAATTTTTTTTACCTTTAATAGTTTTAGTTTGGGCAAATATTCATGGAAGTTTTGCTGTTGGGATTGCCAGTATGTTTATTGTTTTTGGAGTTAGATTTTTAAGGTCTAAAAAAATTGATTGGAGCTATGTTTTAATCTTTTCGGTTTCTTTTTTATTTACTTTTATTAGTCCTTTTGAAGGAGGTTTGTGGAGAGAAGTATTTAATACTTTTTCAAGTAGAATTCTTCGAGCAAATATTGGAGAATGGAGATCTATTTTTTTCTCCTTTAATTTATCAGTTTTGGCTTTTTTGGCTTTATCTATTATTTTTGTATTTCGATATAGAAAAAAATTTAGCCTAGAGGAAATTGTTTTATTTTTTTTACTTTTAGGCCAAAGTATAACGAGCGTCAAAAACATTCCGATTTGGATAGTTTTTAGCTTAATAATTATCTTTAAATCTTTTCATTTCTTTGAGTTGGAGTTACCAAAAGATCGAGGACTATCTAGTAGACTTAAAAAATCTGGTTTGGTTTTTTTGGTTTTTGCTTTTGTTTTGTTTTTATTGAATGTTTATTTAAATTTAGGGAATAAATTTATTTTAAATGAAGACACGTTTTACCCTAGGGATGCAGTTTTGTTTTTGAAAGCTTACGAATCTAAAGGAAATATCTTTTCTGAATATGGTTATGGGGGTTATTTGATTTGGAAGTTACCTTTGAAAAAAGTTTTTATAGATGGAAGAATGGCAATTTGGAGTTTTAATCCTAATCCAAATGAAACAAAGAATGCGTTTGATGATTATTTGAAAGTTGTATCGGGCGAAACGGACTTTGAAAAAGTTTTTGAGAAATATAATATTGATATTGTTTTGTGGCCTAAAAATGAAATAGGTGGGGCCTCTTTGACTTTTAAGATGGATAAATTTTTGTGTAAATATGTCAATTTTGATAGTTGTAAGATTTTGAGGCAAAAGGATTTTACTTCCAGATTAAAAGATGCAGGATGGAGGGAAGTTTATAGCGATCGTGTTTCGGTAATATATAATAGGCCAAATGGCAAGAGATCAAATTGGCGAAATTAAAGAGAAAATTGATATTGTGGCTTTGATTTCTTCGTATGTTTCCTTAACCAAAGCTGGAAGACATTACAAAGGACTTTGTCCGTTTCATAGTGAGAAGACTCCTTCTTTTATAGTATCGGCCGAACTTCAAATTTTTAAGTGTTTTGGATGTGGGGAATCGGGAGATGTTTTTTCGTTTCTAGAAAAATATGAGGGAATGGAATTTTACGAAGCATTAAAATTTTTAGCTGAAAAAGCGGGCGTTAAACTTGAAAGAAGAGAGGCGGGGATTGTTTCAGACAAAGAAAAAGTTTATAAAATAAATGAGTTAGCCTCAAAATTTTATCAATTTTTGCTTTTAAACCATCCGGTTGGGAAAAAAGCTTTGGCTTATCTTACTGAAAAAAGAGAAATAAATGAGAAGAGTTTAAAAACTTTTATGGTTGGTTTTGCGCCGCAAGGCAGAGTTTTAAGTGAGTTTTTAATAAAAAGAAAAAAGTTAGATGTTTCAGATATTGAAAAGACGGGACTTTTGATTTCCGGAAGATCGGGTTTTTTTGATAGATTTGGCGGAAGAGTAATTTTTCCAATAAATGATTTAAGGGGAAATTTTATCGGACTTTCGGGAAGAATTTTACCTGAATATGATAATGGGCGAATGGGCAAGTATATTAATTCTCCTGAGACTATTGCATATCACAAAAGTAGCTCTTTATATGGAGTGAATATTACAAAAAATGATATCAGAAAGGCTAAATGCGCAATAGTTACTGAGGGTGAGCTTGATTTAATATCTTTGTGGCAGAGGGGAATTACAAATGTTGTTGCTATAAAAGGGTCGGCATTGACGGTTGAACAAGGGAAAATTTTAGCAAGAATGGGAAACGAAGTTATTTTGGCACTTGATTCTGATTGGGCTGGAAATGAGGCTGCAATGCGTGGAATAAAGGCAATAACTGAGACAGGAGTTGATATAAAAGTTGCCAGGTTTTCAAAATATAAAGATCCAGATGAAGCGGCCAGGGGAGATATTGCCTACTTTAAGAGAAGTTTAACGAAAGCTTATGGAGTTTGGGATTTTGTAATTGGTTTGGCATTTGAATCAACTGAGTTTCAAAGCGGTTCTGGAAAAAGTAAATTAAGTAGAAAGATTGTTCCAATTTTATCGGAAATTTCGGATAAAATTGTTCAAGATCATTACGTAAGGAAAGTTTCAGAAAAACTTGGAGTTTCGGAGGAGAGTGTATTTGAACAAATAGAGAATTATGAGAAAAGTAAAACGGTAAAAAGCATTGAGAATACTACAAAAAAGGAAGTGGAGGAAATGCGGGATATTTTAGAGAGAAGACTTTTGAGAATTTATATTAACCATGATCCTAAATTAATACTTACTGGGGACATAAGAGAGCTGTTTAAAAAGCCTTTGCATATACAAATTATTGGAGAGATTGAAGGCTATTTAAAGAAAAATAAGAAATTTGAAATAATGCCTTTTTCGAGGAATCTTCCTACTGAGCTTTTCGAGGGTTTTTCTAATATAATTTTGACTGCATCAGCGGAAAAAGAGAGCTTGAAGGATTCGAAAAGTATAGTTTTAGAGATAGTTAAGTTAGAACTAAGAGATTTGCAAAAGCTAATATCAAAGCTTGAAAAGACAGATGATGAAAAGGTGAAGAGCGAGGCGTTGGAAAAATATGCCCTATTGACAAAAAAATATTCAGCACTTGATTTAGGCTAAAAATTGGTTATAATTTAAACACCCTTTCTCTTGACAGGGTTATTTATGTTTAGAAAAGCCACACAAGATCTTCTTAAAAAAGCCCGCGAACAAGGTTTTTTGACACAGGATGAAATTTTAGAAGTATTTTTTGATGCTGAAAAAAGAATAATCGAGCTTGATAACCTTTATGAAGAGTTACTTGCAGAAGGAATTGATGTTTTCGAGTCGGTGACTACTGAAGAGCTTGAAGAAGGAAGGGAAGCTTCACATATTGAACAGGAGATTGAAATACTTTCCAAACTTGAAGGATCTGAGTCAACGGACCCTGTTCGCCAATATTTAAGAGAAATTGGAAGATTTCCTCTTCTGGACGCTGAAGAGGAAGTTGAATACGCAAAAAGATTTGAGAAAAACGATAGAAGAGCTAAAGATAAACTTATTGAGTCAAATCTTCGTTTAGTTGTATCCATTGCCAAAAAGTATATTGGGCGAGGACTTTCACTTTTGGATCTTATCCAAGAGGGAAATCAGGGACTTATACGAGCTGTTGAAAAATATGACTGGAGAAGAGGTTATAAATTTTCAACATATGCGACATGGTGGATTAGACAGGCAATTACTCGAGCTATTGCTGACCAGGCTCGGACCATACGTATTCCTGTGCATATGGTTGAGACTATAAATAAGCTTTACAGAACTTCTCAGAGATTAATGCAGGAGCTTGGGCGAGAGCCAACACCTGAGGAGATTGGAGCTGAACTTGAACTTTCTGGAGATAGAATTCGTGAGATATTTAAAATTTCCCAGGAGACAACATCGCTTGAGGCACCAGTTGGAGAAGAGGAAGAAAGTTTTTTGGGAGATTTTATTCCTGATGAATCTCAGCCATCACCAGTTGATGCAGCATCAAAACAGCTTTTGAAAGACCATTTGGAGGAGGTTTTATCAACTCTTTCTGAAAGGGAGGCCAAAGTTTTGAGTTTACGGTTTGGGCTTGATGGAGGCCTTCCAAGAACCTTGGAAGAAGTTGGAAAAGTATTTGGAGTAACTCGTGAAAGAATCAGACAAATTGAAGCAAAAGCCTTAAGAAAGTTGAGGCACCCTTCGAGACGTAAGAAACTTCAGGACTATCTGGAGTAATTATTTTAGTTTAAAATTTTTTTATGAGAAAAACTCTGATATTTATTTTGGCGTTTTTTGTGGTAATAGGCCTGGTGGTTAGCCTAGAAGCTTTGAAAATTCGCGATTTTAATCTTTTAGAAAATCCTGTAAGAAGTCCGATTCCATCGGCTACTCCAATAGTTTATCCAAAATCTTATATAAATCCAACTCCTACTCCAACTGCAAAGCCATTGAGTTTTAAAGAATTAAATAACTTTTATGGACCTTGCATTTATTTGCCGACAATTATGTATCATCATATTGAAAATGCTGATGTTGCAAAAGCTGGTGGATTTACTGCTTTAAACGTAACTACAAGTTTTTTTGTCACCCATTTACAGTATTTGAAGGATCATGGCTATATAACAATAACTCCTGATCAAATAGTGAACTTTTTTGATCAAGGAATTAGCCCTCCGGCCAAATCAGTTCTTTTGACATTTGACGATGCATATGTAGATTTTTATGTGAATGCTTATCCTCTTTTAAAAAATTTAGGATTTCATGCAACTGTTTTCACACCTACTGGATTGGTGCAAAATAATGGATATTTGACTTGGGATCAGATTTCTGAGATGGCAAACTCTGGTTTTATTTATTTTGCAAATCATACTTGGAGTCATAAAAGTGTATCGGTTGCCAAGGATATTGTTTCTAAAGAGATTAGTACAGCTGATAGCCAATTATCAGATAAAGGATTAAATCAATCAAAGATTTTTGCTTATCCTTACGGAAATCCAAGTGATTTTGCAGTGTCTTTTTTGGGACAGTCTGGGTATAAGCTTGCTTTTACAACACGACCTGGGTCGACTCTTTGCAAGAAACAAAGGTTTATTCTGCCTCGTGTGAGAGTGGGGAATGCCGCACTTTCTGCTTATGGGTTTTGATTTGTATAGAAATTAGCTAGTGCCAAAAGAAACCCGAATGTATAAAGATAGAGCTAAGTATAACACTATTGACGAAAAAACTAAGGAGTTTGATTTGTCCACGAGAAGTTTAACTAGAAGTTTGTGCAATTGTCATAGAGAAATCCATGGAGGTAGAATTAAGCTTCCAAAGCCATAAGAGATTTGATATAATTGGCTGTTCTTTTATATTCCCCTGTAGCTCAGCGGTAGAGCGGATCCCTGTGATTCCTTAGCAGCTCTTACAGGAAACTGTAGGATGTAAACCGTGAGAATTGCGTGAAGCCCTCGCTTTTTTGGCAAGGTGACCCGCAGCCGAGCCATAAATCTGAATGAATACGATTTATGGAAGGTTCAGAAACTATGCACTCGGGCCCTAAATCAAAAATGATATGGGTAAGATATAGTTCCGCGTCCGAAAGAAATTTCGGGGTACGAGTAAGGATAAGGTCGTAGGTTCGAATCCTACCGGGGGAGCAGAGTTGGATTTTCAGTCCAGTAGTCCTCTAATTGTCCCGTCACATCGGTCTGAATCGAGGGTTCGAACGAAGGGGCTATCGACTATTGTTTCTTATTGCTTTTGGATTAATTGTTATTGGAAAATCTTTGATTGGTGGGGGAGAAGATACTTGGATTTGTTCCAATGGCCAATGGGTAAAACACGGAAAGCCAAGTAAGCCAATGCCTCAAACAGGCTGTGGAGAAGAAAAGGATACACAGCATGCAATACAGACAATTCTTGCGACTAAATATAATAGACCAATCTCCGAAGTGGATGTAACTGTTACAAAAGAAGTACGAGGATTTGCTTCTGGTAGTGTTTTGTTTGGACAGGGTGGGCCAGGTGAAGGTGGAATGTGGTTAGCTGTCTTAGGTAATGGTTGGAATGTTGTTTTTGATGGTAATGGAAATGTTGACTGTAATAAAATGCGTCAGAAATATGGTTTCCCGGACTCCATTCTAAAACCAAATTTTTGTGATTAAGAAGATTTGTTAAAATATACCCATGTCGAAAATTCGTTTTGAAACTAAGCTTTTTAAAATCAACTCCTGGACTATTCTCAGACTACCTGAGAGTGCCTCTGCAGAGCTTCCATCAAGAGGTATGACAATGGTTTTAGGGACTATCAATGGCGCTCCTTTTGATGCCTTGCTCGAACCGGATGGGAGGTATGCACCAGGGCAAAGATCGAGCCATTGGTTTAGACCTGACAAAAAGTTGCTTGATGACGCATCCGTAAAGGTAGGCAATACGGTACAAGTTTCGCTTGAACCGACCAAAGAATGGATAGAGCCGGAAGTTCCTGAAGATCTAAAAAAAGCTTTGGCAACTTCCCCAAAAGCAGAGGCTTTATGGAAGGATATTACCCCACTTGCCCGTTGGGATTGGATTCGCTGGATACGCGCTGTCAAAACACCGGAGACTCGCAAAAAGCATATAGAAGTTGCGCTTGACAAACTCAACAAAGGAAAGAGACGCCCTTGTTGTTTTAACCGTAACCTATGTTCCGAACCCTATGTATCAAAAAATTGGGTGCTTCTTGATCCGACGTAAATGATGGTAGCAAGAGCAAAATGAATGAAGCCAAAAGAGCGAAAATAAATTTATAAACTTTGTGTTTTTTGTTAATTGTTCTCTTGTTTGCAATCCTGTATCGTACATATATATGAAAAGGGCTGTGATTATTACCGCAGATAAGTTTGAAGATATGGAAGTGATGTACCCATTGTTTCGTCTACTGGAGGCAGGATGGCATGTAGATGTTGCTGCTCCAAAAAAAGAAGCAATTCATGGAGAGTTTGGTTATGGCGAGCTGATGCCGGATATTACAATTGAAAAGGTTGACCCTGATAAATATGATTTACTTGTTATCCCTGGAGGATCACCTGACGGGGCACCGATGACTGTACGCAAAAACAAAAAAGCGTGTGAGATAACAAAATCATTTTTTGCCAAGAACAAACCTGTTGCTTCAGTCTGCCATGGTCCGTGGACACTTGCAGATGCAGGTGTTATTAGAGGAAAACATTTAACTTGTGATGGAGTGCCTGAGAGTGTCAAAGAGGCAGGTGGTGTTTGGGAAGATAAAGAAGTGGTTGTTGATGGAAATTTAGTAACTTCTCGTTGGCCTGCAGATTTACCCGCATTTATGCGAGAAGTCATAAAATTAGTTGGTAAAAAATCCTAAAGTATTATGGAAAAGATTGGGGGTATAGTCTTTGGGAGGTTGCGAATTATTTGTTTTGTATTGTAGGATAAAAGAATGATTCATTTAAGAGTTAAACTTTTTTCTCTTGCTTTTATTGCTTCAATTTTATTTTTAGGAAACCCTGGACTTGTTGTAAGTGCTGAAAAATCTGAGAATTTGACTTTGGCTGATATGGTTTATGCTGATCTTGCTGTAAGAAATTATTTAAATAAAGTTAGTCTAAATTATTTTGATGGGAATACGGATAACAATATTACTATAAATAGCGATAAGCAGTGGATACCTGCAAGCACTATAAAACTTTATGTTGCAATGTATGCATATGATCAGGCGGGAAATGGAAAATTGAGTCTTGATCAACAAATTACAATCGATGCAAAAAATGTAGCACCTAGTGAGCAAGCTCCTGGTGCGCTTCCCTCGCTTCAGACTGGAGATACGGTTAGTCTTTATAGAGTCATTCAACAAATGATTGTGCAAAGCGACAATACTGCGTTTAATACTCTTTTGGATGTTTTAGATAGAAGGGAAGTTACAAAATATGTACATGATTTAGGACTTATAAATACTAATATAGGTTCTAAGCTAAATTTGGATGATAACCAACAACAATTGGAATATAGTGTTCCAGGCTATGGAAGCAACACTACAACATCAGATGATTATCAAACTGCTTTTATTTTGATTAATGGTAATAGAATTCCTGGATCTAATGGACTTTTCGATATTCTTTCGCAACAGAAGCTTAACAATATGATTCCTCTCCTTTTACCAACTGACACAGTTGTTGCGCATAAAACAGGGGATTTGGATCCTCTTTATCACGATGGGGGAATTGTTGTTACACCTAACAAACGATACGTATTAAGTATATTTAGCAATATAGGTGACCCGAATGTAATTGCCCATCTGTCACAGCTTATTTATCTGAAAGATTTGTCTTTGGTTGGATCTGTGATAAAAACAAACCCTATAAGTAGTGCTAATTGGCCAAATGAACAGCCTGTTGATCCCATGCTTGCGAATTTTGAGGAAAATAGTTTGGTACTTGCAGAGCAATCTAGTAGTAATATTGTTGCGCCTCCGATTACTGCATCTGACTTAGGAATAAAAGCAAGTGATTTGTCGTTAAGCCTTGGTTCTTCTGAACTTCCAAAGGTAGTAATAACTTCTGATTCCAAACTTCATTTCTTTGTTGATATTTGGCAGAAAATAACAGAGCCATTAATCATTGGTTCGAAATTTAAAGTTAACTATAAAGTGGAAGAGTTAAAACTAAAACTAGCCGAAGTAGAAGACTTGTCGATAAGAGGGAAAAAGATTGAGGCACAGATGCTTCTTGAGGATATTGACAATGATTTGGCTAAGGTTGCCAAAGATCCTGTTGTTTCTAAATCTCAAGATCTGCAAACTGATATTCAGCAAGTTTCGGAAACACGTTTTTCGCTTTTATCAAGCGAGTTAAAATCGACTGATAATGAGCAGAAGGCTGTTGTAATTAAGAAGATTGCTGACCAGGCGAGAAATACTTTGAAAAATGTTGAACCTAATGTCACCCAAGCTGTGACAGTAACTAATATTAACCAAAAACCAGTAGTTGGACAGATTGTGAGTAGCTCAAATAATAATCTGGTAGTAAAGACTGCAACAGGAGATCAACTTACTGTCCCCAATGTCGAAGTTAAAATGAGGGAAGAAGGACAGACTCAAGTAAGTGTTTCAAATACATCTTCAATTCCAGTTGGAACTACCATTGCTTTAGTTGGAAATGAAAATCGTGGAGAGGTTGTACCAACTTTTGTTTTGACTAAGTTACCTAAAAGATTTGCGGCACCAATTCCTGCTACCGTTATTAAAGTAAATCAAAGGGATAAAACAATTGTTGTTTCTACTAATGGTGTTCCTGCTCAGGTGGATATATCTCCTGATACAAAAATTAGAGGCCAAGATACGACAGTTGGTTTAAGTAATATTAAGCCAGGAGATAACATAGTTTTGCATGGTGAAGAGGCTTCTACACCTAAATCTACAATAACACCTACATCTACGACTGCTCCTGCAACATCTAATCCTTCAGCGACAACTAATAAAGCTCCTTCTGGTGGTTCTAATAACAAAATGTTGCCTTCAGGATCAACAAAGAAAACCCCTGAAGTTATAAGACCTACTGTAATTCAAGTTGTTGGTAAAAGTAGTTCTGGACCTGTCAAGAAAGAGGAACCTAAGAAAGAGGAACCTAAGAAAGAGGAACCTAAGAAAGAGGAACCTAAGAAAGAGGAAAATACTCCAAAATAGGGCGATGGTATAATCTTTTTGTTTATGAAGAAATATGTGCTTTTGCTGATTCTTACTCTTGCGGCGGTCTTAAGACTTTTAACTCTTCCAAGACTTATGGTTTTTACTCCTGATGAGGAGTATTTAGTTTATATTGCCCAAACTTTGATTAAACACTTTCATATTATTTGGATTGGTGTGAGCGCATTGGGATTGGATTTTTATATGGGACCTTTCTGGATTTATATAATTTCTCCTTTTCTGTCTATTGCTCATGGTGATCCTCTTGTCTTAGGTGTGATGACGAGCCTGATTGGAGTTGGAACCAGTTTTTTGTTATACGTTGTTGGAGGTAAGCTTTTTAACCGAAAGGTTGGGCTCATTGCTGCACTTTTATACGCGTCATCTTCACTTTTGGTCTATTATGATCAGCAACCTTATCCGCCAGCTGTTTCTTTTTTGTCTCTTTTGATGTTTTTTGCGCTTTATAAAACTAAGTTTTCAAATAAATGGTGGATTGTATTCTCAATTTTGTATGGATTTGTTTTCCACATTCATTTATCTTTGTTTTTGATTATTTTTGTTGCGATTTATTGGGCCTATTTGAGAAAAAGAGTGTTAAATAAAAAAGTAATCATTTTATCGATAGTTTCTTTTTTGGTAACTATATCTCCTTTAATTTTTTTTGATTACTTTCACAAAGCGAGTAATGTGACTGTGGTTTTTAGGATTATTCAGACTTTTGGGAAAAGCAAGACTTCAGTTGACGTTGGTACAAGAGTTAATAATTTAGCCCAAGCTTTTGGGCGTATTTTTTATTTGAAACCAGAGAGAAATAATGCTGATGAGATTTTGTACCCTTGTATAATAGATCCTCTTTCGACTACAACCAAACTCAATTTGATTTTTTGTAGTGTGATTTTAATTTTTTTCTTATCTTTTTTTACGAAGAAAGATGTATGGCGCGATGAGCGAAAAAGATTAATTTTGCTTTTTAGTTTGGCGTTTTTAATCCCTTTTCTTTTTATGAAAATATTTAACCCAATTGAGTATTATCTTTTGGGATTTTTTCCGATAATGATTTTGGCGATTTCGGTAAAATTAACTAATTTTAATAAAAATTTAAGGCCGGTTTTGTATTTTATTGTTTTATTTTTGGTTTTGCATGGAATTTATACTGTTTTAGTTGCGAGGGGGGATTATGGAGTGAATAGTAAGAAAGTTTTAATAAATAAGGTAATGGAAGTGGTTGGGAATGAACCGTATGAGCTTTCTGAAGCCGGAGCATGCCATGGCTACGAGGGCTTTAGATATCTTTTTTCAGCGTATGGCAAAAGACCTGCAAGAAGCTCTGAAGATAGTAATTTTTCCTGGCTTTGGAGAGATGAAGTATCTAATACTCCAGTAAAATATAAAGTACTAATTACTGAAACAAGAGCTAATGTAGTTGCTCCTTTGGATTATAAGGAGAAGATATCTGAAGGGGGATTTACTGCTTATGTTTATCTTTCTTTAAAATAAGATATTTAATCCAAAAATAAAAAATATAAGTTTGGATGATTATTGCCCATTTGATGACGTGGTACCAGTTTCCTACTACTGATGATTTGCCTACTCTTTTTTGATAAGTGATTGGGATTTCGACAAAAGGAATTTTGAGGCTTACTGTTAGCAGAACCAGTTCTGTATTAAAAAGGGCGGATTTAGTGTTACTCCATAAGGGCATTATCTTCTTGAGCGAGCTTTTTTTAAAAAGCTTGTAGGCACATCCTACATCGGTTAAGGCAACAGAGTTGAAAAGTACCTCTATGGTTTTTGCTTCAATTACGTTTGCAAATTTTCTTACTATTCCCATACCAAATCCTGAGAAAGCGCTTATCTGGCTTGTGCGAGTTCCCAAAACAACATCATAATCTTTTGCATAAACTAAAAATCTTTCTAAATCCTTACCTTTAAAAGTTCCATCTGGCTCGCTAACTATTATCCAATCTCCTTTGGCTTCTTTTATGGCACGTCTAAAAGCTGGTCCATAACCTTGGATTGGTTCGTAAACTAGCCTTGCTTTTCCTGCTCGTGCAGGCAGGGTTTTTTTGATTTCAGCGTCTGTTCCTTTTTCTGCGTTATTGTTCACAACAACTACTTCATCAACGAATTTGGTGGCAAAAAAACTATTAATTACTTTTCTTATGGACTTTTTTTCTTTGTAAGTTGGGAGAACAACTGAAATTTTATGGCCTTCGTACATATAGCAAATTATAGCGTAGTGTATAATATTTTATTGATGAGCGATTTTAGACAGAGAGTATACGAGCTGACGCGCCAGATTCCTGAAGGGAAAGTTGCAACTTATGGGCAGTTGGCTAAACTTGCAGGAAGAGTTAAAGCTGCGAGAGCAGTGGGGGTGTTTATGCGAACAAATCCTGACGCTCCACATACGCCATGCCATAGGGTAGTTTCGTTTAATGGAAAATTAACTGGATATTCTGGTAGAGGTGGAATTTTACAAAAGAGGGAGATGCTAATTTCTGAAGGAGTTAAATTTTTAGGGGATAGGGTTAATCTTCAAGAGTCTTTGTGGGTTACTCAACAACAATAGTTCCCTTCATGCCTTTGTCAGCGTGAGAATCAATTGTGCACATAAAACTAAACGATCCTGTTTTGTCGGCTGTGAAAGTGATTGTATCTGTACCACCTGGTGAAACTGTTTTGGTTGCTAGGTTTATATCTGAAATTGTTAAATTGTGAGGATATTGGCCGTTGTTTTTGAAGATTAACTCTACTTTCTCGCCCTTTTTAAATGATATTAAAGATGGTTTGAAGGCAAATTCACTTGCTTCTACTGTTATCTTGTTTGATTCTTTTGTTACATTACTTGATGGTGAAGGATTAGTTTCTGAGGTTGTTGTATTTGTAGAATAATTTTTGTTATTTAGGATTAAAAATACTCCTCCTGCTATTACCACTATTATTGCAATAACTATTACTAATTTACCCATATTTAAGAATAACTAATTGGTATTTTATGTCAAGGCTTAGTTGCCCTTGAAGATTGTTACGAACATAGCGATAGCTGCCGCTGCCATTCCAATAAAAGTTATAGCAACTACTGTTTTTGATAATATTCCACTTTTATATTTGCCCATAATTTTTTCGTTCGCGGCAATTTTTGCTATTAGAAAAACTAACGGAACGGCAGCAACGCCATTAAAAACAGCTGTAAAAACAAGCGCTTTGACTGGATTGATCCCTATGAAATTAATTAAAAGGCCAATAAAAGTTGCAATAGTTATTATTCCATAAAAGCCATGAGCCTGTTTTAATTTCAGGTTAAGACCTTCTTTCCAACTTAAAGCTTCAGATAGTGCATAGGATGCGGAGCCTGATAAAACTGGTACTGCTAAAAGCCCAAGACCGATAATTCCTGTCGAAAAAATTAATTTTGCTAAAAAACCGGCATTTGGAAAGGTGGCAACTAATGGTTCAAGAGCGCGGGCGGCATCTGCTGAAGTTTTAATGTCTGTTATTCCATGACTATTTAGAACGGTTGCAGCAACTACTATTATGGACCAGGTGGCGGCTTCTGAAGCAATCATTCCAATTATAGTGTCGATTCTTAAATTACGAATGAAACTTTTGGGGAGGTTTGGTTTTGCGTTACCTTTTTTAATTCCTAGTTCTTTTTCTTCTTCAACTTCTTCTGAAGTTTGCCAGAAAAACATATAAGGCGATATTGTTGTTCCAAGCACGCCTGTAATTATAAATAGAAAAGCAAACGAAAACTCGAAATGTGGAATAAATGTTGCTTTTAACAATGTCATCCAGGGTTGGTGGACCATAAAGACTGTGATTGGATAGGCTATTAAAGCAAAGGCAAGCCATTTAAGGATTTTGGCATAGATTTTATATGAAGTAAAAATTTCTAAGATCAAAATAAAGGAAGTAAAGATAAGAGTTAGGATTACAAAATTTATTGGAAAAATTAATTGGGCAGCTGCAGCCATTGCTCCAATATCTGCTCCAATATTTATTGTATTTGCCAAGAGAACAAGTAGAACTACCGCATAAACAATCTTTTTTGAATAATATTCTTTTGTTACAGCTGCGATTCCCTTTCCTGTTACTGCGCCAATTCTTGCGCAGGCTTCCTGAACTGCTGTCTGAAGAGGAAGCATAAAAAGAGCTGTCCACAATTGGCCATAACCAAATTGAGCTCCGGTTTGAGCATATGTTGCAATACCCGAAGGATCGTCGTCTGCAGCTCCTGTGATAAGTCCGGGACCTAGAATTCTTAGGATACGGGGGAATTTAACTTTTTTCACTCTAATTTAATGTATTACTGGGTGATGTCAAATACAATGGCTTTTTCTAAAATTCCATTAATGTAAAAATTTTGTCTATATGATCCTGGAAGACGGTTGCCATTTTGATTAAGTGTCATATTAAAATTAAGATAATCTGTTGGTTTTTCTATTTTGGTTCCTCCAAAATCTGCATACTGTCCGTTTCGATAGAGGATATAGGAGATATTAATGGGTGGAGTGAAACTTTTAAGTTCCAAGACAGAATAAATTGATGGATCTTTGATTGTGAAAGTTGAAGACTTTTCGATAATATTACCAGTCTGGGGGTTAATACTTTTACCTAAAGTTATACTTTTGATTACATTCGGGGAAACACTTCTTTTTTTGATTGGAGTAAAAAGAGGAGTTGGAGTTGGGTTTGGAGATTTTTGTATATTATTTTTGTAAATCATTAATGAGCCTAAAAGAAAAGCTGTAATACACAAAAGAATTAAAATTTTAGAGAAGCCTTTGCTATTGCTGTACATATGGAATTAGATTTTCATCTTTGTTGGGAGAGAGAAGTGCGCTTTCATCTTCGTTTTTTTCTTCCTCAAAAGGTGTTTTGTGAACTTCAACGTTTACAAGTTTTTGCTGATCCTTGATTTGTGCAGTTGTTTTTGTATTTGAAACAATGTTTTCCTGAGCCGATCTATCCAATTCTTGTTTTGTACTTTCAATTTCAAGTTCTAAATCGCTTGGGATAATGGAAGTTGCTATAACAAAAAGAATGGGAAGAGCGAAAAATGCGAAGGACGAAAGAAGAGCTGAGCAAAACATCTTTTTAAACATAGCTAATTATACACTCTTGACAAGTATTTTATCTTTGTGTGGTAATAAGTGATAGGAGGTGAGAATAATGAAAAGTTTGCACATGGTTACATTTGCATTTGTTATAGTTGGTGCTTTAAATTGGGGACTAATTGGCCTTTTTGGTTTTGATTTAGTAAAGGCAGTTTTGGGTTCGTGGCCATCTGTTCAAAATTTAGTTTATATATTGGTTGGGCTTTCGGCGGTTTATCTTGCAATGACCCATATGAATGATTGTAAGATTTGTTCAATGAAAGGGAAATCAAGAAGGAAGTAAAAAATTCCCTTTGGTATACTTACGGACTAGTGAAATACAAAAAAGATTTATTAATAGTTTTAGCAATTTTTCTATTTGGTTTTGCTGTTAGATTTTGGTCAATATACCCTGCGAATACCATAATAGGCTTTGATCAAGCTAGAGATCTTTGGGATGTTGTAAAAATTTTTCGCGATCATGATTTGAGGATTATTGGGCCTGTTGCGGGGAATAATCCAAATCTTCATCATGGAGTTTTGTATTTGCATTATCTGATTTTTCCTTTGATTGTTTTTCATGGTAATCCTGCCGGGGCTGCTATTTGGAACAGCATTTTTAACTCTCTTACGGCAGTTGTTTTGTATTTTTTTGCAAAAAGCTTATTTAAGAGCAAGAGTGTTTCTCTGATTTCATCTCTTACTGCTGCATCTTCTTATCAGTTAGTTTCTTTTTCTGGCTGGCTTTCGAATCCAAGTCCTACGATTCTAACTGTACCTATATTTTTTTATGGTCTTTGGAAATATTATAAAAAAAGGAATTGGGGGCTTGTAATTGCGTTTTTGTTTTTGGGTTTATCAATTCAATTAGAGCTTTTTTTTGTATATTTGATTCCGATTACTTTGATTGTTTTTTTAGTTTTGAGAATGAAACTTCCTAGTTTGAAACTTCTGTTTGCTTGTTTTGCTATTTTTGCAGTTTCAACTTCGACCATGATTTTGGCTGAGGTAAAACTTCATTTTGAAGGGATTAAAAGTATATTTTCTGCTGGATCTTTTGTTGGGGGAGTGCATAGAGATTCAATTATTACGAGCTTTTCTTCTTTTGTAACAAGAATGGATGTATTTAGACTTAATTTTTGGCCGAGCAGTTACGATATTGGATTTATCTTTGGAGGAATAGTTTTAGTTTTCTTTTTGTACGAGTTAGTAAAAAACAGGAGTAACAAGAAAGTAAGGAATCGTGACCTTTTTTTAATTATTTATTTTTTGTCTCCTTCGATAATGCTTTTTTTGGGAAGCCACAATGCACCCTGGTTTTTGATAGGAAGACCGGCATCAGCAATTTTAATGGGATCTTATGTTTTATCAAAAGTAAAACCGAAGTTTTTAGTGTTTTTTGCAGTTGTGTTTATTATTTTGGGGAATTTATTGCAGATGAAAGGTGACTATGGGAAAGGTCAAGTTTTACTTGAACCGGATGAATCTTCAATTATGAGTGAGCAAATTTCTGCAGTTGACTTTACCTACAATGAATCTAAGGGAGAGAAATTTACAATAAACACTTTGACTAACCCTTTATATATAAACGCAGTGTGGAGCTACCATTACTTTTGGTATGGAGAAAGTAAATATGGGTACTTGCCAACATGGGGTGGAGGGGATCAATTATATCCTTATAATGTTTTAGGGAAAGAAAATGGAAAAGAGAAGTATTTATATCTTTTGATTGACAAGAGTTATAGAATTCCTCCGCAATACAAGAAAGAATTGATTGATTGGGCTAACGGCCGAAGTAAGTTAATTTCTGAGAAAGATTTTGGAGGAATATTAGTTCAAAAAAGAGAGTTTTTGAAAATTTAGAGATTCCAACCTTTATCTTGGTACTCTTTGGCAACCCTATTAGTGTTGAAATATGATGCTAAAGTAATTGCGTTTTTCATTCTTTTGATCCATTCTGATCTATGATTGTAATACATTGGAATTATTTCCCATTGAAGTTTGTCGTAAAGATCTACTGAGTCGATTGTGTCATCGTTTGATGGAGTAACACTTTCATCGCTTGGCCCTATTGAAAAACCAGCTGCGGGATTCATCTTAAAACCTTCTATCCACCAACCATCAAGAATTGAGAAATTCAAAATTGCATTGGCGGCTGCTTTCATTCCACTCGTACCTGACGCTTCAAGAGGGCGACGGGGAGTATTGAGCCATAGATCTGAACCTGAGACTAAAAGGCGGGCTATTTTTGGGGAGTAATTTTCAAGATAAACAACTTTAAGAATTGATCTTAATTTTTTACTAATGCGCACTATTTCCTTTACAAAACTTTGGCTGACATCGTCGCCGGGGTGGGATTTTCCACACTGGATAATTTGGAGTTTACCGACACCAATTCTAATGAAGCGCTCTAAATCGCTATATAAAAGTAGAGGTCTTTTGTAAGCTACTGGGCGTCTAGCTAGAGAAAGAGTTAGAGTTGATAAATCAAAGAGCTCGTCATCTCTAGGTTTTTGTTTTTCTTGCTCTGATGCAACTGAAGTGAGGTGCGCATTTACATAATTTATTAGAGCACGTTTAGATTCTTTGTGGACTGTCCAGAGGGCATCGTTTGAGATTTTTTCAGGAGCTTCACTTAAAATTTCGGGATTTTTTTCCCAGCCCGGGAGAAATTCATTGTAAAGATCCTGAAAGCTTGGAGAAACCCAAGAAGGAAGATGAATTCCATTTGTGACGTAATCAAATTTATAACCTTTAAAAAGATTCTCGCTTACTTTTTTGTGTTTTTGAGAGACTGCAAATGAGACTTTACTCATATTAAGAGCAAGGGTGGTCATATCCAGAGCATCACCACCCCCCAATTTTTTAATGTGCCAAGGGAGATATTTTTCGGCGTATTTATATGCAAGATTATAGTCAAATTTGTCATGGCCTTCGGGAACTGGAGTGTGTGTGGTAAAAAGACAGAGTTTTTTAACCTCTTCATCTTTAAAGTTGTGTTTTTCTAAAAGAGCCAAAGGAACAAAACCCGCGTGGCCTTCGTTCATATGGTAATTTTTTATTTTTGTGTAGCCTAAAGAGGCTAGCATTTTAACGCCACCTACACCTAGAACAATTTCCTGGCTAATTCTTGTATCACCATTTCCGTCATATAGATTTTTTGTAATATTTCTGGCCCAATCTGGATTTTGGGAAATGTCTGTATCGAGAAGGAAAACTGGAACAACAAAGCCGTTGTGACCAACCATGTCATACCTCCAACAATCGATTTTCACTTGGGTTTTTAAAATTTCAATTTCGATTTGGTTTTCGAGTTTTGTTAACTGATCAAGCTTTTGCCAATTGCTTTCTTTGAAGTTTTGAGTACCATCTGAATTTATAACCTGATCGAAAGTGTTGCCGCTATAAACAAGAGTAACTCCACAGGCTGGAATTTCTAAATCAGAGCAAGATCTTAACAAATCACCTGCAAGTACACCTAAGCCACCTGCATAGGTAGGAATATCTGTTTCGAGCATTACTTCCATGGAAAAGTAAGCTACTTCAAGTTCTTTTGTCTCGGGCATGCCTCTACTATTGTACAATAGGGAATCACAATATGGAATTGATAGTAGATTTACATATTCATTCGCACTACTCGCGAGCAACTAGTCCTGAAATGAACATAGCCTCACTTTATAGATGGGGAAAAATGAAAGGAATCAATGTGATCGGAACTGGGGATTTTACACATCCAAAATGGTTTAGTGAGCTATCTGAAAAATTGGAACCAGCCGAAAACGGACTTTTTAAGCTTAAGAGTAAATATGCAAAAGAAGAGGATAAAAAACTTTCTGCTAATTTTAAGAAAAAGTTGATAAGATTTATTTTGACTGTTGAGATAAGCAATATTTATAGCAAAAACGGAAAGGTGAGAAGAGTTCATAATTTGATAATTGTTCCAAATTTTGAGGCAGCTTCTGAAGTTAATTTTAAACTTACCCAGATTGGAAATTTGCATTCTGATGGAAGGCCAATACTTGGACTTGATAGCAAGGAACTTTTAAGAATTTCACTAGAAGCAGATGATCGTAATCTATTTATCCCAGCACATATTTGGACGCCTTGGTTTTCTATTTTTGGATCAAAATCGGGGTTTGATTCTATAGAAGAGGCGTTTGAAGAACTATCGCCTCATATTTATGCAATTGAAAGCGGACTGTCATCTGACCCTTTTATGAATTGGAGACTAACGCAACTTACTGGGCGAACTATTGTGTCAAACTCAGATGCACATTCACCACCAAAACTCGGGCGAGAAGCGAATCTTTTAAATTGCGAACTATCATATGACTCAATTATTGATGCTATCAAGAAAGGAGATAGCCGATTTTTGGGAACAATTGAATTTTTTCCTGAAGAGGGGAAATACCACTTTGATGGACATGCAAAATGTGATGTTTCTTTGACCCCAACTGAATCTAAAAAATTAAAAAATATATGTCCTAAATGCGGAAGGCCTCTTGTGATTGGAGTCATGCATAGAGTTGATGACTTGGCTGATAGACCAGAAAGCTTTAAACCCAAAAATCACAAATCTGTTGAATATATTGTTCCTTTGAATGAGATTGTTGCGGAGACTTTTAGTATGAGAACCCAATCTAAAAAAGTGAAAGAGGAATATGAGCGACTTTTATTTGAATTTGATGATGAATTTTCTTTTTTAAGAAAAATTACTGAATCTGATATAAAAGCCTCGGGGAGAATTGATTTGTCGTTTGCTATAAAGAAAATGAGAGAGGGAGATATTTATATTAAGCCTGGATATGATGGAGTTTATGGAATTGTGAAGATTTTTAAGCCAGGAGAGAGAACACAAAATGCAGGACAGCTTAGCTTTATTTAAATGGAGTTAAATTGGGAGCAGAAGAAAGTTTTGAAAATTCAGTACAGGCCGATTGTTGTGATTGCCGGGCCTGGAACTGGAAAAACTAGGACGCTAGTTGCCAAACTTCAAAATTTAATAACTTCTCAAAAAAATAATCCATCAAAAATACTTGCGCTTACTTTTACGAGGAAAGCTTCACAGGAAATAAAAGAAAGATTAAAAGATAATTTTAAAAATAAAGCTTTTATTGGAACATTTCACTCACTTGCTTTCCAGTTTGTTTCCCAAGTTGAACAATTTGAAATAGAAAATGACGAAGATTACGAAAGGCTTCTTTTGGAATTTCTGGAACTTCTGAAAAATAAAAAAATAAACTTAAATTTTTCTCATGTTTTGGTTGATGAATTTCAAGATACAAGTGAAGTTCAATATGAGATTTTAAAAATTATATCTCCCAAAAACATTATTGTGATTGGGGATCCTTATCAATCTATTTATTCTTTTAGAGGAGCAAACTTTGGCATATTTGAAGCTTTCAAAAAGGACTTTCCTGAATACAGAGAAATAAAACTTTCGGAAAATTACAGAAGTTACAAAAATATAACAACAGTTTCTCAAAAACTTTTTCCAGAAATAACAAAACTTCACAACATTAAAAAAGAGGAAGGTGAAGTTAAACTAATTGAATTTTTAAATCACAAAGCTGAAGCGGATTTTATAGTTTCAACGATTATGTCTGGAACTGGAGGGGTTGATCTTAATAGTGTGAACGAAGGAGATCAAAAATTTAGTGACTTTGCAGTAATTTATAGAAATCATTTTTTGAGAGAGAGTGTAGAGAATGCTTTAAAGCAATCTGGAATTCCATATCAGATGGTTGGGGGAGGAAGCATTTGGGAGAAAAAAGAGACGAAATCTTTAATTGAAAAGATTAAGAAATATGAAGGGAGAGAGGATAAACTTTCTAAATTAGTTAAGAAATTTTCAGAAGATAGTGAGATTTTGTCATTAGTTAAAAGATTTGATAAATACAAGGATGGTATAAAGCGATTTTTGGAATATGTTGAAGACTTGGAGGGAAGAGAGTTTTATGATCCGAATTTAAACTGTGTGACACTTCTTACCATGCATGCATCAAAAGGGCTGGAATTCGAGAATGTGTTTATTATTGGTTTTGAGGAAAATTTTAATGAAAAAAGAAGCGATATTGATGAAGAAAAAAGACTTTTGTATGTTTCCATGACAAGAGCAAAACAGAAACTTTATTTAATGTATTCACGCAGAAGAAATGGAAAGGTAATGAAAGTATCTAGATTTTTGAAAGATTTGAGAGATGAAAAATTAATTGAAATGATTGATCCAAAAATGGAGAAGATAATAAAAAGAATTGAGAGGAAAAAATTAAAGAAGGCACAAATTAGTTTGTTTTAAAGATCCTGACGGGGAGAGTTTTGATATTTTTGATTTTGTAATATCTCTCCCCGTTAGGTATGAAGAACTAGCAGTTCTTCTTGTGAATACCATCGATGTTGATAGTGAACTGGCAGAATACTTTGCCGTTCTTGACGATGGCGTAGTTGCCGCGTTTGCCGGACTGCATTGTTAGTCCAAGCTTGGCCTTTTTGGATTCAAGCTGCCAACTTGTTTGCTGGTAGTTTCCAGCGCCGTCTTGCCAGGCTAGGAAATATGGCCCGTCAGTCAGGCCGAAAAAGGTGGCATGATGGTCTGGTTCGACCCATTGTGCAGGAGCTGGATTTGCAGTAACACTGGTGCTTTGGTTGGCGGAAAGTGTAAACGGTGACGGGCAACCGTTGTTGAAACTTATAATGTAACTACCAGGGTTGAACCCGTGTGGACGGGTTTCGTTGCCAGAGTCTCCAAAGAGGCCAGTTTGAGCTCCATCGCCAAAGGCGAGTTGGTGCCAGTCATTTCCGGCTCCGCTCCAACTCACAGTAAAGTTTCTTTCCCACCAGGTTGGGCCTGACGAGATCGAAATGGAGCAGGAGAAATTTCCTGCTGCGTGGGCTGGTTGGGCAAGGAAGCCGAGCGAGCCTACAAGGAACGCGAAAACGATAATGAACTTTGCGTATTTGCGCAACATTGCGCACCTCCTAAAAACATCGACCGGTCGATTGAGATAGTCTGCATATTGCTATGGGACTAAGGAACTTGCCTCATAACAAAGCTAGAATTTGAATGTACTAAGGTAATGGAAAATTATATAGGATATCATGAGGTATAAAGGAAGTCAAATATTATGGGGTTAAATTGTTGGGATGAAGGACTACTTTTTGAAGCGTTCACTTCATCCCAAAAATATTCAAACTTTGGCTACTACTAATGGCCGTGGGCTGGGAGCTCAAAGACTTGATAAGGTTTCAGTTTCTGGACAATTTGCCAGATTTCTTCGATATCATGCTCTGCATAGCCCTTTTTTGTGAGAAAAGTTTCCCAGACATTACGATCAAGCTTCTGTCCAGGAATAATTTGCAGATGCCATTTGCCGTCTGATGTTACATAGATTTGTGACTCTCTTACTTCTTGGTCGACGGTTTCAATGTAAAACCTAATGTCTTTAACAGACATCTCGCGACCTGTCTGGTTAAAAATGGTGTACCCACCATTTTCCAGGCCGTACATGACATAACAGGTGAAATCACCTCTGTAATGCATCGTTGCTGGTACTATTTCGTCTCGCATGTGGACTTTACCTTCGGGATCAGTCCATTTGTCTGTGTCGATTTTAATCATAAAAAACAGGTTGGATGCGATGTTATCGTTGAAATTGGTTTGAACGCGGATCCAATAGCCAAGAGTGGTTGTCCAGGGAAGTTCGCAGGGAATGTCCTGGGCAACGGTCGGGCGGGACTGGGCGAAAGCAACGCTTGAAATTGAAACAACAACGATGACGAAAATTGAGACCAGAAGTTTCTTACTCATGGGGCAGTGTCTCCTTATTTGAAAGATCAGCAGTTGCAGTTTCGTCCCACTTCGCGTAAAGCTTCGCAGGACTCATCAGTACCGATTTAATCGCGGTAGACTGCGTGGCGCTAAGGTGGTGACTTCGGTAAGAAAAACGAATTTGTTTGATCGCAATGATCAATATTCATCTTTCTATCCTACTTAAGTGTCACCACCTAACGCTTTATCTGACTAAAAAGTCAGGTACGAGAGTGGAACTAAAAGCTCAAGTCGCTTGTGGTTGTCGTTAGAAAAGCTACGACTATTGAACTATCGAACCGCGCGCGGCGAGAGCTTGGAACCCACCAATCAGGGAAAGCGAGGCCTTCCTGGTTCGGGAGGTTGAGAACGAAATTGCTGTTCTCACCTTCAAGCCAAAGCTTGGGTGATTCCAATGGAACTGCTTGGGCAACGGCCATTCTGTTGAGCCCCGTAGGATCCAAGACTATCTGGCGAGACTCGAACGGTCTTCCGATCCTTTTTGTTGCATGTGATGCAAAATTGAAGGACCAGAATTCCTCCATAGTGGTCGTATAGACCAGGCCAGCACCGTTTGGTGTCCAAAGAGCGTTAATTGCCTCGATGCCGAGACCTTTGAAATTCTTTCCGTCTTTGTCAACAATGCTAACTAAGCCATCGTTGATGAAAACGATCTGCTTGGCATCAGGCGAAGCATGGGGAAGGAAACCCGAGACGGATAAACTGGTGGGTTTTTTGCCCCATTGATCAGTGACGGTCAAAATGTCCTTGCGGACGAAATAGATTGACCAATCGCTTGCCCAGTTGGGCTGAATATCTTTGCCTGTGTTGGTGATCCGCTCGACGCTTGAGCCGTCGATCGATACAACAAACAGTCGACCAGTATTGGACAAGACGATCTTGCAACCGTTGGGGCTGAAAGACGCGTTAACGTTTTGACCCTTTAACTCGGGTTTCCACGTCACCTTGAACGCGCCTTTGCCATCCTCAACACCGGGACGATAAATCCAGATGTCGGTTTGGCTGCCATTGCGGACCTGGGCCAGAATCATGTCTTGAACCGAACAGTCGTTGACTTTTGGTTTTGCTGCCGTCACTTCTTGTTTAGGTGAACAGCGGAACAGCCAATCGTTCATCTGCTCTGCGGGAACGTCTTTCTCGTTCCAGTCGCATGCGGCCCAGCCAGGACTCCAGATTGATGGTTGGGTCGGCGAGGGTTGCGTCAATGTTGATGCTGGCGTAGTAGACGTTGAGGGTGGTGTACTGCAACCATTTGGCTTTGTTGCCACTTGGCTGCCATTCCAAACTTCATCCACCCATTTGCCGTTCCTCTGATAATGCCATTTGATATGGCCTGATACGGTAATTGAATTTTTACCGCCCCAACTCCAAGAGCTGGAAGAAACAGATTGTTCAACGACATCGCTACTCGGTACAGGGGTTACCCGTGCCGATCCGCCATTACAGTCAACTGTAATGGATAATTGCCCGTGCCATGCCAAAGCTGGCGTGACTACGGACAAAAGAGAAATAACTACTACTGTTGCGATGATTTTATTACGCATTTGGCCCTCCACCTTGTTGGCTTATTGAACGATAGGCCATCCAGCTTTGTGCACTTAGTTGGATGACACATACCAAGGCACGAGCAATTGCTCATACCCAGGGAAGTGTCATCCAGTTCCACTCGTATTTTTAATGTGCTTTAGTTAATAAAAAAAGCTAGCCCCGAAGAACGGATCTAGCCTTAAATCTTTTAGCAGTATATCAGAGAGAGTGCTATTTGTCAAGCCTATAATTGTGGCTAATTAGGCTCACTGTGAGGTTGGGAAGCATTTGGCGAGCTTAACTTGCTCATCTGGGCTAGGTGTGCCTCCTGAGCCTGAGGCTATTTGATCAAAACGTGTTTTTCCTATGGCATTCTCAACACATTTTAAGTCCTTATCAGAAAGAGTTGGAAGGCTTGTTGTTTTGTTGCTGGTTTGAGCGGCCTGACTATTATTAAGAAGATATTTATAACCAGAGCTAATAAAGAAGATTGCTAGAGCTATTATTGAAAGACCAATGATTGTCCAAACCAAATGGTGAATGATTGAAATTATTTTTGTAATTGTATCGAGTTTCATTTATATAGAATAATATTATAAATGAAGAAAAAGAAAAAGGGAAAGAGGCAACCTTGTTGTGAATAAACAAAACTTGTGTTACTCTTGCGGTAATTAATATGCGATTTAATATTCGCGATTTGGCTGTTGGAACTTTTGTAATATTGTTTGCGGGTGTTTTGATTTTTTTAATTAATCGAGGTAGAGGCAATACTTTGGAAAATCAAATTACACCTGTTGCGACTTCTAGTCCTTCTCTCGAAGAAAAAGTTAAAGGAGCTTTTAATGTTAATATTCCTGACGATATTGACAAGGTAGAATTATCCGATGTTTCGGGTGAGGGGCAAAATTATTTTGGAGTTACTACAAGAAGTTATAAAAATAATGTATTTGAGTTAACAATACTTGCTGATTTGCCGGAAAATAATAAATATATCGCAAAAATAGCAAAGGATGACGGAACAGAGATTGATTTGGGGCAAATGGTGGTTGCAAAAGGAGGGTTTATGATTAATTTTACTAAAAATACTGACCTTACTGACTATAAAAAGGTTACGGTTTTGCGAGATAATAAAATTCTTCTTAGCGGACGCTTCTTATGATATAGTTAAAAGGTGAGAAATCGATTTTTTTTAGTGATTTTAGTCGTTTTTTTTGTATTTTTTACGAAAAGTTCAATGGTTTTTGCGTCGTACGTGACAATTGATAATAAAGGAGCGCTTGTTTTTGATAAAGTTCTTTCTTCAGAGACAGATGGTAAGGATATTAGCATAAAAAAACTTCAAGATAGCCCTGCATCTTCTTTGACTGATGCAAAAGTTTTATTAAATAAAGATAATGGCAAACTTACTTTGAATGTTCAAAGTAAGTTAGGGAATACAACAAGCGATGTTACAAGTTTTCGCGATAACATTGTTGAAATAGAAGAGAGAGGTGACGTTAAAAAAATTCAAATAGGATTTTCGAATGACAAGTTCAGTATCAGCCAAAATGGATTTACAGTTTATACATCATATCCGATTGAAGTTGATTCAAAAGAAGCGGCAGTTTTGGTTCATTCTCCGAGTGGGGTGAGGAATTTATCGATACTTCCTTATGATGCTATAACTTATGTTGTAAGATCTAATATTATTAGCAAAACTGCACCGACTGTGAATTCTTTACAGCTTTCAGAAAGTGACAAGGGAGAACTTTTTTATGCAATTGATGGAGTTAAGGGAGTGAATCTTTTTAATGTCTATAAATTTGATGTTCCTGTAAAAACAACCGTATCGGCAACAAATGGACATGTACTTTCTGTTGACGAGCCAATCTGGTATAAAGTTTTTGGGTTTGTATTTGGATGAGAGTGGAGGTGATTTATTATGAATATAATTATTTATTCAACAACAACTTGTCCTTACTGCAGCATGCTTAAGGATTACCTAAAAGAAAAGAATATTAGCTATGAAGAGAAGCTGGTGGATCAAGATGAAAAGGCAAAAGAGGAGATGATGGGAGTTTCAGGAGGTTTTTTAGGGGTTCCTTATGTTGTAATTACCAAGGATGATGGGAATCGCGAGAGTGTAATTGGATTTGATAAAGGTAAACTTGAGGGAATCTTAGGATCATGATTTTTGTAAACTTTAAGACATATCAAGAAAGCACTGGGGAGAGAGGGCTTTCACTTTTGAATATATTAGGGGAGGTTGCTGGCACAACAAGCGTCCCAATTATTCCTGTTGTTTCTATTTTGGATTTAGCTTATTTTAGTGGGAAAACATTACTTCCCTTGTGGGTTCAACACACAGATCCTTTTGATTATGGAGCACATACTGGATTTGTTTTAGCGGATGAAGTTTTTAGACTTTATGGAAAAGGCACTTTTTTGAACCATTCAGAACACCCTATTTCAATGAGGACACTTTCTCTCTCTGTAAAGAAAGTGAAAGATACTAAACTTCAGAGTTTGGTCTTTGCTAAAGACATTGAAACACTTGAGAAAGTAATTAAACTAAACCCTAGCTATGTTTCATATGAGCCACCTGAACTTGTTGGGAGTACGACAACTTCTGTAGCATCTGCAAAACCCGAGATTATATCTGAGGCAGTTGAAGTTTCTAGAAAGAGTGGAGTTCCATTGGTAGTTGGAGCTGGAATCCATTCAAAAGAAGATGTGTCAAAAAGTATAGAGCTTGGAGCAAAAGGAATTGCTGTTGCAACTAATATTGTAAAAGCACAAGATCCTAAAGCATCACTTTTGAATTTATTGGAAGGATTTAAAAAATGAAAGTTTATATAGGGGCTGATCATCGCGGATTTGAATTAAAAGAAAAAATTATTAATTGGTTAAAAGAATGGAAATATGAATTTGAAGATATGGGGGCATACAAAAATGATCCAAAGGATGATTATACTTTGTATGCAGAGAAAGTGGCATCTGTTGTAGGAAATGGTCAAGATAATTTTGGGATTTTGCTTTGTGGATCAGGAGTTGGGGTTGATGTAATGGCAAATAAATTTGGAAGCATTAGAGCTTCAATTGGAAAAGATCCCAAGCAGGTAAAAGCTGGACGCAACGATGACAATATGAATATTTTAGTAATTGCAGCTGATTTTACCAATGAGCGCGAAGCTCGAGAAATGGTTCATGAGTTTTTGAAGACTGAGTTTGGAGATAAGGCAAGATACAAACGAAGAATTGATGAAATTCAAAGAGTTGAGGAAAATAGAAATGATTAATTTACCTACGCTTACTTCTGTTGATTTTTCGGGGAAAAGGGTGATTGTTAGAGCTGATTTGGACTTTGACCCTAAGGATCAGGAAAACTTGAGATTTACAACACTTATTCCGACTTTGGATTTAATTAAAGAGAAGAATGGCCAAATTATTTTGATGGGACACAGAGGTAGGCCAGGTGGAAAATTTGATGAGAGTTTAAGCTTGAAGCCATTTGAATCTTACTTTCAAAAATGGAATGCTAGATTACTCGAAAATTTGAGATTTGATCCCGGGGAGGAGTCAAACGATGTCGAGTTTGCAAAGAGATTGGCAAGTAACGGAGATTTTTATGTGAATGAGGCATTTGGAGCATCGCATAGAGCTCATGCTTCAATTGTGGGGATCCCAAAATTATTGCCGCATCTTGCAGGAAACCGATTTGTAGAGGAAGTTGAGAATTTGTCAAAGATTTTTGAGGATCCAAAAAGGCCAGTAATTACACTTATTTCAGGAATTAAAGATGATAAGATGGGTTATATTGAAAAGTTTTTAGAGTTTTCAGATAGAATTTTAATAGGTGGAAGGCTTCCAGAATACATTTACGATTCAAGTGTTTTACATAAAAACAGTAAAGTTTTAATTGCTGATCTTTTGCCTGATAAGGAAGATATAACGATTCATTCAATGGAGAAGTTTGAGTCAGCAGTTGTTGGCGCTGGAACTATTGTTGTTTCTGGACCGATAGGGAAATTTGAGGATGAGGGACACAGGCAAGGAACCAAGAGAGTTCTAACCGCAGTTTCTCAGGTGGGTGCTTTTAAAGTGGCGGGGGGAGGAGATACAACGAGCGCTATAGATCTTTTGAAACTTTCAGATAAATTTGACTGGATTTCTGTTGGTGGAGGGGCAATGCTTGATTTTTTGGCAAACCACACTTTGCCGGGAATTGAAGCGCTTTTGTGAAACTTAAGCTTTTGTTAAAGAAAAAAATCTGCTAGTCTAAATATAAGGGGGTGAGTAAAGTGGAATTAAAGACTGTCTCTAAATGGTTAGTTGTACTAGGAGCTTTAGAAGTAGGATTAATGGGAGTTTTGAGTTTTGATTTAATTGGAAGCTTGCTAGGCAGTTGGCCAATTTTGGTTAAAGGCGTTTATATCTTAATAGGAGCATCAGGCCTTTGGGGAGCGTATGCGATGGCTACCAACAAGAAAAAGAAGAGGAAGTAAAAATTGTCTTGTGTTAAACTGATTTAATGGTAAAAGTTGGAATAAATGGATTCGGAAGAATTGGAAGAATTGCGTACCGTATTGGGAATCTCTATTATGCAAACGAGATTGAGTTTGCTGCGATAAATACTTCTGGGTCGATGGAGGTTTCTGGTTGGGCTCATATTACTAACTTTGACACAATGTATAGGAAGTATGAAAAGATTGTTGGAGCGGAGCATACTAAAAAGGCGGCTGAGGCAACAGATGAAGACCCTTTAATTGGATACTTAATTTGTGAAGGAAGAAAATCTGCAATTTTAGCTCAAAGAGATCCTGAAAAAATTCCATGGAGTAAATATGGAGTTGATATTGTAATTGAATCAACTGGAAAATTTGTCACTTCGGAGGATGCTCAAAAACACGGAAAAGGAGGAGCAAAAAGAGTTGTGATTTCTGCGCCTGCCAAAGGTGGAAATGTTGGAACTTATGTTTTGGGAGTAAATGAATATGACGGAAATGCGATGGTTATATCAAATGCTTCTTGTACTACAAACTGTATTGCGCCTGTTGCGGCCGTAATGCATGCAGCATTTGGAATTGAAAAGGCGATGATGACCACAATTCATTCTTATACTGATGATCAGAATTTGCAGGATAATTCTCACAAGGATTTAAGAAGAGCCCGAGCTGCTGCTGAGAATATTATTCCTACTTCAACAGGGGCAGCAATTGCTACAACTGAAACAATTCCTGAGCTAAAAGGACTTTTTGATGGGATGGCAATTAGGGTTCCAACTGCAACTGGATCAATTACTGACTTTACACTTCTGCTTAAGAAGGAAGTAAGCGTAGAAGAAGTAAATGAGGCTTTTAGGAAAGCCTGTGAGAACTCGATATACAAAGGAATTTTAGCTATATCTGATGGGGATTTGGTTTCGTCTGATATTATAGGAAGAAGAGAATCGTCGATTGTTGATTTAGCCTTGACGCAAGTGGTTGGAGGCAATTTAGTGAAAGTTTTTGCTTGGTACGACAATGAATGGGGTTATGCAAATCGTTTAATTGAGCAAGTAATTCGTGTAGGTCGAACACTTGATAAACAAACTGCTCCATCGGACCCAATTAGCTTAACTTTCAAAAATGGATGATCACGTTTTTGATTACTCAAGAATAACAGAGAATATTTACATCGGATCTGATTTGTGTAAGGGCAATGTCTGCCCAATTCATGGTGAAGAATTTGAAGAACTTAAAATACTTGTCGAGATTAATTTAAGTGTTGAAAAAAAAGAAATCCCGCCTGATGGAATTGATATTTACTCTTGGATTCCAACTCCCGATGAGTACCCTTCAACTAGCGATCAATTTGATATTGGTACAGCGATTATTAATGAAGCTGTTAGATTAAATAAAAATGTATATGTTCATTGTAAATTGGGGCATGGAAGATCACCTACCATGGTTTGTGCCTATTTTATAAGATATAAAGGATATAGTTTATCGAAAGCTTTGGAATTTGTTAAAGAGAAAAGGCCAGAGATACATATACATGAACGTCAAATCCAGGCTTTAGAGGAATATGAAAAAAAATGGTTGAAATAATACCTTCAATATTAACAAATGATCCTAACGAGTTAAGAGATTTAATTTTTGCTGCTAATAATAAAGCAAAACGAGTTCAAATCGATATTATCGATGGAAAATTTGCTAACAATAAAACTATTGACCCATCAATTTTGTCTCACATTGATACTTCTTTGTTTTTAGATTTCCATTTGATGGTTCATGAGCCTATAAACTGGATTGAAAGATGTGTAAGAGCGAATGCTGATCGGATAGTAGGCCAAATTGAAATGATGAAAAGCCAGAAGGATTTTGTTGAGAAAGTTTTATCTTTTAATTTACAAGTTGGACTGGCGCTGGATTTACAAACAGAACTAACGGATTTAAATGAGGATTTATTAAATGATCTTGATGTGGTACTTTTAATGAGCGTGAAAGCTGGATTTGGAGGGCAGGAATTTAATGAGGGAGTTGTAAAAAAGCTTAAAGAAATTAAATCAATAGGCGCTCATTCATTTAAAATTTGCCTGGATGGAGGAGTGGATATGCAAATGATTCCCAATCTTGAGGAGTTGGGAGTTAACGAGGTTGTGATGGGAAGGAGATGGTTTAAACAAAATGAATAAAATCAAAAATATAGCTTATTTTGGGTTTGCGGATGCGCCACCTTCTGATCCTTTATTTAAAGAGGCTTTTGAGCTTTCAAAATATTTGACGAGTAAAGGCTATACTTCTGTAAATGGCGGAGGGCCTGGAGCTATGAGGGCAGTTTCAGAAGGAGCAAAAGCTGCAGGCGGAACTGCAATTGGTGTTACATTTTATCCAAAAGATATAACCAATTTTGAGGGCCGCGACCCCAAAAATCCATTTGATCAAGAAATTGTTTGTAAGAGTTATTTAGAGAGGACATTGAAACTACTGGAGCTTGGAGATGCTTATGTTGTATTTCGAGGTGGAACTGGAACAATTTCTGAATTTGGAATGGCTTGGGGACTTGCGCGGCTTTATTTTGGGCACCATAAGCCATTGATATTATATGGTGATTTTTGGTACAAGATAATGCAAACATTTGGGATTACAATGAGAATTAGATCAGATGATTTGAAAGTCTACAGAATTGTAAATAGTCCAGAAGAGGCATATCAGGCACTTCAGATTTTTGATGAGGTAATTGCACCTCAAAAAAATCCAAGTAGCGATGAAAGAGCTTTTGAGCTTGTAGGTAGAGGTAAAGGATAAAAACGGAAAACTGTCCATATGAGTACAGAAGAGTTAGAGAAAAAAGCAAACGATATTAGACGCGACATTATTAAGAGTTTGGTTGCGGCTGGATCAGGACATAGCGCTGGACCTTTGGGAATGGCTGATATTTTTGCAGCTTTGTATTTTGAAATAATGCATCATGATCCTGCTAATCCTTTTTGGGAGGATCGGGATAGATTAATTTTATCCAACGGACATATTTGTCCAGTTAGATATGCAACGATGGCTCATGCTGGATATTTTCCAATAACTGAACTTAAGACTTTAAGAAAACTGGGGAGCCGACTTCAAGGACATCCAGAGAGAAAAAAACTTCCTGGGGTTGAAACTACATCAGGACCATTAGGATCGGGACTTGCGCAATCATGCGGAATTGCATATGCCGCGCGAATGGACAACAGACGATTCAGAGTTTTTTGTATATGTAGCGATGGCGAGCATGAAGAGGGAAATCATTGGGAGGCTGTGATGTTCGCTGGGAAAAATAAACTTTCAAATTTAACACTTTTTGTTGATCGAAATAATATTCAAATTGATGGGTTTACGGAAGATGTAATGCCTTTAGAGCCTTTAGTTGATAAGTACAAAGCGTTTAATTGGCATGTACTTCATATTGATGGACATAATATGCAGGAAATAATTGATAGTGTTGCGCATGCTCGAGCAGTTTATGAGCGTCCTACTGCTATTATTGCCCACACAATCCCAGGAAAGGGAGTTGACTTTATGGAGAATAAACCTGAATGGCATGGAAAGCCTCCAACAGCTGAAGAGGCAAGGAAGGCTTTGCATGAGCTGAGAACTTTGGGAGGAAAAATTAAAGGAGAACATGAATGAAATGAAAAAAATAGTTTTATTTTTTTTAGTTGTATTGATAGCGATAGTCGCTTTTGTTTTGATACGAGAGGGTTGTGCGCCAGATACCTATAAAAGCGATAATTATGATATTTGTATTTGGGTTCCAAATTGGAAAATTTATTTGTTTAACCTAACTGGCATTAAATTATAATGATAAATTCTAAAGTAAGACTTAGTGAAAAAATTTTTAAGAAAAACATTGAACAGATTCCGACTAGACAAGGATATGGGGAGGGGCTTGTCATTGCGGGAGAGAAAGATGAAAAGGTAGTTGTTTTGTGTGCGGATTTGACTGAATCAACTCGATCGATTTTATTTAAAGAGAAATTTCCAAATAGATTTATTGAAATTGGAGTTGCGGAACAGGCTTTGGCTACAATTGCTGCTGGAATGGCAAATTACGGAAAGATTCCATTTATTTCTTCATATGCTGCATTTTCTCCGGGAAGAAATTGGGAGCAAATTAGAACTACGATTGCTTTAAACGATGTTCCGGTAAAAATAGGGGGGGCCCATGCAGGAATTTCTGTTGGACCTGATGGGGCAACACATCAGATGCTTGAGGATATTTCTATAATGAGAGCTATGCCAAATATGATTGTGATTTCTCCTTGTGATTCGATAGAAGCAAAGAAGGCGACAGTCGAGGCTGCTAAAAATGACAAACCAACTTATATAAGATTTGCCAGAGAGAAGACACCTGTTTTTACTACTGAGGAAACACCTTTTAAAATTGGCAGGGCTGAAATTTTTTGGGAATCAAACGATCCGCAGGTAACCATAATTGGAACTGGACCTTTGGCTTATGAAGCTTTAATTGCAGCGCGCGATTTAGCTAAAAGCAAAATTGAGTCAATTGTTATTAATTGCCATACAATAAAACCAATTGATGAAAGAACAATTATTAGAGCTGCGAAACTGACTGGATGTGTTGTAACTGTTGAGGAGCAACAAGTAACTGGAGGACTTGGGGGAGCGGTTTCTGAAGTTTTAGTTAAGAATTATCCAGTTCCGATGGAATTTGTTGGCATGCCAGATTCGTTTGGGGAATCAGGGCAACCAGATGAGTTACTTACAAAATATGGTATGAAGGCAAAAGATATTGTTGAGGCTTGCAAGAGAGTGGTTGAAAGGAAGATGTAGATTTTTATTTAGGTAAGGGCTTCCAATAATCAAACCAGATATCCCAGGAGTCGGCCTGGACGTCTAGATTTCCTCCTTTTGTTCTTTTAAGAGCATTTGCACTTTCTCCACCTTGTTTGGGCATTGATGGAATTAACCAGTAATCTTCTTGCCAATTGGTGGTATAACCGGCGTAACATCTTCCTTGAATGTTACCTGTTTTCCAGTTTGTTGTTTGAGTTGTTCTCCAATGAATTGCTTTTACACCTGGCGCGATTTCTTCCCAACCGATGACTGATCCTGTGTAATTGTTTACTCCAGTACAGACCTGTTGGCCGTTTTCGTAATAAGTTGCATTTGATTGATTGTTAAGTGACCAAGGTTTTTTTTCGCTCCAATATCTTGGAAGAAAAATAATGGGGGGGTCGTAGACAATTTCGTTAGAAGTTGTCCCTGGACATTCGTTGTGGGTTTTAACATATCTTAGAAATCCATCGTCCCACCAACTAAGTTGGTCGTAATGACATCTACTATTGGGATCTTCTGGAGCATAATTATATAGTCTGAAACTCCATTTATCTTGAGGCTCAAACCAGATAACTGCTCTTTGCTTATTTCCGTTTACGTAATTAAATCCTTCAAGATAATATTTTTGATACATTTGGTAGTTTGGATAGTAAGACCTAAGATCGTTTATTCCCGCTGCGCTACTTTGTAGGTTTTGTTTTTGTTGTATAAGTTTTAGGGTAAAAACGATTGCTAATAGAATCAAGAAGATAAAGGTTAATTTAATTGCAGAAATAAGTCTTTTATTTTTCACTTTAATTATGTATAGCACCTCGTTGATCGTTTAGTCAAAAAATGTTAAATTGAGCTAATGACAAGGGATATAGTGAACCGTATTCTTCGTAATGGGCGCGGCATGATTCTTGCTTATGATCATGGATTTGAGCATGGGCCTGTTGACTTTGACGAGAAAAGTGTTGATCCTGGTTGGGTTATGGAGATAGCAGATAATGGAAATTTCACAGCTGTTGCATGTCAAAAAGGAATTGCTTCATATTATTATGATCCATCAAGACATAGAGTTCCTCTAATACTCAAACTCAATGGAAAGACTTCATTTCACAAAGAAGAGGAGCCAATATCACTTCAAAATTGCGATGTTGATGAGGCAATTTCTTTGGGGGCGATTGGAGTTGGATACACAATTTATGTAGGATCGGAGCATGAGCAAACTATGATTCAGGAATTTTCTAAAGTTGAGAGGGAAGCTCATGAGAAAGGGCTTGTTGTGGTTGGATGGATGTATCCAAGAGGAAAACATGTGCCTAACGATATTGATCACGATGTTTTGGCATATTCGGCTCGTCTTGCATTGGAGCTAAATTGCGATGCTGTAAAAATAAAATATACTGGAGATGTTGAGAGTTTTAAATGGGTTGTCAAAAGTGCGGGGAAGGCTAAAGTTTTTGTTGTTGGTGGACCTAGAACTGAAATGGCTTTACAGCTAGTGGATACAGCACAGCAAATTATTGAAGCTGGAGCAGTTGGGTTTGCAATAGGGCGGAACATGTGGCAAGCTAAGGACCCACTTGAGGCTTCAAAGCAAATTGCTGACATAGTCTTTAAAACATGAATGATAAATTTGATCTTATTTCAATTGGAGATGCATCTTTAGACACTTTTTTAACTCCAACTGACACGGAAACCCAATGCAAATTGGATACAAAAGAATGTTTGATTTGCTTTCCTTATGGGGATAAAATTCCTGTTTCTGAGCTTGAGTTTACAACTGGAGGGAATGCTGCCAATAATGCTGTTGGAGCATCAAGATTTGGAGTTGCGACTGCAATAGTTTTGACTGTTGGTGGAGATAGAGTTGCAAAGCAAGTAGTTGAGACACTGGTAAGCGAGAAAGTTGAGACTAAATATATATCCTATGATGAGAAAGGTAGATCTAATTATTCAACTGTTATAAATTATTCTGGAGAGAGAACAATATTTGTTTATCATGCTCCGAGAAATTATGTTTTTCCTTCTTCTTTACCTTCTGCTTCTTGGACTTATTTGACTTCTATGGGAGAATCATTTGAGCCATTTTATAAGAGTGTTTATGAATGGATTTCTAAAAATCCTGAAATGAGATTAGCATTTAATCCTGGAAGTTGGCAATTTAAAAAAGGACTTCCTTCTATATCTCACATACTTTCAATTACTGATGTTATCTTTGTGAACCGAGAAGAAGCTGAAAAGTTAACAAACCTTTCTAAATCTTCTTACAAAAATGACCGAGAGCTTTTGGAGGCATTAGGAAAGTTGGGGCCTAAAATGTCTGTAATTACTGACGGAGGAAGTGGAGCCTTTTGTTTTGATGGCAGAAAATATTTAAGAGCAGGAGTTTTACCAATTGATCCATATGAGAGGACTGGAGCTGGAGATGCATTTGGATCTGGGTTTTTATCTGCAGTTATTAAAGGGAAGGATTTTTCTGAGGCACTTTTGTGGGGGACTTCAAATTCTTCTTCTGTTATTGGATATACCGGGCCGCAAAAGGGACTCCTTCGAGAGTCGGAGATTGACAGCTGGCTCGATAGATGTAAAAGTAGCGGAGTAACTGTCACTGAGTTTTAATTTATGAAGATAGTTGTAACACGCAAAATTCCAGGTAATTTTTTAGAAAAACTTAAAGAGGGAAATGATGTGTGGATTTCTTCTTTTGATAGGCCTTTAACTGAGGAAGAGCTAATTTCCAATGGAAAGGGGGCCGATGTACTTTTGTCACTTTTGACAGATCATATTGATGGAGAGATGATGGATGCTATTGGGCCCAATCTTAAGCTGATATCAAATTATGCTGTTGGATTTGATAATATCGATGTTGAGGCTGCAAAGAGTCGTGGAATTTTGGTTTGTAATACTCCATCAGATGATGTAAACGAGGCTGTAGCGGAACACACGTGGGCTCTTTTGATGTCACTTTCAAGAAGAATAGTTGAGGCAAACTATGCAACCAAAAATGGAGCGTATAAAGGCTGGGAGCCAGATATATTTTTGGGAACTACAATTTCTGGGAAGACACTCGGGATAATTGGACTTGGAAGAATTGGAACGATGGTAGCAAAAAAAGCCCAAGGAATGGGAGTTGATATCTTATATACAAAACGAAACCCTGATCCTGAGGCTAATTCAAGTTTTAAATTTGTTTCTATGGATGAACTTTTGAGTCAATCTGACTTTGTGAGTTTGCATGTTCCATTAACTGATGAAACTAGACACATGATAAATGGAAATACTCTTTCAAAAATGAAAACTGGCGCATATTTAATTAATACAGCAAGGGGACCGGTTGTGGATGAACATGAACTTGTGGATGCACTTAGGTCAGGACATTTAGGCGGTGCTGCTTTGGACGTTTTTGACAATGAACCGGAAATTAATCCTGAACTTATTGGAATGCCAAATGTAATACTTACACCACACATTGCATCAGCTACACACGAAGCTCGTAATAAGATGGGAGAGATGGCTATTAATGCAATAATTGATTTTGCCTCAGATCGTAAACCTTCAAATTTAGTTAATAATGATACTTGGGACAATAGACGCAAATAATGTTATTTTTCAAAAAGAAAAAAAAGGAAGAGGAAGAAGAATTAGAGGAAGAACCTAAGAAAAGAAAGAGAAAGATAAACCGTAATTCAAAAAAAGAATTGCCATGGGGAAGGAAAGAAAGAATTTTAGTTGCGATTGTTTTTTTGATTACCGTAATCTTTTCTTTGTTTTTTGCGATAGAAAAAGGAAATTTTAGAATAGATTCTCCTTTTGGTAAGACAGAAGTTTACGAAGCTCCCTCTCAGCCAAATTATTAGGTTCACATGATTTTTTCGGCAAGTTTTCAGTTTTAAACCACTCCATTTTTGTTGGACAGCCACCGCAAGGAAGAGTTGCGGTTTTGGTACAAATTGCAATTTGGTTTATTCCTTGGGGAACTGGCCAAGGAGTGTCTTTTTCGTCTGAAACTAACTTCGTCATTATTGAGTTCCAAATTGGAGAGGCACCTGTTACACCAGATGCGATTCTTGACATTGGGGAGTTGTCGTTATTACCAACCCAAACGGCTACAACATAATTTTGATTAAATCCTACTGTTAAATTATCTTTTAAATCATTACTGGTTCCGGTTTTGACTGCTATGTTTGGGTGATTTTTAATGACTAGCGCGGAGTCTAATCCAAAAGCTGGAGCACGAGCAGTGTTATCTTTAAGAATATCTATGAGCATGAAGGCAACTCTGGGGTCAAGGACTGTGTCTTTTGAGTTACAACACTCACTTTTTTCTAAGATATTTCCTTTGTAATCTTTTACTTCGAGTATGGATTTAGGATCTTGTTTTATTCCGTAATTTGCAATTGTTGCATAGACAGTGGCTAGGTCAATTAGTCTTACTTCCCCACCTCCAAGAGTTAGAGAAAGACCGTATCTTGATTGATCATTCCAGGTAGTAATTCCAAGTTTTTGGCCTTCTGTAAGCATATTGTCAACACCATAGCTTGCAAGAACTTTGACTGCTGGAATATTTCTGCTTTCAGCAAGAGCACTTCTTAGACTTATGGTGCCTCTGAATTTTCCATCGTAATCAACTGGTGTATAGATTGGCTGACCGGCTACGATGAAACTTATTGGAGTGTCTTCCAGGAGAGTTGCTGGAGTATAGCTATGGCTTAAGGCGTAGGCGTAATTTACGACTTTGATTGAAGATCCGGGTTGTCTTGAAGCTAGCGTTAGATTTACATTTCCATCTTTTTGGGTATCAAAATAATCATATGAGCCTACCATTGCCAATATTTCATTGTTTTTGGGATTTAGAACAAGGGAAGCGCCATTATTAACATTAAGATTTCTTACTTTATCTACTTCATTTTTTACTGATGACTCCGCCATTTTTTGAATATTGAGATCTAGGGTTGTTGTTACAACAAGGCCTCCTTTTTCAACTTTTTCTATGCCGTATTTTTGAATTAGTTGATCTTTTACATACATAACAAAATGAGGGGAGAGTATATCAATTTTGTTTTTAGCGAATGCGAGCTTTTCATTTAGAGCACTCACGAATTCATTTTGAGAAATAAAATTATCCTTTCTCATTAGAGAAAGGATTTGATTTCTTTTTTGAATTGCCAAATTTGGATCGACAAAAGGAGAATATTGACTAGGGCTTTGTGGGAGACCAGCCAATAGAGCTGCTTCACTTAAATCAAGATTGCTTGCGTTTTTGCCAAAAAAAGTTAACGAAGCTTGTTCAATTCCATAAACTGTTCCACCGAAACCAACCTCATTTAAATACATTTCAAGAATATCGTTTTTTGAATATTTATTTTCGATTTCTAAGGAAAGGACCATCTCTTTTAATTTTCTAGTGAGAGTTTTTTCTGGTGTTAAAAGTGTATTTTTGACAAGCTGTTGGGTAATGGTTGATCCGCCTGTAAGTTTTTGATATTTGATGTCGTCAAGCGCTGCCCTAAGGATGCCTTTTAGAGAAACTCCATGGTGGGACATGAATTCTGAATCTTCGGAGGCGATAATGGCGAGAGGCACATGTTTGGGTAAGGAGTTAATTTTAATTGGAGTTCTGTTTTCATCTTTAAAAATTTGATATAGTAGAGCCCCATTTCGATCATATATTTTTGTTGAAACTGCGATTTCTCTTGATTTTAATAGCGAAGGGGAAGGGAGATCTTTTAAGATTTTTTGATAGAATGAGACTGTCAAAATTAGGATGAGAGCTAAAGCTGCTATCCTTATTTTTACACTTCTTGTCATTGAGATTAAATTTTTAATTGCAGCTAGTGTTAGTGAGCCGACCAATGAAATAATAAAAAGAGCTACAGCTATTAAAAGATAAGAAATTTTGAAAAAAGGATTTCCAATAAAAAATAGGACATTATGAACAAAAGGGGATCGCTTCACGCCCTATATTATATCAATTATGCTTGTTTTTCTAAAGGGGTAAATTGCCTCATCTTATCGGGTAATTTATGATTACAGGCTCGGTTGGGAGATTACAGTTAAGACAAACCAAGGTTTTTAAGGGATCGTAAATTACTGGATGGTTTTCGGTAATAATTTGATCAGGTGGAGTTTTGGAACTTGTTAGTGTTTGTAGAGTTTTGTCGATTTGAATGTCTTGCTTTAATGTTGAACCTTGTGATGGAATATTATCTTTTTGGAAATATTCGAATCTTGTTGGACAATCAGGATGATCTTTATCTTGCGGAACATTGCCTGTTGTTGCACAAACATTTAGACCTATCACGTCCTCGGGTTGTTTTGGCCATGAATGACCTTTGTCGTTGGGGTCATAATATCCTTTTTCTGCTTTATCAAGTGCTTGCTTTATTATTCTATTCCAAATTGGGGAAGCGCCAGAAACACCAGAGACTGCTCCTGACATTGGGGTGTAATCATTATTTCCGACCCATGTAACTGCAAGAATTTGAGAAGTATATCCAATTGTCCAGTTGTCGCGTCTATCATTAGTTGTCCCAGTTTTGACTGAAACTTCGGGATGTCCTGGAACAATAAGGTAAGAGCTATCGCCAAATGCTGCGACTCTTGCATTATTATCTAGAAGTGTGTGAGAGATTAGAAAAGTAATATCAGGATTTAGAATTCTATCGCCTTCTAGTTGTTTTGGTTTATTTTCTTCTAAAACGTTTCCTTTCCAATCTTCGACTTTTAAAATTGGAAATAGAGGCTCTTTTATGCCTTGATTTGCAAAAACGCTGAAAGCCGTTGCCATATCGTAAGGCATTACTTCGCCTCCACCTAGTGTTAATGATAAGCCGTAATTTTTGGGGTCTGTAAATGTTGTAATACCTGTTGATTTTGCAAAGTTAATAAAATTTTCTACCCCGTTTAGGGCAAGAACTCGAACTGCTGGGATGTTGTAAGAATTTCCCAAGGCGAATCGAGTTTGGACAATACCATGGAATTTTTCGTCGTAGTTTACGGGACAGTAGGATTCCTGACCGATTTCATTAAAACATGTTGGGACATCAGCAAGAGGACTTGCAAGAGTGATTTTGTGGTCCTTTAAGGCTAGGGCGTAATTTAGAGGTTTGATTGAAGAACCGGGCTGCCTTTTGGCAAAAATTATATTTACTTTTCCATCTGTATCTTTGGCAAAATAATCTTTTGAACCTACCATAGCAAGGATTTCACCGGTTTTTGGTATTGTGATCAATGCTGCTCCATTTCCTACCTTTTGGTTTTTGAGGCGAGCTACTTCTGTTGCTACTGTATCTTCGGCGAATTTTTGTAAATCAAGATCGAGAGTTGTTGTGACCCTTAAACCTCCTTTTTCAACGACTGCGTCGCCATATTTTTGAGCAAGAAGTTCTTTTACCCAAAGTGCAAAGTGAGGAGCTTGTGGAGCTTTAGCTTCAGCGAAATGTAACTCTTCATCTTTTGCTTTCTGTGCCTCATCCTTTGTGATGTATTTTTCTTCGACCATACGGTCTAAAACCTGAGTTTGTCTTTCCTTGGCGAGTTCGGGATGGGTTCCGAAAGGAGAATATTGAGTTGGACTTTGAAGAAGACCTGCAAGGAGAGAAGATTGTGCTAAATCAAGATCCTTGGCGCTTTTTCCGAAATAAAGTTCTGATGCTGCTTCTATTCCATATGCGGTTGAACCATAAGGAATTTCATTTAGATAGCTTTCGAGTATTTGATCTTTACTGTATCTTGCTTCAACTGCGAAGGTTAAAATTAATTCTCTTATTTTTCTTCTGACAGTTCTTTCTGGAGTTAAAAGGCTATTTTTAACAAGCTGTTGAGTGAGAGTGGAACCACCTTGAAGGTTCCCTTGAAAAAGAGTGTTTCTTAATGCTCTGATCATTCCTGTAACCGATACTCCGTGATGGCTGTAAAAATCTTTATCTTCAATTGCAATTGTTGCTTCTTTAACAAATTTAGGAATATCTTTGAGGGGGATTGGAGAACGCCTTTTTTCTTCGTAGATTTCATAGATTAACTTTCCGTTTCTGTCAAAAAGTTTGGTTGAAACAGGCTCGTTATTTTCAAGATCTGTAGAGAGCGGGAGTTGCCAGAAAATCCAAAAGAGAGCAATAAATATTGATGAAATAATTCCCAAAATAAAAAGTTTCTTTTTATTAAATAATTTTAGTCTGAAAAGAAGACTTTTTGGCTTTGCCTTTTTATTTATTTTGGCCACAAGATATTATACTATTTTTTAGATTAGTATTTTATTTGGGTTGACACAATAAGTAATAGAAAGTATTATTATTTTCACCCGATGGTGAAAAAACTATCTTTAGTTTTTGTGGTTTTGACCTTTTCTTTTTTAGTACTCACAGTTTCAATACTGAAGGCTTCAGCTATACATTATGATTTTAGCCAACCTCCTAATTTTGAGCCAGACAGAAATGCTTCTGATAAGTTAGTATACGATATTGCATTTAACAGTTATTATCATGGAAATGTTTTACCTGATAACCCTTTGTGGAATCTAAAAGTAATAAGAGATAGGCTTTGGATTTTGGTCACAACTGACCCTGCAAAAAGATCGGAACTTTATTTAATGCTTGCGGATAAAAGGTTGGGAGCTGCCTCGTACCTCTTTTTAAACAAAAAAACAGATTTAGGGATTTCGGTTTTGACTAAAGCTGAGAAATATTTAGAAGCTGCGGTTGATTCTGAACAAGAGGCGAAAATGGAAAACAAGATTAATTCTTTGGATTTGGTTTATAAAATTTCAAGTGCAAGCATTTTTCATAGACAAATAATTGAAGATATTATGAATGTAACAACAGAGCAGGCAAAGCCAATGGTTGTTCTTTCTTTAGATTATCCAAAGAGAATATATAGAGAGACTTCTTCATATTTGGTTGCAGGAGGAATGCGACCTATCCACAACCCGTTTGAATGAGTGGTTTTGATTATTTTTTTAATAGTTGACATTCCACCCCTAGTGCATCATCATGGGTTTTGACCCTACGGATAGTGATTTTTATTTTCATTCATGAAATGTCCATACTGTAACAAAAAAGGGTCTGAAGTACTTGAATCAAGAGTTATTAATGAAGGGGTGGAAATTAGACGTAGGAGAATTTGTAAAAAATGTGGGAAGAGATTTACAACGCATGAAAAAATTGCTGGAGAAACGCTTTGGGTTGTTAAAAAAGGTGGAGCTCGTGAGAGTTGGGATCGGGAGAAAGTTAAAAGAGGAATATTAAGGGCAATTCAAAAGAGGCCTGTTTCGATGGATTTGGTAAATGATGTGGTTTTGCAAGTAGAGAGGGAAATGAGAAGGAAAGGAAATGAAGAGATTCCATCGAAGGCTATTGGAACTGCAGTTTTAAGACGGCTTAAAAAGATTGATAAAGTTGCTTGGCTTAGGTTTGCAAGTGTTTATTTAGAGTTTGAAGATTTGACTGATTTTGAAAAAGTGATTGAAAAAGAAATTAAGTAAGCAAGCTTGAAATTAGAAATTATAAAATGCCAACATTAATTACTACAGAAAAATTTAAAACTAGAAAAAGAAAATTTAAGAATGGTAATGGGCATTTAGATCCAAAGAAGATTAAATGGAGCGATCTTTCTTACTCAGATATGGTTTTGTTGGTTCAGAAACTTGTTGGCCCTAGGCCAAAAGTACCGTCTGATCTTCCTAAATACGCATGGAGTCCTCAGGCAGTTAGAGTTTTGGAAGAAAGATATTTTTTGAAAGATAAAAATGGAAAACCAGTTGAGAATATTTCTGAAATGTGCTGGAGAGTTTCCTGGGAGCTTGCTTCAGCTGAGGTTAAGTTTGGAAAAAATAGAGATGAAATAATAGTTCTTGCACGCGAATATTATAACTTAATGGGGAGGCGCGAGTTTTTGCCAAATTCTCCAACTTTGATGAATGCAGGTAAAGGCAATGGGCTTCAGTATAGTGCTTGTTATGTAATCCCGGTTGAGGATTCTTTAACTGGAATTTTTGATGGTATTAAATACCAGGCAATAGTTCATCAAAGTGGAGGTGGAACTGGGTTTTCTTTTTCAAGACTTAGACCAGCTGGATCGAGGGTTAAATCAACAATGGGAGTTGCGTCGGGACCAGTATCGTTTATGAAAGTTTATAACGAGGCAACTCAGCAAATTAAACAAGGAGGGATGAGAAGAGGGGCTAATATGGGAATTTTGAGAATTGATCACCCTGATGTTTTGGAATTTATTCATGCGAAGGATGATGGAGTTTCGATTACGAATTTTAATATTTCTTTGACTGCAACAAATAAGTTTTTTGATGCATTAGAAAAAGATGTTGAGTATGAGCTTATAACTCCTCATACAAAAGAAGTTGTTGAAAAAAGACGCGCTTCTGAAATATGGAATGAGATAGCTGAGAGTGCGTGGAGGACTGGAGACCCTGGGATGATATTTATAGATAGAATCAACGAAAGTCCGGCCAATCCGATTAGAGCTGACGGGTGGGAGGTTGAATCAACAAATCCCTGTGGAGAGCAGCCACTTTATCCGTTTGATGCGTGTAATCTGGGCTCTATATTTTTAAAATATTTTGTAAAAACAGGTTCAAATGGATCAAAAAGTGTTGATTGGGAGAAGCTTAAAGAGACAATACATACTGCTGTTCGAATGCTTGATTCTGTAATTGAGATGAATCCTTTTCCACTTCCACAGATAGCTGAGACAGTCTCAAAAATTAGAAGAATAGGACTCGGGGTTGGAGGTTGGGCCAACATGTTGGTTGAACTTGGAATTCCTTATGACTCAGAGGAAGCTTTGGCTTTGGCTGAGAAACTAATGAAGTTTATAAATGATGAAGGGCATAAAGAGTCCCAGAAACTGGCGCAGGAGCGTGGAGCGTTTCCTTTATGGAGTCAGAGTATTTACAAAGATAGTGAACCAATAAGAAACAGTACAGTGACGACAATTGCACCAACTGGAACAATTGGCATATTAGCCGACAACTCTGGAGGAATTGAACCAATGTTTGCGATTGCTTATCAGCACATTGTAAAAAGTGAAAATAGAACTTTAACTTTTATTGACCCTTCGTTTGAAAAAGTTGCAAGAGAGCGTGGGTTTTATAGTGAGGGTTTAATGAAAAAAGTTGCTGAGCATGGGACAGTTCGGGATATAAAGGAAATCCCAGAGGATGTTCGAGCCGTTTTTGGAACTGCTCATGAAATTCACCCTGATTGGCACGTAAAGATGCAGGCAGCTTTTCAGAAATATACTGACAATGCTGTTTCTAAAACAATTAACCTTCCACATGATGCTACTGTTGAGGATATAAAACATGCTTACAGCTTAGCTTGGGAAACAGGATGTCGTGGAATCACTGTATTTCGTGATGGATGTAAAAATGAACAGGTTTTGAATTTGGGAGTTGGCAAGAAAGAAGCTGGAAAAAAGGTCGAAGAGGTAAAGATAGAGCATACAATAAAACCAAGACCTGTAAAAGTTGAAGGGGCAACTTATGAAATTCAAACCCCAATGGGAAAATCTTTTATAACAGTTAATCACGATAGTGACGGAAACCCTTTTGAGGTATTTGTGACAATTGGAAAAGCAGGAAGTGAGATTGCTGCAATGGCTGAGGCATTGGGTAGACTTATTTCAACCACTTTAAGATTTGGAAATCATATGCCGGCGATTGATCGCGCACGGGAGCTTGTGGATCAGCTTTCGGGAATTGGTGGGGCTAGATCAGTAGGATTTGGAGCAAATAGAGTAAGAAGCTTGCCGGATGCAGTTTCAAAAGCAATTGCAATGCATTTTGGGGTAATTGGGGAAAAACAAGAAAATAATCATATAGCCCCTGTCCAGATAGAATTATCAGCTGAGAAAAAATTGGAAGAGCCGATGGGGCAGCTTCCTTTAATGGATCACAAAAAGCATAAAGATTTATGCCCTTCTTGTGGTGAGGCTACGATGATATTGGAAGAAGGATGTAAGAAGTGTTATTCATGTGGATATAGTGAGTGTTAAATGAGTATATATACCAAAAAGGGAGATAAGGGAGTAACAAGAGTACTTCAGCCAAATTTAGGAACAGGACTTCGGGAGATTTCTAAGGATTCACTTCAAATAACTGCTATTGGAAATATAGATGAGCTAAATAGCTATATTGGAGTTTGTATTTCCAATTCTGAATCCAGAAAACTTTCTGAATTTTTAAAAAAAATTCAGAGAAACTTACTTAATATTGGATCGATTTTAGCGGGCTCTGGTCTTGCTTTTTCAGCTGAGAACACGAAAGAGCTAGAGGATGAGATTGATAGCATTGATAAAAGACTTCCAAAACTCACTAATTTTATTTTACCTGGAGGATCAAGGACTGCCGCACATCTTCAATATGCAAGAACATTGGCACGAAGAGCTGAGAGAGGAATTGTTTCCTTTTCTAAAACAGAAAAATTAAATTCTAATATTTTGACTTATATGAATCGCCTTTCTGATTGTCTTTTTATGCTTTCGCGATATCAGAATTTTTTGAAGAAAAATGAAGAAGAGATATGGGTTGGAAAAAAGATTTAATGCTACAATTAAACTATGGTAATGGCTCCAGAAAGAGAAAGACAGACAGGCGTTCCTGAAGGGGTAACACAAAGGGCTGAAACGCCTGAGATACCTGAGCATATTGAGAAATTAGGGGTTAGTGCAACACAGAGCCAAATGCCTGTTTCGATTGTCACTGATAACCAAGGACAGCCTGTAATACAACAACAAAGTAATGCTTCTGTAGTTACTATAACTTTACCCCATGATTCAACTCAACTAACTAATGCATCTAAGGGGTCGGTTTCTGACTCTTCAACGTGGAGTGCGTTTTTTTGGCTTCGAATGTTTAAAATAGCGATTTTAAAGGGTTGGAGAGTTTTAGTAGGAGGAAACAAATGAACATTGTAGCTGATTTTCCAAATTTGGTGGGAACTATGTTTTTAGCTCTTTTTGGACTTGGATTTTTGGTTTTAATAATAGTTTTGTTTTGGTATTTGTTTTTTACAATTTTGAGGAATCGTGATCGCGAGAGAAGATCACTGGATTCTGTTTTACTTCAGGTTGGAGTGCCTTCAAATAATGAAATAAAAATTGATGCGATGGAGCAAATGTTTTCGTCTTTATACTCGATTAAAAAAGGCGGGTGGAAGATGAGATTCGACACCCAACCTACTATTTCTTTTGAAATTGTTGCCAAAAAAGAGGACATTAGATTTTATGTTTGGACTCCCAAAAGTCTGAGAGATTTGGTCGAGAAGCAAATACATGGAGCTTATCCTGATGCTGAGATAAAAGAAGAGCCTGAATATAATATTTTTACAGAAGAAGGGAAAGTAGCTTATAAATCATTTCAATTGAGGAAGGAAAATTACTATCCTATTAAGACATTTAGGGAGCTTGCAACTGATCCTTTATCTTCAATTACTTCCTCTTTGGCAAAAATGACAGACGGTGAGGCTGCGGCAATTCAAGTTTTGATTTCACCTGCTAGTGCTTCGTGGCAAAAAGTAGGAAGAGGATTTATTTCTTCGACTAAAAAGAATGAATCGGATCCTGCGAAAGCTAAATTTTCAGTACCTGCTAAAAGTATTGAGGCAATTGAAAATAAAACTTCAAAGCCTGGATTTGAAGTTTCGATTAGAGTTGTTTGTGTTTCGACTACTGAAGAGATGGCAAGAATGCATCTAACCAACATTTCTTCCTCTATTGAGCAATTTTCTGGAGAGATGAATGGGTTAAGTGGTAGAAAGATTAGAAGAAAAGCGTGGTTTATGGAGGATTTTTTGTATAGATATCAACCAGCGTTTAATTTTTGGGGGAACAGGATTTCGGTTTTAAATAGTGAGGAGCTTTCAACACTTTTCCATTTTCCGAATAAACAAATAACTACGCCTCATATTTATTGGATCTATTCAAAGACCGCACCGGCTCCTTCAGAGATTCCGACTGAAGGGCTTTATTTGGGATCTTCAACATACCGTGGAATTAAAAGGTCTGTTTTTATATCAGAGCAAGATAGACAAAGACATATGTATATTATTGGAAAAACTGGAACAGGAAAAACTAAGTTTTTGCAAAGTCTTATTATGCAGGATATTGAGGCAGGACGCGGGCTTTGTTTTATAGATCCACATGGAGATGCTGTTGATGAAATTTTGGGAATGATTCCGCCACAGCGTGCTGAAGATGTGATTTATTTTAGCCCAGGGGATACGGAAAGGCCGATGGGGTTAAACCTTTTAGAGGCAACGACTGAGGATCAGAAACATTTTGTGGCTTCAAATGTTATTAATATGATGTATAAACTCTTTGATCCTTACAAAACTGGAATTGTAGGGCCTAGGTTTGAACATGCAGTAAGAAATGCTATTTTGACAGTTTTTGCAGAGCCTGGGGCTACTTTTGTTGAGCTTATGCGACTTTTGCAGGATTCAAGATATGTACAAGAGCTTCTTCCAAAAGTATCGGATCCAATTATAAGGCGCTATTGGACAGACCAGATTGCGCAGACTTCTGACTTTCATAAATCTGAAGTGCTTGATTACATAACCTCTAAATTTGGAAGATTTGTTACCAATCGAATGATTAGAAATATCATTGGGCAATCACAGTCTTCGTTTAATTTTAGAGAAGTCATGGATACGGGCAAAATTTTATTAGTTGATCTTTCTAAGGGAAGAATCGGCGAAGAAAATTCAAGCTTTTTGGGACTTATATTGGTTCCCCGAATTTTGATGGCTGCTATGAGTCGGGCTGACATGCCAGAAGAGCAAAGGCGAGATTTTTATCTTTATGTTGACGAATTCCAAAATTTTGCAACTCCTGATTTTGCGCAAATTTTATCTGAGGCGCGAAAATACAGGCTTAATTTGATTGTTGCAAACCAGTTTATAGGACAGATTGAAGAAGATGTTAAAAATGCAATATTTGGAAATGTTGGAACAATGATTACTTACAGAGTGGGAGTATCAGATGCGTCATACTTGGCACATGAATTTGCTCCGACATTTGGAGAGGATGATCTACTAAATATCGAAAAATATCATGTTTATGTAAAAACTATAGTTAAAAATGAGCCGGTTCCTCCTTTTTCAATGGCAATGGATAGTAACATTATGGAAAGACTTAAGAATAGAAATATGAAATTAACACAAATTATTAAAGAGATGAGTAGATTAAAATACGGAAAAGATGTAAAACTTGTTGAGTCTGAAATTACAAGACGGGCAAAACTATAAAAAAACGGGCGAGACAGCTCACTATTATTGCAAAATGTGCAAAATCGAACCTTAGTCTCGCCCGGTGGCAGAAAGATTACATTAATCTTTTGAGAACCAGTCTCACATTCTGCCTTATGTGGAGATTGTATCTTCTTTTTCTAATCTCCACCATTCTCTGAATAACCATTCAACGAACTTGCCTCGTACCCACCAAAGAGCCATTTTTTGAATGTGGCCATTGGTGTAGCGTTTCTTGCCATTCACAATTTCAACTTCTGGATGTTTGGCTCGAAGTTTCGTCTTTTTATCTCTTAGCTTTAACCCCCAAATTGAATTTGGACGTCTATTGAATTGATCACCCAAAAGGTAGAGTGCTTGACGAGCATCGTTGTGCCAATTGGCAACCTCACCCGTTCTTTTTCGAGGAAATCTGCCGTCTTTTAGATGTACGCCGCAGAATGCTCGTAGTTTTGTTTTGGTTTCAAATCTTCGGATATCAACAATTGCCGAAATTAATCTTGCGGAAATCAGTGGGCCACAACCTTCGACTGTTTCTAAAATTTTTATGTAAATCTCCACTTTTTCAAGTGCTTTTTCAAGCTCTTTTTCTCGAAGTTTTTCTTCGGTTAATAAAGCTTGAAGAATATGATTGTTTGATTTTCTTTCTTCAAAGAGTTTTTCAATGGAACCTTCAGGATAGAATCCTTGAGGTGAGCAAAAAATTGAACCGATAAAGTGTTGTCTGATGCGTTGTTCGCAAGCAATACGTGCCTTCATTGCGTCAATGCGTGCTCTAAAGCATTCTATTACCCAGATCATATCCCGATCGCGAGATGTGACTTCATAAAACAATTCTGGGTTTTCGATAAAAAGAGCTGCGAGTTGATGTGCGTCTTGGTCTTTATCTCTTTCTTCATCTATTTTTTTTATAAAAACAAACGGAGAAATTCTGTAGACTTTGCAGTCAATTTGCTGGCCTTTGTTGGATAAAGCATATGCTAGATTGTCGCCACTTCCTCCTAAGAGCATTACAATTCGGTCGCCTGATAGAAGCCTAGTTGCTATGAAATCTAGCTCGTCATCTTCTGTTTTTAGATTAATTAGTTGAACAAGGCCGTTTTCTAAGATTGCAAGTTGGGTTGGACGTGACTCACCGTCGATAGTTTTTTTCACTCTGTGACGAATGCCAATCACTCTTCCCATTTTGGCTATTCCTTATTTAATTGGAAACGTGCGAATTAGTCTAGTTTAAAGACATGCGAGCATTCTAACAATTTACAGGAGTTTTGAAAAGGGGCGAGACAAATGTGTGTCCTTCTTTCTGAAGGAAAGTTGTCTATTAGTCTCGCCCGAGAGGATTATAACACGTGGATTTGGTATAATTGGTCGAATCGTGGGGGTGTGTAGCTCAGCGGTAGAGCGCTACTCTTATAAAGTAGATGTCCATGGTTCGATCCCATGCACACCCACCAAATGACTCCAAATTCTGAAATAGAGAAGAAAATAAAAGAGCTTAAAGAGAAGAAAGAAAAATACGAGGAGAAACTTAAATTTCTCTATAAGAATTTTCGTGGAGTAATACATGAGGACTCTTCATCTGAAATTAAATATACTCAAATTAAGGTTTATGAGAGCTTCATGCATTCAATTGAAGAAGAGATAAAGAAGTTGGAAGAAGATGAAACTTCAGAGAAAACCTACGTACCTGTCGTAAGACGAAACTCCACAAAAACTACCTTTTAATCTTGATTGTCTACACCAAATCTTATATATCCATTTTTTTTGAAAGCTTTGTCGAATGCAAAAATTAGTTTGGTTTTATATTCATCTGCGAACGACATCACTAGACAATCTGTAAAGCTTACAGATTCGGGCTGATTTTGGAATTTTTGTAGCGCGTTTTTTCGAATGTTTTGGTTGGTATCTATGACTGCAATTTCACTAGACTTCATGATCTGGGTTGCTGTACCAAATGCTTCTTGATGGCCTACTTTTTTGCCAATAGTGTTAGTAGTTTCTGTTAGCACCTCTCCTGGAATTATAAGTTGGAAGTTTTCCTTTTGAATATCGGTGCTTATTTGAACTGCTCTTTTGTGATTTGAGTCTGTAATTGAGGCCAAAGAAACGAGACTGCTACTATCTGCAACAATTGGAGTTTTCATTCTTCGTAGAGATATTTATCAATATTAGTGGATAAATATTTAGGTCCTTTTATTTTTAACTTCTCTCCAAGGCGTGCAATTCGTAGGAGGGCATCACCAGCGTTTGTCTTGGTCTTTTTATTCTTTTCTTTAAGGCCAGTTTCTAAGAGATGTCGTATCAACTGAGCCGTTGGCCTTTTCTCTTTTTTAGCTTTTAGGCGAATAGTTTGATACAAATCTTCTGTCAGATAAACTTGTGTTCTTATCATATGTCTAGCATATGACATATACGGTTTATTGTCAAGATTAAAGCTCTTCGAGTTTTTGCTTTTTACCTGGTTCTTTGATTCCAGCAAGCTCTAAATATCTTTCGGTTGTTGATAATCTTTTGTGTCCTGCTGTTTGGGAAATTGTTACCAAATCTACTCCTCTTTTTAGGTTTTCTACAATAAAAGTTGTTCTTAAATCATTTACTGAGAATTTTTCGATTTCTGCTTTTTGCATGTAACGATCGATTGAGGCCCTGATGTTTCTAACTGCTAAAACTTTTCCGTTTTTACTTATGAATGTATAAGGAGAATCGCTTTGGGGGCGTTCTTTTAAGTAAGAATCAAGCGCTAACTTGGCTGCATTATTCAAAGGAATTGTTCTTTGAGGTTGGGTTGCATAGCTTTCAATTGTTACTTCATGATCTTTTATGTTTGCAAGTTTTAAGTTTGCTACCTCTGAAATTCTCATTCCAGTTTGTAAGATTAGTTCAATTATGGCTGCGATGCGAGCGTCTACTCTTGTAATGTCTCTTAAAGCGCGATATTCGAGTTGATTTAAGAATTTTGGTTGGCTGGCTTCAATTTTAGGGTGGACAACTTCTTTTGATGGGTCATTTGCTATAATGTTTTCATCTTTAAGCCAACGGAAAAAAGTTTTAACAGCATTTAGTTTTCTGGATGCTGATTTTGGAGTATATTTTTGGGCAAGCAAATAATCTCTGAAAGAGTTTAAATCACTTGATGCAACATCAGATGCATTTAGTTTATTATTCTTTTCAAGATAGAGTATAAGCTGTTCTAAATCGGCTCTATAAGCTAAGATGGTTGCAGGTGAACGACCCTTAGTTTTAAGGTTTTCGATAAATTTTGGCAGAAGAGATTTAAGTGGTTCTTGGTTCATAGTAATTTATATATGATATCACAAATTTTTGAAACGTCAAACATTATAGGTATTAACTAATAATATTATAGTATATTTTTTAATTTAATGCATCAGGAAAATAAGAGCAAGATTGATTTTTTGGTGAGAATAATTGTATGGGGACTTGTTGTTATTCTTTTGATTTCTTTAGCAAGGAATATATCCAGATCTTTATCTGCTGATGAGAGAATAAAGGAGGCTAATGATGAGCTATCAAAACTTGCAGATGAGAATAGTAAGCTAAAAGATGAGCTGGAGATTGTGGGAAGTGACTATTTTAAAGAAAAAGAGGCTAGGGATAGCCTTGGGCTTTCTAAACCTAATGATATTGTTTTGGTGTTGCCACCAGATGATGAGCTTAGAAAGCTTGTGCCTGAAAGAGTAAGAAAAGAGGTAAAACTACCAGATCCGAACTGGAAAAAGTGGTTAAGTCTGTTTTTTTGAGATATAATAGGCATGTTAGTTATATGCGGGGAAGTGTAGTGGCCGCACGGGAGGCTCATAATCTCCAAGACCTGGTCCGACTCCAGGCCCCGCAACAAGGTAGGAATGGAGGCTGAAAAGGCCTCCATTTTGGTGATATCGACGGGCTTTTCATTAGGTGCAACCCTACTTCCAATAATCGGAACACGGGATTTCATTTCGTCTATCTTTTCAAAGTATAGTGGAGCGTCAAAATCGACCTTTTTACCTCTTAATGTTAGGTGCAATCCAAGCCCCACGAAAATATCACGCTTAACTTTGGGGTCGTCTGTGGCAAATTTCTCTCTAGCTCGAGTGCAGAAAGTAACGGCTCTGACCGTGTCGTTATTGGCCTGAATCATCCGTTCGTCAATGTTAACCAATTGCTTCTCAATACCTTTAAGTTCTTCCTCAAGAGGTAGTTTTCTTCTCTTAAATTCTTCATCACTTAACATACTCCCGTCGGTGTTTGTTGGAGCAATCTTGAGAGCCACCAAGTTATCCAACCGCCTTCTACAATCGTCGTGGGCCCGCTTAGTAGCCTCTATTGTGTCCTCTCTGAATGATTTCTCCTCCTCGTGCATTTGAGCAATTTGTTTGACTGCCCACTCAAGAAAGTAGGGATTAAGTTCAATTTCTGAAAGCCTCTCGTCAATCTGCCTCTCAAGTTCCTTCTCACTAATACTTAACTCTCGGCAACTGCGGTCTTTCTTTCGGCCGCAACGGTGGTAAATGTAATGGAGAATTTTGGGGTTGGTCATTTCAGCAATCAGCGTGCCACACTTTGTACATCGGTCTTTGTTTTTGTTGGTGATTTGGAATTTAGTCTTACAACTGGCGCAAATGACCTGCCACTTGCCGTCAACCACTATCCCCGAAGCACAGTCGCCACATTTCATTAAGCCCGAATAAGTGTAGTCGTGCTTGGTGTAATACTGGCTGATATTGCCCAGCTTAACTTGAACCTGGTTAAATTCTTCTTCGCTGACAGCCCGCTCAAGAGAGGAATTATTCTCATACCAACTACCGCTGCCAATTGGATACTCAAACTTGCCGCAGTAAAAGGGGTTATTAAGCATCAAATAAAGTTCACTTAAAGAGAGTGATTTCCCGCCGATTCTCTTTCGCTGGAGTGTTGTAAGGTGCCATTCTTCTTGAGATATACGCAAAACTTCAGTTGCAGGTGTCCCAGCCAGAAAGAGTGCAAATATTTTCCTCACAAATGGCAATCGCTTCGGGTCAGCATAGATTCTCCGAAATCCACTTTCAGTTCCTTTGTCGTTCAAATATCCAAGAGGTGCCCAGCCAGGCCTCCAACCATCTCGCAACTTTTTCTCCAGACCTCGTTTAACCACAACGCTTTTGTCGTCGCTGTCTTTTTTGGAGAGGGAAAACTCCAGGCCCAGCATAAACTTATCTTCGGGAGTGTTTCGATAAGTTCGAGAGGGTGTAAGAATCTCAAGGAGCTTGCCGTCGTCCATCAGAAAAATGATGTAACCACCATCAACAGGATTTCTGGCCAAGCGGTTAGCGTGCCAAGTAACAATAGCATTGGCTTTTCCCTGTTCGATAAGATTGACCATCTCCTTGAAAGCCTCTCGCTGTTGTGGAATATGAGCAGACTTACTCTCCTGAAGTTCAGTAACCAGTTTCAGCCCCAATTTGGATTTCAGTTGGTCGATAACATAAAGCTGGTCAGGAAGTGAGGCAGCCTGTCTTTCTTTATTATCTTCAGAAGATTTTCGAGCGTAGCCAATGTATTTAGGAGTAATATCTGTATCCATAATTTGTTTCTCAATATCTATCCTGTAGTCAATTTAATAATATCCTTTTGGTTGGTCAGAATCAACTTATTTTGCGATACTTTGGGCAAATTCTCACCACAGACTGCTTTGACAAAAGTAATTAGTCGGGTGCCATACTCAAGTGCCTGTTGGTCAGTCAATTTAACCCTATATTGCTTGGCGTATAGGTTCTTAAACTCGTCCAGGGCTGCTTGATTAAGCTGCATGGCCCCTCCTCTCCTGAATTTCTTTCGCCACGCAGCCGTTGTAATAGGCTCCAGGGGAAATTTTAATTTCACCTCGACGGTATTTGTCCAGCGTATGAGAACAAAGTTGGTAACAAATATCAAAACCCAGGATTCTGATGGCCTTATAGTAGAACCAAATCCCGCCTGGGTCGTTCAGTTTCTCGGCGATGGTCTGGGCTTGGGCAACTATAACTTCTTCGGCCATAGGCCCAGCTCCTTTCTCCGCTCAACAAGACGCTTATATGCTTCGCTGTTCTTATAAGAAGGCGATTCTTGCGATTTTTCTGTTGATTCCCCTAATCGCGAATTAAAATTCTTCTCATTATTCTCATTCTTATTAGTGGTAGTTGGTCGGTTATCAGTTGGTAATTCAGATGGTTGTTCAGATGGTAAATCAGAGGGGAGATTAAGTCCAAAAACACCGTCAGCAAGGTACTCAACCACGGTATATCTTTTGGTTGAACGAACGGTTCGAATGAGGCCAGATAGCACCAACTTCTGGTAAGAAGACCTATACTCTCCTTCGGTAAGTCCAAGCTCTTGGGATAGTCTAATTCTCCCTGTTATAAACTGGCGAGGTTGTAAGCGGATATTTTCCCCGTTCCAACCCACATCCGCCTCCTCTCTCCTGGCCCGCCTGGCAAATTCTGCCAGCAGATGAAATGCATTTGGCGACTGTTTGAGCCATTGGGGAATCTCTCGGTAGTGATAGATGTAGGTTGGTTTATTTGTAGGTGTTGCCATATCTGCCTCCGTTTCTGTCTCCGTCTCGATTTCGCATTTGAGTCAGTAGCTGCTCTCTCATCGCAAATAGGTCCCTAGCTGGGGCTGAAGCTCCATTGATGTATTCCTGTACTAACTGCCTGCATTTGGTGAGGTCTTGGAAGGTGAAAATAAAGTGTCGCGAAGAATCTGAATCAGATGTAATGTCTATAAGTTGTGCTTGACGACAAAGTAAGAAACTGGAAATCAGCAGGTCATCGGAGCGGAAGTAGTTATTATCTGTATCGGTTTTGGTATCCATAGTAAGGCAACAAAAAAGCAGCTCCTTTGAGCTGCTCATCAGTTACTTTGAAACGGCTATCCCTGATGACACACACAAAGTGTGCAATTCACCAGGAATAGGTGGTTTAGGGTTGTCTCACAAGCTTTTAGGGTCGTGATTTGGCGTCCAACCTTTATTCCCTGTCAACCGTTTCGGGCCCAGCTAGCGTCTACTTGAAATTACTCGTTCACCTAGCAGTATCCGCCTTACTTTGGATATTCAATTTTCAACATATTCAGCGTATCAAACTTGAAGAAGCTTGTCAAGAGATTATCCCGTCGTATCGGTCCAATTTCATGGTCTGAAAGGATTTTCAATTATGATTTATAAATTTATATAGGGACACGGACAACATTAAGACCCCAGGCACGACATTTGCTCGAATTTACTACCGTATATCTCTTTATATTATCTTTATTATCATTCTTTATAAGTAATAATAATGATTATATAGATGGTCGTGCCTAGAGCGTCGCCCTCAAAGAAAGTAGAATGGGTATTGGAGGGTATGCCAAAGGTAGCATTAAGGTATGATAGCACCAGTTCAGCGAGTAGGAGATTTGAAAATTATGCTGCGGATTTAAGAGGCACTTAATCAACTTCGGGGAGTAGAAAATTAGGGTGGGGTGGGTCCCGAACTCCTACCGTTGACAAAATATGCTATAGGTCATATAATACCGTAATGAATCCAAAAGAGAATCCTCGACGTAGAGCAAAAGAAGGCGACCCCTCTCAACTTGCACAATCATTTGTGGCGAGACTCAATGCATTTCTGGCTGACACTGATGAGGAGGGTGCTTCATTACAAATAAATCCTGAAAGTTATGTACCCACATTCACAGGGACTATAGAACGAATGCTTGCAGAAGGAAAATCAACTGGCTTCCATACTGTAATATTGACAACATCACTGGAGTTATATGATGACCTTAAAGCTAAGAAAGAGAGATGGCCCTCTCAATATTTCGTAGAAGAATCTGTACATCTTTCGGTCCTGGGAGAAATTTCTCAATATATGTTGGACCACTCAGATGTTAAAGCGAGATATCTTCAACTGGACCTATTTGACCAACCGCAAGGTGGAAATAAGTAACTACCGCTCCCCAAGTTGCACTTAATAGCCTTATTTTGAGATAATAGTTTACAGAGTTGGAATAAAAACGGGAGTCTGTAACGTCAGAAAATAATTTCTGATTTCTTGGATTCCCCGCAACCAGGTTGCTAAACTCAAATTTCATTTTCAGCATTTAAGTAAGTAGAAGAAGATCGATAGACAAATAAAGGAGACTCGAATGCCTGAATGGTTCTGGTTGATGCCTAAGGAAACCCAGATAGTGATACTTTGCGTTTCAATTCTGATTGCACTGGCTCTTTTCGTAGTAGTTTTTGGTATTTTCTGGCTCTTGAACAGAGGGGGATCGGCGTATGAATTTTCGCCTGTACAGACAGAGTCAGAAAGTCTCGAGGAAGAGAGAGAATATCATAGGGAGTTAGGTAGAGATCCTGCACGAAAATAAATACGACATTCTAGCTTTAGTTGCCTTTGGAAAGGTAAAAATTGCTTTTCCAGAGGCGCTTCAATATTTTAGAGTTGTTATTTTCCCCTTAAACTAGGTATAATATATTTCTCGATCTTTTGACTAGTGGTTCGCAGTATGGGGTATTCATGTCTCGCAACCTAAAAACATGAGGCAGGGTAGCTCAGTCGGTTAGAGCACAGCATTCATAACGCTGAGGTCGTGGGTTCGATCCCCACCCCTGCTACTTAAGCTCTCTTCTTTTTTTTAGCTTCAAACTAGAGTAAGATAAGCGTATGACTAAAAAGACGCGAGTTTTATCTGGAATAAGGGCTACAGGCAGGCTTCATTTGGGAAATTACCTTGGGGCCGTTCGTGGCATGCTTGAGCTTCAAAATGATCCTAGATATGAGACTTTATATTGTGTTGTTGATCTTCATGCAACAACTACTCCTTATGATCCAAAAATTTTAAAACAGAAAACACGCGATGTTGTTTTGGATTATTTATCTTGTGGAATTGATCCTAAAAAGAGCCATCTGTATATTCAATCTGAATTGGCTGATTTAATTGCACAACTTTCTTTTTATTTTTCAACTGTTGTGACAATTGCAAGGATGCAGCATTTGCCTACATTTAAAGACAAGGTTAAACAGTATCCAGAGCATGCAACTATGGCACTTTTGAACTATCCGGTTTTAATGGCAGCAGACATTCTAATTTACAAGGCGTCGTTGATTCCTGTTGGAATTGATCAAGAGCCTCATTTGGAAGTTGCCCGAGAGATTGCAAGAAAAATGAATGATACTTACGGAACTGATTTTCCAGAACCTACTCGTTTTGCAACAAAAGGAGAATATGTGCCTTCCTTAACTGGAGTGGGAAAAATGAGTAAGTCAGTTCCCGGAAGTTTTATTAATTTAACTGATGATTTGGAGACTATTAAAGAAAGACTTTCGCATGCGCCAACTGATTCTGGAAAAGGAGAAAAGATTCCAAAAGAAGGTGGAGTTTCCAATCTTTTGAAATTGGTAGAGCTTTTTGAAGGAGAAGATAAAAGAGTCCATTATGAGAAACTTTATACTTCATCTGGTATTAAATATTCTGAATTGAAGCAAGGATTAGCTGAGGCAATTTATAAAGAACTTAAGCCGATTCAAGAAAAGAGACGTGAGTTGGAATCAAAGCCTGAATATGTTGACGAAGTTTTAAGACAAGGAGCAGAAAAAGCTAGGAAAATAGCTGAATCAACAGTTAATGAAGTAAAAGAGAAAATGGGATTTAAATAAATGAATCAAATTTCATATGATGATTTTTCAAAAGTTGATATAAGAATTGGGACTGTCTTGGAAGCAGAAGTTCCTGATTGGAGCCATTGGGTAATGAGACTAAAAGTTGATTTTGGTGAAGAGATTGGAACAAAACTCTCTTTTTCTGGAATAATGAAGTTTTACAAGCCCGAAGATTTAATAGGAAAACAATTTCCTTTTGTAATTAATTTAGAACCTAAAAAAATAGGGCCTGACAGGGAACTGTCTGAGGCGATGATGATAATGGCCACGCCGCAAGCTTCGCATGCAGGCGGGCAGGTTGTCCAAGACGACGAGGAGACTGCTCCAATACTTTTCAAAATATCTAAAAAGACAGCTAATGGTACAAAAGTTCGTTAGCACTCAATTTGTTTTAGTGATATAATTTCTCGTTTGATGAAAAACAATAACTCTAATAATCAAAAGAAAAGAAGAATTGAGATTAAACTAAAACTTAACCTTTGGAGAGTACTCGTAATAGGGCTTGTAATACTTTTTTTTACTCCAATGATTTTGACTTTTTTTCAAAATCAAGGTGATGGTGGAAAGGTTGATTTATCTCAGGCCTTGAATGACGTAAAAGACCAGAAAGTCTCTAATATTGTTGTCGAGGATAATAAACTTGTTATTACTTATAAGGATAAAAGTGTAAAAACTGCAACAAAGGAATCTTCAATTTCTTTGCCTGAGCTTTTAGATAGAGCCAAAATTGATCCAAAAACTGTTTCTTTTAGTGTTTCTGACCAAACTTTAGTTAAGGCTATTTCTGATATTGTGGGATTGGTTCTTCCTATTGGATTGATGGCTTTGTTTTTTATATTTTTACTGAGGGCTCAAAACAAAGGAGCTCAGGATATATTTTCATTTGGAAGATCACGCGCAAAGCTTTTTGCAAAAGGAAAACAGTCTGTGACATTTGCAGATGTTGCGGGAGTTGATGAGGCAAAAAAAGAACTTGAAGAAATAGTTGATTTTTTGAGGCATCCTGCAAAATATCGAGCAATGGGAGCTAGAACCCCAAAGGGTGTTTTACTTTTTGGACCATCTGGAGTTGGTAAAACTTTACTTGCACGAGCTGTTGCTGGGGAGGCGGGGGTTTCTTATTTTTCAATGGCAGGATCTGAATTTATGGAAATGCTTGTTGGAGTAGGAGCATCCAGAGTTCGTGATCTTTTTGCTACTGCTAAGGCTTCAGCTCCTTCAATTATCTTTATTGATGAAATTGATGCAATTGGGAGGCAGCGTGGTCGCGGTGGTTTTATTGGAGGACATGATGAGCGCGAGCAAACTTTAAATCAGATTTTGGTTGAAATGGATGGATTTACCCCAAATGATAATGTAATTGTTATCGCAGCAACTAATCGTGGTGATCTTTTGGATCCAGCTTTACTCCGCCCTGGAAGGTTTGATAGAAGAATAACTTTGGATATGCCGGACCGTGAAGGAAGGAAGGCTATTCTTTCGATTCATGCAAGGGGAAAGAAGTTTTCAAAAGAGGTTAACTGGGATAGAGTGTCAGACAGAACTGTTGGATTTTCTGGGGCAGATTTGGAAAACATGCTTAATGAGGCAGCGATTCATGCAGCACGCGAGAATAAAAAAGAAGTTGAAATGGAAGATATCGAGGAGGCTGCAACTAAAGTCAAAATGGGGCCAGCCAAGAGAAGAATTCAGAGTGATGATGATAAGAAAATTACTGCGTATCACGAGGCAGGACATGCAGTAGTTACCCATGCACTTCCATTGATGGATCCAGTTCATAGAATTTCAATCGTAGCTCGAGGAATGAGTTTGGGGCATACACTTATTCCGCCTGCAGCCGATAGAACCCACGAGACAAAATCAAGAATTTTGCAGCAAATTACTGCAATGCTTGGAGGAAGAGCTGCTGAGGAGGCTGTGTTTGATGATATTACATCTGGAGCTGCATCTGATATTGAAACTGCAACTCGTTTGGCTCGAGCAATGGTTGAGGATTTTGGAATGAGCTCTTTGGGACCAATAAACTTTGGGGCACAAGTAGGATATGATGATTTTGGAAATCCAAATTGGATGGAGCCGTCACCAATTTCACCTGCAATGCAGGAAAAAGTTGATGTTGAGATCAGAAAAATTATGGAAGATTGCCACAAAGAAGCAGTCAAGCTTGTTAGTAAAAATCGAAAACTTCTAGATAAGATTTCTGAGGCACTATTAAAGAAAGAAACTTTGGATCGTGATGATTTTGAAAAAATTGTTGGAGATAAGATAAAGGCTGTAAAATAACCTCATGAGTAAGTTTGTAATAATTGATGGAAATGCAATACTTCACAGAGCATACCACGCGCTTCCTCCTTTAACTACAAAAAAAGGAGAGCCAATTAATGCTGTATATGGATTTGTTTCAATGTTACTTCGAATAATCGTGGATTTGAAACCAACACATTTGGCGGTTTGTTTTGATACGCCAAAACCAACCTTTAGGAAGGCAGAATATGCTGGGTATCAGGCAAATAGACCTGTGATGGAGTCAGATTTATCAGAACAATTTGAAAAAGCTTACAAGACATTGGAAGCTATGAAGATTCCAATGTATTCGGTTCCTGGATATGAAGCTGATGATGTAATTGGAACTATTGCTGAGCAGACTACACATTCGCATAAAATTGATGAGGTGGTTATTGTGACTGGGGATAGGGATATTTTGCAGTTGGTACACGATGGAGTAAAAGTATATATGCCAATTCGAGGACTAACTGATGCTAAGCTTTTTGGAAAAAGCGAGGTAATTGAAAGAATGGGAGTGCCTCCATCACAAATATCCGATCTTAAAGCTTTTATGGGAGATGCATCTGATAATTACCCAGGAGTTAATGGAATTGGGCCTAAAACTGCAATAGCACTTCTTACAAAATATAAAGATGTTAGCGAGGTTTATAAACATTTGGGAGAGATTCCAGAGAGTACTGCCAAGAAGTTAGCGATAGATGCGGAAATGGCAGTTTTAGGGAAAAAACTTGCGACTATTGTGAGAGATGTTCCAGTTAGTTTTGATTTAAAATCATGTGAGGATTGGCAAATAGATGATCCAAAACTTATTAAATTGTTTGAGATGTATGGATTTAAGACTTTGAAGAGCCGAGTTGAAAAAGTGGGAGAAACCCTTCAAAAAGAGAAACAGATGATCTTGATCTGATATAATATAGGTCTTGTCTAATTTGCACATGGAGATTCTAAAATGGGGATCCCTGGAGATATTCGCATACTGAGGACTTTTCGTTTGGGAGATCTTTTTTTGGATGTTGGGATAAATGAGAATATTCCAAACTTTGGTAGAGGGTTAATTCTTTTTGTCAGACGCGGTTCTAGACAGAATAGAGTCGCAATTTCACAAGCATATTATGTTGTGGATGACGAATATGAAGAGATAAGAAAAATGGTTGTAGTAATTGAGGAACATCTTCGATTGCCTGATATAATAATGTGTCCAAGAGAAATAGATAGAGATGAAATACTTGAGCTTTTGGAACACGCTGAGAAAAAATTGGATGAGGAATTGTAATTGAGCTTTTGCCTCTGGGGCAGATTTGGTTTATATAAATCTGCTTCCAGAGGTTTTTTGTTTACAAATCTTCAAATAAGTTATAATTCCCTAGAATATGAAGAAATTAAAGGTTGTTTTGGTGCATGATTACATAAAAGAGTATGGAGGAGCTGAGAGAGTACTCGAAACGCTTCATGAAACTTATCCTGATGCCCCTATTTTTACTAGCATTTATTTACCTCAATTTTTAGGCCCTCACGTGGAGCGTTTAAAGAATTGGGATATTAGGCCTTCTGTTTTACAAAACCTTCCTTTTAAACAAAAGTTAATTAGTCCAATAAGGCTTATTGCTCCACTTATTTTTTCTTTGATGGATTTTTCTGAATATGATGTTGTGATTGTCTCTGCAACTGGGGCCTACATTCCAAATATGATTAAAAAAGGTAAGGCTATTCAGATTTGCTATTGTCATACACCTCCAAGGTATTTATATGGATATGCAACAGCAAGGAACTGGAAAAATAATAAAGTTCTTAATTTTTTGGGCGAGCTTGCTAATCATTTTTTGAGGATAATTGATTTTAATTCAAGCCAAAAGGTTGATTATTTTATAGCAAATTCAAATGAAGTAGCGGGAAGAATTTGGAAGTTTTACAAAAGAGAGGCAACCGTAGTATATCCACCGGTGGATGTAGGCAGTTCGCGTTTCAAAAACTCACTCCTTCAGGTGCCGAAGGCGAAATATTATTTAGCAGGAGGAAGGCTTGCGAGGGCAAAGCATATTGATTTGGCAATTAAAGCTTTTGATAAATTAAATCGAACTTTAAAGATTTTTGGGAGAGATTTTGCTGGATATGGTGATTATTTAAGAAAAATTTCAAGGGATAATATTAAGTTTTTGGGTGAGGTTACAGACGAGCAGAAGTTTGAGTTGATGAGAAATGCAAAGGCTTTTATCTTTCCGTCTGAAGATGAGGATTTTGGAATTACTCCAGTTGAAGCAATGGGAATGGGATGCCCTGTAATTTCATATAATTCAGGTGGAGTGAAAGAGAGTGTGATTGATGGTAAGACGGGAGTTTTTTTTGATGATTTAACGTCAAAATCATTGAGGGCTGCTGTTAAGAGATTGGATAAACTAAATATAAAATCGAGCAATTGTATTAAGCAGGCTAAGAAATTTAGCAAAGCACGGTTTAAAAAAGAGATTGAGGAGTTTATACTAAGCCATGCCTGAACTTCCAGAGGTTGAGACAGTAAAGTTACAGCTCCAGAAATATGTTGTGAGACATAAGATTATCTCTATTGATGTTAAAAATAGGAAAGTTTTTCAAGGAGATGAGAAATTAATAACTGGGGCAACTTTCACAGAAATTCGCAGATTTGGAAAAGTTTTGGTTTTTGACTTATCGAATGGATATAGCATCATTTCTCACATAAAACTTACAGGGCAATATATTTATCGTGGGCCAAATTTAAAGAATACTCCAACACTTTCTAAAAAAGTTGTAGGTGGAGTTCCTGGCACCCATACCCATGTTATTTTTAATTTGGATCATGGCGGGATTTTGTATTACAACGATGTGAGGCGTTTTGGCTGGATAAAGATTGTTAAAACAAAAGATGTAGTGGATTTTGATTTTATTAAAAAACTTGGTCCTGAGCCTTTTGGAAAACTAACTTTAGAAGAATTCAAAAATATTATTTCTAAAACAAAGAGAGTAATAAAGGTAGTTTTGATGGATCAATCAAAAATAGGTGGAATTGGAAACATTTATGCAAACGATGCACTTTGGGAATCAAAAATACTACCTTCCAGAACTTCTAATAGTTTGAATGAGGATGAGCAAAAAGATTTATATAAAGCAATTTTGAAAGTTTTAGAGACTGGAATGAAATATGGAGGAGCTAGTGAGCTTTCGTTTGTTACTCCGGAAGGTTCAGAAGGGTCATACCAGATGCACACTTTGGTTTACGGGAAACAGAAAACTAAATGCAAACGATGTGGAACAATAATAGTTAAGACTACTTTAGGAGGGAGGGGTACATACTTTTGCCCCAAGTGTCAGAAATAACCCATAGTTGAAGTTTTATTTTAAACATCTTATAATTGCTTATCATTTAAAAGCACTTTGAGGTGAAAAATGTCTAGCATTTTGTTAATGGGAGCTCTTGCTTCGGGGAGTGCAGGTCTGGCAATTACTTTTACTGCTATGAGAGACTCTGATATGGACATGATTGGAATCGGGTTAAAGTTTGGACAAAATTTGCTGCTCATATCAATTGCGCTTCTTTTGTTCAATATTGTGATAAGTAAGTCGCTCTTTTGATTTTGTATCCCAAATTTTTTGTGTGCCCTGTGGTGTTTAAATAATGCTGCAGGGCTTTTTTTGTTTTATAATTGGGCGTGATCAATTCTTTACTTCTTTTCAACTTTCGTAATTTTTCTAAGAAACAGTTTAAATTTTCCCCTGAGATTTCCGTGATTATTGCTCCTAATGCGTCTGGAAAAACTAATATTTTGGAGGCAATTTATTTGACTTCGACGGGGAAAAGTTTTAAAGCCTTTAAAGAAAACGAAATGATAAAGGAAGGAGAGGATCTTGCAAGAATAGACTCTAAAACTACTAATGTGGATTTGGAAGTTTTGATTTCAAAGATTGAATTTAGGAAGCGACTTCGTGTTAATGGAGTCAATAAACGTTTAGTTGATTTTTCTGGGAATTTTAAAGCAGTTTTGTTTGGGCCTTGGGATTTGGATTTGGTGACACATCAACCCTCTTTAAGAAGAAATTTTTTGGATATGGTTTTATCACAAGTGGACCGGGAGTATAGAAGATGCCTTCTTTCGTATGAAAAAGGAGTGAGGAATAGAAACAAGCTGCTTTTTAGAATAAGAGAGGAAGGAGTTTCGCCTTCGCAGCTTTTATTTTGGAACCAACTTCTTATTAAAAATGGAGACTTTTTGACGAAGAAGCGAGAGGAGTTTATTGAATATGCAAATAATTATATTCCTTTGGATGGTCAGGTGTTTAGCCTTGAATACGACAAAAGTGTAATAAGTGAGGCACGACTTGAGACTTATAAAAACCAAGAAATTGCAGCTTGTACTACTTTGGTGGGACCTCATAGAGATGATTTTAAATTTGTAAAGGATGGTAAGGATTTGTCGATATTTGGTTCTCGGGGAGAGCAAAGAATGGGAGTTTTGTGGATTAAACTTTGCGAACTTTCTTATGTAAAATCTATGACTTTTCAAAATCCAACTTTACTTTTAGATGATATATTTTCTGAACTTGATTCAGCCCACCGCGAATTGGTTATGAAAAATTCATCAGGACTTCAAGTAATTATTACGACATCTGAGCCGCATTATGTGCCCGAGTTTAAAGGAGTTGAAAAGATAGAGTTAGGGGGTTAATATACCTGTATGAAGAAAGACAGACTTATACAACTATCTTTTTTTTCTGAAAAGGAAAAGATAGAAATGGCAAAAGCTCCAAGGGAGTGGCCAGCTAAAGCACAAGAGCCGGTAAAAGAAAGCCAAAAACCAGAGGGAGAAGAAGTAATAGAGCCAGAAGTGCCGGAGTGGCTTCAAAGAAGTGGAGTAAGTAGACTTCAGGCTGTAACTAATGGGTCCCAAAGAGGGGCCCCGAACGATTAAGATGAAAAAGTTTGAAAAAAGCGATCTACAAAAACTTTATAAACCTCCAGTTAATTCGAATGGTGAGCAGAATGGGCAATTAACTATTATTGGTGGATCAAAACTTTTTCATGGAGCGCCGCTTTTGTCGCTTCGCGTTGCATCTAGAATTGTTGATATGGTTTTTTTTAGCTCACCTGAATCGAGCATGCAAGAGATTACTTCTTACATAAAGGCTGATTTATCTTCTTTTATTTGGGTTGACTGGGATGAAATAGAAGATTACATCAAGAAATCTGATGCTATTTTAATTGGACCGGGTTTTATGAGATATCACAAGGAAAAAGATAGACATAAGGCAGAAGAGTGTGATGAGGCGTGCCAACTTACAAAATCAACTACCGAGGACCTACTTTCAAAATTTTCAGACAAGAAATGGGTAATTGATGCGGGATCGCTTCAAACAATGGATCCTAAATTTATTCCAGAGAATTCAATTTTGACTCCAAACAAAAAGGAGTATGAAATACTTTTTGGTAGTTTGGACCCAATAGATGCCTCCAAAAAATATAAATGTGTAATTGTTTTGAAGGGACCCAAAACTTCTGTTTATTTTAAAGATGAAGTTGTTGAGGTTGATGGGGGAAATGCTGGGCTTACCAAAGGTGGAACAGGGGACGTGTTAGCTGGACTTGCAGCTTCACTTTTGACTAAAAATGATTCACTTTTGTCTGCTTGTGCTTCTTCTTATATAGTAAAGACTACTGCTGATGAACTTTATAAAAAAGTTGGGATTTCTTATAATAGTGATGATTTGGCTGATAGTATTCCCTCTGTTATGGCTTTTCTTTTGAAATAAAACCTATAATTTGTTTTTTGGTATTGATTCTGGTATTATTTTTTTATCGACTAACTTAGTACAAAAGGAGTTTGAGATGTGGTACCAGATAAGAGCTGGTGTTCGCAAAAAGTTCCTTGTGTTGTCAATCGTCTTTTTCCTTGCTGCTGTGGGACTCTTGTTACAAGGGGATGGATTTTTGGGAGCAACGTTACTTCTTGCAGGAACAGCGGTTTTTTATCCTGCTGCAAGGGTGCAAGTTGATTTGATGCACGAAAGGAGATTGAGAATTAAGTAGTTATTTTTCTGGGGATTAGAACAAAAATCTGGTCCCCAGTTTTTATTTAAACTTGAAATTTGCGGAAATTGTGCGATAATTTTTTGAATGTATACTCCAAGATTTGTCATTACAAATAAGATACTTAAAAACATTGGCCAAATTGAAGGTGGACGTGAAGTTATTGAAAATGCTCCACTTGTCCCTTCGTTTGAGAAGGAATTTCAAACTGATGCCATAATTCGTACTGTATTTCATGGAACTCATATTGAAGGAAATGATCTTACACTTTTGCAGACCAAAAGAGTTTTGGAAGGCGAAGAGGTATTTGGGAGACCCAGGGACATCCAAGAGGTAATTAACTATAGAAATGTAATCAATTTACTTGAAGAACTGAAACATAAAAGAGGAACTTATTCAACAGATGATCTTTTGGATATCCACAGAGTAACTGTTAGCCGAATTATTCCAATTGAAAAAATTGGGGTTTTAAGAACTAGTGAAGTGATAATTCGAGAAGAAGGAACAGGGAAAGTAATTTTTACACCTCCATCTTTTGTTGAGGTACCTTATTTGTTGGATGGATTTTTTGAATGGTTTAATTCAGAAGTAGGACGCGAAGTTCATCCTGTAATTAGGGCAGCTATTGCTCATTACATACTAGTTAGTATTCACCCATTTGTCGAGGGAAACGGCAGAACTGTTCGAGCTTTTACTATCTTTGTTTTAATTCGTGAAGGATATGATATTAAGAAATTTTATTCGATTGAAGAACATTTTGATAATGATTTAGAGGCTTACTACTTAGCTTTTTCTAAAGTTGATAATCAGTCTTTAAATATAGCCGAAAGGGATTTAACTGCTTGGATCGAGTATTTTACTGAGGTTTTGGCAACAGAGGTAGTCAAAATCAAAGAAAGAGTGAGGAAGCTTTCAATTGATACTAAATTTAAAGTGAAACTTGGAGAACAAGTATCACTTTCGGAGAGACAAATGAGAATTGTTGAATATTTGACTGATACTGGATCAGCTGTAATGAAAGACTTGAAGGGAGTTTTGCCGATGGTTTCAGAGGATACTATTTTGAGGGATATGAAGAGCCTGCTTTCTCACGGTATAATAAAAAAAGAGGGAACAACAAAGGCCTCGCGCTATGTTGTTGCCAGCCAAGTATGATACCTAATGATCCGCAATTTTTATACATGATTTTAGTTTTACCTTCACTTTTTGGATTGACTTTAATAGGGGATGGACTTTCTCGTATTGCCCATCACCAGTGGGGTGGGGTTTTAAATTTGTTTTTTGGGATTTTGTTTCTAGCCTTAGTTGCATTTACTTATATTTTCTTTTCCTCGTACTTGAGTCATAGGGTTAGAATATAGTAATGGAATTTAGAAAACTCTCTGAATTTTTAAAGAAACTTGACTTGACTGCCTCAAGGAATGAAATGACTATTATTTTGTCAGAGCTCTTTAAAGAGTGCGGGAGCGAGATTTCTCAAGTTTGTTATCTATTACAGGGCGGAATTGCGCCTTCTTATAAACAGGTGGTTTTTAATTTGGCAGAAAAACATATGATTAGTGTTATTGCCAAGGCTTCTGGTAAAGAAAATCACGAAATAGTTACAATTTACAAGAAGTATGGTGATTTGGGAGACACTGCTTTTGATGTTTTGAGAGGAAAAACATCTAAAATTTCAGTTTCTCAAGTATTTGGTAAATTGAGTGAGATCGCGAAGGCTGGAGGAGAGGGAAGTGTAGAGAGAAAAATTACCCTCACTTCTGATCTTGTAAAAGATTTGGATTCTCAAAGTGCGAAATATGTTGTAAGAATTCTTTTGGGGAAGCTTAGGCTTGGATTTTCTGATCTAACTATGATTGATGCTCTTTCATGGATGGAGAAGGGAGATAAGAGCTTAAAAGCACAAATCGAGAAAGCATACAGAGTTATGCCTGATATTGGGCTTTTGGCCAAGGCTATAAAAGAAAAAGGAGTAGAAAAGGCCACAAAAAATGTTGCCCCAATTATTGGAATTCCGGTTTCTCCAATGCTTGCTCAAAGATTGAAATCACCATCTGAGATGATCAAAAAAATGGGAAAAGTTGCAGTTGAGCCAAAGTTTGATGGTGTAAGAGTTTTGATTCACATGAATGGGAATAATGTTTTTGCATACACTCGAAACTTAAACGACGTTTCTTATATGTTCCCGGAGCTTTTGGAGATTAAAAGACATATAAAGGCTAAAAGCGTTATTTTAGATAGCGAGGCTATTGGGATGGATGAGAAGCAAAAACAATTTTTAGATTTTCAAACTACAATGCAGAGAAGAAGAAAACACGACATCGAAAATATTAAAAGTAAGATTCCACTTCGGTTTCAGGTGTTTGATATTTTGTATAAGGATGGAGAGAGTTTGATGGATAAAAACTATATAGAAAGAAGAAAAATTCTTTCAGACACGGTGATTAATGGGAATTTATTAAAAGTTGATGAGCATATAATAACAGAGGATCCAAGTGTTATTGAGAGAGAATATGAGGAGAAACTTAAAAGTGGGCTTGAGGGGATAATTGTTAAGAAGGCAGAAAGTGCTTATGTCCCAGGAAGAACTGGTTTCAGATGGGTCAAGATGAAAGAGGCAGAGACTAAAACTGGGAAGCTTACTGATACAGTTGATGCAATTGTGATGGGATATACACAAGGGCGAGGGAAACGAAGCCAATTTGGGGTGGGGCAATTTTTGGTTGGAGTTAGAGATGGAGAGACTGTTAAGACTATAACTAAAGTAGGAACGGGGCTAACTGATGAGCAATTTAGGGAACTAAACTTGCGACTTAAAAAGATTTTTGTAAAAGAAAAACCAAAAGAGTATGAAGTTCATAAAGATTTAGAGCCGGATTTTTGGGTTACTTCATCACTTATTGTTGAGTTGGCTGCCGATGATATTACAAAAAGCACTAAACATACAGCAGAGTATGCGCTTCGTTTCCCTAGACTTGTAAATTTTCGAGATGACAAATCTTTTAAAGAGGCAACTACATTGAAAGAATTGAAGGATCTTTTTGAACTTCAGAAAAGATGAATTTGTTGGTATATTTTGATATACTTCTTGATATCTTTGACAGGTTAGTTTTGGAGGTTATATGCAAAACCAGGTTGAAGAAGCTGGAAATCTCTTTTTGAAGCTTATTGAAACAGATCAGGATTTAACACAGTTTTATTCAATGCCACTTTCGATTAGACTTGGGGTTTATGCAACTTTCGAGGATGGAATCCGCGAAATATCAAGACGAAGGCAAAGGAAAAAGCTTAACAGTCTTGAATTGTTGGGCAAAAAAGCATATGAACTTTTGAAATCTCAACTTGCTAAGGAATTACAAGGAAAGATAAAGCAACTTTATCAATTGCAATTAGATGAAGATGTTGTTTATAAAGAGTATCTGAGAGATAAAACTAGTGAAGCCAAGATGAAATTTAAGGTGGCATGTAAGAAAGTCAGGAGAAGCACACAGGAGCTTTGGCAATATCCAATTTCAGTGCAGAAAGCAGCATGTGGTTTGTTGGCTGGTGAGGTTGCGCAAGCAAACTCAATACTTTATATCCAGAAAGGGCGGGTTGCTCAGATGGAGGAAGAAGAAAGAAAAGTAAAACAAATTTATTAACATTATCTTGCGCCTGGAGAGGGAATACAACCTTGAAGGGCGTTTTTTTTGTGGGTATTGACCAAAGCCTACTTTTTTGGAAAGATTAATATAAGAACCGGGGTGATTATGAATGGCTAAATCTGCGAAAGGATTAAAACAAGAAACAGCAGGAGCATTGGCTTATCTTTTTGGGCCAGTTACTGGAGTCTTATTTCTAGTTTTGGAAAAGGATAAATTTGTCCGCTTTCATGCAATGCAATCAATAATTACATTTGTAGGTCTTTTTATAGTGGATTTTGTACTTGGAATGACTGTAATATTGGCATTTTTGATACCACTTGTAATGATACTTGGATTTGTTCTTTGGCTAGTATTAATGTACAAAGCAATGCAAGGACAAATGTGGGAAGTTCCTTTTTTTGGAAAAATTTCAAAACAACTCCTCCCTAAGGTGTAAAATACTTTCTATATGAAAGTTATTGTTGGACTTGGAAATCCAGGAGAGAAATATTCAAAGACCAGGCATAATGTTGGTTTTATGGTTTTGGATGCATTGGCCGATGGAGGCAAGTTTGGATTTCAAAAAAAATTTAACTGCCTAATTTTGCAATCTGGAGATGTAATCTTGGTGAAGCCACAAACTTTTATGAACGCTTCAGGGGAAGCTGTTTCAAAACTCGTGGATTTTTATAAGGTAGATTTAAACGATCTTTGGGTAATCCATGATGATTTAGATTTGTCTTTGGGGGAGACAAAAATTCAAAAAGGGGTGGGACCTAAGCTTCATAATGGAATTTACTCAATTGAGGAAAGTTTAAATTCAAAAGAATTTTGGCGAGTTAGAGTTGGAGTAGATAATCGTGATAATAATCGAACTTTAGGAGAGCAGTATGTTTTGGAAGAATTCAAAGAGGATGAAATTGGTAAAATAAATGATGTTATTAAAAAGATCATAGATGACAAAAGATTTTTCCCACATATCTGATGTTTTAAAAAAGTTTGAGGTAAAGAAAGAAAAATATATATCTGTAGAATTTCAAAAATACGGATATGATTTGGCTGTTGAGTTTAATGATTTGAAGCATAAATCGCTTTATATAAAGCTTGCAAAAGAGACTCCTCGAGGTATACTTGATGCTGCTCGTAGTTTTGTTTCCGATGCTTATAATGCTAAAAGCAAGCCCCGTTTGTTTATGTGGAAAGTTAAACAACTCAGAAACCAAAAGTCATGAATATTCCAAGCTTACAGGGTAACTGGGTGGATTTGATCATTTTGGGAATAATTATCTTCTTTGTGTTTGAAGGTTTTCAAATAGGATTTTGGGTAAGTTTGGCTGAGCTTATTTCTCTTGTTGGGTCATTTTCAATTTCTTTGTGGCTATATAAATTTGGTGCAAATTTAATCAAAACTAATTTTTCATTGTCAAATTCTGTTTCTAATGTTATTTCTTTTTTGGTGATTTCAATTTTAATGCAAGGAGTTTTAAGTTTCCTTTTTTTGAGTTTGATTTCTAAAATTCCTAAGAAATACTTACTGGGAATTTGGGTTAGGATTTTATCGATTATACCTTCGTTTTTGCAAAGTCTTGTTTTAATTTCTTTCTTTTTAACACTTATTTTAGGGCTTCCTATTACTCCAAAGATAAAAGGTGATATCTCTAACTCGAAAATTGGTGGAAGTTTGATTACACAAATGTCCTTTGTTGAAAGTAAGTTTGATGAGGTTTTTGGTGGACTTATTAAAGACACATTAACTTATTTAACTGTTGAGCCTGGAACACGCGAGAGTGTCAGTTTAAATGTTGACAACAAGGTACTTACTGTTGATGAGAATTCGGAAACTGAAATGTTTAAGTTAGTGAACTCGGAAAGACAGAAAAGAGGAATTTCGAACCTTACTTGGGATTCAGATATTGTTCCTGTTGCGAGGGGACATGCTACGGATATGTGGGAAAGGAAGTATTTTAGTCATTATTCACCTGAAGGAGAAGATGTTGGTGATAGACTTAATAAAGTAGGGATTATTTATTCTTTTGCTGGGGAAAATTTAGCGCTTGCTCCAACACTTTCTACTGCACATCAAGGGCTTATGAATTCAGAAGGACACAGAGAAAATATACTAGACAAGCGATTTAAGAAAATTGGAATTGGAGTTATTGATAATGGGGTGTACGGGAAGATGTTTGTGCAGGTATTTATCGACTAAAATTGTGTTATCATGATGAAGAATGGCTCTTAAGCGTGAAGTTTTTGTTCACATAATTTCATTCTTGCTGTTTTTCTTTTTTATATCTTTAATCAAGAAGTGGATTAATCTTTCTTATTATTCTTTCTGGATTGGAGGACTTGTTGGGACAATGCTTCCTGATATCGATCATATTCTTTATGTTTATTTAATGCGACCGTATGAGCTTACTTCACAGAGGGTTACATACGAAGTTAATAAACGCGATTTTCTGAGAGCATTTGCTTTACTTTCCGAGAGTAGATCTGAAAGAACTAATCTGGTATTTCATAATTTTTTGTTTCAAATTATTTTTTTTATTCTGACTTTCTTTGTTCTTAGTTCTTCAATGAACCTTTTAGGTAGAGGAATAGTTATTGGATTTTCACTCCATCTATTAATTGATCAATTTATAGATTTAGTAACCATTGATACAATCAATCATTGGTTTACAAAATTTAGATTTAACCTTGATCGAGGACAAGCAGCCTTATATTTGGTTATTGGAACAATTTTAGTATTTGGACTATCCGTAATCTTCTAAAAGAACATATTCATTTTTTTAAAAAGGAGGTATAGTAAGATAAGGCCTACTAGGTGGGTCCAGCTTGCCATGAAAATATTGATGTTCGGGTGGGAATTCCCACCATATAACAGCGGAGGATTGGGAGTTGCATGTATGGGTTTGACTCAGGCCCTTTCTTCTAAAGGCATTGATATAACATTTGTTCTTCCTAAAAGATTTGATGTAAATGTAAATTACATGAAGTTTCGTTTTGCTGACTCAAGCTTAAAATGTATTGGGGTAAATTCATTACTTTCGGCGTATGTAACTTCTGAGTCTTATGGTTTGAAGGCATTAAGAGCTCGGTCAATTTATGGAAATAATTTATTGGCGGAGGTAGCAAGATATGCGAAGCTTGCATCTGAAATTGCATCTGAGGTTGACCATGATATTATTCATGCTCATGATTGGCTTTCTTTCTTGGCTGGCGAGGCTGCACAAGAAACAAGTGGTGCGCCATTAGTTACACATGTTCATGCAACTGAGTTTGATAGAACCGGAGGAACAGGTGTAAACCAACAAGTTTATGAAATAGAGAAAGAAGGGTGCAGCCGTGCAACCGACGTAATTGCTGTTTCAAATTTAACTAAAAATATTCTGACATCAAATTATGGAATTGATTCATCAAAGGTGCATGTTGTCCACAATGGTATCAACCCTGATTCTTTTGATGTTCCTAATAGAGCTGATATTTCGGGAATTGTCAAACTTAAGGAAATGGGATACAGCATAGTTTCTTTTGTAGGGAGGATTACGCTTCAAAAAGGGCCTGATTATTTTCTGCAGGTTGCCAAAAAAGTTTTGGAATACAATAAGAAAGTGTTATTTGTAATAGCAGGATCTGGAGATATGCAAAATCAAATTATAATGGAGGCCGCGCGTATGGGAATTTCAAATAGAGTGCTTTTTGCGGGTTTTTTGAGAGGAGAGGAGTTGTCAAATCTTTACAAACTTTCAGATGTTTTTGTGATGCCTTCTGTTTCTGAACCATTTGGTTTGACTGCGCTTGAGTCTTTGGCTTATGGAACGCCAATCTTAATTTCAAAACAATCTGGAGTTTCTGAAGTGGTTGATGCATCGCTCAAGAGCGACTTCTGGGACGTAATGGACATGGCAGATAAGATTTTAGCCCTTACCCAGTATAAGAATTTAAGACAAGTTTTATCTCACGAAGGGCATGACCAAGCGATGAAATGCACTTGGGATAAGGCAGCTGATAAGACAATTGATATTTATAATCATCTTTTAAAGACATAAATGGCATCTGTTTGTTTCTATTTTCAAGTACATCAGCCAAGAAGAATTAAAAAATATAGAATTTATGATATTGGAAAAAATTCTTCTTATTTTGATGATAAAAGTGAGAGCAATCTTAATAACCGAAAAATTATCAAGAAGGTTTCTGAGAAGTGTTACCTTCCTACAAATAAATTAATTTTAAAGCTTTTGAAAAAATACCCAAAATTTTGTGTTTCTTATTCTTTGTCTGGGGTTTTTTTGGAACAACTTGAAGAATATTCCAAGCCTACTTTAAAATCTTTCCAAAAACTAGTTGATACAGGCAGAGTTGAGCTACTTTCTGAAACGTATTATCACTCTCTTTCGTTTTTATACTCAAGATCCGAATTCGTATCTCAAATTGAACTTCACAAAAAGAAAATAAAAGAGCTTTTTGGAGTAACACCTACTGTTTTTAGGAATACGGAGTTAATTTATAATGATGATTTAGGGCGATTTATCGAGAAGATTGGCTATAAAGGTATAATTACTGAAGGAGCAGATCATGTTTTGGATTGGAGAAGTCCTAATTTTGTGTATAAAGCAGCTGGCTCTAAGGATCTAAAAGTACTTCTTAAAAATTACAAGCTTTCGGATGATATTGCATTTAGGTTTTCTTCTCGATCGTGGAGTGAATGGCCTTTGACTTCTGAAAAATTTGCACAGTGGGTTTCTTCAATAAACGGGAATGGGCAGGTTGTGAATCTTTTTATGGATTATGAAACTTTTGGAGAACATCAATGGGAGGATACTGGAATATTTAAATTTTTGGAAAATTTGCCAAGTGAAATATTGAAACATCCAGATAATGATTTTGTAACTCCAACGGATGCCATAAAAAGATATAAACCTATTGGGGATTTGTCCTGCCCAAATTTTATTTCCTGGGCTGATGTTGAAAGGGATTTGTCGGCTTGGATGTCTAATGATATTCAAAAAGATGCTTTAAGGAGAGTGTATGAACTTGAGAAAAAAGTGTTTTTAACAAATAATGCAAAACTTATTGAGGACTGGAGAAGGCTTACGACATCTGATCATTTTTATTATATGTGTACGAAATGGTTTAACGATGGCGATGTCCATAAATATTTTAATCCTTATGATTCACCATATGATGCATTTATTTATTTCATGAGGGTTTTGACTGATTTGGAGACTCGGATAGAGAGGAAACTTCAGATTTATGCCTAGATCTTTGGTTTTGGGGAATGGAAGCTCTCTTTTGTGTTTTGACTCAAAAGGATTAATTCGTGATTTTTATTTCCATTATGTAGGACTTGAGAATCATATGTATGAAGGGTGTTTGGATAGGATTGGAATATTTGTTGATGGAGTATTTAGTTGGATAAATTCAAGTGATTGGAATACCTTAATTGATTTAAGGCATGAAACTTTATCTTCGAGCATTATTGCGGTTAATGAGAAACTCAAGGTTGAGCTTTTATTTCATGATGTTTTATATAACGAGGCGGATATTTTTATAAGGAAAGTTAGTGTTAAAAATAAGGCAAATTATAAACGTCAGGTAAAAGTTTTTTTTAATCACCAATTTCATTTTTATGAAACAGTTCGAGGAGATACTGCTTACTTCGACCCAGCAGATGACACAATTGTTCACTATAAGGGAAGGCGGATTGTTGTAATTGGTGGTGATAATAATGGAAAGAGCTTTGATGATTATACAATTGGTTTTTTCCAATATCGAGGTCAGGAAGGAACTTGGCGTGATAGTGAGGATGGAGTTTTGTCAAAAAACCCAATTGAACATGGCCCGGTTGATTCAACGATTTGTTTTTCGGGGAATATTGATACAAATTCACAATTTGAATTTAGCTTGTATCTTACTTATGCGAAGACTTTAAAAGAGGCTAAAGATCTTTACAAAAGTGTAAAAGTTAAAACAATTTCCCACTTAATTAAATCAACTGAGGATTTTTGGCATGCTTGGGTCAATAAAATGGGATTTGACTTTTATGATTTATCTAGCGATGTTATTGATTTATTTAAAAAATCACTTCTTATTATGCGGGCTCATGTTGACAACAATGGATCAATTATCGCATCGGGGGACTCGGATATGCTTCAGTACGGGCATGATACTTATGGTTATGTTTGGATGAGGGACGGGGCATATGTAGCAAGAGCACTAGACATGGCGGGGTATCCTGAAGTATCGAGGAAATTTTTTGAGTTTGCGAATGATGTAATTTCTACTGAAGGGTATTTTTTTCATAAATATAGAGCAGATAAATCTGTTGGATCTTCATGGCACCCTTATATTAAAGATGGTGTGAGACAACTTCCTATTCAGGAAGATGAAACTGCAAGTGTTATTTGGGCTCTTTGGAATCACTACCAACACGCACTTGATTTGGAATTTATTGAGAATGTCTATGATAGTTTGATTCGTCCTGCTTCAAATTTTATGTTGGGGTTTCGTGATGGAACTACACAGCTTTGTGCGCCTTCGTATGATTTATGGGAAATGAAATTTGGAATTTCGACTTATACAGCATCAAATGTTTATGCGGCTTTGATTGCTTCTTCTAATTTTGCAAAACTTTTGGGAAAAGAAAAGGATGAAAAAATTTATATGGATGGAGCAATGCAAATGAAGGAAGCAATTTTGAAATATCTTTATGAAACCCAAGGAGGTTATTTTTATAAACTAATTGATATTAAGGACGGGAAAATACTTCATGATAATACAGTCGACATGAGCAGTTTTTATGGACTTTTTAAATTTGGAGTTTTAGGAACAGAAGAGCCACAACTTACGTCTTTTTTGAAAGTAATCAAAGACAAGCTTATATGCCAGACAAAATTGTCAGGAATTTCAAGATTTGAAAATGATCAATATTACAGAGTTTCAAAAGATATTCCTGGGAATCCTTGGTTTATAACAACTTTGTGGTTTTCGGAGTATCAAATCTCTGTTTCTAAGACATTGGATGATCTTAAAAAAGTGAAAGAATGGCTTAACTGGGTCTTCAAAAATGCACTACCATCTGGTGTATTATCTGAGCAGGTTGATCCTTTTACTGGAGCACAGCTTTCGGCATCTCCGCTTTCTTGGAGTCACGCAGAGTTTGTAATAACTGTTTTAGAATATATTAAAAAAATGGAAGAGTTGGAAAAATGAGTACTAATTTGTTTTTTGATATTGGGGCATCGAAAACAAGAATTGGGGTTTCTTCCGATCTATCTAGTATTACAGACCAAGATGCTTTTGATACTCCAAAAAATTTTGACGAGGCAATGAATCTTATATCTGTTCGTGCCAAAAATTTGCTGAATGAAATTAAAAGTGAAAGAGCAATTGTTGGTTTGGCTGGACCTATGGATAAAGATCATGACAGACTTTTGAAATCAAATTTAGCTGATTGGGTAAATAAACCTATCAAGAAAACTTTAGAGGAGAAACTTGGGATGAGTGTTTTAATTTATAATGACTGTCTTTTGACTGGACTTGGAGAGGCAGTATACGGGGCAGGAAAAGATGAAAGAATAGTTTGTTATGTAACAGTTAGTAGCGGAGTAAATGGCGTGAGAATAGTTGATCGTGCAATTGATGTGAATGCAGCGGGTTTTGAAATAGGACATCAAATAATAGATTTGAGAGAAAGTAGAGATTTGGAATCGTATATTAGTGGACTTTCAATTGAAAGAAGATATGGCAAAAGTCCGATGGATATAAATGATCCAAAAATTTGGGAAGAAGTTGAAAGATATTTAGCGGTTGGAGTTTCTAATACAATTTTACATTGGTCCCCTAACATTCTTATTTTAGGGGGAGGAGTGATGTATCAAATTGATATCAATCACATAATTCGAAACGTTAATGGTTTAATAGGAAATTTTTTTGAAGTACCCAAAATTGTTAAATCTAAACTGGGCGATTTTGGAGGGCTTTGGGGTGGGCTTTATATATCGCGTGATCATTGACAATATTCCCTTAAGCTTTTATAGTTAGACTCATCAATGGCAACTGTTAATGTAACTGACTCAGATTTTGATGCAAAAGTTCTTCAGAACAAAATGCCAGTTTTAGTTGATTTTTGGGCTACCTGGTGTGGGCCTTGTAAAATGGCTGGACCAGTTTTGGAGGAATTATCAGATGAATATAAAGAAAAGATAGTTGTTGCAAAACTTGATGTTGATGTAAACCAAAGCACTTCTTCTAAATATGGAATTATGTCAATCCCAACGACTGTTCTTTTTAAAGGTGGCAAAGAGATTGGGCGAGAGATTGGGTTTAAAGGAAAAAAAGCATTTGAAGATTTAATGAAGCGTGGCTTATAGCCAAAATTTAAAAGGAGGTGATTTAAATGCAAGATGACACAACAACAAAACCTATGACGGGAACAATGCCAACAATGCCAGGAGACACTGGAATGGGAGCTGATACTACTTCTCAGGCGCCAGTTGCAGATACTCCTGCAATGCCAGTCGGACCAACAGGAGAATCTCCTGTTGAGCCAGTAGAATCAACTGAACCAGTTGCTTCTGTGGGTGAGCCTACAGAGGAAACAGCTATTCCTCCAATTGGGGGAGGTAATAATACTGGAAACACTGGTGGTGCAGTATAGAAAAGCTTATGGACAAAATTTGGGATGTAACCATAATAGGTTCTGGCCCTTCAGCTTTAACTTCTGCAATTTATACCACTAGAGGTTCTTTGAATACATTGATTTTTGGTGGTGAAAATTGGGGAGGGCAGCTGATGTTAACTACTACAGTTGATAATTTTCCTGGATTTCCTGAAGGGATTATGGGGCCGGATTTAATGGGGCTTATGAGAAGACAAGCTGAAAGGTTTGGGGCTTCGTTTATTGAGAAAGCTGTAACTAAAGTTGATTTTTCAAAAAAACCTTTTGAAATAGTTAGTGAAAACAAATATTTATCAAGAAGTGTCATTATTGCAACTGGAGCACAGACTCTTTGGCTTAATGCTCCGGGAATCTCTAATCTAATAGGTAGAGGTGTTTCTTCTTGTGCTCCTTGCGATGCTCCCTTTTTTAAAGATAAAAGAGTTGCTGTTGTTGGAGGTGGAGATTCTGCAATGGAGGAGGCATTAGTTTTAACTAAATTTGTTAAGGAACTTACTCTAATTCACAGAAGGGATAGTTTTAGGGCAAGTAAAACTATGCAAGATAAAGTTTTGAACGATAAAAAAATTAAGATTTTGTGGAATACAGAAGTAATTGAAGCAGAAGGCGACACAAAGCTTGAAAAGTTAATAATTAAGAATAATCGTGACAATAGTCAAACTGAGCTTTTGGTTGACGGGCTTTTTATAGCTATTGGACATAAACCAGATAGTGATATTTTTAAAGATAAAATTGATATGGATGAGCATGGGTTTATTAAAGTTTTTGATCACACTAAAACTAATATAGAGGGGGTATTTGTTGCTGGAGACGTACACGACAATCATTATAAACAGGCAATAACTGCTGCTGGGTTTGGTTGTATGGCTGGTATGGATACGATTTCCTATCTTGACAATATGAAGAATCTCTAAGAGAATTATTTCTATGCGACTTTTGGATAGATTTTCTTCTGTATTTTTAGTTGTAATTTTCGCTCTTGTTTTTGGAATGGGTATTTTGTGGCAGAAAGTAACTCAACTTGAGAAAGGGAGCGTTTCAGGAACAACTACAACAAATACAGCTACAACAACAAACCCAACGCCAGCTCAACAAGCTGCAACTGTTACACTTGATCAAATTAAAAAACTTTTTGCTAATAATGATTTAATTAAATTTGGGGATGCAAATCGAAAAGTTTTGTTTGTTGAAGTTGGTGATCCATCTTGTCCTTATTGTCATGTAGCTGGAGGAGAAGATCCCCAGCTTAATTCCCAAATGGGTGCGACATTTAAGTTGGATAGTGACGGTGGAACTTATCAGGCTCCGGTTACTGGTATGAGAAAGCTAGTGGACTCTGGTAAAGCATCATTTTTGTATGTTTACTTTCCTGGACACGGAAACGGAGAAATGGGGATGAAAGCTTTATATTGTGCTGATGAGAAGGGTAAATTTTGGGAAGCACATGACCTTATTATGAGTAATAGCGGATATAATTTAATGAATAATGATGTTAAAAATGATAAGGCTCAATCTCAAAAAGTTGCTGATTTTTTAAAGAATGTGGTTGATTCAACATTCATGAAATCGTGTCTTGATAGCGGAAAATATGATAGTAAACTTACTTCTGATACAACAATCGCCCAAGGCCTTGGAGTATCTGGGACACCTGGATTTTTTGTAAATACAACTCCTTTTGCTGGAGCTTATAGCTTTAAAGACATGCAAGGTGCTATCGATAGCGCGCTTAAATAAATAAAAATTCCAGGAGTTTATAAGCTACAACAGCTGCGGTTCCCCAAACATTAAAGGAATTATTAATTCCCATCATTGGAAGCTCTACTGATAAATCTACCTTTTGTAAAATTTCTTCACTTATTCCTCTAGTTTCATTTCCCAAAACTAATGCAACTGGAAAATTTGGTTTTAAATCTTTATAAGAGATTGAATTTTTTGATTGTTCAACTGCAAGTATTTGAACGCCCTGCCTACCGGCAGGCAGGCTTTTTTCTTTTAATTCTTTTATTACCTCTAATGTTGAGTCACGTTTTTCCCAGGGGACCCAGTTTTCGGTTCCCACTGCTGCTTTATGAACACGGGATGAAGGGGGAAATTCCATATTTCCACAGAGATACATTTTTTCCACTCCTACTGCATCAGCAAGCCTGAAAAGGGATCCGATATTGTAAGTATCAATGACTTCGTCCAAAATAAAATAAATTGGATTCCTTTTGATTTTTTTGAGATCAGAAGGGTTAGGACTGCTTTTTCTAAGTTTATTTGCTTTGAGCTTGTCCATACAATATAATATTGTAGCAATTTTGGCCCCATCGTCTAGTGGCCTAGGACATCAGGTTTTCAGCCTGAGTACCAGGGTTCGAATCCCTGTGGGGTCACTGAAATTTGAGCCCGTAGCTCAGCGGTAGAGCAGCTCCCTTTTAAGGAGAATGTCGCAGGTTCGATCCCTGTCGGGCTCACTTTTTTTATATAATTTCTATATCGCTCGTTAAAATAATGAAATGGAGTTAAAGATGGGTAAGAATAAACCGTATCTAATCAACGATGGAATTCTCTATGAATTAGGAGGTGTAGTTCTTAAAGAAACAGAAGGGGGATTTCGTATTGAGGCAAATGTTGACGGATCGCAATACAGGTTTGAAGATGTGCTTACCGCTATACGGCTTAATGCAATCAACGACTTTTTTCTTCCAACTTTTAGTGGTGGACGAATTGTAGCAATTAGAAAAAGTAGCAACTGGAAAAGGGTGATGATTGAATTTGAGCCTTCAATAAGGAATATTAAACTAGGATCTAGCTTGTTTGGAGTAAGTTCCTTAGTTTGGGTAGCGAAGCCTCTTGCGTTTCCATATGTAGTTTTTGTGGTTCAAGAAGACTCTTGTGGTGACGTTTCCGCAGCTGTGTATTATAGAAACCAAGCGATTGGTTCTTATAATGATCCACTCTTTTATGCAAATTTACCCAACAACCATGGAAAGAGACTTTGCATGAATTTTAGTGAAGCATCAAGACAAAGAACTCTAATAGGTAAACTTGGCCAGGCTGTGGATATATTTTGGAATAGCATCTATAACTCTGACTTAGATGACCTTCTTGAAGGAAATATGCATTCTGCTAGAAACCACCCCAAAAATTTTGGGGATTGGGTGAGGAAAAGTAGAAAGAAGTCGTGGAGAAGGTTTATAACTTCTATTGGTTGGTTTCCTGCGGACTTGACAGTTACAGAAGCATTAGACCGTAACATAGGAGGTTAACAATGTCGATTAAACTGAAAGAGTGGTTATACACTGACTTAACAGTTAAGAATAAACTTCGAAATATCATAGATGTAATCGGGGAATATTGGTTATTTGAATGGATAACTAAACGAATGGTCAAAGCGATTCTTATGAGATTCCCTGGTTTTTCAGAGGATGAGATATATCTTGCAATCGCTTATGCGATGATAGAGAAAGTATCATCTAGTGATAAAGAGTTTGTTTTAGGATATCGTACTAGAAAAGAGGCGGATTCTTTAATTCAGCCATATTTAAATCAGATGAGACATCGAGGTCAGGATTATTTTCCTGAGGAGGATTGGTTAAGATGACTTACATGGGTGAGAGGATTGTGTTTTATGACCGAAATTTTGAATTTCCAACCAACAAACGTTTACTTTATGTTGTTGCCAAGAACGGCAATTTTCTTTGGGGTTGCATAAAACAAGGAGATGAAACTTGGATTGAAATTGTAGCTCCAACAAACAGAAAAATAATTGAATCTTGTCAACCGGAGGACCTTCTTAATTTTGAACAGAAAATCTACACTTCTTTCTCGAAGATCCCGTATGGTCTTATATTGATGGCTAAAGGGTTTTTTAGAAAGGTGTATGAAAAATTTCAAAGTGAGGCAATGCTTCAAATTCTTTACTCTCCGGAGGAGGACAAGTGGGATTTTAGGCCACTACATCAGAAGGTAAGTTTCGCTTCGGTCCAGCATAGGGAGATTGAGCCGATACCAGAAGGATTTTTGGCAGTTGGGATTATTCACTCTCATGGAATAATGCTTGCGGGCCATAGTCTTGAGGATGATTTTAATGAAACTGGCGTTGATGGAATATACATTACACTCGGCAGGGTATTTGATGGTCCAGTTAATATGAGCGTGTCAGTCACAATATGTGGGCTTAGATTTATTCTTAGCCCGGATTTTTTGATTGATATGCCTGATCAGATTTCTTACTTTCCAGAAGATTGGTTATGGTATGTTCGGAGAGGAGAAAATCAATGATTCCCGATTCGATTGTCTTAATTGGTGCTGGAGGTAATGGGAGTTGGCTTGCCCTTTTTCTAACACAGTATATGTTTCATGAAAGAGGGCTTATAAAACGGCGTTTTTTGGTTGTTGATCACGATCGTTTTGAAGACAAAAATCGTGCAAGACAGTTTTTTGCCCGTCCTGGAAATAAAGCGAATAGCCTGGTTGGTACATATACAATGCGTTTTGAGGGGAGGCTTCAGGGATTAGAAGCTATACCTAAAATGGTTGTATCTCGTACTGATCATAATAGGATTCATGGAGTAGAAACAGTTCCTGTTTCGGATGTTGTTAAAGAAAGTTCCTTGATCTTTCTTTGTGTTGACGCTTACTATCCTAGGTCTGTTGTGTCTGAATATGCACAATCATTGAGAAATGTGTGTGTAGTCAACGGAGGAACAAACAAACTGGATTGGGATGTAAGTATTCACATAAGACGTGGAGGAAAAGATATAACCCCTAGTCTTTTAACTTTGCATCCTGAGATTTCAGAACTGGCTAAGGCAGAGAGAGGAGTTCTTTTGAATGGAACCATCAATAGGAATGAAGCGAGCTGTAGTGCTGCGACAGATGAAGGTGCAGAACAAACACTTGCTTCTAATATTTCTACTGCAACACTAATGTTTCAAGTGTTTATCGCATACTTGGCTGACAAAATTACTGCATACTCTTTTGAAGGTGCTGTGTACGCAAACCAGAATGGTTTGTGGGGGCCTTCTTTGAGATCCATTTCAGATGCTTTGGTTTGACATCAATTTAATGGCGTGATACTATCGGATTCTTAGGTCAAACTTTGAAGCACATTTTGTTTTTTTATGGAGGTGTAAGATGACGAGTCGGATTACTGAGCCCGCGCCCCTCAAGGTTGCTGTTACCGTTACCGTTGTATACGGAGCAAACCGTGTCACGGTAGAAGTTCCTGTAGGGGCCAATGCAGCCGCAGTTGCTGAAAGAGCTAGGAGTCAGCACGACATTGTGATCGACATGAGTTTGGTCACAGCTGTCCTGTTTGATGGCCATGCTGGCAATGTTTTGAGCAAGCCGAAGGTGGAGGAGTCAACGAAAATCGTTGAGTTCAAGACCCAGGCTAGGCGCAACGGGTAAAACACCTCACCACTCAAGAACTGCTTGCGTTTTTCAACGCTAATACGTAGAAATTACGCAGCAGTTCTTGGACTTTTTTATTCTACAGTTTTTCTTCATTTATAGTTTTTTGTGATAAAATATAGAACTTTAGAGCTTCTTTATATTGCGGGATCGTCTAGTGGTAGGACACAAGACTTTGGATCTTGGTACCGGGGTTCGAATCCCTGTCCCGCAGCCAAGCAGAACGAATGACTTCAGAAGGAGCCGATTGTGTTGTCAAATCGGGCTTTTTTGTAGGTTCGAACGAGTAGCCAAGATTCTCTGCTTCCTTTTTCCCTTTCTCAATTAGAAAAAGCTGTTTGTGCCGATCTATCAATAACTTTTTGTCCTGTATCAGAAGGTTCGAACCAAGTCCAGCAAGTATCTGAGTTTTTTGTAGTAAGTCTCCGTAGGCGAACCAGTGACGAGCATAGAGAGCAAAATTGAAAGTGCGCTCTGAAAGTTCAAGCCAGGTGTTTTGTCTCTGATCTACATCATTGAGTCGTTCCAGAAGGCTCTCTTTTTCTTCCAGTAGTGACCGTCTTTGGCTAAGGTACTCTGCTTCTGAAATCGCACTACCATCAGTGTTCTGTACTGAGATCTTCAACGAGAGTAAGTTATCAATCTTTTTGACACAATCATCGTATGCAACTTTGAGTGATCCTCTAATTTTTTCCCGATCAGTGACCTCAATCTTATTGAGCTTATTCAAATGCTCGATAGCCCAGTCTCTGAAGGTCTCATCGATCTCAAACTTTTGAAGTTCCACATCTGCAGTTTTTTCAAGATCACCTTTTGAAATACAACCCTGAGTACAGTTTCTGTTCACCCGCTTCGTGCAGTGATAATACACATAGTGGAGAATGGTCGGATCGACCATTGCCTCAATCAAAGTATGGCACTGTGGGCACTGATCGGTCTTTTTGCCCTTGTGGAACTTGGTTTTGCAGTTCGAGCAAATTATCTGCCATTTTTCCTCACAGGTAACTGACCCACCACATTCTCCACACTTGAGTAACTCTTTGAAAGGAAACTTATGAACATCGTTCCTAAGTCGTCCCTTTCTACCAAGTAGAATCTGGATTCGATCGAACTCTGACTCGGTGAACATTGACTTGTGACTACCCGTGAACTCACCCTCGGATCTTATCATTTGACCAAAGTAGAAAGGATTTGAAAGGAACTTGTAGAAACCACTTTTGCTCATTGGTTTATCACCCTGTTTCTCGGTTTTTCGACTGCGGTATCCCCACTCATTATTGAGAATATCCAAGACTTCCATTGCTCGATGGCGACCAGTGAGAAAAAGCTTGCCAGCTTTTTGCAGAAGTGGGAATCTCTCAGGATCGAGATCAACATATTTTTGCTTTGTAAGTGGATCAATAAGGTTGAGGTAGCCTGGTGGAGCAGCACCGAGCCACTGTCCGTTCTCCAGGTGTGTTGTGTTGCCTCGTTTGACATCTACAGACAACTTGTCCGAGTAGTATTCTGACTGACTCAGAGCTAACTGCAGAAACATCCTTCCTTCAGGTGTATTTTCGAAGTGATATGAGCCAAACTTGATCTCCTTGAGTTGTCCAATCTTGAGCAAATGAACGATGCGTCCTGCATCAATTGAGTTCCTTGAGAGCCTGTCAGGATGCCAACAGATGATGCCGTTGATCTCACCAGCTTCAATAAGTTGCATTAACTGTTCGAACCTTGGTCTGTTATTCGGATGGAACGCACTATCTGACTCTTGAATATGATGCTTGCGCTTGAAGTCGTTTTCGGGATATCTTTTCGCGAGCTCATCAGTCTGTGACTTATTTGAAAGTAGCTGCTTTTTCTTCCCCTCGTCAGATGAACGACGATTGTATTCTGCCCATCGGATTTCTCCTATCGAAGTTGAATTTTTCATACTCCTTGTATCATACATACTACCTCTTTTGGTCATTCTTTTCAAACGAGCATTCATGTTTGCAACCTCCTTTTTCTTTTTTCCACACAATAAGCAGGTAAGACGGTGATGACATCCTCAAACCCAAATCGATTCGCCCAATGGAGCATAGAAGTCATCCATTTTGCTGTCTCAAGCATTTGCTCATTAGTGTATCCTTTTCCAACTACCTCAATGTAGAATTTTGCTTGTCGTAGCAGAGTTTTCAACTTTTTGGGTTTTCGTTCAGGATAGATTCGATAGAATCCGTCCAGAAAAATCATCGCCTGATTGAGCCCATACATGTGCTTTTGCTTCAAGAGCTTCTCATGGGCTGTGCTGAAAAACTTTTTTATCAGGTGTTTTCGACTACCGATATTTGCTCGTCCTTCATCGTTGATCCACTCTGAAGCGTCTGTGGCTACTTTGACAGCATCAAGCTCGGGGTAGTTATCGAGTAGCGATTTCAGAAACTGAATATCATCTATGGAGAGTAACGCCTCCAGTTGTAGTAGTTTTTTCTGCTTATCTGATATGTCAGAACGGAGTTCAGCTGATCCTTCAGGATCATTCTCCTTTCTATCATCCTTTCTTTGAGTGTCGGCACTTTTCCCTCGAGTACTTGTGGATTTTTTCTTTGGGTGATAGTCACTTGAGGAAAAAATACTCAAGTATGTTTTGTGAATCTGTGGATTGATTTTCATTCGAGTAAGCCTCCTTCTGTTGCCCGCATGCTGTCGTTCAGCAGTCGTTGTGAGCATTTTGAATCGATCATCTTGCATGAGGAGAATCTTTGGCACTGTCTCATTCCAAACATCAGTGATTGCTTCCACTGAACACCCTGCTTTTTCTGCACACCATTTTCGTGTATGCCATTCAGTCCACTCGCGCTGCCAACCCACAGAGTCCCTTAGGATCGCAGTGATCAGTCTCCAGGCTGTAGGTCGCCTTAGACGAGGCATAACCTCATCGATAAGGAAGTTCTCTACTTGTGTGAATCCGTTCATGCTTCGGTTTTCTCCGTTTTGCATAGGCTTTTGCTCCTCAAGTCAATTTGACTGTCTGCACAGCTACTTTAACGATCACAGGCTGTGAGTTTTGGACAGTGATCTCAGCCGAACCCCATTTGAGCTTTCGGATGAAGTCAATCAACTTCAGCTCAGCCAAGCTCAAATCAGTCCTGAGTTTTTCTTCTGGTTTTGGATTTTGCTGGAGCATACACACCTCCTTTCAAAAACGGACTATCCTTCGAAATTGGTCGATAGATAGCGCTTATGAGTCCCAGGAGTCTTTCAGCATAGTCAAGAGCGGTCTGGTCATCAATTTTGATGCCCTTTCTCTTGCATATTTCTTTGAATGATTGCAACGCTTCTGGTGTGACCATACGAGTGAGCCATAAAAAAAGCAGCCATGAAAGGCTGCAAAATAAAAAATCCTCAGATCTTACAGTCAGCCTTTCGGCTGGTACTGCTCAATTTGAGGGTTTCGGCTCACTCGGTTCTGATTGTCGGGGCGGTCTGCCTTGTACCTTTGACAGCTATCTGCTTGTCCTTAGGTCATTACCGAGATCAACGCTTTTTCCTTATTCAAAATGAACGAAGCGTTATTTACTTATTATTCAAAACTATGAACTATCAAGTCCACTTTTGTCAAGGGTTTATTCCATCCTTGCCATTTTCCGATAGCGTTCATAGCTGTAACTGAGATACCATCAAGCTCTTGAGGATGAAAAATGACCTGTCTGAGCCTTCTGACAAGTGATTTCAAACCAAGTCCAGTAGCTTCCATTTCAGCCACAACCAAGTTTTTGATGTTATCGTTTGTTATCAGTCGATGTCCCGCAAGACGCGAATACCCATCACCACTACCATAACCAGCTACTTGCGCAGCTCTGGTAGCGTTGCCACCATTCTCAACGAACGCCCGAACGAACTTCTGGTGTCGAGGTTTGAGCATCATAACCATAATCTTTTCAACAGGAGGATCAATCGAAGTGGAGGAGTTAATTGTATTGTAGCAGATCAGTGTTTCTTCGGCACAAATACAGCGTAGTATTGCCCTTCCTTGAGTTTGAGCCCTCGTTGTGCATTTGATTGCCTTGTAACTTTCTGCTTTGATTTCAACTTCTTTCTCATGATTCCTTCCTCTTTGATTGTAACTTACCAGTTGCCAGGAGTGCGAATGCTCCAGTTAGAAGTGTGGCTGCATCCAGAAAGATCCCGCGCCTCAAGATTGAATCTGAAGTATCTTTCTTCAGCTTGATCATTTGCTCTTTGGTGTACCCAGTGCCGAAATACTGCTGAGCATAGCTGCTTTGACCACCACTGTTGAGGGTCACATCTGCATCTAATTTAACAACTGTATCCCAGGTGAAATATCCCACCAGGATGATCACAACTACTACTACAAAAATACGAATATTGCTCATAGGAAAACATCTACATTGTAGCACATTTGCATACAAGGAGTATGTCGAGAATGATACTCACAGTCTCTACGATTAGGATATGGGTAAACCTATCACTCATCGAGATATGCTCGAGAAGTTCGGGCACAAGATGCAAAAGATTCGAAAGGAGGCTGGAGTATCTCAAGAGGATCTGGCTGCAAAACTTTCGATGCACAGGACATACATCGGGATGATTGAAAGAGGTGAACGAAATCCAACCATCAGAACCCTCTACAAGATTGCAAAAGCCCTGAAGGTGAGCTCGTCTGAACTTCTCCCTTTCTGAAAAAAGAGACAAGGTGTATCATATTGTCATATGAAGATAGCGATTTTTGCTCCAGCATCAGAGTTCACACAAGAGCAACAGGAAGTGCTCAGGAAGTTTGGAGAAGCAGTTTTTGTAGAGAATCGTTCCGAACTTCCATTGCAAAAGCTCATTGAGATAGCGAAAGGCGCAGAAATTATTGCTGTCGATCCTGACCCATTAGGTGGATTTGAAAAAGCTCGAAATGTTTTGAAAAAAATGATGGAGTCCCTTCCAAAGCTGCACGCGGTTTGTCTTTCTACCACAACATACGGGTGGGTAGATCTTGATTATTGCAAAAAACGAAATATTACTGTCAGTAATATTCCTGGTTATTCCAGAGAATCGGTGGCAGAACATACACTTGGATTACTTCTCGGTCTTGCAAAACACATCTTAGTAACAGACAGAAAAACACAGAAGGGCAAGTATCAACTTGAAATGGGTTTTGAGCTCAAAGGCAAAACTTTGGGAATAATTGGTTTGGGAAGCATCGGAAGTAGAGTGGCTGAGTTAGGTCAAGGGATTGGAATGAAAGTGATTGCATACAACCCCTCACCACGGTCACAGAATGGTGTTGAAATGAAGACTTTTGATGAAGTTCTCCACGGGTCTGATGCAATTACCTTGCATCTTAAAGATAGCCCTGAGTTGAAAAACATGATAGGTAAAAAAGAACTTGAGAAAATGAAAGATGGTGTAGTCATTGTTAACACAGTTGACAGAGAATTGATCGATGAGCAAGCAATGGCTAATGCAATCAAATCTGGTAAGGTGTACGGCTATGCATATGAGGCTGAGGATCTTGAGAATACACAACTTGCAGAAGTTGATAATGCAATTGGAATCAAGGGGTTTGGTTGGTACACGAAGGAAGCATTGAGTAACCTGTTTGTAATTTGGGTTGAAAATATTTCAGGAGCAGTAGCTGGCAAGCCACAAAACACTGTATGAAAACTCAGTTTCTTCGAGTCACAACGAAAGATAAACTCATACTTCAAGGTCTTTTGTATGAGCCAGATCAATCATCGAAAAAAGCTATCTTACATGTTCATGGAATGGCTGGTAATTTCTATGAGAATCGATTTTTGGATTCAATGGCAAAAGTATTTACGCAAAATGGTTGGACATTTTGGGCAATCAATACTCGCGGTCACGACATAATTGCAGATTTTCCAATTGCTGGTGAAAAAGAGGAGTTCAAGCGATTGGGTAATTCCCGTGAGAGGTTTGAGGATAGCCTTCTGGACATTGAAGCATGGACGGACTTCATTGCTTCACATAATTACAAAAACATAGTGCTTCAGGGACACAGCCTTGGTGCAGTAAAAGTTGCTTATTACTTAGCGAAAACCAGAGATCAAAGAGTGTCAAAGTTAGTCCTCATATCTCCACCTGATATGGTAGGTCTCGCAGAAGCTGAAAAAGACCATCAAGATGTTTTGAACTTATCAAAGAAAATGGTCAAAGAGGGCAAGGGTGAGGAATTGCTTCCGAGACTTCTCTGGAATTGGTACTACCTCTGTGCTGCAACATACATAGATTTCGGAGAACGAGGGAATCCAATTGATGTATTCAATACTTATGACAAGGATAAATCGTCAATTATTGAAAATGTCAAAATACCAACCCTTGCCCTTTTTGGTAGTAAGGACGATGCTGCAATCTTGCCCGTTCGAGAAGCGTTGGATGTGATCAAAAGCAAGGCAAAAAGCTGTCCTCAGTTTGATGCTGATGTCATAGAAGGAGCTCCGCATAGTTACTTTGAACATGAAGACGAGGTAGCAGGTCGAGTCATTAGTTGGTTAAATACTTCCAAATAAAACATCTTCTGCGTTCGAATCGAAGCAAAAAGTGATACAATTGATCAAAAGCTGCTGATTGCAGCTTTTTTTATTATGATACAGAACTCAGAGATCGAGCAGAAAGCTAAGGAGTTCCAGATCAACACCTCCAATTTACAGAGGGACTATGTTTTTGGATGGTTATTATCGGGAATCTATGGAGAGTCTGGATTAGGTGAGAAACTGATCCTCAAAGGTGGTAACGCGCTCAGAAAGACCTACTTACACAATACTCGTTTTTCGAAAGATTTGGATTTCTCTGTCCTTGATGCAGTTGATCCATCGGATTTGAGTAGGCAGCTACAGGAAGTGTGTAACTATGCTCAAGATCGATCTGGTGTATCATTCGAGACCGACAAAACGCGAATCGACAAAAAGCCTGGATTCGACAATGAACAGACACAGGTTTATGAGGCGAGGATTTACTTCAAGAGTTTTTATGGCGAGGAAGAAATCGTACTCAAAATCCAGTTAGATGTGACAACATTCGATAAGATTTTTCTTCCCGTACAATCACGCTCCTTGATTCATCCATACTCAGATGAGGATAAGTGCACGGCAGTGATTCGGTGTCACAAGCTTGAAGAAATACTCGCTTCGAAAATGAATGCAGCACTTCAAAGGAGGAAGGTCACGGATTTATTTGATTTGGTGTATTCGATTCTCATCAGCAATGAGTATCAGGTCAATCGTCCTGAGGTGATTAGCACCTTTTTGAAAAAGACTATCTATGAATCCAATCCTAATACTGCCAAAGATCTGCTACTCAATGTTCCAGTTGAGGAGTATCGCCCTTTCTGGCAGGAGATAATCGCCCCTGTATTCAGCCTTTTTGATTTCGATCGTGCTGTTACTGGATTCAAAGATCTGGTCACAGGACTGTTCGCTTTCATTCCTGCTCCTTCGTTTGCTACCACTCCAGTGAATTATGGTGGTGGATATGCTCGATTGACAAAAGGTTTTGGTGCATCATCAGTCTTCAGTTACTTCCCGTCGGCAGAAAGAAATGTGATCATTGCTGCGGGCAGAACGCAGAATCTGATTAGAATGGTTTATGATGGGGTAGCTCGACTTATTGAGCCTTACGCATTTGAATACAGGATCAGAAAAAAAGATGGACGAGGGATGGAATACTTCTGGGGATGGGATACAAGCGGTGGTAACTCGGGTCATGTAGGTATCAAGATGTTTATCTATGACAAGATTCAATCAGTATCAGCAACAGACACCTCTTTCTCACCCCGATTTGCTATCGAGCTGTAATGTTCAAACTGTTTCGAGTTTTGAAAGCGTAAAGGAGTCCCAGAATAAAGTAACTTGACGGCGACCCGTACCCCCCCCTCATACGACGGGCACTGGCTGCAACTTCGGGAATGTAATACAATCAGTCGAACTGAGGATGTATGTTCTAACAGCGTCCACGGTTCGCAGCAGATCTTCCTCTTGATAATTTTTTGCTACTTCATTAAAGTATTTAAGTTATGGATAATGATAAGCCTTCAGTGAAAGCAGATGATTTAATGAGAGTTGAAGGAGCAATAAATGATCGTATTGCTAAGATAGATAGAGTAAAAGAAGAAATCCAGCCTCAAAAAGAAATGCTTGACTCAATTTTTGATAATGATCTGGCTTATGCTGAACATTCACAAGCTGCAAAGAAAGCAAACCAACTAAAAGCACAAATTAAAAAGCAGATACTTAATAGACCTGAGGCGAAAGCTGTTTCTGAAAAAATCAAGATTTTGAAAGATGAATTGAAAGAACATCAGGACGCTCTTTCATATCATTTGAGAGAGTTTCAGAGAATGACTGGTGCTAATGAATTTGAAGGAGAAGATGGAGAGCTGAGGGAAATTGTTCCGGTTTATAAACTTGTTAAAAAAAGAGAGCTTAAGAAATAATGCAAGAGTACAAAAAAGTAATTGATGCATTAAAGGCAAATGGAATTGAGTCCTTTTTTGTTGAGAATAAAGAGGAAGCAAAAAAGAAAGTTTTAGAAATTATCCCTAAAAAAGCTGAAGTTTTTACTATGTCTTCTGTGACTTTAACGGAGACTGGAATAAAAGATGTAATTGATGAATCCGATGAATATGAATCTGTAAGAAAGAAATTTTCTCAAATGGATCCTAAAAGTCAAAAGTGGGAAATGAAAAAGATGGGTGGTTCCCCTGATTGGGCAATTGGGAGTGTGCATGCCTTAACTTACGATGGAAAAGTTTTGATTGCTTCAAATACTGGGTCACAACTTCCTGCATATGTATATGGAGCAAATCATGTTGTATGGATTGTTGGAATTCAAAAATTAGTTAATGATGTTAATGGGGGAATAAAACGAATTTATGATTACGTACTTCCTTTGGAAAGTGTGAGACTAAATAAAGCTCATAATATTAATACTGGAAGTTTTGTGAGCAAACTATTAATTATAAATCGTGAGATTCAAAAAGATAGAGCATATTTGATACTTGTAAATGAAAAATTAGGGTTCTAAGATTTAAATTACTATGTGGCCAATGATGTACCAAAATTATGGAAACGGAAATTGGATGAATTTTTTCTTGGGACCTGCATCTTACGGAGTTTTTTCTTTTATAGCAATATTTGCAATTGTTGATGTAATTTTAAAAGGAATTTCTTTATGGAAATCTGCTCGTAATGGACAGAAATACTGGTTTATTGGACTTCTCATTATAAATTCTTTGGGAATACTTCCTTTAATTTATTTATTTTTCTTCGAAAAAGAAAGATTAAAAAGGAAAAGAAAATAATCTTCTGATATAATATAGGCCTTGACAGACTAATTTTTGGAGGAGTCCATGTCTCGGAATAAGCCTCTTAAGAGCTTGAATATTGTTGGTAACACAGCCGAAGGGATTAAAACTTTGCATTTTTTGCCAGACTGTAATGCTGTTGCCATTCCCGATCAGAGAGATTGTGATAAGAGGTTTTTCTGCGAGGTATACATAAGACCAGAGTTTACAGGCCTTTTTAAGGTGATTTTGGCAGAAGAGGAGATTCTGGAAAAAGAAAATGTATATCAGGGTTCAAATAGGTTTTTTGTGTATCTAGAATGGAGATCGTTAAGTCAAATGTTTGTAGATTTAGGTGTAGAGATTATAGATGAGAGGAGAAGGCTATAAGTCTTTGGGGCAAACCTTGTTGCATTTTATTGCAGGTTTGCCCCTATTTTGTGGAATCAGTTGGTTGTGTACGAGTTGGCTCTTTTAGCTAGATTTTTTGGGTTTAGACCTGTTGGGTCTGTTGGCATACAACAATATGCTAGCCTTTCACCCTCATCTAGAGCCCGCTTTGCGGCCAATTTCCTGTTTCGTTCGATCAACTGCTCCCGTGTCAGGCCCTCATCGGGATCTCTATGTTCCCGGGGAGGTGCTTGATATTTTTGGGTACACATGGTGATACCCTCCAATATTTTTAACGGTTTTAAACAAAAAAAGACCCGGCTGGGTCCTTAAACTTTTTTAAGTGCGAGAAAAATTCTCACTTGTAATTTACAAATATATCACTAATTTTACGTTTGTCAAGTTTTTTCCCAAAAATTTGGGAAAAAAGTATGGTAGAATTGGATGTTCTTTGATATTAAACAAAAATGGAGAGAGAAATGACGAGGTCTGTTTTTGGTAGGAACTATGCAGATTACAGTAAATTTAACAAGTATTTGCTGAATAAGAGGAGCCTGGGAAAAGTCAAAAAGATGCTTGAGGAGCTTGAAAATCAGCAGAGTAAAAAAGAAAAGAGAGCGAAGCTGGAAGAAGTAGCTTTAGAAATAGGTCGTCTTGAAGGAGCTGACAATGTACTTAAATTAAGTAGCAATGCCTTGAGAAAATGGGTCAATATCATAGTTGAATTGAGTGAAAGGGCGATTGTTAGAAGGCAATTGGCTAGAAATGCTGGGAGAACAGATTTTGTTGTTGGAATGATTATGCAATATCAGAAAGACAATGGCGAATGGATTTTGGTGAGTGTTCTTAATGTAAAAGATGATGGAAGATTTAATATCAAACCTTTTTCTGACAACGCAAGGCCAATTCTTATTGACCCTATTATCGATAAAGGCAGACTGAATTGTTGAGAATTGTTGGGCAAACCAAAAAAAGTTTTTAAGGTTTGCCCTTGTTTTTTTAAATTCTGTCCCACCAATGGTTCATGTAATCATCGTTTGGATCGATGATTTTCACTTTTTCTTTTTTGGTTGTTTTATGTTCTCTTCCTAAGAAATAGGCAACGCGAACTGCCATTGCCCCGAAATATACAACCAGAAATATGAATAGTATTTCTGGTTTCTTCATGGCATTTGAAATCAAAATGACTGGTATGGTAATCCAACCCAAGAGAGTGAAAGGGAACAATGCTTTGTTTAGCTTTTGAACGAAACTCTGCTGGTTCACGGCTTACTCCTTTATTTTTTAGATTTAGTTTTCCTTGGAGAGTAATTCCAAGATTAAGGCCTCGGGTATCACTCGAATTTCGAGTGCAGTTTTGATGCGATAGAATCTTACATGGTAACCGAAGACATTTTGGATTAGAGATTCTAGGATTTCTATTTCATATCCATTGATTGTTATATATCTATCAGTAAATTTTTGCCCAGGATTTCCTTGTGATGCGCAATGATTAGCAAGTCTTTCGTCTGTGTAGACTGCTCCACAAAAAGGACATTTGTAACATACGATTGCGTAAGGCATTTCTACCTCTGTTTGTTTATGTGCTTTGGGCAATGATAACATAAATTTGGAATCTGAGGAGGAAGAGGAGTAAGATTTCTTCATGAGATTGCCAAAAAATGTAAAGGTTAAGCCGATTTTTTTTCAACATACTGCACAAGCAATATATCCAAATATTTATGTTCCAAAGTGGCTTTATGAACATCTAAAATCTAAAAACCCTGACTCTGAAAGAGTTGCAGTAATTATTCATGAACAGACTCATATTAAAAGACAGAAAGAGATGGGGTGGTTTTTGTGGGAAATAAAATATGTTTTTTTACCAAAATTTAGATTAGAGGAAGAACTTTTGGCTATTAAGGCTCAAGTAAAATATTTGAAATCAAAAGGAATTAAATACGATGAGAAAGATGTAGAAAAAGCTGCGAAATTTTTATCAAGTTATTTATATTTATGGATGGTGAGTTACAAGGAGGCGAAGAGAAAATTGATGGAATTTGTCGAAATATGAGTGTAAAATGGCGCCAGAATGCCTAAGGTCAAGAAACAGAAACGGAAAAACAAAGTTATTAGTTCAACAAAAAAGAGACAGACTGTATCGTTGATGAGTGATTACTTTATATTATTTTCCGGAGTGATAGATAAAGAACCTGCTGAAAGATTACTAAGCGCTATGAACAATGCTGGGAAGAATGGCGTAGGTAGAATAGTGATATTCTTTTCATCTTTTGGTGGAAGTATATATCATGGTTTCCAACTGGCAACTATAATTCAGAATTCTAAAATACCTATCGTAATACATGCTACTAATCATATTGATTCCATAGCGAACGTAGTATATTTATCTGCGAAACAAAGATCGGCAGAATCACATGCTAAGTTCTACCTACATGGAGCATCGACTACTGGTTCTTTTAACGAAAGAGAATTAAAAGATGCCTTATCAGCGACTCAAACAAATAACAGCAGGATAGCTTATTTTATTTCTGAAAATACCAACCTCCCCCTTACGAAGGTTAAATCTCTTATGGAAGAAGGGGTTACTATTTCTGCACAAGATGCCTTAAAATATGGAATAGCAAATGAAGTTATCCATAAACAAATTCCCAATGGCGTTTTAAGAGAGGATATAATATATATTGATTGACTATCATGAATAAAGAAGATCTAATAAAAAAAGTAACAGAAATTTTGACAAATATGGGTTATACGAATATTGATTTTTCTAACGGAGAAGAAAATTTATTAATTGTTTCTTTCGATTCAAAGGAACTTACCAGTTTCAAAGCTGATCTTCCTGGTTGGACATATAGTGGAATTCAAATCAACAATACTGGTAAAGGGCAATATAAGATTGAGTTTAGAAAACTTTTATAAGGCATTGACCTCCATAAATAATCTGATATAATATCTCTAGATGAATTAAAGGACCAGCTTTTGAAGGCAAATTTGGATCACCGCCTCAGAGCGGTTTTTTTATTCAAAAAAATCTAAGCGTTAACTTCCCTTTTGGGTAACAACACTTCATAACACAGAACTTTGACAATCAAGACATGACTGGAAGCGTTTCCGATGGAACACGCTATTTAATTTTATTTAGTTTGTTTCCGTCACTTTTTTGAGGGTTTGATCCTGGCCCAGGATGAACGCTGGCGGTGTGCCTTAGGCATGCAAGTGGGACGAGCTGTAGCAATACAGTTAGTCGCGAACGGCTGAGTATAAAATAGGAATCTACCCAATGGTTCGGAATACCTCGTCGAAAGACGAGCTAATACCGGATGACATCTTCGGATAAAAGCGCATAACTGCGCGCCGATGGAGGAGCCTATTTCCCATCAGGCAGTTGGTAGGGTAATGGCCTACCAAACCTACGACGGGTAGGGGGTGTGAGAGCATGACCCCCCAGAATGGGACTGAGACACGGCCCATACACCTACGGGTGGCAGCAACTAGGAATCGTACGCAATGGACGAAAGTCTGACGTCGCGACACCGCGTGAGGGATGAAGGTCTTCGGATCGTAAACCTCTTTTGATTAATTAGAGATAATTAGTAGAATAAGTGCCCGCTAACCACGTGCCAGCAGCTGCGGTAATACGTGGGGCACAAGCGTTATCCGGATTTACTGGGCGTAAAGCGTTTCGTAGGCGACTTGTTAAGTTATTCTTTAAAGACCGGGGCTCAACCTCGGGAAGGGGGATAATACTAACTGGTTTGAAATATTTCGGGGTTACTGGAACTATTGGTGTAGGGGTGAAATCCGTTGATACCAATAGGAACTCCAAGGGCGAAGGCAGGTAACTAGGAATTTTTTGACGCTGAGGAACGACAGCTAGGGGAGCAAAAGGGATTAGAGACCCCTGTAGTCCTAGCCGTAAACTATGCTCGCTAGGGATTGGATCGTAAGATTCAGTTCCGTAAGCTAACGCGTTAAGCGAGCCGCCTGGGGAGTACGACCGCAAGGTTAAAACTCAAAGGAATTGACGGGGACCTGCACAACCAGTGGAGCATGTGGTTCAATTCGAGACGAACCGTAGGACCTTACCAAGGTTTGACATTGCCCTCTTTAGGTCTGTAGAAATATGGACTGATTTTTAAGTAATTAAAAAAGGGGCAACAGGTGTTGCATGGCTGTCGTCAGCTCGTGCCGTGGGGTGTTCCCTTAAGTGGGGTAACGAGCGCAACCCCTTTCCCATGTTATATATCCATGGGATACTATCTCGCCTAGTGCGGGAAGGAAGTGGGGATGATGTCAAGTCAGCATGGCCCTTATACCTTGGGCGACACACATGCTACAATGGAGCCGACAATGGGTTGCCAAAGAGTAATCTGGAGCTAATCCCAAAAACGGCTTCTCAGTGGGGATTGAGGGCTGCAACTCGCCCTCATGAACGCGGAATTGGTAGTAATCGGAGGTCAGCTATACTCCGGTGAATACGTTCTCAGGTCTTGTACACACCGCCTATAGTAATATAGATTTAGGTAACAACGCGCCAGGCAGTTATGTCCTCTAGTAGGTTGAAATCCTACCAAGTAGCCAAAAAATAAGCAGACCATATTGGGTAACTGATATGGTTGGAGGGCTTGAGGCAAATAGCAGGGATGATATCAAAAAGGCTCGCACGACTTTCGCCGGGCGGTCGGAAGGAAGTCGATTTAAAAAGCCCATCATTCATGCTAGGAAGAGAGAACATAATGACCCTGGGAGATCCTAAAAAGATTGAAGTAATTGCTTTTTAGGAAGTCAGCATTTCCATAGTAGGTATTGACATTTTCGGGTAATATTCGTTACACTGAAATTGTAATTATTGAAGGGAAATACGTAATGCTTTCAGCTTTATATATTGTTGGATTTACAGAAGGAGAAGGGTGTTTTTTAGTAAGTTTGAGAAAAGATTTTAGAATTGATCTAAGATTTTTTATTGCTCAGGCAGAAGGAAACAAAACTTTACTTTTTAAAGTCCAGAAATTTTTTAGAATTGGAACTGTATATCAGAAAAGTTCGGCTAGAGATGGTCGACTTCCTGCTTTTGTTTTTGAAGTAACAAAACGAGACGATATCTATAATGTTATTATCCCGTTTTTTCAGAAATATAAGCTATTAGGTTATAAAGCGAAAAGTTTTGAAGCTTTTCGAAAAATAGCTGGAATAGTAAAAGGCAGACAAGATATTAGGAAACTTAATTCGAAAGAGTTGGAATATATTAAAGGACTGAAATTTTCAATGAATAGGCATTATGGCTCGCCCGGTGCGGGAAAGCCGCTCGCCGGGAGTCTGGACAGAAACCAGACGTCACATTGATGTGATTGGGAACGCACGATAACTTCAATGAAGTGCAATCCGTCAAGTCAGCAAAGTTGGGGGCAGCCGAACTTCGATTGAATCGGAGGAAGTTGAAACCAGCGATGAGGATTAAGTCGTAACAAGGTATCCCTACTGGAAGGTGGGGATGGATCACCTCCTTTCTAAGGAGTGTGAATTTTTACACCCAGTCTTTTAGACAACGGTTAAGGCTATCCTTAAGTCTTTTTGATTTAAGGAAAATAACCGAGTCACACTTTCAGTCATGGTCTTGGTGGTCAAAGAGAAACCCGCTTTTGGGATGAGAACAATCTCGTCTTGAAAGCGGGTTTTTGGTTTATTCTATATTTCTGTCCAAATGTCTAAGGTGACCGATTTAGTTTCTGCAGCCGCAGTTGCAATACAATGAATATCTCTTGCTTCAAGCAATTCTGCTACGTTTTTAAAGAGGTTTTTGATGCCTTTGACGAGTTCTGTCAGCTTGGTTTCTGAAGAAATACTATCGATTCCTTTAGCTAGGTTTCCTTTTCTAAAGACAACTATGGAGAAACTCAAATACTGTGTTTCTCCAGATGGAATAGTTGTTATCACAATTTTTTCCAAGGTGCTTCTGTCAAAGCATTTTATAGCTATGTTTGACCAACGAATTTGGACACACCCTCCACTTTCGTCTTTTGAGACGAACGCGAAGCTGATTCCATTATTCATTGTTGCGAGAATTTTTGTTCCTGTTTGTGGAAGCTCTGATGCAGAAACTGTAACATTTAGATTTTCCTGCGCGTGAATTGGTAGCGATACGAAAAAGATTGACGTGAATATGGCAATTGCCATGACTAACTTGGACATTTTAAGGTACCTCCAGTTATTTGTTGACTATGGGAGTATTTTAAAGTTTTTTAAAAAAAGGAGAGGAAGAAGTTTGAGGTGTTTGATGAATACATTTTATGCAATTTATGCATCAAACTTCTTCCTCGGAGACTTACGGCCTTCAATTGACGAGTAAGCACCGATTTTCGCTCATCTGCAAAGGAGAGGTTTGCCGTTTATCTCTAATACATTTTTATCACTGATGTTTTGTCTGGTCAACACTCGATTTGAAGTTTCTTCTGTAACTGCCGAATCTTTTTTGAGAATGATATTGAGGACGATAGCCTTGCTGCTGTTGGTGCATTGGCTGAGGAGTTGGTGGCAAATCTATTATTACTGGTGGAGGCGGAATTGGAGTTTTATTGGACCAACGCTCTCTAGAAACTTTAATCACCGTTTGCTTATTTTGATTTCTTGATTGAGGAAGTGGAAGAGTTTGGGATAGAAATGGACGAGTTGAGTGTCCATCAACCATAAGTCTCATTGCTACTTGGTGATTTACTAAATTGACCAAGTCGTTTTGGGTAAATACTTCTCCAAATTCTTTTTGAAGAATGGCGCCATCTTCTGCTCCTACTGTGAATGAGACAATGGTTCCGGCATTTCCCAAAATTGATTTTTGAACTTCTTCGGGGATTTGAGCCATATATTGATTTGCAAGCATTAAAGAGAGTCGGTATTTTCTTGCCTCTGATAAGATTTTCATAAATGATGGAGTTGCAAAATTTTGGAATTCGTCAACATATAGGAAAAAATCGCGTCTTTCGGTTTCTGGAATATCAACTCTTCGCATTGCAGCTAACTGGAATTTGGTGATTAACATTGCTCCTAATAAGGCTGCGTTATCTTCACCTACTCGTCCTTGAGAAAGATTGGCAAGAATTATTTTTCCTTCATTCATGATTTGATCGATTTGAATTGAACTGTGAGGGCTTCCTATTATTCTCCTAATAAGAGGGGATGTAACAAATTGACCAACTTTGTTTAGAATTGGGGCAACTGCTTCTTCTCTTTGTTTGTCTGGCATTTTACTAAACTCATTAACCCAGAAATTTTTGAGAACTGGGTCAGTTGTTTGGTCAATCATTCTTTTTCGATATGTTGGGTTAGTTAAAGCTGTTAAGACATTTTCCAAAGTGCTATCAGGAATTGCTGCAAGAGTTAAAAGAGTGTTTCTTAAAATATATTCAAGACGAGGTCCCCAACTAAATCCAAAAATTTTATTAAAAATTGCAACAATTCCTGAAACCACAAGCTCTGCTTCTTCTTTGTTTTTAACTTCAAGAGGATTGATGACAATTGGAAAGTCTTTATCTGCTGGATTAAAAATGACTGTATCGTTGATGCGACTTGAGGGAATGAAATCCAAGATTATATCGCAAAGATCGCCATGAGGATCAATTACTCCAAGACCACGACCTTTTTTAAGATCGTCAATTGCCATGTTGGCTATGAAGGTAGATTTACCTGTTCCTGTCTTTCCAACTAACCAGATGTGGCGGCGGCGATCAACTGTTTTTATTCCGTAGATTGTTTCGCGGTTTTTGAAAAGAACTTTTCCAAAGAAGTTGATGTCTTCTTTTGCTTTTTCGTCTTTGTCATCTGAAATTGGAAGATTATCTGGTGGCTCTGATAAAACTGATGTTCCCCAAACAATTGACGAGGTTTTTATTTTGGCAGATGGAAGATGCCAAACAGTAGCGAGTTCTGGAAGATTAAGAATTACACCACCTGCAACAGTTCTGTCGCGAAGGTTTTTGAGAGGAGAAGATCCAAAGATTCCTTTACTTTTTGACGAAAAAGAGTTTGCATCAGCGCGGGTGAAAACACCAAAGGCAGATGATAATTCTCTTAGGGTTTCTTTCGTGTTTGATCCTAGGCGAATTGAGACAAGAAAACCTGGGTAAGAAATTTTTTCTTTTATGATAGCTGAGTCCGGTCTTGGGCTATAAGTTCCATCCTCTTTTTTTGTCCCGTAGTCTGAGTATTTTTGCCCCATGGATTGCCAAGAGCCAGAGGTTGACTCTAATGCAAATTGGATGATTGAAATTTGATCAGGGTTTGATTTTGAGAGAACTGAGAGAATAGATGAAAGAGGATCTATATCTGTAAAGCTTGAAAAAATTGCCAGGGGATAAAAATTTCCTTTTTTGAGAGTTAGTTCGGTTACAAAAAGTGGTTGATTTTCTAAAGAGTCAGGAACTTTTTCAATAAGTACAAGAGGATAGTTAGACTGGATTTGAGTTTCGACAAAACCTGCCATATCCTCAGAGCAAGTAATTTGAAACCTGATTTGTTGATTAACTAAAGCAATTTCTAAAGCCAGCGGGCGTTCTTGGATTCCCCTGATTCTATGGAGAGTTGAACGAGAATTAATTTGAGTTAAAGCTGCCAAAAAAGTTTGGGCTGATTCAGGTGTTACCTCAGTGTTTCTGGGGAGTTTAAGAAGAAGTGTAACCAATTTTGCCATACTAATTGTATTATATACGAGCCCCTCTAGAAGAGAAAGTTTTCCTCTTTAGAGGGGCAAAAATCAAATCTTTTCTAACCAGTTGGCGTTGTTCCATCTACCGTCTTCGTAAGAAACAACGCTGTGGTCGCAAAGGAAAGTGCGACTTTCCAGCCCGATCTTGTCTTCTTCTCTTTTGTAATGTATAAACCATTCTCCTTTTTCGTTTTGGTCTGGGCTGATTGTTAAGATGGCAACGTAGCTTTTATGGTTTTTAAGACTTGAACACACAAGCACTTTCATTCCTCTTTTGAGCTCAGAAACATTTTTAATTTGGTTAGAACTGAAAATTGGACGGTTGGTTCTGGTTCTACTATCACCAAAATCTCTGAACATACCCGTTTCCTTTCTGTCAAACTGCGGATTATGGGTCTATTATAGCATGTTCGTTGAGTTTAAGGCCAATTTGAGGTAAACTAGTTGAGCTTGGGCGCGTGGCTCAGTGGTAGAGCGCTTTCCTGATAAGAAAGAGGTCCATGGTTCGATCCCATGCGCGCCCACAAATACTAATTGACTATTAGCTTTAATAAATATATAATTTGCCTTAACCTAATTTTAGGTAACGTATCCGATTGAATTATTGATGAGCAAAGGAATTTTTTTTAATAATTTTTAATAAGCGCAACTCCCTTTTTGGGGTGGCTTGTATCGGATGACCGACCTAGTGTCGGTTTTTTGTTGCACATTTTATTTACGGGCCGATAGTTCAGCTGGCCAAAACGGTCGCCTAAGGCGACAGGTCGAGGGCCTGTAGCTCAGCTGGATAGAGCGCATCATTTGCAATGATGAGGTCAGCGGTTCGATCCCGCTCAGGTCCACTTAAGGTCGTGAATACATTAAAAAAGAGCTGGACAGAACGGTCCACAAGATTGATTGGTTATTGGTAAATTGGCTTTACTTTAGTTAGAGCTTATTTACGGATAACTAATAATTATGGTTTGTACTTTGACATCTGAAGAGAAAGGTCGCAGTTTAATACTAACGCAGACAGTGGATGCCTAGGTCGCATCTTCCGAAGAAGGACGCACATGGCGCGCGAAACGCGCCGGGGAGCTGCCACGAAGCTTTGATCCGGCGATGTCCGAATGGGAAAACCCCCTCGATTTATCGGGGACCTATGCCCCAAATATTTCGATTTATCGGAATTACTAAGGTGTATGGAGGGAACCACCCGAACTGAAACATCTAAGTAGGGTGAGGAAGAGAAATTAACAAAGATTACCGAAGTAGCGGCGAGCGAAATGGTAACAGTCTAAACTTTCGTGATGCTTGCATCACGAAGGGGTTGCGGGACTTTAATATGAGAGTTTTTGCGATAGCAGAATTTTTTGGAATATCAAGCCATAGAGAGTGAAAGCCTCGTATGCGAAATCAAAAAAACCTCTAGAAGTATCCCAAGTACCATGGAGTACATACTCTGTGGGAATCCGGGGGAACCATCCTCCAAGACTAAATAAGGGTGCGGACCGATAGTGAACTAGTACCGTGAGGGAAAGGCGAAAAGAAGAGCGGAACGCTCAGTGAAATAGAACCTGAAACTGTTTGCGGACAAACCGAGAGAGCTCTCAGCGATGGGGGTGATCTCGTGCCTATTGAAGAATGAACCGGCGAGTTATTTTATGCTGCAGCTTAATCCCGTTTAGCGGGAGAAGGCAAAGTGAAAGCTAGGGTGAATAGCCCGAACAATTATGTAGCTTAGAATAGACCCGAAACCGAGTGATCTAGCCATGAGCAGGGTGAGTCCTGTAGAAATACAGGAGGAGGCCCGAACCGGTTGTTGTTGCAATAACATCGGATGACTTGTGGATAGCGGTAATATGCCAATCGAACTCGGAGATAGCTGGTTCTCCCCGAAAGGTCTATAGGGACCGTGGTCGTCAAAAATTTCAGGGTGGTAGAGCACTGGATGGGTCAGAGAGCGCAAGCAATTTGATTCAATCAAACTCCGAATAACTTGAAATATGGGCGACTAGACAGCCGCATCGGGCTAAGCTGATGCGACTAAAGGAAAAGAATCCAGACTCACAGCTAAGGCCTCTAAATCTAACTTAAGTTTGAAAGGAAGTGTGTCGTTCATAGACAGCCAGGAGGTTGGCTTAGAAGCAGCCACCCTTTAAAGATAGCGTAACAGCTCACTGGTCGACTGAGCGCACGCGCCGAAGATTTATCGAGGATTAAAGTTAGTGCCGAAGCTTGAGATTTTTTTACACCTTTGGGTGTAAAGGAGTGGTAGGGGAGCGTTCCAACAGCTGTGAAGCTATACTGTAAAGTGTGGTGGAGCGGTTGGAAGTGAGAATGCCGGTATGAGTAGCGAACGAGTCCTGTGAGAATCAGGACCGCCGAATGCCCAAGGTTTCCGTCGCGAGGTTCGTCCTCGACGGGTTAGTCGGTACCTAAGGTGAGGCCGTAATGGCGTAACCGATGGACAACTAGTTAAAATTCTAGTACTTATTTTGTATCGTTATCAGCTGGGGATTGACTGAGTTAGATTTCTAAAGCGTCTTTGTGAAATGACGTGCAGAAGCCAAAATAGTCGAGATTGGAAAATCCGTTTCGATGTTTAGTTTAGGTGGTGCAAAGTCTCGCGAATAGCGGGGTGATTTTAGCTAATTTAGCTTACAAGAAAAAATTCGCAGTGAGAGACAAATTAAGCCGTACCGCAAACCGACACAGGTGGGCTGGTCGAGAAGACTAAGGCGAGCGAGAGAAAGAGGTTTAAGGAACTCGGCAAAAAAATTACCCGTAACTTAGGGAGATGGGTTTCCCGCTTAGCGGGATGCAACTAAAGTTTATTAGTCGACTGTTTATCAAAAACACATGTCCGTGCAAAAGAGTTAATCTTATGTATACGGGCTGACGCCTGCCCAGTGCTGGTAAGTTAAGGGGAGGGGTCTTTGCACCTTCGGGTGTACTGGCTCTGAACTCAAGCTCCAGTAAACGGCAGCAGTAACTATAACTGTTCTACGGTAGCGAAGTTCCTTGTCGGGTAAGTTCCGACCCGCACGAATGGCGTCACGAGCTAATAACTGTCTTAAGCCTCTACTCGGCGAAATTGCGGTGGCTGTGAAGACGCGGCCTACATGTACTTGGACAAAAAGACCCCGTGGAGTTTTACTGTAGTTTGGCATTGATTTATCGATTTTAACTGTGTAGCGTAGGAGGGAGTCCCGCTTAGCGGGACAACAATGTAACACCTCTCTTTGAAATACGATGAATCTCACCCAATCCCTCTGAAAACGTGGGAGGGGAAAGTGCTAGATGGGCAGTTTTACTGGGGCGGTACCCTGCTAAATTGTAACGCAGGGGCACAAAGGTACTCTTGCTACGGATGGAAATCGTAGTGTAAGCGTAAAGGTATAAGAGTGCTTGACTGCAAGGCAGACATGCCGCGCAGATGCGAAAGCAGGTCTTAGTGATCCTCCGATCCCTCATGGGTTGGGACGGAGCTTAACGGATAAAAACTACCCCGGGGATAACAGAGTAGTCGCGCCCGAGCGTCCATAGCGACGGCGCGGTTCGCTACCTCGATGTCGGCTCAGCACATCCTGGAGGTGTAGAAGCTTCCAAGGGTTGGTCTGTTCGCCCATTAAAGTGCTACGTGAGCTGGGTTCAGAACGTCGCGAGACAGTTGAACACCTAAGACATTTGGTGTTGACAAGTCTAAGAGCGGTCTCATCCTTTTGACGTTGAACAAACTGATTCGAAGTAGAAAATGTTTATCTTTTTGTCTAGATAATTAAATAAAGGAATATAAATCTGGCTATATGCTGGAAAGTCTCGTAAAATATTAGTGTACTAGTGTACAATTTGTGTACTAGTAAAAATCATTAACCTGAGATTATCAGCAGGAAAGGCTAATTTATATGTCTCAATTTATTAGTGACGATTATTTTGCAGGTTTTGTTGAAGGAGAAGGGATGTTTTACATAGGTATAGTTCCTTCGAAAGAAACAAAAACTGGTTGGCAAGTAATTTATTTTTTTAAGGTTTCTCAAAATCCTGCTGGAAGGCAAGTTTTGGAAAAATTAAAAGAGAGGTTATTTTGTGGCTATATTAAAGCAAATAGTTTAACTGATAAAAATGACAATTCACTTGCATTTGTTGTACGTGATTTGCCAAGTTTGAGAGACAAGGTTATTCCATTTTTTGATAACAAGTTTGTTATTAAAAAGGATGCTTTTGAAAAATTCAAGCAAGTTATTCAACTTGTGAATAATAAAGAGCATTTAAAAAAAAGTGGAATAAAAAGAATTTTAGAAATTGCATATTCTATGAATACTCGTAAAAGAAGGGTGTCCAGAGAGCAAATTCTTAAATCATATATAAATTAGAATCCTCACAGGCCATACGCCAGAGTCGTTTTTTTTAAACGACAAGATATGGTCGGACCCTGTTGGCGACAATGGGAGTCTCGCAGAATGAAAATGACGAGACCATCGAATAATCGATGTAACAATAATGTCGGACTCTATCCAGTACATGCGTTTTGAGTTTTGAGGAGAGCTAGCCTTAGTACGAGAGGACCAGGCTGGAGGAATCCCTGGTGTGCCGGTTGTTACGTCAGTAGCAGCGCCGGGTAGCTACATTCCTATGTGATAACCACTGAAAGCATCTAAGTGGGAAGCCAACTCCAAGATTAGAACTCTATAAGATCCCTGGAAGAACACCAGGTTAATCGGCTGGCAGTGGAAGCGCCGTAAGGCGTTAAGCTTACCAGTGCGAATAGATCGAATTAATGCGAACCTTTCTCTTCAGTAATCAGAGTATAAAATCTGCCTGTGTAGGTAGGATTGTGTTTTTTGCTCTTTCGGCTTTTTGAGCGAAGTGGAACTACCTCTTCCCATTCCGAACAGAGTCGTAAAACGCTTTAGCGCCGACGATATTTTTTGGGCAACCTTACGAGAAAATAGGTCAAGGCCGAAAGAACAAAGCACACAACCCTGATTGAATTGGGGTAAGGTAAGTAAACAGAAAGAAGGAAATGAAAGTTGAAACAAAAAACTTCAAAAAATAATTTGACTCCCCAAAATATGGAGGAGCTTTTATCATTGTATTCAAAAAAACTTGTTGGATTTGCAAGAGGCCAAAAAGTTGATGCAACTTTAACTGAGCTTTCAAAGCGTTATGCAAGCTTTGATGTTGGTGGAAAAAGTGAGGCAGTTTTGAATGATATTTATTTCCAGGAAGCTCGTGATTATCTAAAGACTTTGAAAGTAGGAGATAAAGTACAGGCTACAATTGTTGAGCCTGAAACAAAGGAAGGGTATGTTTTAATTTCTCTTAAGAATGCTTCAAGTGATTCTATCTGGGACAGCTTGTATGAGGCAATGGATAAAGATTTAGAAATTTCTGCGATTGTTAAAAATGTAACTCCCTCCGGAGTTGTGGTTGAATATGGAATGGTTTCTGGTTTTATCCCTATGAGTCAGGTTGGTAAAAAGACTTTTTCAAAAATTGAATCATACATAGACAAAAGCATAAAAGTTAAAGTTTTAGATGTTGATCGTGACCATAAAAAGGTTGTTTTTTCAGAAAAATATGTGTCTGAAGCGGATGAAATTAAAAAGATAAGTAAAGCTCTCACAAAAATTAAAGAGGGAGAAATTTATACAGGTCATGTTTCTAATATTACTGACTTTGGAGCATTTGTAGCAATTGATATAGATAAAGTTACTGTTGAAGGTTTGGTTCATTTTTCTGAACTTTCTTGGGAGAAAAGTGGAAAGCCATCTGATTATTTAGCCGAAGGAGAAAAGGTGAAAGTAAAAGTGATTGGAGTAAGACAAGGGAAGTTGGCTCTTTCTATAAAGCAAGCAGCTGAAGATCCTTGGATCAGCGCTTTAAAGAAATATAAAGTTGATGATAAATTCAAAGGTAAAGTATCAAGGATTTCAGATTTTGGGGCATTTGTAGTTTTGGAGCCTGGAATTGAGGGACTAATTCACATAACAAAAATTCCGCCTGCACAAAAAATAAAGGTTTCAGATACTGTCAATTGCTATATTGAGGAAATTGATCCTGAAAATAGAAAAATATCTTTAGGTTTAGTTCTTACTTCAAAGCCTGTTGCTTACAAATAATCCTATAATTTGATTTTGGCTTAAGCTTCTGTTATTATTTTGCCAACGTAAATCATCGCAATCTTTACATTTTCAAAATAGGTGGAGGAAACCATGTCTCAAAATTTTCTAGCTGAAGCTGTTGCTGAGGCCAAGGCGATAGGAATTGAGTTTTCCTTTGGAGATCTGTGGGAACAGCCCGATCATTTGCAAGGGCGCATCGAGTTGATTCGATATGAACTGGCTGGGGCAATTGAATGTTGCGCTGCAACAATCTGGGTAAAACCAGAGCAGCCGGCCATTTGCTTAGAGCAAAGGATTGAAAGAGCTCGAAGCTATGGCATATATTTCCCTTCTCGTTTCAATTTTATTTCTGATTTGTGGGATTGGCTTGAGGAGGCGAGTTGTGTTTTCTCTCGCATTGAGCTGGCTGCTCAAAAGCAGGCAATGGAGCTAAAGGCTCAAAGAGAGATATTGATAGTGCAGCATCTTGAGGATGCAAGGCGATTCGTTCGAGAGAATAATCGTCCAGGTGCTCTAAATAGCATAAGATTTGTTTTGAAATATGCGCCTGGGCACCCAGAGGCTTTGCAGATTAAGTTGGCCATTGATGCAAGGCGAGAGCGCAGAGTTTACGGAATGGTTCTACCGATGGGGACAGTTTATGCAACTGTGTAGTGAGTTTATTTTTGTTGCGGCAGCGCACACTTGTTTTTATAAAGTGTTGCCTGCCGTTTTTTTGTGGCATAATGAGCCTATGGCAAAGGCAAGATCTTCCTACGTCTGTCAACAATGTGGCTACTCTCAAGTTGGTTGGAGTGGAAAATGCCCAAATTGTGGAGCATGGAGCAGTATGGTCGAAACTGTTTTAGAGTCAGATGGGTCTGGAACTAGCGCGAAAGGTGGAAAAAAAGTTGAACCTATTTTACTTTCTTCAGTTAATTCAAAGAAATTAAATCGAGTTTCAACAAAAATATCTGAGCTTGATCGGGTTTTGGGTGGAGGATTAGTGCTAGGACAGGTGATTCTACTTTCTGGAGAGCCTGGAATTGGAAAATCAACAATACTTTTGCAAGTTTGTGACAACTTGGACAATTGTCTTTATGCATCGTCTGAAGAATCAGTTAATCAAATTAAAATCAGAGCTGACAGACTAAAAGTCAAGAATAAAAGTATTAGTATTATTGAGGAAAGCGATATTGATTCGATTTTATCTACGGTTACAAATTCTTCTGGAAACAAGAAGACTTCTGCACTGGTAATTGATTCTATCCAAACTGTTTCAACAAGCGATTTGTCTGGAATGGCTGGATCGGTTGGGCAGGTTAGAGAGTCTACTTACAGGATTGTTAGAATGGCAAAGAAAACCGGAATTCCAACTTTTATTGTTGGTCATGTAACTAAAGAGGGAAATGTGGCAGGGCCTGCGACTTTGGCACATTTAGTTGATACTGTTTTGTGGTTTGAAGGAGACAAAAATTTGGCAACTCGAATGATTAGAGCATACAAAAATCGATATGGAGCAACTGATGAGGTTGGGATTTTTGAAATGAAGGAGAATGGGCTTGAGTCTGTTGCCAATTTATCTGATATGTTTTTGGATAAAGAAAGTAAAAGAGTATCTGGAACTTGTGGAAGTGTTTTGATGGAAGGGACAAGGCCAATAATTGTTGAGATACAATCTTTAATTGTTCCAACAAAGCTTATGTACCCTCGAAGAGTTGTGCAGGGAATTGAGGCACGAAGAATTGATGTGATTTTGGCGGTACTTGAGAGGAGATGTGGAATTCCAATCCAGAATTTTGATGTATTTGTGAATGTGGTTGGGGGAATAAATATTCGCGAGCCTGGAGCTGATCTTGCAATTGCTTTATGTATTGCTTCTTCTTATTTTGATAAAGCGATTCCTTCAGGGTTTGTCTGTTTTGGTGAGGTTGGGCTTTTGGGAGAAATAAGAGGTGTTTTTTCTGAGGCTAAAAGAGTGAAAGAGGCTAAAAGGCTTGGATATAAAATGATTGCCTCTCCCAAAAGTTTTTCTTACGTATCTGAGATTATAAAGCGTTTCCTTCGAAAATAGTTTTAGTTATCCACATTTATTAGATTGGCCGAAATTTGATCGAAAATCGAGGCTGAAATTTTGTTGGTGAAATTATAGGTTGTAGTAGATTAGGAGGTTGTATATGTTATGGGATTTGACTTTTAAAAAAATGGGTGATAGTATTTAGGAAGCAAAAGAGCATCTGCTATCGCTGGGTTTTCGAGCTGACTTAAACTAACTCGAACTCGCCACGTTTAGAGATGCCCTTTTAAAAATTAGCTTGATTTGTCTAGGACAGGCAAAGCGACAAATCAATTTTAGAGTATAAAGTTAACTTTATACTGTCAATAGGCTTTTAACTTAAACAGCTTTAAAAGGGGCGGGTGGTACGTAGGGCAGGCTTACTACCCGCACCTTTTGGAGCTGTTTTTTTATGAACTACATAAATAATTATCCTGGATATATTCCAGCAACTGATTTCTCTAAAATAGCCTTGAGTGAGGTATCTCAAAAATCAGGGAAATTTAGTATGTCTAAGATTCTTAAGAAAGCATCTTTGGTTTTTGCAATTTTGGGAATTCTAGTACTTTTATTATCATACGGACCTTCTGTTTTGTATAAGATTTCAGCCAAAAGCACTACCCAATCTTTGCCTTCATCTAAAGCTCAGGACGAGGTTAAACCTTTAGAGGAGCAAAAACAAAGCTGGATTAGAAGAAAATCTAACTATCAGCCTCCAAAGAATTCTCAACTTTCAAATGAAAATAGGATTACTATTTCTTCAATTGGAGTAAATACTGCTATTAATGAGGCAGCGGAGGCTAATTATGAAGATGCCTTGAAAAAGGGAGTTTGGAGAGATCCTTCATATGGCACAGCTTATGATAGAAGCCTTCCTTTAATTTTGGCTGCACACAGATTTGGATATCTTTCATGGGATAATACATATCGCCATCTTAATTCTTTTTACAATTTACCAAGACTTCAACCAGGGGATACAGTTGAAATAACATGGCGTCAGAGAAAATATATTTATGCAATCTATGGAGTAGCGGTTGGCGAAAATGTATCCGATTTTTCAGCAGATTTGATTTTGTATACATGTAATGATTTAAATTCTCCAGTTCGTGTATTTGCTTACGGAAAGTTATTAGAGATTTAGGCTTGACATTATCCTATAAGGATGATATGCTACTCAGTCATATATATTTTTGAAAATATGAAGAAATTTATTCTAACAGCTATTACAGTAATAACATTGATTGCCTTTCCTAAAATTGCGTTTGCGCAAGAAAATTGTGTAACTCAATATGGTGGAGGGGTAGTTTGTGGTGTTTCAACTCCAACAGAGGAAGTGTTTCGTCCTGCACCAACTGCTATAGGAGATATTAATTTACCTTTAATTGGAGCTGGCTTTATTTTTGGTTCAATTGCGTTATTCTATCTATCAAATAAATTTAACAAAGTACATTAAAAATAAGGCATAATTTTGGGAATAAATCCCGAATATTGTATACGAAATTCAAGCGGAGGATAAGATGGGTATCTTTGGACACGGATCTAAAAAAGATCCAAAAAAAGAGCAGGTTGTTTCTGATATTGATGGGATCTTTAGAGATCTTGATCCTGGACCAGTGTCAGCTGGTGGTCCGCATAGGACGACTTCAAGATCGATGTCAAATCCGCCGCGGATTGTTAGACCAGTTGCTCAGCCTTTGTCAGCAGCTCATGACCCGTTCGCTGAACCAACTCGATCGATGTCAGACGAGGAGGTAATGGATAAGGTTGCTGATGAGATCGCAAGGCGGCTTTCAGGACAAATGGCCGAAGCTCTTTCGGTTACGGTTCAGACAGACGGAAAGCAACAGAACATTCTGATCACTGATTTTGTCGCGCAAATGCGACAACAGCTCGATCGCCTTGAGCGAAAGCAGAGAGGACTCATCACTTTCAAGTGGTGGGAAATTGTCCTCGGATCTGTTTTCTTTGGATTGTCCTTTGGAGGCGCTATCGTTTTTATCTTGGCTATTGCCATGAGATAGGGCTAAGGGGACATGAACAGAAAACAATTGATTGCTTCTTGGAGTGCGCTTCTTGTTATTGCTTTTCTTTGCGTTTCACTTGCAGGATTTCAACTGCACACTACGATGGAAGTGAAAGTGATTGGCAAGACAATGACATCACGTGTCATTGAACCAAGTGCTACATTGGAGCTGACAAATACATCGTCGGCGACGCCGATTATTGTTCCAACAATTCAACCTAGTGAGACATTTACTTTGGTGTCGACTGAGACTAGTACACCGCTGATATTGACTGCTGATTTTCTTAAGCAAACCCAGCAAATAGAGGAGCAGATTCAGAAAGCTACTCCTGCTGGCTAGTATCGTGTGTCTTTGATCGTCCTAAGAGGAGGATAAAATGAACAAGCGTCTGACTTTCGTATTCGTTTTTCTTTTTGTCGTTGGGCTTTTGATTGGCAGCATGCCGGTTAAGGCTCAGGAGCCTGCTACTGTCACTTGGGTGGCTCCCGCCCTTTACAAGGTTGGGAACCCGACCAACATGCGAGCTTCGGCACTTTCGTCGAGCGCTCAACTTGCGGTTGCACCAGCTGACGGTTATGTTGAGGTAAACGCCCGCAAGCAGGTCGGCGGAGATAGCTGGGTTTTGGCCCGACTGTTTGATAAGGACGGCCACTACGTTCGTGCGGCTTGGATGAGCGAGAAGGTTGCCAACTTGGCTGCGGTTGAAGAGGCTTTAAAGCCTGTTCTTAAGTATCCTGTGTGTGATATCAAGGGTACTGGTAAACGGATTACCGCGCCTGTTGCCAACACTCTACGGTTTGACACCAAGTTATATCTGGTGGACTCTGTTGCTAACGGTTGTAACCTTTTGATTGAAGGCCGTCAGGACCTGAAAGAGTCCAAACACCACATCTGGGTTTTAAGGGCCAATGGGCTTGCGAACAAATCTGTTCTTTCAGCGACAAATGGTTTTTTCGACTACGCTGAAGGTTCGATTTGGGCGTATGACCCAGGTTGGAACATGGATCAGGATCCGAACTCTTTGAACAAACCGTCGATTGCCCTCGAGTTTGTGATGGCGAAGCGCCAAAACATGTTGAAGGCTGACAAGCCTTACAATTGGCCTATTGTCCTTCACAAAAGCGACGGGACAACTGTCGAGTTTGGGACAGGCGAGAGTGATGTCAAGTCACCTGATCCGAAAAGTGCATCATGCGCGATGATCGATAACCCGACGCTGGTGTCGGTGAATGGGATTCTGGATGAGGATGCAAAGTCGTTTACCGCGAGCGTTGGGCAGACCGGGTGCAATACCTTGGTTTTGATCCGCGCTAGTGGTACGCGCAACTGGACCGCCGAGATGTTCGACAAGACACACGAAAGTGTGGATTTGCAAGACCAGGTCTTGGCCGTTGAGTTCCCGCAATTTTGGGATATGTCGAAGATGACAGGTTGGATCACGAATGACAATTTGAAGGTTATTGGCCTTCAGGTTGGTGACGTTGTTACTCCGACCGGCATTGACGGCCTTGCCCCGATCACGATTTCCTAACAGTATGCCTTAGCGCTAGTTTAGCTAGCACCCGCGCTGTCAATTAGAGACAAAACTTTCTAACAAGAAAGACTCTGATTGACATGCGCGGCAATTTTCAAAATTTACAAATTCTTCTTTGCCAACTTTGAAAAATGAAATTAACAGATCAAATAATCAATCAATTTAATTTAGAAGATGCCCTTTTGGTTATTTCTTCATTTCCAAGCGAGGGTGGAGAAGTTGCGTCTGATAATGCAATTTGTCGATACACTAAACTTCTTTTATCAGCCTTTCCAGCAAACAGAAAAATAGTTGTTGTTTGCGAAAAAAGAGAAAAAACTGACCCTTATATTATCAATGGCAATATATTGGTTATGCCAACTTATACTTTGGGCAATCCATTGATGTTTTTACAAATGGAGAAAATTATTCGTCAATTTTCTAAAATAAGCTCTATTAATCTGCAATTTGAGTTTAGTATATATGGAGGTAAAATTACGCTTTTTCCTTTAATTTTCTATCTTTGCTCACTTAAGGGAAGAGGGAAGTTTGTAAGTATTGCAATTCATCAGGTTTCAAATGATTTGAATGAACTTTCAGCTCATCTTGGAATTAAAAGACACGGATTTAAAGTTTTTGTGTTAAATAGATTTTTGTCTATTTTTTATAAATTTATGAATTTATCTGCAAATGCTTTTATTGTTCATGACAATTTTTTAAAGAAACGATTGTCAAAGCATGTTAGCTTAAATAAGATTTTTGTTATTGCGCATGGAAGTGAATCTTACCAGGGGCTTTCACCTTTTTTAAGAGCTAGTTCAAGAGAAAAATTTGGAGTTAAAAAAGATGAATTTATTGTGCTTGCTTTTGGATATAGATCAGCTTATAAGGGAACTGATTTTATAGTGTCTTGCCTTTCTCGAATAGCCAAGGAAAATCCCAGACTCAAAATAAGGCTTTTGCTTGCAGGTGGAGAAAGCCCAACTCTTCGAGGTACCTTATCTTATTTTCAATTTTCTAAAAAATTGAATAGATTAATAAATTTAGATAAGAAAAATGTAATTTCCTTGGCATTTGTAGCTGAAAGTGAAGTTAAATCTGTTTTTGCAGCTTCGGATCTAGTTGTATTTCCATATAGAGCTCGTATGTCAGCAAGCGGTGCTCTTTCTTTAGCATTTCAGTACGCAAAACCTATCTTGGTTTCGCAAAAATTTTCATCTAACTTTGAAGAGAGCGATATTCAAAATAGTCTAAAAAATTATTTAATAAATAAAGAAAGTATAATTTTCTCGATGAGAAAAAGATCTCTTGAAAGTCGACTTATAAATTTAATAAAGGATACAGATTTGCAGAAAAAATTGTCTTTGGCTGGAGCAGAAATTTCAATGGGGCGAAGCTGGAATCTTGTTTCTTTGAAATATGATTTTGTATGTATAAACCCTGCTGTTCTCTCTGGAACTACTTTATACTCTCCGGAATTTGTTAGAGAATAAATAAGGACCTTTTATGGTTAACTTTTTAAAACGTTTTTCAATTTACCCTGTCTTGCTTTTTATTGTTATTTTTATAGTTTGTGTTAGAAATTACACTCCGGGAACTTATCTTACAGGTTGGGATAATTTACATCCTGAATTTAATTTCGGGGTAAATATATCTAGGTCTATTTCTGCAGTTTGGCAAGAATATCAGGGACTGGGGCTTTTAGGGGGAATGGCCCATGCAGCGGATTTGCCACGACAGCTGTTTTTATTTTTGACATCGGCAGTTCTGCCGCAAAATTTTTTGAGATATTTTTGGACATTTGGGATGCTATTTTTGGGCCCATTTGGAGTGTATGTATTGACTAAAAAAGGGTCTGGATTAATTTCATTTACATCGGCTTTATATTATCTTTTAAATCTTGCAACAGTTCAGAATTTTTACAATCCATATGAAGCTTTTGTGAGTTTTTATGGTTTTTTGCCTTGGTTTATCTATTTTTCAATTAAATATCTAACAGCTGGTAAGAGAAGAGATTTAATTTTGCTATTTTCGTTTCTAATTGTTGGCGCAACATCGTTTTATGTGCAAACTCTTTTTGTTGTTCTTGCTGTAATTTTGGTAGCTTTTGCAATTGAGACAATTTTTAGATTAAAAAAGACGGGGATTAAAAGAGTCTTAAAACTTTTTTTGACTTTGTTTATAGCAACTTCCTTTTGGTTATTTCCAGTTTTATATTTTACTCTGACAAATTCTTCGGTTGTCACAACCTCAAAAATTAATGTTTTATCAACGCCGGAAACCCAGCTTATGAATAAGGGCTTTGGAAATTTAGCGAGTGTTTCAACTTTACGTGGATTTTGGCTTGAATATACTGATTTAGGGAGGGATAATAAGTTCACTTACTTATATGATTACTGGAAGAAATATTTAACTTCGAATACTTTAGCTGTAGGATATTTGATCTTTGGAATTTCTTTGATTGGAATAATTTATTTGCTTTTTAACAAAAAACTTAATGTCCGATCTTCAATATTTTTTGTATTTGTTTTGGGTTTTTACCTGATGATGGGAGGAAGCTTACCACTGCCTTTATTTGATCAAATATTTCGCTCAGTCTTCACTAAATGGGCGGTATTGATGGCATTAATTTATTCGATAGGAATAGCTTCTTTTTTGGCTTTGGTATCAAGATTTTTGAAGAAAGAAATACTTTTGTTTGTGGTAGCTTCTTTAATTATTTCAGGGACTTTAGTATTTGCAAAACCTGTTTTTCAAGGATATTTAATATCCCCAACTATGAGAATTGATATACCAAAGCAGTATTTTTCTCTTTTTGACTATTTTAAAAATCAAGATAAGCAGGGGCGAATTGCTTTTTATCCTGTACAGACTTTTTGGGGTTGGAATTTTTACACTTGGGGATATCGTGGATCTGGATTTCTTTGGTATGGAATTCCACAGCCTATTTTAGATCGTGCATTTGATGTCTGGAGTAATTCTGATGAGAGCTTTTACCATGAGATAAATACGGCAGTTTACGCAGAAGATGCGACTGGGGTTTTGAATGTAATTAAAAAATATAATGTTACTTATGTTTTGATGGATAAAAGTGTTATTTATCCAGAAGCGGACCGTGATGTATTTAAATTTGATAAATCACTTGCGATTTTTGAAAGTATTGGTGGAAAAATAGTTTTTCAAAAAGATTTTTTGACGGTTTTTCAATTTAGCAAACAAGAGCAGCCAGCCTTTTATTCAAATGTGGAAAGTAGTGGTAATTTAGTGCGTAAAGATAGTGTTTTTGAGAATGTTTCTGATTATGCGTCTTCAATAAAAGTAAATAATCAGTATCCTTTTTCTGATGTATTGAGAGAAGAAATTACAGGAATTGACTATTCTCATGATATTGGTGGAGCAGAATATGTATCTATCAAGAGAAAGATTGAAGGGATACTTTCCAAACTTTTTCTGCCATCTTTGAATTCTCAAACTTATGTTGATCTTTCTGGAAAAGCAAGTTACGAGAACCATCAAATCAAGATTGAGTTTAATAATCCTTATATGTTCAAGAGAAATCAGGAGCTAATTGAATTAAGTAATATTAAGCCGATTTTAATTGATGTAAGAAATGATTATTCAAAGGTTGCTATTGGAATTTCAAATACTTATTTTTATCTAAAAAATAATGAAACAATAAATATATCTGGAGTTAGAGTAGATACAAAGGAAAGCGTTCAGGTGAAAGTTTTTGACGCATCAAATGGAAAAAGCATTGATCTGACCAGTCTTTTTTTGACATCTTCGATAAACAAATGTTGGGAAAGAGAAGGCAGATCTGGGGCGATAGGATTTAAGGTAAATGGAGATCAAATTGATTTTACAAGTCGCGATGCAATTGGGTGCGCTTCTCTTAGATTGGGGGAGTTTCAGGGAAGCCCTGAATCACTTTTGGAAGTTAGTTTGCCTTATAAATCAGTTAGCGAATCAAGGCCGGATTTTTGTATAGTTATTGAAGGTCGGTCAGATTGTTTAAATAACGATGTTTTTTATCACAGTTTTGTATCAACTGAGTGGAGTGAAGTTACAAGGCAGATTTTGGTTTCTTCGGGGAAAAATTATTGGTTAGTGGTTTCGGCAAGACCGTCTGAAAAGAGCGGCGAGACATGGAATATTTCTTACAAAGCACCAAAAGTTTTTTCATATCCCGAAATTGGAAGCTTTAGCTTTTCTGGTATTTGGAACGGCTTTAATAGTGATCGAGCAATTGATGTTAGTTTTAATAAAGGAGACGAGCTTGAGGTTACATTTCCAGTCAAGCCTGAGAAAGTAGATTTTTCAAAAACTGGAAGAAACTCGCCCTCCAATTGCGATGTTTTACAAAGAGGTGAAGTTTATAAGAAAACAATATCTGGAAGACTTTTTTATGAGGCTTCTGGGAGAGGTGCTTCTTGTGACTTCTCAAACATTTCCAATGTAGCGACAGATAATGATTTTATTTTAAGACTAGTTGGAGAAAATGTAACTGGTCGCGGAATGAAATTTTATGTATTCGATAAGGCAACTAATAATAATGATCTTGAAATGCTTTTAAATTCCGGAAAATTTGATCAAAGTTTTGGTCTTTTGAAATCTGTTAATTTTGCCAAAAATGAATTTATCTTGAATCTTGAGACTAGATCGTTGGGAGGCGAGGACTCTTTAAATTATCTGGATGGCGTTTATCTTTACTCTATTCCTTTAAACTGGTTGTCAAATTTGAAGGTTTTTGATGGAAACATACAGCCACAAGAGAATTTGGTTCAGGTTAATAGTTCTCGTAAAATTGGAACATTTTGGTATGAATTTGATCTTAATGTTTTGAAAGATAATTCTTTGTTTTCTTTGCCTCAGGGATATGATAAAGGATGGATTAGCTTGCCCGCGAGTGCCCATGTTAAAGTTAATTCTTGGGAAAATGGCTGGATTTTGCCGAAAGGGCACTATAAATTAGTAATATTTTATTGGCCTCAGACTTTGGAATTTTTAGGAATGGTCATGATTTTTGGCTTTGTTTTTTTAGTTATTGTTGACAAAGCTCGAAGAAGAAAGTAATATATTCTTACTTCTAACAAAAGAAGCATAATAAATGCCCACGTCCTCGTATGAATAATACACATCAAGATAACGCTTTAGTTGTAGATGATCGAATTTTGCCAGACAGCGGTCTTCCTACAGAAAAAATAACAGGGATACTTGATATCGCAAATGAAGGCTCTGGGCTTTTGCGTCCAAAATTTTCTCCATCAAGCGAGGACATTTATATTTCTTCATCTCAGATTAGAAGGTTTAACCTAAGAAATGGAGATTTGGTTTCAGGTCTTGCTCGCAGACCAAAAGAGAATGAAAGATATTGGGGACTTTTGAAAGTTGAAACTGTAAATGGTGAACCTGCAACTGAAACTGGAAAGAGAACAGATTTTGAGTCCCTTTTGGCAATTTATCCGGATGAGCAAATTAAACTATCAACTACCTCAGAAATTTTGACCACGAGGTTGGTTGATTTAATTGCTCCTATTGGGTTTGGCCAAAGAGGACTTATTGTTTCACCTCCAAAAGCAGGTAAAACATGGCTTTTAAAAGATTTGATTTCAGGAGTTGCTAAAAACTATCCAGAGGCAGGAAAAGGAAAGAGGCAGAAAGTTCATTTGATGGCTGTCTTAATTGGTGAGAGACCTGAGGAGGTAACTGACATCTTAAGACATATGAAAGAGGTAACTAATGGACTTGGTGAGGTTGGTGCATCTAATTTTGATGAGGCACCTGAAGAACAGACAAGGCTTGCTGAGCTTGCTTTGGACCGGGCTAAAAGACTTGTAGAAAAAGGAATGGATGTTGTAATACTTCTGGATTCAATTACACGTTTGGCTCGTGCATATAATTTAGCACTTCCTTCATCCGGGCGCACTTTGACTGGAGGTTTTGATCCACAAGCCTTGTACCCTGCCAAGAAGTTTTTTGGAGCTGCTCGAAAGATTGAAAACGCAGGATCATTAACTATTATTGGAACTGCTTTGGTTGATACTGGATCAAAAATGGATGATCTAATTTATGAGGAGTTTAAAGGAACTGGAAATATGGAGCTTCACTTGGATCGACGTTTGGCTGACAAAAGAATATTTCCTTCAATTGACGTAACAAGATCTGGTACACGACAAGAAGAGCTTTTGTATGGGAAAGAGGCCTTGCCTAAGATCCATACACTAAGACGAATGCTTGAAATGGTAAACAATGACGAAAGAACAGAAACTTTAATAGAAAGACTTAAAAAGACAAAAACAAATGAGGAGTTTATAGATAGTTTGAAGACAGTGTAACTTAATTGACTTCCCGAAGCTTTTTGTGATATCTTCATTTTGCGGTGGGAATCTTCAAAGAGATTAAGACTTTTTTAGTTGAACTTTCTAATTTTTTGATTAGCGTATTTCGCGTTCAATTAATAGGCCTGGAAAGTAAAAAGGGAATAATTGTAAATCATTTGTACAAAAAAAGAGGAAAAAGAGCTAAGCTTTTGACTCATTCTGGAATGGCATCATTGGCTGCTTTATCAGTTATTATTTCTCCTTCTATTGCATCTGAGTTTCCTGGAAGATCGGTCAACCCTTGGAGCATTTCATCCCCTTCTGCTGTTTTATCTGCTTCAACTGAGGCGGTTGATACAAACACTTTTCTTTCTGATCAGAGAGATAAAATTATTGAATATACTGTTGCCGAAGGGGATACTGTTTCTTCGATTGCCCAAAAATTTGGTATATCAACCGATACAATTCGTTGGCAAAATGACCTTGCTTCACCTGACGCAATAAAAGTAGGGCAAGTTTTGGAAATTTTGCCTATAACTGGAATTTCTCATAAGGTCCAAAAAGGGGATACTGTTTCTTCGATTGCAAAGAAATACGATGCATCGGCACAGGCAATAGTTGATTATCCTTTCAATACTTTTGTGAACGATGAAACATTTGAGCTTGCTATAGGTCAAACTGTTATTGTTCCTGAAGGAGTAAAACCTGATGAGCAATTATGGTCTCCTAATACTTATATAAAAAGGATTACTCCTGATGCCGGTACGGTTGTTGCAACTGGAGGCTTTGTTTGGCCAACTCAGGGAGTTATTACTCAGAACTTTAGCTGGTATCATCCTGGAATTGATATTGCAAACCCTGCTGCTCCAAATGTTTTAGCAGCTGATTCTGGACGTGTGGTTGCGTCTGGATGGGATAATACTGGATATGGATACAGAGTTATTATAGATCACGGAAATGGCTACCAAACGCTTTACGGACATCTACAAAAGATTTATGTGACAGTAGGACAGTCTGTGAATGCAGGAAACGCAATTGGACAAATGGGATCTACGGGAAGGTCAACTGGCACTCACCTTCATTTTGAAGTACATGCAAATGGTACAAGAGTTAACCCCTTAAGTGTGTTGAGATAAGGGCTCTTAGGTAAACGGAATACCGCTACATTCGCATTGTAGAGTTCCGGGTTCAATTCCCGGAGAGTCCACTATTTTATGAGTCCTAAGATTACAATTAAAAATCCTGAGAGATAAGTTAGTTTAGCCAATTTAAAGGTCAATTTTTTCCCTATTATACTTGCAGTATTTTTGATTGAAGCTTTTTGGTCATCTTCGTAATCTCTCTGTTGATTATATAAAGATCCACCAATTGAAATAGCTGTAACTCCCAAAAGGACGAGTAAAGTGTTTGTTGAATTTATTGCTTGAGGTAGGCTCATAAAGTAAAGTATTTGGACACTTGCGAGCATGTATGAGTGGGAGAGTAGATCTATTAAAGGTACTGATTTAAGGCGGAATTTTTTGTATGAATATAAAACACTGACCAACAGATTAGAAAGAGCTATAAATAAAAGTTTTGTACCTCCAAGGCGATAGCTAATAATTAGGGATACTAACGATATTAGAGCGATTATTAAATAACCCTGATTTAAGGATAGAACATGAAAGGAAAATGGGTTTTTAAATCTTTTTTCGTGACTTTTTTTATCTTCTATGCGATCTTCGATGTCATTATAGATGAAAGCAACTATCATTAGAAGATAATTTACTAAGGCAGCCAAGATAATTATTTTTAGAGAGTAGATTTTGGTTGCTAGGATTGCGGCAACAATGAGAGCTGGAAAAGAACTTAAATCCTTAACTAATCTTTTGTAGAAATACTCTTGCATTTATTGGTTTGTAGAAGGAGAAGGAATTGGTGATGGGGTCGGAGATGCTCCAGGGAGTTTGGGGGAGGCTGGAGGGGTTGCTTCTTTTGAAAGATCGATTTGTTTTTGCAGTGGATTTGTTTTAGCTACTTCTGGTGTAGTTAGATTTTCAGATTTTGAGGTTTCAACTGGTTTATCTTTTTTAAGCTCGTCTAAAGCCTTTTGTGCAACTTGGTAATCCTGGGAATCTTTTTGGACCAAATTAAGAGTAGAGTTCATTTCTGAAATTGCAAGGTTAATATCTCCTTTTGCTTTATAGGCTAGACTTAAGTTGTAATGGGCATTTGCAAAATCTGGTTTTGAAATTACTGCGAGTTTAAGAGAATCGATAGCATCGTCATAATCTTTGAGCGAATAGTAAACACTACCGAGAGCAATTCTTAAGTTTGGATTAACCGGATCAAGGGCAACAGCTTGAGAATAAGTTTGAATAGTGAATTTATCTGCGTCTTTAGCAACTGATATTATTGATTTGTAAATATTTGCAAGAACTTCCCAATTTCCTGATCTTTGGGGATTTAGAGATACTCCTGCTTTGCCTTCTGTGACTGCCTGATTTATAAGTTGAGTAACTGTGTTTTTGTCACTGTCTGTCAGGTTTGGGTTTTGAGAGATTGAATTTGCAAGAGCAAGATTGATTTGGGCGTAAGTTAAATGATAACGATCAACAAAAGGATTGGTATTTATAGCTGATATTAAATTGTCGTAAGCTTTCTTCCCATCATTTTGTGAAACTGCATCAATTGCTTTTTTGTATGTTTTTTCGGCTTTTAGAGAGCTAATTAAAGAGAAATTGATTAATAAAGTTATTATGATTAATGGGATTGTTACACAAAGGGTTGGGATTAGCTTTACAAAATTCGTTCTTTTATCTGAATTTGAATCTATATTTCCATAATTTAGAGCAACAGTTGATAGATTTAGTTTGTGGACTTTTGTTGCCAGGGAGGCTAGAACAAATAGCAAAACAATTGCGACTTCGTGATAAGGGAACAATAGTAAAAGTATTAGTATTAAAGCAACTGGTAATTTATCTAAAAGATTGGTATTAAAAGTTTTTTCTTGGGATCCGCTTTTAATAAGCCTAAATACTGCAAATGAAAGAATAAGAAGGCTTCCAAAGCCTACTATTCCTGTTTCTGTTAGAACAGTGAGATAGAAATTTGACGCTGAATTAAATCGTGTTTGCCAAAGAGGGGTTTGGTTATAAGTGACTGGCCTGAAAAGATTGAAGGCTGTGATGTAATTTCCAGGGCCTACACCTAAAAGCGGGCTTGTTTTTAAGGTTTCAACAGCAACTATCCAGCTTGATTGAACAGAGGGTATAAGAGGAGAGTTTGGTTTGCCTGGAAGAATGTTTAGAATTGTAATTGCTAAAGCAAGAGCTGACAAGGAAAGCGCGACACCTGAAATTATTTTTGGGAAGAAGCTATCCTTTTTTAGGATTTTTATGGCAAAAGGAACCGGTGGAACCAGCAAAAAAAGTGTTGCAATAAGAGAGCCTGCGAGATTGAAATTTGCATCTTTAGCATAGGAGGGAAGCTGGGGAATAAGTTTTCCTAAACCTGCCTGGCTTGCGATTATTGATATTGAATAAAGAGATGCTGACAAAAGAAGAATAAGCTTTAAGTTGTCTTTGGCTTTTTCATTTAGCTGATTGAGCGCAAAATACAAAATTATGCCTGCAATCAAAAAAGTTACCTCACCTGGAAGGAAAAAGCTCTCTGCTTTATTGGGGGTTTGAAGATAAGTGCTTAACAAAAATGAAACGGCAATTAAAATTATTGGAAGATCAAATTTTCCAATTGAAATTGAAAGTGTTCCTGTTTTGATTGATCGAACTGCCTTCAGGATTAAACTTATTGATATTATAAAAACCAGGAAGGCTAATTTGGGAGTTGTGTAAGGATTGGGGAAAATGGGAAAAAAGATTAAAGGAAAGGCAAAAATTAGGAAATATAAAAGATAGCGGTCTATTGTTTCAAGGTATTTTGGTTTCATTTTGGTTATTATTTTTACAATTTATTACTACACCCTGTCAACGAGATCAATTACGGTGCTGGTGTACCAGTAACTGGCCCAAATCTTACTCCACCACCTTGGTTATATAACTCTTGGATTTGAGTAGCAGATAGGGCATAGTTATAAATTCTGACGTCATCAATTTGGCCTGCAAAATAACGACCATCCCAATTCCATCCAATTCGTAAGGGGTTTGTGGTTGTGGACATGGCAATTGAACCGATATTGTTTGTATTTTTCAGTATACCGTTAATATATATTTTAAGATTTGTTCCATCATATGTGCCTGTGACCATTGACCATGAGTTGAGAGAGACTGTTGTCCCTGCGTCTATCTTGTAATCAGTCGCTATAGTATCATCAATTACAAATTGAGGTGTTCCGGCAGAAATGGCAGCATCTCCTAAACGAAGTATATAAGGAGGAGCTGCAATATTTTGGCCTTTGTCAACAATTCCGTTTATAAAAGGAGAGGATCCTTGGAAAGAGGTAGGATAAACCCATGCAGAGACCGTTAATCTGCCAGTAATATTTTGGTTTGGTGAGTTAGGCATATTAACATAATCTCCGTTGCCGTCAAAGTTAAGACTGCTGTTAAATTTACCGGTGGCGCCGGTACCCCAAGCGCTACTAGCGGTAGTGCATGTGCCAACACCGTTTGTATTTCCGCCTGTGGCAGTAATAGTTATTGCCCCATTATTTGCATTCCCTGATGCATCATTGGCTGTAGTGCCTTGGCATTCATTAAACTTCCACCAGCCGACTGGTTTACCACGATTGAAGTCATAGACTACTTGAGCTTGAGTCCGGACGTAATTATAGAATTTTACTTCGTCCAGACTGCCGTTAAAAAGTTGATTGCATCCGTTGTCAGAAGCCAATATTAAGGGCATGGTGTTAGCAAAAATCGCAGAAACATAGCTAAACGTCTCTTTCAGAATTCCATTGACGTAAACGGAAAACCCGGTTCCATTAGTGAATACCACTTCAATGTGTTGCCATGTATTGGCAACCAAAGGAGCGGACGTGCCGGTGAATGTTTGACGATTAGCACTCGTGCCGTCAGGCGAAACATAGATCTGAAGATCGGCATTGTTTTGAAGAACTGCCCAGGCGATATTGGTGACGTTTGACGCATAACGATCAACAAGCATCTTGTTTTGTGAAACGCTTGGTGTATTCATCCAGAACGAAACCGAGAAAGATGCGGGATCCATCCATGATTGAAATGTTGATATTCCACGGCCTACACTTCCAACCGCAGATACTCCGGAAAATTTAAGACCGGTGCCGTATTTCCCAGATACCCATCCGGTTGCGACTCCCGCTCCACCACTACAAGAATTGATTGCCATATTACCTGTACCATTTTGCGATCCTTCGTTGAAAGCTGTTGTTCCCGTATTTTCTTCAAGATTCCAATAACCAACAGGAGCAACACCTGCGCCATCATTAAGTAATGCTGCTTCGTTTTGGCCAGTTGAAAAATTAATTCCTCCACCAAAATTTGCCTCTATATTGACTTGATTCTGGGTTAGTGCTGCATTATATATTTTCACTTCATCAAGATACATGAGAAGAGAGGAGTAAGTTGCTGAATCATCATCTCCAAGTTTGAGATTTGAAGTACTTCCTGAGGTCATACTCGTTGGAAAAGTTCCAGTCATTGTGCAGGTAATTGGGATACCATTTTTATATACTTTAACTCTGTTGGCAGCAGTAGCTTGTGTTCCATCATATACAACTGTAATGTGTTGCCAAGTAGATGTAGTTAGACCTAAACCTGATGTTGTACAGTATGTTGTGTTATCAGCTTCAGCTAAAGTTGCTGCAATATGGACACGAATTTCGGAGCTTGTTACAGCATCAGTTACAATTGCAAAACTTTTCTGGCTTGTATTATTTTTTGAAATAATTGACTGATTTACTGCCAGAGTCTGTGGATTAATCCAGAATGAAGTTGCAAAACCAGTTAAACTATCAACAAACGCAACATCTCCTGCGCTTACATTATCTGTTGTTGTATCAAAATTAAGGCAGCCATTTACTTTGCACGTTGTATTAGTAAGCCATGCAGCTCCTGTATTATTACCATTATATGTTGATCCGCCGTTACCTGAATTATGTACGCTATTAGCTCCTGTTCCATAACCCTCATCTAATTTCCAGTAAATAACCTGTGAAGCAACAGGAGAACCTCCAACCGGATGGCCACCATTCATATCTTCAAGAATTTGTGATGGGGCAAGGACGTAGTTATAAATTTTAAACTCGTCCAAGTTCCCATCCCATTTTCTTTGGTGTGAGCTTGAACAATCATTATCCTGCATTCCTATTGCAGACGTACAGGTATAAGTATTCGTCACTCCTGAGGCTCCAGTTGCGGTAGCGGCTGCCACACCGTTTATATAAAATGTACAGCCCGAACCATTATAAGTTATGGCAAAGTGAAACCATGTTTTTAAAGCCGGCATGGCGACACCGCTATTTGCCCCGCAAGAAACGCCCGTTGTGCTTATTTGCCAAACTCCTATATTTCCAAGTGAATTAGAATTCCAACGACCAAACGATGTGTCGAAGGTGACATAATCGCCAAAGGTGTTAAAGTAAACCCAACCTTCTACGGTAATGTTGCCTAGTCCTGCACCAACACTTGTTGGTATTGTGATCTCATCTGTTAGAGATGGAACAAATTTTAAACCATTTCCATACTTTCCAGCTACCCAGTTGTCCATTGTGAAGTTAGATAAAGTTCCATTATTTACATTGAGAGATTTGTCATAGGCAGTAGTCGTGGATGAGTTTTCAAAGTCGTAGTATAAGATTGGAGGAGCTGAAAAACTGTATAGTTGTTGGACTTCGGCAGCGGAGAGAGCACGATTGTAAAGACGAATTTCATCTATTTGGGAGTTATTGGCAGCATACGAACTATTGGCACGGCCAATTTCAAAGGCGCTTGCTGAAGTTCCTGTCGTATCGACAACTGTTATTAATTGCCAAGAACTTGCAACTATTGTTGAAGATTGAACACCATTTACATAGATTGTTGGTGAAGTAAAGCCAGTTGCTGCAACTGTTCCTGTAGTTGCGTTAATATATATTCCCGCTGCTAGGTTTATGAAATTATCAGTTGTTGATCCTGGATTTACCCAAAATGAAATTGTCTGAACTCCTGAAATTGTTGACCCTGAATTAAAGTATTTGCTACTTCCATTAAAAGTTGGAGCATTACCAAATTTACCGGCGCTAAAGGCAGTTGAACCATTGTTTGTTAACGTTACTGCATTTCCTGATGAATCAGAGGCATTTCCACTTGTCTCATCCATTTTCCAGTAACCTATTAAGCCATTATTTAAAAAGCTTGTATCTTGAGTTCCAAGGACAGCTGATAAGCCTTTGGAACTTGATCCTCTGGTGTAATCTGTTTGAGCTTGTGAAGATGAGCGGGCATAGTTATATACTTTAACTTCGTCGATAAAGCCAGAATAGAAATATCCGGTAACATAGCTAACATCCAATTTGGCAGCGTTTGTTGCCCCGGCATTTCTATCTAACCAGGCTACTTCAGAACTTGAGTTGGCGCCATTTGCCTCTGGCTCTGCCATCCAGGCTACAATATGAGCTCCGTTTGCTAATCCAGAATAGTTATTGACTAAATATTGGATATTGATGCTCATGTTTGTGCTGGTAGTATTCGTACCACTTACTGGCCAAGTAAGCCCTCCACTAGCTGGCCAACGTACACCTCCCGAAAGAGATGTTGGGTAGACAGTAGTAGTTCCACCTGCTGTGATACTAATGGATGGTCTATCAGTGGCTACAGTTGCTGCTGCTGCGTCTGAAGAATCAGTAACAAACAGACGCATATAATCTGTTGCGTCCCATTGCCATGTTCCTTGTGAATTTACTGTTACAGTTGCCGAAGTTATAAAGGCATTGGAGGGAATGGCTTGGGAAAGTGCAAAACGCCACCCTGCCCAGTTATTTCCACCTCCATCAAATCCTGTAAAATCTTGATTGCTGCCTTCACCATCTATATCAAAGAAGGCATTATCTATTTCCCAATCCTGAAGGTGATCTGCAACGGTAATGGTGGGAATTGTTGTAGCTGCACCAACAGCGTTTGCTTCTCCTATATTAAAGGCATTACCGCTATCTGAAATGGAAGCTGGGATTGTTCCAGTAGTTGTTGATGCTTGAGCGATGCCGTTCACATATATTGTAACTGTTTGACCTGAGGCATTATAAACTGCTTCTACTTGATACCATTTATTTGTTTGTAAACTTACTGAGTTAGTTGTTACGTAATTAGATTCGGAGCCGATATACATTCTTATTTCAGTACCAAATTGTTCTAAAAGATAGCTTAGTGCGGAATTGTCAACTTTTCCGGCAATTGGATATCTAGTTGATGCGGTATTTGATAAAGGCTTAATCCAAGCAGAGAGAGTTAGGCTGCCGGTAATCGAAGTACTTGCCGAATCGGGAGCTGTAACATAGCTATGATTAGTAAACTTTAGGCATTTTCCTGTAATGCACATATCATTGTTTTGGATAGATGGATTAACGGTAAGTGTGCCATTATTTGCGTTTTTACTAGAATCGTAAGCAGTTGTTCCAAATCCTTCATCGAATTTGTAATATGCAACTGGGCCAAGGCCTTTTTCTTCAGAAGCGGTAGTTCCCACCGAACAACCCGCACAAGCTGTATAAGGATCAGTAGAAACAAAGCCGTTTACTGCACTGGGATTGCCATAATAAAGATAAATTGTGGTAGCATTGGTGCCAGTAAAAATAGTTTGCATATTAACATGGAAGGTTGTTGTAGCGCCGCACGTTGAAACTGTATAAACTAAAAGAGTTCCTCCCGCATCTGTAAACCTTACATCTCCACAATCTGATTGATATTTAGTAGTATCAGAAGCATCATAATTTGAAATTGTCAAATATTTATTTGTTTCAGTTGCCCCTGATTCACTAACAGTAATAGCTTTTCTAAATGCCCAACTATCATCAAACCATGCAGCTTCTGTTGTGTTTTTTGTTCTAAGAGAGAGTAGGCCTACAGGGAGCAAAATAGTCAGAAAAGTTAATGCTATCCATGTCCTTAATTTGATGGTAGATAGTAGGTGGTAGATAGTAGATGGTAACTTCTTTTTAGCCATGTTTGATTTTGTTTATTAAAGCATTTAACATTTTACGAAATTCTACTGTTTTGTCAGCAATAAGTTTGAATTCCTGTGAATTTAGATAACCAATGTCTTTTGAGATGAGCAGTTGATTTTGAAGTTCCGTGCTTGACCCTAAAGATATATAGTAAAACTGAATTTTCTCTTTTTTCGACTGTCTTCCAAAACCTTCGGCAATATTACTGGTAATAGATACTGCAGCACGTCTAATTTGATCTGTTAGGGAAAATAGTTCTTCTTTTGGAAATGTTTTTGTGACTCGATATATATCCAATACAATATTGTGGCCTTTTTGCCATACTGTGAGTTGTGTGAATGATGTTATTTTTTCCATATTTTATTGTTTTAAATATCTACTATTTGCTATCTACTAACTACTGACTGTGATCAACAATCCACCAGTTAAATTGGATATCTTTTGTGTCCGATGTTGGAATTTCTACTGTAAATCCTGAGCCATTGTTTTTCTGTGTAACTGCGAGAGTTTTAGTGGTTCTTGTGTTGGCAGTTACAAATATCAAAGAATTACCAGAAACATCTGTACTATTTATAAAGACTGATGTTTGGCCTATTGGAATTTCTCCGGTGCCAGCTGATGTTCCTGCAATTTTGTATTTTTCAGCAGTTATACTTTTGGCAATAACATTTCCTTGAGTATCAAAAGTAATCAGTCCATTTAAGAACTCGATGTTTCCAAGAGCAAGTGATTGAATTCTGAGAGTTCCAATTGCATTTATACTTTGGTCAGTATTATCAAAAGTCAAAGTACCAACGTTTAATTTGCCATTAATAACAGTGTCGGAAAGAACTGTGTCACCTAGTACATTTAGTTTATTTACATTTATTTTGTAGAGATTGGCAATGGTTCCAGAATCAGAGGCAACGAAATTTGAATTTAGTTTTTGGAAATCTGACTGCAAGGATGCGAATTTATTAGCCAATTCAGAGGAAGGGGAGGCAGAGGTATCTCCGCTAATAGCAAGATCAACTCCGGGATAGTAAATTGGATTGACGAAAATCATTACTGTTTCTTTTTGGGAATTTTTGTTCCAGAATTCTAAAGCCTTACCAATTACATAACCTTGGTGAGTTGCTTTCATAGCCTTGCCAGTTTGAGTATCTGATGAGGTTATAAAATCACCTGGCTGAATGTCTTCTGAATCTGATGCTACTTTGACTGGAACACGACCATTAAGAGCGACCGGCATTGGATTATCCTCTTTTTTGATGTTATAACCAGTGGAGGCAAAATCTTCATGATTATCAGAGACAACTCCAATAATGTTTGATTGATATGATTTCGTTGATTTAACAAGCTTTGTAACTTGGCCGATTACTTTATTCCAATCTGCTTCGCCATTGCCGATTGCATAAGTATTAACCAAATCTGTACCTGTTGTAACTACATCTCCATAGTTAATATCTGATGTTACTGGATAATTTTCTGCATAATCAGCAGCTGGAGTCCCGCTACAATCCCGAAGTTCATATGCTGTTCCAGCCGTTGGAGTAGTTGGACTAAGACCCAAAGAAGAACAAACACCAGTTGTTGAAGCTGTAGCTCCCAAAGTTACAAACGGACCAGTCGACGCGCCCGTGGTGCCAGTTTTTATGGTTACAGTTGTAACGCCTGTTGATAAATTTGAATTACCAATTGTTATTGCACTTAAGCCCGTGCTATTTAAAGCTCCAGCTCCAATATTGATTGTTTGAGTATTGCCTGCTGCAGTTAGAGCATTACCTATATTAATAGTATTAGAAGCGGTAGATTGGCCAAGAGTGATGGTTCCAGCTTCAGTCGTGCTTCCAACGGTTATAGAAGTTGCATTTGTTGTACCAATATTAATTAGTGCAGTCCCAGTTGAGACAGGTGCACCTGCATCTATTGATGCAGTTCCACCAGATGAGGTGCCGCCAGCTCCTGCTCCGCCTGTAAGATTAGCTGCTCCTCCCGCTCCAGTTGTTAAAGCTGCGCCTCCAGTTAAAACCAAGTTAGTTCCAGCACCAGTTGAAGTAGGAGTAGAAGGAAGGATGTTTAAAGAAGTGCCAGCAGCTGAAGAGAGAGTTGTTAAATCTCCTCCCGCTGTACCACCATTTAAGGCAATTACTCCAGCGTTAGTCAATTTCATTTTGGTTACACCAGCTGCTGATGCTGTAAGAATATCTTGGCTTTCATTTTGATCAAATATTGCAAGGGCTTTACCTATTAAACCGGCTGTGTTTTCATTTGTATTTGAAACATGAAGTAATGAAACTGGAGTAACTGATGGGCCAATTCCAATTTTTCCAGTTCCAGTTGAAGAGGAACCTGAATCTAGTAAAATATTTCCTAGATTATACGTTCTAAGCGTAAGACTACTGCTATTGAAAGTTTCTCCTGCGACCATATTAAGGGGAGCAGCTGATTTTATAAAGCTACTTGTTGGATTTGTAAATAGGATATCGTATGCAATTGATACATCTCCTGCTGCTGTGAACTGGTGGGGAAGAGCTGAGGTGATTTGTGCAGCTCCAACTGTAAATACGCTAGAGCTGTTGTTTTGAACATCTAAAAGATATCCACTTGTTAGGGTGGTTGAACTTGCATTGATTTTTAGTAAATCACCTGTTGTGATTGAACTGGAGTTTATATACATTCCTGTTCCTGTTGTTAGAGCATTTCCTGTAAATACCCAAGCACTTGATGTTGTTCCAGTTGAGACAACTGAAGAGGTAAATGTTTGAGATCCTGTTCCTGAGGTGAGAGCCAAAGCTGTTGATGTTGTGTTATTACCAATTGTAATTGTTTTGGCATTAGCCCCCGTTCCAATGTTTATAGCTCCTGTTGTTCCTGTATCAAGAGTCATTATCCCAGTTGTCCCAGTATTAATATTTAAGTTTGTAGCAGCAGCAGTATTAATCGATCCATTAGCGGGAGCGTTATTAAAAAAGATTCCATAATTGCTGCTTCCCCCCGTAATTGACCCAATATTAATTCCATAATTGGTTGTAGCTGCACCTGACAATCCACCGATATTAATTCCTGCTGAAGTTGTACCGGTTGAAGTTAATGTTGCAATGTTTATACCATAATTTGTTGTTCCTGTTCCTGATATTGCTCCAATATTTACTCCATAACTGTTTGTCCCGCCAGTTGTTACTATTCCGCCCAAATTAAGCTGAGCATTAGTAGTAGTTGTAGCAGATGTTAATACTCCTGTACTAATTTGATAATTAGCTGTAGTTCCGCCAGTTAAGGTGCCTAAAGTTATACCTGTTGCTGTTGCAGTTGTTCCTGATATGTTTCCTGCAGTTAACGCCGAATGACTTGTTGCATTTGCTCCTGTTATTGTCCCCAGATTTATTTGTTGAGCAGTAGCTCCAGTTGAGCTTATCGTACCAGTATTAATGGCCGAAGCAGTTCCAGCTCCCGATATTGCACCTATGGTTAATCCCAAATTTGCTGTTGCTCCAGAAAGCGCACCTATATCAACTCCAGTTGCTGTTGCTGATGAGTTGGTTCCGATAAACAAACCTTTTGAAGTAGTACCTCCTGATAAATTGTCAATATATCCTCCATAATTAGTTGTTCCAGCTCCAGAAATGGCCCCAACAAATATTCCATAATTTGTGGTTGCTGTTGATGCATTAGTTCCTAGATTAATACCATATGTTGCTGTTCCAGCTCCAGCTGCGATACCAGCAGTATTGATTGAATAAGCAGTGGCAGATGTCTGAGGCGTAATTGCACCAATATTTATTCCAAAATTATTTGCAGTTGCGGCTGCCGTGATTGCTCCAATAGATATTCCAGTATTTGCAGTAGCTCCAGAAAGAACTCCTGTCGCTAGTCCAATTCCAGTTGCTCCAGTTGGAGAAAGAGTTAAAAGTGCAGTTGCACTAGTACTTGTAATACTTGCTATATCATTTGCCGTAGCAGGTGAGAGAGTAGTACCAGATCTAGACCAAAAGCCTGATGTTCCGGAAGTTCCTCCTGTTATGTTTCCAGTACAACTTAAATTTCCCGTTGTCCCTGCATCTGTAATAGTACAAAGAGTATTAGTTCCATCAGAGATTGTTATAATTCCACCATCTGCTAGACGTACTTTTGTTGCTGTGTCGTTAAGATAAAGACTATAATCCCAGCCTGAGCCAATTTGCAATGCATTTTCAGTCCCCGATCCACCTGTGATTGCACCTATATTTATTCCATTTAAAGTTCCTGCTCCAATTCCTGAGGCAGTAACATTGAGCCCATTGGCCGTACCTGCTGTTGTAATTGAAGTTGGGGTAGTGACATTGTATCCGTTGGCAGTTAGTGTTCCAAGGGTTTGAGTTATAGCCGGAATTGTTACGTCAACCCCTGCAAATGTTGTTGTACCTCCAGTGCCATTTTGATTGATACCACCTCCAGCTGAAACTGAGAGTCCAGTGTATGATTTTGTACCAGTAGTAATAGTATTTGTTACAGCTGGAAGAGTAATTGACTGACCTGTGACTGCCTGGTTTGTTGCTGTAACGTTTGTTGAAAGATCCATTTTTATTCCAGTAACTGATCCAGTTAGAGTTTGGGCTGCTCCATAGGCCATGTTGAGAATACCTGATAATGTTGATGCGTTTTTGGAATTTATATATTGAAGTGGCTGAGTTGCTACGTTTGTTCCAACAAGGGTTAATGCTGTTGTATCTGTTGTTGGAGTTAGTGTTAAGGTTTGACCGGAAGTTGCAGAAGTTGAAACATTACCTGCATTATCTACATAGAAATATTTTGTTCCACCAGTTGAATTGGTAATCTGGAAAATATCGTTAGTTGGAGATGCTGTTGAGGTTTGTTTGACAATCAAACCAGTTGTTGTTTGTCCTGTTGGGGCAATTGTATTGGTAGTTGAGGAAGTTGGATCATTAACTAAACAATCAGTACAAGAGGAACCACTTATGGTGCCCCAAGTTGGTAACCCAGCAGTAACTGTTAACACCTTTCCATTATTGGCGGCTCCTCCAGCGAGAGCTGTAAGAGTTGTTGTGCCTGTTGCATAAATCATATCTCCAGCAGCGTAACTTGCTATGTTTGTGCCACCTCCTGCAACCTGAACTACACCTGAACCGTTAATTACAGTTGTTGAACCTACCTTTAATACACTATCCCAACCTGCTGCGATAGCAATCGCATCCTCAGTCCCTGTACTCCCCGTTATAGTTCCAATGTTTATTCCATTTAAGGTTCCAGCTCCAACTCCTGTTGGATTTATGTAAAGCCCATAAGCGGTTCCTCCTGTTGTAATAGAGGATGGGGTAGTAACTTCCACCCCATACGCATTTAAAGTTCCTGCTGTTTGAGTAAGAGCAGGCATTCTAAAATCACCGCCAATATAGTCGAGTGTTCCGCCTGCGCCATTTTGGTTAATTCCAGATCCTGAGCCAAAATTTACAAGTATTCCAGTAAGGGTGTTTGTCCCTGATGTAGAAGTATCTGTTAGAGTAGGTAACTTTGCATTGAATCCTGTTACAGACTGGTTTGTTGCAGTTAAATTTCCTGAGTTTAAATCAATAAGTTGGCCCGTGAGGGATCCGCTTAGTGAAGTTGCTGCTCCATATGCAAGATTAACTAAAGTTCCTGAAGTATTTCTTGCATCTAAATTAATTAGATTTGCAGAAGTAATAGATGATCCAGTAATAGTTAATGCATTTGAATTTCCTGTAGGAGTAAGAGCGGCTGTTCCACTTATTGTTAGAGCCTTTGTAGTAGTATTCCACCCAAAGCCTGATGTTTCTGATGTTATTGAAGTTGCGCCGTTGAAGAAACCAATTTGACCTGAAGTTCCTGATACTGTCCCTGAACCACCAGAAAGGGATGTTCCATTCCAAAATAAGGAACCACTTACTGAATATAAACGATTGGTTGTTGTTGATGGCGCTGTGGTGTCTCCTAAATATATTCTTCCTCTTGCATCCAAAGTTTCATTAGGGGAGGTGGTTCCTCCTAGTCCTAATCTAACATTTGTGTTATCCCAAAACAGATAAGTATTGTTTTGGTTTAATTTACTTCCGTCCGAAAAGATGATTGATCCAGAAGTATACGATGAGCTATTGTTTGTTCCACCTTGAGATATTGGGAGAACTCCAGAAAGATCAGTTAAAGCTGAAGGCACAGTTATTGAAGACCAGGTTAAAGTTCCCGAACCGTTATTTTTAAGATAAGTAGAAGCGTTTCCTTGAGTTGTTGGAAAAGAATACGTAATTCCTTTTATCTTTGTAATATCTCCGGTTTGCAGATTCCCTGTTATATTTGTGTTGCCGCCAACACTCAAATTATTCCTCAGAGTTGTTGTTCCGGTTGTTGCGCCAATGTTTATTATTCCAACTGAATCAAAAAGATTTATATTTGGTGATGAACTTGTTATATTTGTGCCGTTTATTGCAAGATCCTTGTTTAATATTGTATTGCCATCGATTCTAATATTTCCTTTGATTGCAGTGTCAACATTAACGTTAAGAGTTGGATTAATATTTGTTTTACTTTCTGCTAAAACTTTTCCATTCATATGATTAACAGGTTGACCATTGTTTGTTAAATTACTATTGCTATTGGTGGATGTAAGGTTTTTAATGTTTTTTGTTACAAACGATGAAACTCGGGGAAGAGTTAGAAAACTAAAAACTAAAATTGAGGATATAACAAAAGAATATTTTAAAACGTTTACAAAAACTGATAATGCAGCTACTAAAGAAAAACTCTTTTTGTCTAAATTGTTTTTTGAGATTGGCTCGATAATGTTTGCGGTAAATTGCGGTAATTTTGTTGACTCTTCAACTAGTTTTATGGAAGTATGTGGGGTAGAGGTTTGTTTATAAGTAATACTTTTTTTGGGTAGTTTTGTTTTTGGAAAGCTGGCTTTAGCTCCAGTGTTTTTAATATTTTGAATATATTGGAGACTATATCTTCTGTGTCCACCTTTGGTTCTGATTGAAGTCAAAATTCCTTGTTGCTCCCATCTTCTTAATGTTTTGGTTGAAACTTTAAGAAAGCCGGCAGCTTCGTTGATACTCAAGAATCCTTTTTCGTTTGGCAGTTTTTGTTTCATTTTTCTAAAGTTGGACAGTTTTTTAAAAAAAGTTGTACATTTAGCTTTAATTGTCCAAATTTATTAACTCATTTTTTGGATTGGCTGTCAACATGCGTAATAACCGCATTTGTCTAATTATTCAAGAATCTGTTTATCTAGGTTCATTTTTGAGTTTTTTAATATAGAATTATTTTAATTATTTTTTCTGCGTTAATTTTGCGTAAAAAATATTTTAACTTTAGCTTTATGGATTTATTAATAAATATTGAAAATTCTAACCTCTAATTATTTTCCGAAAGTATAAATAAAATTACCGCAATTGAGGTTTAGCTTTAAATATGCGTACTAATTAGATTTTGGTTATTTTTTAAATGACAATATAAGTTGAGTTAATATATAACCATAGTAATTAATTTGTAATTGGCTAAAATTTTAGCTTATTTTTTATTTTTTTTCTTTAGCCACACATACTAAAAACTTAGACATTTGAGGCTATTTTTTTTCCGCATGTCTAACTTTCGAAGTTTTAGTTGCTTTTTCTAGTTAATCAAAATACTATTAATTAATGAAATATCTATTAGTGTGGACTATTTTAGTTTTTATTTTTTTGGTTTCTGTGATTTCTGTTAAAGCTCAACAAGAGGCTACTTCTTCGGGTATTGCAATTCCAACTACTATTGATGATTCACCAGTTACTTCTGGTAATATTGTGTGTTCTTCTAAAAGTGGATATAAACTTTGTAGAGCTTCTTATGATTCTTCTATATATGGGGTAGTTAATACAATTCCTTCTGTTTCTTTGGGTCAAGTGTCTTCTGATAAAGACAGTTATGTAATAGTTTCAGGGGTTGTTACGGTTACAGTTTCATCAGCAAATGGGGGAATAACGCAAGGAGATTTAATTACCACATCTGATAAGCCTGGAATTGGTCAGAAAGCTACAAAAAATGGTTATGTGCTTGGCACTGCTCTTGAAAGTTTTAGCTCTAACGATCCGAATCAGACGTCAATTATTTTGGTCTCAATTAATATCCATCCAACAACTTCTAATTCTGATGCAAAAACTAATTTAGTTGAGGTTCTTAAGAATGGTCTTTCTGCAACTATCCTTACTCCAATTGAAGCTTTGAGGTATATGCTTGCTGCATTCGTAACTATTTCTGCTTTTATATTGGCTTTTGTTTATTTTGGGAGACTTGCTCGTGCTGGAATTGAAGGGATTGCAAGAAATCCACTTGCACAAGGTAGAATAGAGTTTACAGTAATTTTACATATAGTTATTACGATAGGAATATTTTTGGCTGGACTTGGAATTTCTTATCTAATATTGAGGATTTAATAAATATTATGTTTAAACTGCCATTTTTTGGAACTAATGAAAAAACAAGTAAGAATAGGAATATCAAACCTGTTGTGTTATTGATTTTGGATGGGTGGGGAGTTGCTCCAGATTCTTCTGGAAATGCAATTACCCAAGCAAAGACTCCCAATATGGATAAAATTGTATCAAACTATCCACATGGTAATCTGATCGCATCAGGGGAGGCGGTTGGGCTTCCGGCTAATGAAGTGGGAAATACTGAAGTTGGGCATTTAACGATGGGTGCTGGCCGCGTGATTTTGCAGGATTTGAAAAGGATAGCTGAAGCGATAAATGATGGGACTTTTTATACAAATACTGCCTTTATAAAAGCGGCTCAGCATGTTAAAAAATACAATTCTGCTCTTCATATTGCAGGACTTGTTGGAACTGGTAATGTCCACTCATCACTTTCTCACCTATATGCTCTTCTCCAATTTTGTAAGGCATCTGACATAAAGAAAGTTTATTTGCATTTATTTACCGATGGAAGGGATTCTCCACCGACGGAAGGCATAGATATCATCTCGACGATTGAAAAGCGTTTAGAAAGCATTAGGTTAGGTCAAGTAGCGACAATTAGCGGAAGATATTACGGAATGGATAGAGACAGAAGATGGGAAAGAACGGCTAAAGCTTATAATGCAATAGTTTCTGGTGTTGGAAATTTTGCTCACAACCCAATTGAAGCAATTAATTTGTCTTATAAGAAAAATATAACTGATGAATTTATTGAGCCAACCGTAATACTTAATGCTGACAATAGACCAGTTGCAACAGTAAATGACAATGATGCATTTATCTTTATGAATTTTAGGGTAGATAGGCCGAGGCAGCTTACAATGTCATTGATTTTGCCTGATTTTGAGAATCTTAAATCTTTTGATTTTGGATATACTTCGGATGTTGAGAAAACTGTTGGGAAAGTTTCTTTCACTTCTACTTTTAAGAGAGAAAAACGGCTTTCTAATCTTTTTTTTGTGAGCATGACAGAATTCCAAAAAGGACTACCAGTGTCTGCTGTTGCTTTTCCTCCATTTAAACTTGTTGATACCATTTCGGAAGTTATTTCGAAGAATAATCTCAAGCAACTGCATATGACGGAGAGCGAGAAAGAAAGATTTGTCACTTATTATTTTGGTGGTCTTTCGGAAAAGCCATTTCCGAATGAAGATATTAATATTGTGCCATCTCCAAAAATTCCCACTTATGACAAGAAACCGGAGATGTCAGTTTTTGATATAGTTTCTGAGTTTAAAAAAGCAATTGATCAGGATATTTACAGTTTTTTTGTCATCAATTTTGCAAATGCTGATATGGTGGGACATACAGGAAACATAGATGCTTGTGTGAGAGCAGTTGAATTTTTAGATCGAGCAATTGGTGAGGTTTATGAAACAATTTTGAAGGCTAATGGAGTTTTGGTTATAACTGCTGACCATGGTAATGCTGAGCAAATGATAACTTATCCGAATAAGTCATTTTTCTTTACTACCCAGGAAGGGGTGGCAAATACTGACCATTCCAATAACCCTGTCCCAGTTGTGATTGTGAATGATCCTAGCTTTACTGGCCCTAGAACTATTGGTGAAGGTGCTTTGAAAGATGTTGCTCCTACTATCTTAACAATTATGAAGCTAAATATACCTGGAGTTATGAGTGGAAAATCTTTAATACCGAAGCAATGATTGAACCTATTGTTTTATACAGTTTGGTCTTTGGAATTTCTATAACTTGCCTTATCATGGCTATGATCACTTTTTCTTATAGGAGACTTCTGAAGAAATTTTATGAAATTTGGAAAGACGAGGAAGGAGTTAAGAATGCGCGATCAACAGCCAACGAGATTGTAAATCAAGCAAATATTGCAGCATCGAAGATCTTAGCTGATTCAAATATTTTTTCTGAAAGCCAAAAAGGCATGCTTTCTCAGAATTTAGATAGGGCAGTCAATGTAGAGGTATCTAATTTTGAGACTATGCTTACTCAAATTAAAGAAGAGAGTAGAAAAGCTCTCCTAACTGAGATTTCAAAAGTTTCTGCCAATTTTTCTTCAGAATTGAAAGAAGAGTTTTTGAAGGCCGAAAAAGATGCTCAAGTATATAAAAAGATGATGATTGATAGAGTTGATAGATCAATCAATAAAGTTATTATGGAAGTTTGTCAAAATGTGATTTCAAAAAGATTAAATATTGAGGAGCAAGATGAACTAGTCATTTCGGAACTGACGGAGGCGAAAAAGAGAAATGCAATCTGATTCTTTATTGAAATTGGTACGAACGAAAGAAGAGAGAATAAAATTGAGTTCTGAACTTAAGCTCCTTTTAGATGGTCTTTACAAAAGTGGTAAAAATTCTTTTGACTCCTTAATTAAATCTCAGATTGATAAACAGACGGCTGATATTTTAACTAATAATTTCAAAAAAGAAGTCGATCGTGAGGAGTATCTGAAACAGAGTATCAAACTTCTAGAAGATATGGATGAGATTGAAGTAACAATTTCTTATAAGCCTTCTGAAAATACTATTAATTCGATTTCTGAATGGATTTCCAATAACTTGAAGGGTAATTACGCAATTGACTTTAAATGTGATCCTGAAATTATAGCCGGACTAACATTAACTATTAATGGAAAATTTTTGGATTTGTCTTATAAAGCTAAATTTGAGGAATATTTTAATGAAAATATCACAAATTTGAAAAAAAATTTAGTTTAATATGGGATATACAAAAACCAAATTTGAAAAATATTTATCCGAGACAGGAGAGATTGGGTATGTTACAGAAACGTTTGATTGTCTTGTCTATGCTAATGGTCTTCCGAGCTGTTTTATTAATGAAGTAGTTGTTTTTGAATCAGGAGATATGGGACAAATTTACGCCATTGAAGAAGATTATATTCAAATAATAGTTTTGTCTTTGACAGAGATTAAAGTTGGCGAAAGAGTTGTTAGAAGTAGCACTGGTCTTGAGATTAATATGGGAATTGAGCTTTTAGGAAAAGCTGTCAACGGACTTGGGGAAGTTAGAGATGGAAGCCAGATGAGTTTTAAGTCCACTACAAAGAGTTTGATCGATCATCTGCCTGAAGGTTTTTCCAATAGAGAAGTTATTATTGAACCATTGAATACAGGAGTTGCTATAGTTGATCTTGCAATTCCATTGGGAAAGGGGCAAAGGGAATTGGTTATAGGAGACAAAAAGACTGGTAAGACATCATTTTTGCTTCAATGTATTTTAAATCAAGCAAGAGAAGGGTCTTTTTGCGTTTATGCATCAATTGGAAAGAAAATGAGAGATGTGGCTTCAGTTTGGAATTTTTTAGTTACAAATAAGATAGAAAAGCAATGTGTTGTTGTTTCATCTTACGCATATGATGCTCCGGGAGTTATATATATGACACCTTATACTGCCATGACGATCGCAGAATTTTTGAGAAATCGGGGAGCAAATGTTTTACTTATTCTTGATGATCTTACGACTCATGCGAAATTCTATAGACAGATTAGCCTTATGGCTAGGAGATTCCCCGGAAGGAATTCTTATCCGCCAGATATATTTCATGTCCATTCGAGGCTTCTTGAAAGAGCTGGTAAGTTTAAGAAATCTTCGATAAGTGTGCTTGCCGTGGCTGATACGGTTTTAGGGGATTTATCTTCGTATATACAAACCAATTTGATGTCCATCACTGACGGGCATTTATTTTTTGATATCAATCTTTTTAATGCTGGAAGAAGACCAGCAATTAATCCTTATTTATCTGTTACTCGTGTTGGAGAACAAGCTCAGACACCACTAGTTCGAGAACTAAGCCGTAAGCTTACTTCTTTTTTGGTTCATATACAGAGATTAAACCAGCTTTCTCATTTTGGAGCTGAATTTGAACAAAAAGCTCAGCAGGATATAGCAACGGGGGAAAAGATTTTTTCTTTTTTCTCGCAAACTAAGGATAGAATTTATCCACTCAGTTTGGATATATTAATATTTGCAGGAATTTATTCTCAAACGTGGATAAATGCATCGCTTGACGAATTTAATACTGATCTAGATAAATTATTTAAAACATATTTAACGGATCAGGGGTATAGAGCCTCAGTCGATGGTTTAATTAAAACAAAAAATTCTTTTGCTGAGCTCATATCTTTTTTTGAGTTAGACAAAAGGCTATTTTTTAAATAATATGATTAACAAAAAATTGATTAATGAAGAACTGGAACAGGTAAAACTTCTAGATGAAGTTACTCAGTCTTATGCTTTTATTTCTTCTGTGCGTATGAAGAAAGTAAGGGAAGGGGTTGTTTCGGCTCGCGATTTTTTAGAATCTTTGAATATAGTTTTTTCTGAGGTTTTGTATTCCTATAGAAAGGAAATTGAAAAGCTTAGGAAGAAGTCAAAAAATAAGATTACTTTTTTATCTCATAACGGTCGTACTGTTTGTGTATTTTTAGCAGCTAACACGAAACTTTATGGAGATATTATAAGAAAGACTTTCAATTTTTTTATGGAAGATGTCAAAAGCCACGATGTAGAAGCAACTGTTGTTGGAAAATATGGACTTCTTCTTTTTAAACAGAAAGAGCCTGAACGCGATGTTACTTATTTTGATTTTCCCGATTCAGGAATTGATGTTAAACTTTTAGGTTTACTCATGGCCCATTTGGTTCAGTATGATGAGGTGAGATTTTATTACCCAAAATTTAAGAACGTAATATACCAAAGCCCATCAGTTTATTCAATATCTTCTGGTGCTAGTTTTGAATCTAACAACAGGAGGATGGAACATTTTGAGTACTTATTCGAGCCAGATTTGGAGTCGATTTTGGTGTTTTTTGAGAAAGAGGTTTTTAGCTCTTCTTTTCAGCAGACAATTTCAGAATCTCAGCTTTCAAAATTTGCTGCAAGATTGGTTTCGATGGATCAGGCTAATCAAAGAATTAAGAGGCGTTTTAAAGACTTGGAATTTGAAAGGTTGAGGCTAACTCACTCTATTTTTAACAGGAAACAAACTCAATCAATTTCCTCAATGTCAACTTTCTTGGAGGCTAAATATGCAAGATAGAATGGGATCGATAGTTTCTATAAGAGGGACGGTTGTTGAAGTTTCTTTTGAGGAAAGCAAACCGAGGATCAATAGTATTTTAATATCTCAAGAATTTCCCGAAGTCTTATTGGAAGTTTTTAGATCATCACTTTCCAAGAATAGATTTTATTGTTTAGTCTTTGGAGGTGTGGAAAAACTTTATCGAGGAGCTCAAGTTTTTGATACACAAAAAAGTTTTTCTTTTCCAGTTGGAAAGGAGCTTTTGGGAAGAGTTGTAAATGTATTTGGTCAACCTGAGGATGGTCTTGCGAAAGTTGCTAGCAAAAAATACCTTCCAGTACACCAGATCCCTAGACAAGCAAATTATTTATATTCTAAATCTGAAGTTGTATACACAGGAATTAAAGTAGTTGATCTTTTTTTCCCGATTACAAAAGGAGCTAAGGTTGGACTTTTTGGTGGCGCCGGAGTTGGAAAGACAATGCTACTTTCTGAAATTCTTCATAATGTAGTTATTTCCAGGAAAGGTAATGCTTATTCTGTTTTTGCGGGAGTAGGAGAGCGTATTCGTGAGGGATTGGAGCTTTTTAAGTTACTTAAGGAAAGATCAGTGTTGCCTGCCAGTACTTTAATATTCGGGCCTATGGGTTATCCACCTTCAGTAAGGTTTCTTTCAGCCTTTTCTGCCTTAACATTATCTGAATATTATAGAGATTTTATGAAAAAAGATGTATTGTTTTTTATTGATAATCTTTTTAGATTTGCCCAGGCAGGAAATGAAATATCATCACTTACTTCAATGATTCCGTCTGAAGATGGATATCAATCAACGCTTGAGACTGAAATGGCAAACTTTCATGAGAGGCTCTCTTCAAACTATACTAATTTTATAACTTCAATTGAAGCTATATATTTACCTTCAGATGATTTGTTGGATCAGGCTGTGCAGGCTACTTTTGCGTATCTAGATGGAATCGTGGTTTTGTCTCGTGATGCTTATCAGGAAGGGTTATTGCCTGCTGTTGATATTCTTTCTTCAACTTCATCTTTTTTGTCTACCGAGATAGTAGGTAAAAGACATTATGATATTGCGATTAAAGCTCGCGAGATGATTCAAAAGATGCAAGAGCTCCAAAGGATTGTTTCGCTTGTTGGGGAGGCAGAGCTTTCGCCTGAAGATCAGAATATTTATTCAAGAGGAAGAAAAATAAGAAACTTTATGACTCAACAGTTTTTTACAGCTTCTTCTCAAAAAGGAGTAGCAGGAGTTTTTGTTCCGATAGACGTAATCTTGTCAGATGTTGAAAGCATAATTTCTGGCAAGCATGACGAGATTCCTGAAGATAAATTCTTATTTGTTTCTAGTGTTTCAGATATAGTAGTGGCATGAATGAATATTTAGAGTTAAAAATAATTACTAGACTAAGTGTTATATTTGAAGGGAAGGTTAGGTCTGTTACTAGTTTTAATAAAAAAGGAAAATTTGATATTTTACCGGGACATTCTCAATTTATATCTCTTGTTACCAATGGTATTTCTTTTTTTGACGAAAGGCAAAATCAAAAGTCCTTAGTTTTAGCTAATGGGGTGGTAAGAGTTATAAAAAATACAATTACGGTTTTTTGTGAGATTCAAGATATATAGTGTTTATTTTCACGAACTAAATAATTTATTTTCCGCAATATATGTTTCTTACTTTAGTATATCAAAATATGCTTTTTTCTAAATATAGTCATTTCGTTATGTCATATTTTTTAGTCAATAGTATATTGGGAAATGTTGATAATATTAGTTTCTTATAAGTCACTATAGAAATGCTTATTTTATGTCTTTACTTATTAATAATTATTTGTTTAGTAACAGTGAAATTTGAGATATTATTTCTGTGAAAACAGGTTTGTCACTCAAAAGATTTGATTGCTACAAAATTTTAGGTATTAAAGTTGCCTGTATTGTGGATTTTTTTTAGTTTTGGCTTTAAAATAATGAAATGAAATATAAACACAACGAAATTGAGAAGAAATGGCAAGATAAATGGGAAGAAAGCGGGACATATCGATTGTCGAACAAATTATCAAAAGAAAAGAAGAAGTATGTTCTTGATATGTTTCCTTATCCATCCGGTGCGACAATGCATGTCGGACATTTAGAGGGATATATTGGAACCGACATTGTGAGTAGATATTTAAGGATGAATGGTTTTTCTGTTCTTCATCCAATGGGTTGGGATGCCTTTGGTTTACCTGCTGAAAATTATGCTATCAAGACGGGTATACATCCTGATAGATCTACGCATCAGAATATAGAAATCTTCAAAAGACAACTTAAGATTTCAGGTTTGTCTTATGACTGGAGCCATGAAATAGATACAAGTGATCCAGATTTTTATAGATGGACACAGTGGCTATTTATTCAACTATTTAAAAAAGGATTGGCTTATAAGAAGAAAGCTGCAGTTAACTGGTGCCCTAAAGATGAGACTGTTTTAGCTAACGAGCAGGTAATAAATGGAAAATGCGAGAGATGCGATACTGACGTTGTACAAAAAGAACTTGATCAGTGGTTTTTTAAAATTACTGCATACGCTGACAGGCTAATATCAGGCCTTAAAAGGATAGATTGGCCAGAAGAAGTCAAACTTCAACAAAAAAAATGGATAGGCAAAAAAGAGGGAATAATCATTAAATATAAGGTTGAGGATTCAGATTTTAGCGTTGATTGTTGGACTTCGAGGCCAGATACAAATTTCGGAGCTACTTTTATAGTTATTTCGCCAGAAAGTTCGTTGGTTAATAAATTAACTAAGGAAAAATACAAAAAAGAAATGCAAGAATATGTCAGAAGATGTCAAAATACATCTAAAGATGACAGAATTTCTGAGAGAAGAGAAAAAACGGGTGTATTTAGCGGATCGTATGCTATTAATGATCTGAATCATGAGAGACTACCAATTTGGGTATCTGACTATGTGTTAACTGAAGTAGGCACGGGTGCTGTTATTGGTGTGCCTGGACATGATAAACGAGACTTCGAGTTTGCCCATACTTTCGGTTTACTTATTAAGCGTGTAATTGTTGGCAAAGACAAGTCTAGACTGCCGATAACTAAGATAGATCAGGTTCAAGAAGAAGGTAAAATGATAAATTCTGAATTTTTAGATGGGTTTTCTACTAAGAAGGCGATTTCTAAGATGATGGACTATCTTGTAGAAAAAGGTTGGGGTAAGAAAGAGACACATTATCATCTGAGAGACTGGCTAATCAGTCGTCAGCGCTATTGGGGGGCACCTATTCCAATGGTTTACTGTGAAGATTGTGGCTGGCAGCCTATTTCTGAATCTGATTTACCCGTTTTGTTACCTAAAGATGTAGATTTTTTGCCTCACGGAGATTCTCCAATTGCTAGATCTAAAGAATTTCAGAAAAATGTTAAATGTTCAAAATGTGGTAAGAGCGGTAAGCGTGAGGTTGATACAATGGATACTTATGTTGATTCTTCTTGGTATTTTATTCGATTTGTTGATTCTAAAAACCAGGATCAATTTGCCAGTTTAGAGAATACATCCAGATGGCTTCCAGTTGACATTTACGTAGGAGGTGGACATGTGGTACAGCACCTTTTGTTTGCAAGGTTTTTCTGGAAGTTTTTATACGATGAGGGATTAATTGATAAAAAGCTTGGGGATGAGCCTTTTTTGAGGCTAAAAGCTCCTGGTTGGATTTTGGGACCTGATTCTAGAAAAATGAGTAAGCGTTGGGGAAATGTGGTTACACCTGATGACATTATCCCAAAGTTTGGAGCTGATGTATTAAGGCTTTATGAAATGTTTATGGGTCCTTTTGAGGTAGTTAAACCTTGGAGTATAACTGGCGTTGAGGGAATGGACAGGTTTCTTAAGAGGGTTTGGAATCTTTTTAACAGTCACAAAGAAATTTATAAAGACGATAAAAATTTGCAAACCTTAATGCATCAAACTATAAAAAAAGTTACCAATGATATTGAAAATTTTCGTTATAACACTGCTATTTCTTCAATTATGCAGTACGTCAATTTTATGCGTGACAATGGAGTAGATAACGAGAGTTTGAGAGTTCTTTGTAAGCTTCTTGCTCCTTTTGCTCCTCATATGATGGAAGAAGTATGGGTCAATATTTTGAAGGAGAAATTTTCTGTTCATAGCAGCTTTTGGCCTAAATATGAGGAGAAATTAGCCAAAAATTCAGCTGTGTCATTGGTTTTGATGGTTGATGGACATCCCCGTGGTGAGCTTAGCTTGTCTGGCGTGGAGGTTTCAAAAGAAGAGATTATTGATTTGGCACACAAAAACGAAAGGGTTAATAAGGCTATTGGACAGAGAAAAGTGAAGAATACTATTTATATAGAGAGAAAGCTTCTTAACTTCGTTACAAAATAATACTAAATTTAGGAAAGTGCTTTCCAAATATAAAGTAAGTTTAATACTTGTTTTTGTCGGAATAATATTTGCTATAGGTGGAGTTGTTTTGTCTAGAAGTGGGATTTTTGATGAGAGTAAAGTTGAAATTATTGAAAATGGTTCTAAAATGGAGGCAACTCCTAACTTAACTGAGAAAATTGTTGTTGAAATTGCTGGAAGTGTAGAAAAACCAGGTGTTTATAAAATTGATAAGGGAAATAGTAGAATAGACGATCTTTTGGTTATGTCGGGTGGTTTATCGAAAGATGCTAATAGAGAGTATGTTTCAAAAAATATAAATAAAGCAATTAAACTTTCTGACGGACAAAAAATTTATATTCCAAGTATTTATGAGCAGAAGGATGTATTGAGTGCTAAGGCGGAAGTGTCCCAAGATTTTATTTCGGATAATAAAATAAATATCAACGAAGCGAGTTTGGAAGTATTAGATACCTTGCCGGGAATAGGTCAAGTTTACGCCAAAAGCATCATTGAGCAAAGACCTTACTCAGAAATATCCGAGCTTGTAAGTCGTGGTGTTATTAAACAAAGTTTATTTGAAAAAATAAAAGATAGGATAGTGGTCTTCTAGAAATAAAATGTCTAAATATTTATTTTTTTTGATATTGATTTTTTTAGTAGTTTTAAGGTTTTTGACAACTAAAAATAATTTCAAAGATGGTGATAAAGTAAGAATAACATCTTCTGTATATTCTGAACCTTCAGTCCGTGGTAATAGTCAAAGCTTTTCTCTGAGAGGTCTAAAAATAGTGTTAAGTCGATTTCCGGAGGTACATTATGGAGATAAGGTTGTTATTGAGGGGAAAGTAAAAGAAGGAGTACTTGAAAGAGCAAAGTTAACTAAACTTTCTGTTAGTCCTAACGTTTTAGTGAACATAAGAAGAAGTTTGATTAACTTTTATACAAAAGCTTTACCTGAACCCCATGGAAGTTTGATAGCTGGAATTACAATAGGTGCGAAACAAAGCTTACCTTATGATTTTATTAAAATACTTCAGAAAACTGGAACAAGTCACGTTATTGTTGCATCTGGCATGAATGTTACTTTTGCGAGTGAGTTTGTATTTAATCTTTTGATATCTTTTGTTTCAAGAAAAAAAGCTCTTTTGATAACTATTTTGTCGATATGGATTTATTCGATTATTACTTCATTTGAGGCTCCGATAGTAAGAGCTAGTGTAATGCTTTCTTTTGTTTTTGTTGGGCAATATTTTGGAAGGATAACTGATACTTTTAGAATTTTAATAATTACCTTTCTTGTTATGCTTTTTATAAACCCTTTATGGATAAAAGATATTGGTTTTATACTTTCTTTCGCAACAACTCTTAGTCTGGTGATTTTTGAATCTAAAGTTAAGAGTTTGATATCTTTTGTTCCGGAAATTTTTAAGGAATCTTTATCTACTTCTTTAGCTGCACAGATAGGGTCTACACCTATAATATTTTACTTTTTCCATCAATTTAATATTTTTTCTCCACTAACCAATGCACTTGTTTTATGGACGATACCTATTATAATGGTTATTTCTTCTATTGCTGGACTGGTTGGTCTAATAGTGGAGCCAGTTGGAAATTTTATTTTAATACTTTGTTATCCGATGACTAGTTGGTTTGTTGGAGTAGTTAACTTATTTTCAAAAATATGAAGAAATACTTTTTGATGGTTTTAGTATTAATACTTCTTGTTTTTGTTTTGGTTTTAATAAAACTTCCTGATGATAATCTGCATATAGTTACTTGTGATGTTGGGCAGGGAGACGCAATCTTAATTTTTAAAAAAAATACTCAAATACTTATAGATGGAGGGCCTGACAATAAAGTTCTAAATTGCCTATCAAGATATATGAGTTTTTGGGATAAGAGAATAGAGCTTGTAATATTGACCCACCCGCAGTCGGATCACTTTACGGGACTGATAGATGTTTTTAGAAAATATAGGGTTGATATGTTTTTAGCGAATCAGGTTGATTCTAGCAGTGATTCCTATCAAGTGCTAAAAAATGAGGTGAGGGGTTTGAATCTAAATATGATAAATCCAAAGACTTTTATGAAATTAAAAATAGATAATATAAACATGGAGATATTAAATCCTCATGAATTACAGGATTATCTTAATAAAAATGTTTTGGGTGCTTTTTCAACGAAAGAGGAGCTCAATAATTTTTCGATTGTCACACGTTTTGATTATGGGAGTTTTTCAGCTCTTACTACTGGAGACATGGGCCCTTCTATTACTCAAAGAATTATTGAAACAAACAAAACATCTGATATTACTTTTCTTAAAGTTCCGCACCATGGATCAAAGAATGGATTAGTAAAGGATTTGCTTTTAAGTGTAAATCCTAAGATAGCTGTAATTTCAGTTGGGGCAAAAAATAGTTACGGACATCCGAGCCCTGAAATCATCAAGATGCTTGAAGATGAGCATATTATTCTTAAAAGAACTGACTTGGATCATGATATTGAAGTAGTAACAGATGGAGGCAAATGGTGGGTAAATTAGGCACGAGGGCGAGCGAGGAAAAATACTAATCCTATTAGTGCAACTAAACCAATAATTGCAAAAACTGAGGCTGTTTTAAGAATGTTTGTAATTGGATTTTGTGTGACTTTAGCCTCGGACTGTGGTGTTGAGCTAGGACTTTGAGCTGGTTTAGTAGGAACTTCAGGACTCTGAGATGAGGCAAGAAAATCGGATTTTTCAAAATTTCCTTTCATAACAACATTAGTACTAGGATTTCTTGTTCCTCTATCAGCCTCGCGAGTGACGAAAATTGAACTTAAAGCTTTGTTTGTTTGGAATTCAGCTGAGCCTAAATTAAGATCACCGAGCCTAATAGGGTTTCCTCCAGCTTGAGGGTTGGCCCAGGCAATGTAGTAGGAAAGAGTTTCACCTCCTGGATAATTTAAATCGCGGCAAGAAAAAAGTATTTTATAGTTTGAATTTTCAAGTCCTGCAACATAGGCTACGCATCTATCGTTTGTTCCAACCTGATTTTTGAGCTCAAATGAACCTTCGAAAGCATGAGAAACCTTTGTAGAAATCAAAAAAGAAGCAAAAATGGTGGCTGCAAAAAGACTGATTTTTCTTAAATTCATACCCTGTAGTATATCATAGAAAACTGAATTTGTAAAGTGTATACTTGAAGTAAATGTTTGAAGTCAAAAATAGAATTTTAAAGGTGATCGGTGAGGAGGCTAATCTTAACCTAACTGACAATCTTGATTTTGGTGATTACTCTACAAATATAGCCTTGAAGAAGAAAAACCCAAAAGATGAGGCTAATAAGATCAAAGATAAACTTTTGAATGATGAAGATTTAATGAAACTAGTTGAGAAGATTGAGGTGGCTGGACCTGGTTTTATTAATTTTTGGATTAAAAAAGATGGATTAATTGAGGAATTAGAAAGAATTGCAAAAGAAAAAGAAGAATATGGAAAAAGTAAGACTAATGAAGGTAAGAAAGTTGTAGTCGAATATAGCTCTCCAAATATAGCAAAACCATTCACAGTAGGACATTTGAGATCAACTTTAATTGGAGATGCTATTGCGAATTTACTTGAGGTAATTGGATGGAAGGTATACAGGGATAACCATTTAGGAGATTGGGGCACTCAGTTTGGAAAACTTATCTATATGATTAAACGATTTGATAGTTCGCGAGCCGAAAATTCGCTTCTTCGGGAGCCTTCGGCGTCCAGTCGCTCATTTTCTGGCTCGCTTCATGATTTGGATTTAAAAAAATTAGTTAACATGTATGTTGAGTTTCATAAAGAGGCTGAAAAAGATAAAAGTTTGGAAGATCGAGCTCGTGAGGAATTCAAAAAATTGGAACAGGGGGATGTTGAGAATAGAAAAATTTGGAAGTTTTGTATAGATATATCAATGAAGGAATTTAATCATATATACAGTAAGTTAGGGATTAAATTCACTGAAAATGAAGGTAAAGGGTATGGAGAATCTTTTTTTGAAGACAAGATGCAACCTGTTATAAAAGAACTCCAAGATAAAGGTTTGCTTAAAGAAGGAAAGGAAGGTGCGAAGATGATTGAGTTTCCAGAAGAGAAGTTTCCACCTCTTATGATACTAAAGAAAGATGGAGCTACTTTATATTCAACAAGAGATTTGGCAACTGACAAATTTAGATTAGAAAGATATGGTAGGGATGTAGTTATAGTTAATGAAGTTGGTGCTGAGCAAACTTTGTATTTTCAGCAGCTTTTTGAAGTTGAAAAGATGCTTAACTGGGTAAAAGAAGGACAAAGAGTTCATGTTAGACATGGTCATTTTAGGTTTAAAGACAAAAAAATGTCTACTAGAAAGGGAAATGTAATATGGCTTGATAGTGTTATTCGTACGGCAGAAGAGAAAGCCAATCGAATTAGATTAGGAAAGGCTTCGGAACCTGCGAAGATTGATTCACAGGTGGGAATTGGGGCACTTAAATGGAATGAGCTTAAGAGGGACCCGATAGGAGATATTATTTTTGATTGGGATGAGATTTTAAATATGGAAGGAAATAGTGGAGCCTACATGCAATACACCTATGCCAGAACACAAAGTGTTTTGGAAAAAGCAAAAAAGGCAAAGAGAAAAACAGAAAAAAATAAATTTGAAAATTTAGACTTAAATTCGGAAGAATCGGATTTGATGAGGTATTTATGTCGATTTGGTGAGATAAGTGCCATTGCCGCTAAAAGTTACTCACCTAATATAGTTTGTAATTATCTTTATAATTTGGCTCAAAAATATAATACTTTCTACAACAAACATAAGATGATTGGATCAGAACAAGAAGATTTTAGATTATCCCTTAATATGGCAGTTGGACAAATAATTAAAAATGGACTTTTTGTTTTAGGGATTGATGCTCCTAACAAAATGTAGCAAAATAGTCAGCTATGAATGTTGTCAAACATAAACTTAAAAACGGACTTAGGGTTTTGGTCACTCCTATGCCTTCAGTTGAATCTGCTACTGTGACTTTTTGGGTTGGGGTGGGATCAAAATTTGAAGATAAGAAAATTGGAGGAATATCGCATTTTACTGAGCACATTGTTTTTAAGGGTTCAAAAAAGAGACCTTCGGCGCGAGAGATATCTCAAGCCGTGGATGCAATGGGAGGAGAATTTAATGCAGGAACTAGCAAGGAATGGACTAATTTTTATATAAAGGCAAGAGCTTCAAATTTGGATAAATCAATGGATGTTTTGTCTGATATGGTATTAAATCCTTTGCTTCGTGAAGAGGATATAGAAAAAGAAAAAGGAGTAATTTTGGAGGAAATGGCAATGTACGAAGATACACCGGTATCTAAAATAGGTGATGTTTTTGAAAACTTGATTTTTGAAAATACTAGTTTAGGTGAGGATATTATAGGAACAAAAGACTCTGTAAAATCCATAAAACGGGAAGATTTTTTGAGATATAGAAAGTTACATTACCATACAGAAAATATGCTTTTGACAGTAGCGGGTGGAGTTAAAGAAAAAGAAGTTATGGAGTTGACAGAAAAATATTTTGGAATTATAGGTAACGAAAGTAAGGAGAAAGAAGAGACTAAAATTAAAGTTTTGCAAAATAGACCTAGATTTAAACTTGTTAGTAAGAAAAACGAGCAGGCCCATTTAATTTTGGGATATTTAGGAAACAAATTGGATAATTCTGATCAGTTTAAAGAAGAAGTACTGGCGACAATTTTAGGTGGAGGAATGAGCTCACGACTTTTTATTCAAGTAAGAGAGAGACGTGGTCTTGCATATTCTGTTCGATCCGATACTGACTATTATGTCGATACCGGCTACATTGGGACATATGCAGGAGTGGATCCAAAGAAAGCTACTGAGGCTATAAAGGTAATGATTGAGGAACACAACAAAATGACTTCAAAGAAACTGGCTAGAATATCAAAAGAGGAACTTGCCAAAGCAAAAGAATTTATAAAAGGGCATTTGGCTCTTGCTTTGGAAAATACAAGAAAAGTAAATGAGTATTTGGCATGGAAAGAGTTGCTTTTGAATAAATTAGAACTACCTGAGGACATTTATAAAGGAATTGATAAAGTGAGCGTGGAGGATGTAATTGAAGTTGCAAAGAGAATATTTAAACCCCAGAACTTGAACCTTGCTATAATTGGACCGTTTAAAGACAAAAGCCAGTTTGAAAAGCTTTTGTAATTTTTAAATTTTGATTTACAATTTATATATGCAAAAGACAGTTGTGCTTGTTAAACCCGATGGACTTCAGAGAGGATTGGTTGGAGAAATAATTAATAGATTTGAAAGAAAAGGGCTGAAGTTGGTTGGAATAAAAATGGTAAGGCTTACTCATGATATTTTAGATGAATGGTATGCTCACCATAAAGACAAAAGTTTTTTTTCTGATCTCAAAAAATTCATGATGTGGACACCTATTGTTGCAATGGTTTGGGAAGGGCTTGATGTAATCCCTGCTGTTAGAAAAATTGTTGGGACAACAAAAGGCAGAGAGGCTGAGGCAGGATCCATAAGGGGAGATTTTGGCATGAGTGGCCAGCATAACTTAATCCATGCGTCGGATTCTCCTGAGGCAGCTGAGAAGGAAATGCATCTTCTTTTTGAAAATCACGAAGTGTTTGGATATGGAAGTCTGGCCGACGAGCTTGTTTATAGTAAAGAAGAGAGGTAACCTCTAAAGTCGGGGACCCGGGAGTCGAACCCGGAATCTCGCGTACCCGAAACGCGCACTCTACCATTGAGCCAGTCCCCGTTAGGTTTGATTATAGCAAAAGAATTTATTAGGATCAGCTAGGTTAGGAAGTTCGCAAAAAATTGCAGTTATTGGGTTGAGTTGAAAATTTTTTGGGTTTTTGAGAATTTGGTTTACTGAAGAGGAAATTGCTAGAATAATGTAGGACATGAAAATAGATTACCTCATAGATACTTTAAAAAAGCAGAACTTCCCAAAGGATCAATATGCCGTGTTTGGAAGTGCTGTTATGGCTGTAAGAGGGATGAGAGAAGCTCCAAACATTGATGTGATAGTGACAGATAAACTCTGGACTGAACTTCTGGATAAGAGGCATAAACCAGACGAAGAGGGATTCATTAGGATTGCTCAAATAAAGATCTCAAACTGGTGGTTCGCTCCAACACGCAAGAACATTCCAACAATGATTAAAGAAGCAGAGATCATAAAAGGAGTTCCTTTTGTAAGATTAGAAGAAGTTCGTGATTACAAGACTTTCGTAAACAGAGACAAAGATAAGAATGACGTTAAATTGATTGATCAATTTCTAAGTACTACAAGTGCAGATGAGCCGACAGCATTAGGGATAGAAACTTATCAAAGGCTACTAGATATATTCAAAACAGAGATCGATAAAAGGTTAGGAGATAAAATCCTCTCCCTTGTGATCTTTGGTTCAGTCAGCAGGGGTGAAGCAAAAGGATCAAGTGATATTGATATTTTTACATTTTTCGATAACTCAAAGATTAAGAGAAACGAACTCAATGAAATTCTAACCTCGATTATTCTTGGTTTAAGAAAGACTGATGAATATATGAAACTGACAGATAAAAAGATCTACCCAGAAATCTATCCATTTTTAATAAGTAAGAGTAAAGCTAGAGATTATTTATGGGTCTCTTTTGACGCAACCGAACAGGGGTTAATAATCAAAGATACAGGTGATTTCGCTAAAGATCTGATTAAGGAAATCAAGACCAAGATTGGAAATATAGGCGGAAGAAGAGTAGAATTGGCCAGCGAAAAAACTTGTTGGATATTATATGATGATTTTTCTTATATTCTAGAAAACAAGATCAATTTATAAATATAGATATGAATAACATTAAAAGATCAGAACTACTATTTACTGCAGCGGATGAGTGTGTCAACCATGCCCAAAGCTCGTTTGAGCGTAATGCTTGGAACATGAGTATAAGAAGATCACAGGAGGCTGTAGAACTAGAGTTATCTGCGATCCTGGCTTTAATCGGTATCCACTATCCTAAAGATCACGACCAAGCTCCACTAGCTATAAGAACATTAAAAGCTCACGATTTCGATCTGGGACAAGATGCTGAGAAGATAGAGAGAATTTCTATTGATCTTTCAAGAAAACGTGGCCCAGCATTACATCAAGAAGAGGGTTATGAGAAAGATGATGCACAGAAGGCTCTTGATGATGCAAACTTTGTTATCTCCAAAATTCAAAAAGTGAGAGGGGAACTGCTTCAGAAGATAAACAAATAGAAAGAATAATAATATGAAAATCGTTGTGTGTGGATCAATGACTAACTTTCTGAAAATGCTCAAACTTAAAAAAGAGCTGGGTACTCTCGGTCATAAAGTTATATTGCCAAATCCAGATACTGACGACCAATTAAAAGAGATCGCAGCAAATAAATATGTAGATACTCATCAGATCAAGATCAAATATGACTACATTCGTAAGCATTACAATCACATTGTTGAGGCTGACTGCGTGTTAATTGCAAACTACGATAAGAATAGAACTAAGAATTATGTTGGAGGAAATTCATTCTTGGAGATGGGGTTTGCTTACTCGATGAATAAACCGATATTTTTGTTAAATCCAATTCCTGAAATTGATTTTTATTATCACGAAATGGTTGCTATGCAGCCAATAATTTTAAATGGAGATTTGAAACTGTTGGAGAGCTTATCGAAGCCATACACCAAACCATTAACTACTACAACAAAGAGCATATTCACACAACCTTAAAGTAAAGATGCCATTCGCAACTTTCAGGCAAAAACACTTTGTACGTCAAGAAATTCACAGAAAGCTTCATTTGAATTAATAATTTGATCTACTTTTATATCTTTTGACTATCTTTTTTTTCTATTGGTTTGACATATTTAATATCTTTTTGTTTTCCCCCCGCTTGAGTTGTTGGTAGAGGAGCGGTTCCTCTATACGTGCCGTTAGCTTCGGGACAACACGTTTGGTGATACTTAGTAACACAATAGGTTCTGAGGAACCTTCCATTCTTGTTACTGGGGATCTGGGTTAATTCTGATTTGTAATACAAACTTGACATAGTATTACTTTTGTATTACAGTAATACTACTGTGAATTATATATCTTCTGTAACTCAAAAAGGACAGACAACTATCCCTCTTTTTTTGCGAAAGAAGTTGGGGATTGAGCCCAAGGGTAAAGTTAGATTTGAAATAAATGAAAAAGATGAGGTAGTGATTAAGCCAATTCCATCTTTTTTTGCGTTTCAGGGATCTGTCAACCCCAAAAAGTTGTTTGATATTGATGCTATGGACCGCTCAGTTGGTGAACACTTGAAACGTGAATATGAAAAAAAGTCTTATTGATACGAATCTAATAATCCGATTTTTGGTTAATGATGATCCAAAAAAGGCGTTTCGTGTTAAAAGTTTGTTTCTTAACAAAAAAACAAAAAATATCCTTCTTGATGTAATTGTTGCAGAAATAATTTGGGTTTTATCTTCATATTATGAGTTAGAGAAGCTTTCTGTTATAGAAAAAGTTAGAGCTTTAATCCATCTTGAGACCGTTGAGTGCAATAAGGATTTAATCGAGAGATCGTTAAGTATTTGGGAAAGAAATAATATTTCTTACATAGACAGTTATATTGCTGCGTTTTCAGAAATTCATGAAATTAAAATTTATTCCTATGATTT